>NZ_PQBR01000005.1:0-566 GCF_002911615.1 Microbacterium sp. CJ77 | reverse complement strand
GGACTTGACCGGTGATCGACCCTCCTGGTCGGTGGAGGCACGATGATGGCTCACGGGGTTTCTCTCTCGTGGGTCAGTGGCAAGTCCTGTCAACGATACGGGGCTGCCAGCCAAGCCGATGCTGTTCCGCTCAGGTGAGGGTCAACGCACAGGAACCTCACTCGTGACGCGGACTGGCCGCGCGACCTCATGCCTGGCGATCCCGCCCCAGTAGCAATGGCTAGCAGAACCATTGGGGCCGCTGGTGAGATCAGCCACACCGAGCCAGCCGGAGATGCGATGCGTGTAATCAGGACTCGAGTCACTGACGGTGGGCATTTCACCCACGTGAGATTCTGTGGGCAGCTCGTGGGCACGCACGATTTCGAGGAACTGCTCGACCGCGCTCGGCCGTGCTGAATGCGGTTCGCTCAAATCCAATTCGCTGACCCACGCAACGAAGAAAATCCCTGACCACGCCGTGCCCACAACTGAACCGCAACGAACAGAACTGAGGCCGGCCCCAGCTGATCGAATCAGACTGAAACCGGCCTCAAAGTGGCGGTGACGGTGGGATTTGAACCCAA
>NZ_PQBR01000004.1:0-83230 GCF_002911615.1 Microbacterium sp. CJ77 | reverse complement strand
TCGCCGACACCCAAGCAGGAACACCTTTCATACGTGCACAACAGGCCGGCTTCGCTGTCATTCCGCGAGACTTGACCTTTCGGCCGTGTACTGCGAAGGCCCTGAGCTTTCGTCAATCTTTCTCACGGCGTTCCCACGGGCTCGGGCCTCGTGCGGGGCAAGGAAAGTGCCTTCTTTCAGCCCGCGGAGCGGGTTCCTCCTTGATCGCGTGCTATTGCGTCAATGATGGCGGGGATGTCGTCGCCGGCTTGCTGCAAGAACTCGTCCTGCAGCAGGGTGGCGAGGTCGGAAACGGCGACCGTGAGCACCTCTCCGGCGGCCACCACGATGGGGATGCGGCTCTTCTTGGCCGTTTTCGCGATGCCCCAGCCGGTGGTCATCGCTTGGGGCAGCGCGAGGGACCGATCCTTCTCGGCGAAGTAGTAGGTTTCGGCGCTCTGCATGAGATCGACGCGGGTTTGCGCGAGGGCTGAGGCGATTTCGTTCATCACCAGCGCATCGGTCTCGTACGCTTCGTCGCGTTCCAGGCGGGACACGAACCCGCCTTCAACGAGACTCCGGGTCCGCAAGGTGGTAGTGCGGCGACGGTTCAGCGCGGGGTAGAGCTGCATGATCCACGATACGGCGGCGGTGAAGAGAATGAAGCCGGTGAGTGCTTGGAGCGGGGCAAGTATTCGCAGCGCGGGGGTGGTCGCGACGACGTCTCCGTAGCCGAGGGTCCCAAGCGTGACGAGGGAGAGGTAGATCGACGAGAAGAGATCGGGATAGCGGTCCGGGTTGATACCCGGGGCAAAGCTGAAGCCGTCCGGCATCTGAGGCAGATAGATCAGTGTCCACCCGAAAACCTGCAGCGCTGCCCAGACGACGATGACCAGGACGATTCCCACCGGCCCGGCAAGCGGTGACGGGCTCCCCCTCGGCCACCGGGATACCCGCCAGGTTCCGCGCATCACCCACGTGCTCACCCCTCCGCGGCCGGCGGGGTGAAACAGCGTGTGGAATACGTCACGAAGGCCAACGAGAATCAGTGCGACACCGACTACGACGGACAGCACGTTCATAGTCTCCGGCAGCATCGCGTCGTTCCTCGACTTTCATTCTCTCCTCCGACTAGGCAAGCACCACCGCTTCAGCCTCAGATGGCGATGCGGCGTAACATGCCCGTCGGGCTCCTACGCCAGTTACTCGGCGGGGCACTGGCGCGCGGCGGCGCGATCGAACTCGGGTACCTCGCGGGCCTCAGCCTCGGCGACAGTGGCGGCGATGCCGTTCTCCTCGATGTCCTTGATCAGCCAGTCCATCTCGAGGATCTCGTTTCGCTGAGCTTCGCTGATCGAGATCGCGAGTTCGCACACGCGCACATCCTGAATCTGCGCCCGTTCGGAACGGGTGATGGCGAGCGAGTGATGCGGGATCATTGCGCTCATCCAGTCCGTGTCATCCACCGTGATCTGGCTGCGGTCGAGAGCGATGCCGCCGCCGATCAGCAAAACCCCGACTGCGACGATCGCGATGTTCGCTTTCGTGTTCTTGTACATGTTCAGCATCCAGGCGATCATGACCAACACCATGGTGCCGCCCATCGTGACCGCCATGAACACACGACTCTCGCTGAAGCGGACGTGGCCCCACTCCCACGAACCGGCGAACATCACCCAATACATGACGACCATCGCGGTGAGGATCATCGCCGCGAATCGCAGATACATCGGCATCTGCATCCGCGACTTCTGCTCCGTCTGGTGCTCGTTGTGGTCACGCTGTTGGTCGTTGTTCTGATTCGTCGACAAACGGATCATCTCCTCATTCACTCATTCGTAATCATTCACTCATTCGTACCGTCGATTGCCTCTCGTCGGTCGAGGCGCGATCGGTCGCGCTCTCAGGCGGCGAGCATCTCGACGCAGGCCTGCTCGCAGTGGCGGCACGCCTCTGCGCAGATCTTTCAGTGCTCGTGCATCTCGGCGTGCTGCTCGCACTCCTCCGCGCAAGCGGCGCACGCGGCTCGGCACGCCTCGAGGACCGCACGAATAGTGTCGGGGTTGCTGCCCGTCTGGCGGGTCAGTACGGCAGCGGTCGCGGCGCAGACGTCGGCGCAGTCTAGGTTCTTGCGGATGCATTCGGTGAGCTCCGCGACCATGTCCTCGCTGAGGCACGCGTCAGCGCACGCGGCACACGACTGGGCGCACTCCACGCACGCCTCGATACACGTCAGCAGCGCATTGCTCGCATCGGCCTTCGGGTGGGTGCGCAGCATGTCTCCCGTAATGGTCATCGTCATTGCTCCTTTCCCGCCGGGCGGATGCCCGACCAGCGGCACGCTACAACGGGCATACCCATCCACGGAGGGGGTTGCATACCGGTAGGGGGCTGCGGTACTAAGTCACACGTACGTAGCAAGCCAGAGCGTCTCGCGCACGGCCGCCATACCCAATGGGGGTATACAGTGAACTTGTCGCCATACCAACAAAGGCGACCCCCCAGGAGGGGAAGTTGTCATGTCGATGAACGAGTTTCGGGTATGGATATGACATGCGGGCTCGATGAAGCCCGCTGAATCGCTCGCTCACTCTGTTCCACCCGATGATCGCGACGACGTTGTCGATAGGAAAGGCCCATGACCTCAAACACCTCTGACCACGCCCCTGGGGGGACGCACCCCGGGGAGCACGGTCAGCACACCGGACAGATGGCAGAGCACGACGCACACTCAGAACACAGCGGGGCACATGCGGGCCACGGCGCCGATCACGTAACGCAATTTCGTCGGCTGTTCTGGATCAACCTGATCATTGCCATACCCGTCGTGGCGTTCTCGAGCATGTTTGCGATGCTCGTCGGATACCAGCTGCCCGACTTCCCGGGCGCCGCATTCATCGCCCCCGCGCTGGGTACCGTCATGTATGTGTGGGGCGGGCGCCCGTTCCTCACCGGTGCGGTCGCCGAATTGCGTGCCCGCACACCCGGCATGATGCTGCTGATCGCCCTCGCAATCACTGTCGCGTTCCTCGCCTCCTGGGGCGCGAGCCTCGGACTGTTGGATCACGAGCTCGAGTTCTGGTGGGAGCTGGCACTGCTGATCGTGATCATGCTCCTCGGGCACTGGATCGAGATGCGGTCGCTAGCCCAGACCACTTCGGCCCTCGACTCGCTCGCAGCGCTCTTGCCCGACGAGGCCGAACGGGTCGAGGGCGACGACGTGATCACCGTCTCACCCACCGACCTGAGGGTTGACGATGTCGTGATCGTTCGCCCCGGTGGCAGCGTTCCCGCCGACGGGCGCATCGTCGACGGCAGCGCCGACATGGACGAGTCCATGGTCACGGGCGAATCCCGCACTGTGTCGCGCGGTGTGGGCGACCCGGTCGTGGCGGGTACCGTCGCGACCGATTCCGGGCTGCGCGTGCAGATCACCGCCACGGGTGACGACACCACCCTCGCCGGCATCCAACGGCTCGTCACCGAGGCGCAGGCTTCGTCATCGCGAGCACAGCGTCTCGCCGACCGCGCCGCGGCATGGCTGTTCTGGTTCGCCCTCGGCTCCGCCGTCATCACCGCGCTCGTCTGGAGCCTCCTCGGCAACCCCGATGCTGCCGTCGTCCGCACGATCACGGTGCTCGTGATCGCGTGCCCTCACGCGCTCGGGCTCGCGATCCCCCTGGTCGTCTCGATCGCAACCGAACGCGCCGCGCGCGGGGGCGTTCTCATCAAGGACCGCCTGGCGCTCGAGAGCATGCGCACGATTGACGCCGTGCTCTTCGACAAGACCGGCACCCTCACCAAGGGCGAGCCGACTATCACCGATGTGCAGACGGTCGGGGATGTCGAGCCCGACACCGTTCTGCGCCTCGCGGCCGCGGCGGAGGCCGACAGCGAGCACCCGCTCGCGAAGGCGATCGTCCGCGCCGCGCAGGACCGGGGCCTCGCCGTGCCGCGCGCATCCGGCTTCCACTCCTCCCCCGCCGTCGGCGTCACCGCGACCGTCGAGGGCACCAAAATCCGGGTCGGCGGGCCGGCACTGCTCACCGAGGCCGCGGCGTCCGAAATCCCCGCCGCCGACACGTGGCGAGATGAGGGCGCGATCATCCTGCACGTCATGCAGAACGGCGCGGTCATCGGCGGGCTGCGGCTCGCGGACGAGATCCGCCCCGAATCGCGCGAAGCCGTCGAGGCGCTGCACGCCCTCGGGGTCGAGGTCGTCATGATCACCGGTGACGCAGATGCCGTCGCGCGGACGGTCGCGGGCGAACTCGGCATCGACCGGTACTTCGCGGGCGTCCGCCCCGAAGACAAGTCAGCCAAGGTCGCCGAACTGCAACACGGCGGACGCAAGGTCGCGATGGTGGGCGATGGCGTGAACGATGCCCCCGCCCTAGCGCAGGCCGACGTCGGCGTCGCCATCGGCGCCGGCACCGACGTCGCGATCGCTTCCGCCGGAGTCATCCTCGCCAGCTCCGACCCGCGCTCGGTGGTATCGGTCATTGAGCTGTCGCGAGCGAGCTACCGCAAGATGCAGCAGAATCTCTGGTGGGCCGCTGGCTACAACCTGCTCTCGGTCCCGCTCGCCGCCGGCGTGCTCGCCCCGATCGGATTCGTGCTGCCGATGTCGGTCGGCGCGATCCTGATGTCGCTGTCGACGATCGTCGTCGCCCTCAACGCCCAACTCCTCCGGCGCCTCGACCTGCAGCCCGAGGCATCCGTCCGCGCCGTCCTGAACCGCTAGAGAGGCCCTGCCATGTCGAACACCACCCGAGACCCCGTTCACGAGCCTGAATTCGCTCACGAACCCGCCGGGCACGGCTACATCACCGACAAGTCCAAGTACCTCAACCGGCTGAAGCGCATCGAGGGACAAGCCCGGGGTGTGCACAAGATGATCGAGGACGAGAAGTACTGCATCGACATCTTGACGCAGATCAGTGCTCTCACCAGCGCGCTACAGGTCGTCGCCGTCGGTCTTCTCGACGATCATCTCAAGCACTGCGTCCTCAATGCCGCGCGCGCGGGCGGCGACGAGGCAGACATAAAGATCAAAGAAGCCACCGACGCCATCGCGCGACTCGTGCGGTCCTGAATTCCCACCAGGCGGAAGCACGGCGGCGGTCTGCCTGACACCGCGCGCCAACATCGCCCCACCCCTCCGTCTCTCCAACCGCGTATCGCGCGGCAGACGCGGCGCAGTGTGCTCAGCCGCGAGCCGCGCGAAGCGAGTTCGGCGGATGGACACCCATAGGCGTGAGGCGCACCCTTCAGATGCAAGGACAGTGACCCGGCGCCCGAGGCCTCAAGACGGTTTGCGGCTGGACACCATTGCCCCGACGATCACCAGCAGCGCGGCAGCAGGATAGCCTGCGGCGAGGTCGACCCAACCTTCCGGTTGAGCTGGCCCGAAAGCTTCCAAATGCGCAAGCCAGTGGATGATGCCAACCACTGCTCCACCGATCATGATCACTTGACCTGCGCGGAGATATATCCGGCGGCGGCGGAAACGCTTCTGGAATTCTTCTTGGGTGGGCTCTCTACGCGGCGTGTCCATATGGCCTCCTCGCTTGTGGGGGTTTTGCAGCACCAACATGCTGCGGCGACAAGTGCTGCACCTCGGCGATCAAATGTGCCGACACGAACAGTTGGTGCGACCGAGTCGGGCCGCGCCGCTGGCGGTTCAGGGCACACCGCACTTTTAGGCGAGCGCGGGCGCACGTGCCGGTACGGACCTCGCCATTTGGTACGTGCGTCACGTTCACGGCGCCTTCAAATCGGCGCAGGCATCGTGGTAGCGAGTCACGCATCATAAGTGCCTCAGCGGAATCGTGCTCCGGCGGGATGACTTCGACGAGAGTCCAGCCACCGCACCCGCCGCGAATAGCAGAACGAGGACGCCCACGCCGAGCCGGTCGAACCATGGTGCTACCGCCATCGCTGGAGTGACCGAGTCGGATAGCGGCGCTTCGGCGACCATGGCGGAGCTTGTGAATGGTGCCATCGTGGCGATCTCTGCGCCGTCGGGCCCGATGATCGCGGATGATCCCACGGTAGACACGTTCGCCACGGATCGAGCCGTCTCCATCGCGCGGGCGCGCGCGATGGAGAGCTGCTGCTCACCCTGAGCTGAATCCCCGAAGTCAGCATTATTGGACGGGACGATCAGAATCTCGGCTCCCGTAGCGATAGTTTCCCGGACGAGTTGGTCGGAGACGATATCGAAGCAGAGTGCCAGACCGATCGGGACGCCGTTCACCTGGACGGTGGCGGCTGTCGTTCCCGGGGTCATATCGACAGGAATCAGCGACGGAACGAACGGCAGGAGGCTTGACCAAGCTGCACGGTCCGGAAGGTATTCGGCGAAAGGGACCGGGTACCTCTTGTCATATTGTTCGACTACTCCCACGCCCGCGCGCCAGACGAGTGCGCTGTTGAAGACCTGATCGTCGTCTACCGTGAGCGTGCCGAAAAGGATAGGCGCGCTCACCCGATCGGCGATGCCGTCGAGCGTGGCTTGAACCTCGGCGGTTCGCGCGACGTCAACATCAACAGAATTCTCGGGCCACACCAGAAGATCGAGATCTTCGTCATACAGCGATTGCGTTGCACGCACATGATCCGCAAAGATTCTCCCCGGCGCACTGGCGTTAAAGATGCCGGCGTCCGAGTTGCCCTGCGCCGCGCCGACTCGCATACTTCCTGTTTCGTTGAAGGAGAAAGAGGGCACGGCCACGAGAGCGGCGAGAAGAACGAGGGGAGCGGATGCGTGCCCAACTCTGCGCGAGCGTGCCACCTGCACGAGCATCGTGCTCATCACGACGGCAGCGAAAGTGGTTCCGGCAACCCCGACCCACGGCAGTAGGTCGCGCATTGGCCCGTCCACCTGACTGTAGGCGAGTCGGCCCCAGGCGAAGCCACCATACGGCCAGTTCCCGGTAACGAAATCGCGCCCGACCCATGCCGCTCCCACCATCACGGGGACTACCACCATCCGGGAGATATCTCCCGGGATCCGCTCCTCAATCGTCCGCCACCCGGCGATCATGATTGCGGCGGCGGCCACCGACATGAGCACCTGTAGCGCGACGAGTGCTACCCAGGGTGCGGGACCGAGATAGGTCGTCAACCAGACAATGTGAATACCCCAGAAACATGTCGCTCCCGCCGCGGCTCCCGCCAGCGCACGGGTCATCCGTGGTGCCGTCAGAACGCAGATCTGCAGCGCCACGCCCACGAGAGCGAAGGGCCAAGACCCGACGGGCGGGAACGCGAGCGTCGTGAGAGAACCCCCCAGTGCGCCAAGAGCCAGAGTCTGCGGGAAGGCATATCGGGGCGCCCACTTCGCGTGGCGCGGGCGCACCGCCTCCAGCGGGACCGGTGTGGTCATGGTCCGGTGTGGTTGTCGCCTGCCACGCGAGGGTCGGAGTCGGACGCTACGCTGGCTGAGCGGTGGGGTTCTCCGTCGCTCTCGAGGGTGTGGCCATCCTCGTGGTCGCTCGGAGCGGTTTCCGGTGAGCGCCCCTTTCGGTAAACACTCAATTCGGGCTCCGGGTGGCGGGCCGCTTGGATCACGATGAGAAACACACCGGCGATCGCCACGACGAGCGCCGTCAGTACGTTTATCTTGACGCCCCAGATTTCGAGCTCGGTGGGGTCGATCCGAATGGATTCGAACGATGCCCTGCCCGTGCCGTAGATGAGCAGGTAGACGCCGAGCGCCCTGCCCCACCTCAGGCGATAGCGACGCTCCAGAAGAAGGATGGTCGCGGCGCCTGCGAGATTCCACGACATCTCGTACAGAAAGAGCGGGTGAAAAAGCGTGCCCGGCGGCAAACCCTCCGGGAAAGCGGCGCTCTGCGGGTCGATTTGAAGCCCCCACGGGAGAGTGGTGGGAAAGCCGTAGAGCTCTTGATTGAAGTAGTTCCCCAGCCGACCTACTGCTTGCGCGATGAGCATGGCCGGTGCGAGTGCGTCGGCGAAGGACAGGAACCGGATTCCGGCAATGCGGCATCCGATCATCGCGGCAGCGCCCCCGACGAGGACGGCACCGAAGATGGCGAGTCCCCCCTCCCAGACATACAGCACGCGCCACAGATCAGCGCCCGGGTAGAAGTAGTCGTTGGGATGGGTGATCACATGGTAAACACGTCCACCGGCGATTCCGAAAGGGACTGCCCACAGCGCGATGTCGACGACAACGCCGCGGGCGCCACCTCGTCGTTCGAGGCGCCGAGAAGCCAGCCACGTGGCGATCGCAATCCCGAGAATGATGAAGAGCGCATAGAAGCGAAGCTCGAATACGCCGAGATCGATAGAACTGATGGAGGGGCTGGGAATGCCCGCCGTGAACATCAGCCCGCCGACGTTCACGGCTTCACCTTTGCCGACAGCCACGCGTAGGGGTCGATGTAGGTGCCGTCGGCACGCATCATACCGAGGTGTAGGTGGGGGCCTCCGCTCAGTCCGGTATCGCCGACTTTGCCGACGAGGTCACCGACACTGACCGAATCACCGGCCCGGAGAGCCAGCGTCCCGACTGCCATGTGTGCGTACAGGCTGCTGATTTTCTCCCCGTCGACGACGTGGTCGATGATCGCGTACACGCCCCACTGGCTGCTGTCGCTGGCTGACGCTTCCCGTACGACGCCATCGGCGACCGCTTGGATCGCCGAGCCGGCGCCCGGGTTCATATCGATCCCGTTGTGATCCTGCGGGCAACCAGGGCACGGTGATTCGCGCCATCCGAACCCGCTGCTGATCGGAACTCCGGTCAGAAAGGGCCACTGTATCGCGCCGCTGTAGTTGACGAATGTGGATGCTGTCTGCGCATACACTCCCGTCGTGATCGCGCTCGCACTGACGTACGTTCCCCGATCGAGGGGTGCGCCTGTCACCTGGATGTCGAGGTCAAGCGATTGGGCCTCGCCGTCGGAGCCACTTGCTTCCACCGTGTCGCTCGACACCGATGCCGGGAATGAGGCGCCGCTGGCGGGAAGAGCGAAACTTAGCGCTAGCGCCACCGCGGACGACATCGCGGTCGCCGACACAATTTGTCGCCGGAACGACGAACGACGCATCACGGCGAGCGGAGGGTGGGGTAGCGCTGATGGCGAAAATCTCCGGCGCTCCTTTTCGCTCTCCCTGATGCTTCGGCGGGTCGGCGAGGTAGCGGGCATGGACGGGTCTGACGATGAGGGCATTGTGATTCCGGAAGGAGACTAAGTCGCGCGCACCGGCGCGGAAGAAAAGCGAGAGGATCCAGGTAGCGGATCACTCGTGACACGGTCGAGGATCATGAGGCAGACCGGTCTTGACTCACGCCGCCACGCCGCCTGAAAATACGCGGCGTGGGGCGGTAACGAGCACCGTGACGAAAACGGGTGTGCTCAGGTCCGACTGATCGAGAGGACGTGAAGATCTGGTGCGCTGTGAAGGAGCACCCGCGCACGGAAACCCGTCCCTGAAGGGGGAACCAGACGTGTCGACAGCCAGAATCGCCGCGACGCCCGTGCGAGCCCGAGGCCTAAGGCAGCGACGAACGCGCAGACCGCGACAACCATGCACGCAAACAGGTCACCCATGTGGGATGAGCAATTTGAATCGCAGGGTTCAGCAACGGAAGAAGAACCGTCCGATACGGAGGACAATATCGGGTTCTCCATAATGCTCTGCGAAAGGGACACTTCCGACGAGCCTGCGACGTTGTGCTCGCCCTCGCCCCCTGCATGCATCGCCAGAAGGGCGAGCACGAAGAGCGACACGAGCGTGACGAGCCAGAGGGTCGCGCCCTGCGTGCGTGTGCCGTCGCGAAGAATGTTCACTCGCGCCTTCCTGCCGCAGGGCTCGTTACGTGATCGTGATGACTTCAGGACAGAGTACAAGATCTGCATCCGAGACTTTCCTGTGAACCACACCTGGTAGGTATCGCCAACTGCAGTTGCTCGGCGTGTCTGGACAAGCGCGCTGGATGATCGGTGTAAGGGTAGCGAACGTTTCCCGCTATCGTCACCCGTCGCACGAGGAGTCCAATGTCCCGCTACCTTCCGCCGGTGGCGCTTCCCGCTGTCGACTGCGGGTGTGCACCATCCGCAGAAGAACTACGCAAACTTGAAGGACCGCGACGCGATGCGGGCGTCAGACACACATTGGGGCGGCGGGGCTTCGTGCGCATCGGCGCGCTCGGGCTGCTCGCCGCGGCGTCGCTCGGGGTGGCTGCTCCGGCCTTCGCTGCCACGTATCCGTCCTGGGACGATGTGCAGCGCGCCCGCGACAATGAAGCCGCGAAAGCCACCGAGATCTCGCGCATTCAAGGGTTCATCGCAACACTGAACGCCAACGTCATACGGACGCAGGCAGCAGCAGAGGAAGCGTCTCAAGAATTCTTCGTCGCGGAGGAGGAGTACTTTGCTGCTGTTGCGCGGGCGGATGAGTTCCAGTCCCAGGCCGATGCCCAGGCCGCCGTCGCAGCGACTGCCTCGGAACGAGCGGGCCGCGTTGCAGCGGAGATGTATCGATCGGGTGGCGACGACACGTCGTTGCGATTGTTCTTTTCCGATGCCGGTGACGCCGACCAGCTGCTGAGCAGGTTGGGCAGGGCTGACAAACTTCTGCAGCGAAACCGCGATGCGTTCGCTGATGCCACCGTCGCGCGCGGGGCGGCACAGTCGCTCAGCGATCAAGCCGCGGTCGCGCGAGACGAACGCGATCGACTCAAGCAGCTCGCTTCGCAGCGAATGGAAGAGTCGCAGGCAGCAGCCGACGCGGCTCAGCAGGCTCTCGATGAACAATCCACCAACTTGGTCGTCCTAGGTGCGTGGGTCAGATCCTTCCGTTAACGCGCCGGGGTGAATCCGGTGGATAGCGCGGGGTGCTGGGAGAATCGATTCATGACGGTGACTGCCAGCCTGGAGGGTCTGTTCGAGGTCGAGCCGGGTGAGGCGCGGGCGCCGGGATCGGCTGCACCGGCGGGTGCGGGCAAGACGTTCCGTGGGTATGACCAGGGGCAGTGTTTCCTGCTCCCGCCGAGTCTGGATGACTGGCTGGACGAGGATGATGAGGCCCGGTTCATCTCCGAGGTCGTCGAAGAGCTCTTGGATCTGACGCCGGTCTACGCGTCGTACGCGTCCGCCTCGGGTGCGCCTCCGTATGACCCGCGGATGATGTTGAAGCTGCTGCTGTTCGCGTACGCGACGGGCGTGACCTCGTCTCGTGAGTTGGAGCGGCGCTGCAAGCGCGATATCGCCTTCCGGTGGCTGTCGGGCAACCAGGCGCCCGACTACCGGTCGCTGGCCCGGTTTCGTCGGCGTCACCTGGATGCCCTGCCGGGGTTGTTCCTGCAGGTGCTGCGGGTCTGCGCGGAGGCGGGGCTGGTGCGGTTGGGGCGGGTCGCGCTGGATGGCACGAAGCTGGCTGCGAACGCGTCGCGGCATAAGGCGATGAGCTATGACCGGATCGTGCCGAAGATCGATCAGCTCCAAGCCGAGGTCGCTGCGCTGCTCGCCGAGGCGGAGGCGGTCGATGAGGCCGAGGATCAGCAGTTCGGCCAGGACCGGCGCGGGGACGAGGTCGCCCCGGAGCTGGCCCGCCGTGAGGGGCGCCTGGCAAAACTACGTGCCGCGAAGGACGCGATCGAGGCCGACGCCGCCGAGAAGGCGGCAGCCGTGGCGCGGAAGAAGGCCGACGCCGCCGGTCAGCCCCCTGAGCAGGCCGACGCGGCCGTCGCGACTGCGGTGGACACGGCGGCGCCGAAGCCGAAAGCGCAACGCAATTTCACCGATCCTGAGGCGCGGATGATGAAGACGGTCCGCGGCTTCGATTACGCGTTCAACGCGCAGGCCGTTGTCGATGAGGGCCACCAGATCGTGTTGAGCGCCGAGGTCACCCAGCAGGCCACCGATATCCAGCAGTTCGTCCCGATGGCCGAGCAGACCCTACGGAACCTCGACGCGGCAGGAATCGAGCGTTCCCCAGAGGTCGTCCTCGCTGACGCGGGCTACTGCTCGGAAGCCAACCTCGAAGCCGCCGACGATCTGGACGCACAGGTGTTGATCGCGACGGGACGGCAACGTCACGGCGAGAGCTTCCCTACCGCCGGCGCCCCGGACCCGGCCCCAGAGGACGCGAGCCGGCGGGAGCGGATGGCGCACGCGCTGCGCACCGAGCAGGGCCGCACCGACTACGCGCGCCGCAAAGCCATCGTTGAACCCGCGTTCGGGCAGATGAAGACCCGGCAAAACGCCGGACAGCTCCGGCTACGCGGACTCGCCGGCGCCCAAGGCGAATGGCTACTCCACACGATCTGCCACAACCTCCGCAAGCTCCGCGTCGCTACAGCCGCCGGGCTGGCGCCCGCATAGGCCTCCCCAGGGGTCCCTGGGCGTCACAGCACGCACCGACAGTCGCCACGAGCCCCTCGCCGTGCGATCCCGCACGCTCTCACACCGCAACGGCCCGCCCGTTCCCGTTCGCGACCGTCAGCGCGCGATGCCAGAGTCAACGCCGCGCGCCACGCCACCCGATTCTGACCCGCGCACCTAGTATCGATTACTTCCCCGATTGCCGCACATCGGGGCCCGTCTCGCGGCCGTTCGGGCGTGCTCTCGAAGTTTTTTCGAGAAATCTCCGCAAACGCGCGTCACGATTCGGGCGTTTCCCCGTGTTATGCGTGCCCGACTCCTGCACTGAGTCCCCCCAAGGAGTACCCCGGTGCGGGAGTCGGGTACAGATTTCAGGGTCCGATCTCGCGAGGTCGGGCCCGCATCCTGGGGAGGAAACGGGGAATGGCACTGCGTTCGGGAGTGATTCGAGACCGGGGCGGAAGCCGCTCGGCGCGCGTCGCGCGCGGTTTCGGCAAGTGGGTGGCAGGCGGGCTCGCCGCGCTGCTCTTCGGAACCGCGATGATCGCGAGCGGAAGCGGGATCGTCTCCGCCTCCGCGATGGAGGGCGCATCGCTGCTGCTCGTGAAGACCGTCGACGGCCAGGAGGCCAAGCGCGACCTGCGGCCCGGCGACTCCGTCGTCTACCGCGTCGAGTTCCGGGTGAACGACGAGGACGCGGACGCGCCCGTGCGCGTCGTCGACGAGCTCCCCGCCGCGTTCGCCGGATGGCGGATCAGCGAGCTCACCGCGGTCGTCGGCGGATCGCCGACGGGCATCACCCTCGATCTGCCCGGCATCGCCGCCGGGCCGTCGACCGCGGTTCCGGCGTCCGGCACGCTGGGATCCGGCTCCGAGGACCTCACCATCACGGTCGGCGTCGCGCTCCCCGTTCAGGCGGGCACCGGCAACGACAGCGGGCTCGGCATGTCGACTCGCCACACGGGCGTGCTCGAGTACGTGCTCACCGTTCCGAGCGACCTCTCGCCGAACGATCCGATCCTGCGCACCGACCTCGTCAACCGGGCGACCTTCTCCGCGATGGCCGGCCTCACTCCGCTCAGCGTCTCCGACACCGCGATCATCTCGGTCGACAACCCCGTCGCGGTGGACGTGACGCCGACGAAGACCTGGACCCCCGCCTCGCAGGGCTATCAGCCCGGCGCGGTCTCGAATCTGACCATCGGCGCCACGCAGGCCTCGAACGTGCCCGCGAGCGCGCTGCGGCTGCAGGATCCGGCCGACCCCGCTCTCGCGCCGGACGGCGCGACCTCGCTCGCGGACGCCAACCCCTTCAACTACGTCGACTTCGCGGGCTTCGCCGGCGACCCGACGACGAACCTTCCCGCGGGCGCGACCGCGGCCTCGGTCGAGGTCTACCACTTCGACGGCGCGAGCTGGAACTGGACCGCTTGGAACAGCGGGCTCGACAACGCAGACATCGCCGGTGTGCGCCTCGGCTACACCGGCTCGGTCCCCCCGGGCGCCTCGGTCTCGCAGGGCTTCGCGGCCCTGCAGCGGGCGACCCACCGCTCGACCGGCGCCGGGATCTCCGCGGGCTACACGATCTCGAACGACGTGCGCGCGACCGTCGAGGTGCCGGATCAGCCGTCCGTCTCGAAGGACGCCGAGGCGCCCTTCGCGGTCGGGCCGCAGCGCATCGACGTCTCGGCGCAGAAGCGCTTCCACACCCTTCCGGACGGCTCCGAGACCACGAACCTCACCGGGGTGACCGCCGGCGACACGGTGGGCGTCGTGCTGCGCGCGATCAACGCCGGCGTGCCGCAGAGCACCACCCTCGACCGCCTCGTCATCGCCGAGCCCGGCGCCGGATCCGACAGCCGCTTCTTCGGCGACGAGCTCTCCTTCGCGGGCTTCGCAGCCGGCGATCCGGCCGCGATCTGGCCCGCGGGTGCGACGAGCGCCGAGCTCACCTGGCAGCACCCCGGAGGCCCGACGGTCGTCACGGTGGCGGCCGGCGATCCGCTGCCGGCGGCGCCCGCGGACGTCACCGGCTTCGAGCTCGCCTTCGTCGGCGCGATCGAGCCGGGCGCCTTCAGCGAGGTCCGGTACCTGCTGGCCACGAGCTCCGACGAGGACTTCGTCGCCGCGGGCGGCACGGCGGGCCCCTTCCGCAACACGATCGACGTGACCGGTGAGAAGACCGGGCTCGACGACGACACGGACAATGCGGGAGCGAACCTCTCGCTGGTCGCCCCCAGCATCGACGTGGCGATCGACAAGCGGGTCGGGCCGGGAACGGTGCTGCCCGGCCAGGGCGTGGTCGTGCAGCTCGACACCCGCGTGCAGACCTCGGGCGGGCGCACGAAGCCGACCGAGATCGTGGTGGAGGACGTCTTCGGCGGGGCCGGCACCTTCTGGGACGCCTTCGACGCGGCCGAGATCCTGCCCCCGATCAGCCGCCCGGTGAACGGCGACGACCCCGTCGTCCAGGCCGATCTGCGCATCGAGGTGCTCGGAGCCGACGGCGTCACCTGGACGACGCTCGCGGACAACCCGGACGAGAACACCCCGATCGCGGTGCCGGCCGGCGCCACCGGCCTGCGCTTCGTCTACACCAACGCGGCCGGCTTCTCCCAGATCAGCTACGTGAAGCCGAACATCGCCTTCACCGCGCGCAGCGCGCTGCGCAGCGACGGCGCGCCCACCGGCGGCACCTTCGACACCCCCGTGCGCTACGAGAACGTCGCCACGGCCGAGGCCGAGGGCCGGCTCGACGACCGCGTCGTCACCGGCGAGGACGACGACCGCGAGAGCGTCGGGATCCGCGGCACCGAAGGCGGCACCGGTCCCGGCCCGGGCGGCCTGTGGGTGCACAAGGACTGGGCGCACAACTCGCTCGTCTCGCAGTCGGGCGCCTCCTCCTGGACCATCCAGGAGTGGGCCGTGACCCGGAGCGGCTACGCGACCGTGCAGCTGCAGGATCCCGCCGTTCCGACGGCGACGGGTGCGGGCACCGTCTTCGAGGCCTTCAACCTGACGCAGATCCGCCCGATCCGCTTCGCGGCCGGCGGCTCGAACAACACGGTCGATCCCATGCTGCGCTGGGACGTCGTGACCGACGTCCAGCTCTGGGACGGCGCGAGCTGGACCTCGGTGACCGCCCCCGCGGGCGGCTGGATGAACGCTGACGGCTTCGCGGGCCATGCGCTGACGGCGACGCAGCAGCAGAGCACCCTGGGCGTGCGCCTGGTGCTCGCGGAGAACACCGCGGCCCGGCAGGCGGCGGCCGACGCCGGCGACCTGACCGCCCCGGCGGTGGGCAGCGGCATCGCCGCCTCCGCCGAGACCCGTTCCTTCCGGCTGGACTGGCAGCTGCGCGAGACCGCGCGGCCCGCGAGCGATCCCGTGAAGTGGGTGAAGGAGAGCGGCACGACCTTCAACTGCGGCACCGCGGGCTGCATCGACAACGTCTTCGGCATCACCGCGACCCCCGAGGACGGCGCCCCGGCGACGGAGACCGCGAACGACACGATCCAGCTGCTCGACGGCATCGCCAACGTCGCGCTCACGAAGCAGGTGCGCCCGCTCCCGCTCGATGCGGCGGCGCCCGCCGCCGGCAGCATCGAGATGGTCGCCCCGAATCCGGGCGAGCTCGCCCAGGAGGACTACCCGCGGGCCCGCTACACGCTGACGACCTACAACTCGTCGACGATGCCGGCCGGCTCCCGAGGCGCGATGAAGCTCGGCAAGATCCGGGTGACCGACACCTCGACGCACCAGCTGAGCCCCGCTCCGGACTTCGACATGGATCGCAGTCCCTTCGAAGGCCGTGACTTCGCGGCCGAGGTCGCGGGGCCCGACGGCAACCACTTCGACCGCTTCAACCTGACGGGAGTCTCCTTCGAGGCGCTGCCGGCCTACATCGACGCCGCCGAGAGCACGGTGGAGCTGTGGCTCTACGACGGCACCGCGACCGGCACGACCCAGGTCTTCACCCTGCAGCAGGCGAGGGACGCCGATGCGGCGTTCGTCGCGGCGCTGCCGGACGCGATCGGCGTCGCCGTGACCTACTCCGGCACCGACCCCGCGCGCAACGGCAACCGCATCGTCACCGGCGACAACCTCGTCGTGCATCTCGACGTGCAGCTGCGCCAGACCGAGCGTCTGAGCGGGGACCCCGTCGAGGGCGGCACCCTGGGCAGCTCCGTCAGCGTGCCGAACGAGGCGATCTCGCGCGGCTGGGACGCGGTGGTGAACCCGGACAACATGCCGACCGACACCGGCGATGCCGTGGTCGAGCTCACCAGCGCGCAGATCTCCGTGAACCTGCAGAAGCAGATCGCGGTGGATCACGGCGGCACGAGCGATCGGACGATCACCGAGACCGATCCCGACGCCCCGGTGAACGTGCGGCTGACGGCCGACCCGGACGGCTCGACCGCGCCGCTCAGCACGCTGCGCATCGAGGACGACACGGCGGGCTTCTGGGATCGCTTCCGGTTCGTCTCCTTCGGCTCCCCGACCCATCCGACGGATGCCGACGCGGCGGCGTTCGAGATCCTCGTCGGTGGCGACTGGGTGCCGTTCGAGGGATACATCGGCGACCTCGCAGACATCGAGGGCGTGGCGGTGACCTTCTCGCGGACGACCGGCAACGGGCTCTTCCCGGCGGGCGCCGCCTCGTGGAGCGCCTCCTGGGGCACCGCGACGCTGCCCTTCACGGTGCAGCTGCGCGACGATGTCGCGGTCGACTGGGGAGACGACAGCGAGGAGAACACCGGCCGCGCGGAGGCGGTCAATCCGAACCTGCCGCTCGCCGAGGACGCCGCCGACGCCGAGGTCGACTTCTCCGACGGCACGAACGCGATCCGCGTCGTGAAGCGCGCGCCGAACGACACGGGCACGCACCAGGTCGATCCGCTCGTGAGCCTGCCCTGGAGCCTGGAGTTCACCAACACCGGCACCAGCTACCTGCCGATCACGCGGGTCACCGACGCGATGCCGGAGACGCTGAACTGGGACGGCGAGCAGCCGACCTTCACGAGCACGCCCGGTGCGAGCGGCGTCAGCGGGCTGACCGCCGACCCCGCCGAGATCGGGGTGAGCATCTCGACCGATGGGCGGGACCTCGTCTTCGAGTGGCCGGCCGGCTCCCGCATGGAGCCCGGCGAGACCATGACGATCGGTCTCGGCCTCATCCTGCAGCCGCTGCCCACGGGCGAGCGCGCGACCAACGAGGTCGTCGTCGAGACGGGCGTGCCGCTCGCCACCTGCACGCAGCCGACCGATTTCGGTCAGGATCCGCGGCAGCCCGGCGAGGAGGGCGAGTGCTCGAACACCAACTTCGTGCAGCCCCGCGCCGGCACCGTGATCGGCGCCGTGAAGACGGTGAACGGCGAGCCAGCCGAGACGCTCGGCGAGCACCTCGTCAGCGGCGCGCTCGACGTGCGCACGGGTGCCGAGTGCGCCCCCGGCAACTACCTGCCCATCGGCAGCGACTACACGCGCAACCCATGCGCCTCGTACACCGCTGTCGGCGCGACGGACACCTGGAAGCTGGAGCACATCAACTCGGGCACCAACGCCCTGTCGAGGATGACCATCGTCGACATGATGCCGGGCCCGGGCGACCAGATGCTCGCCGGAGGCGCGCCGCGCACCTCCACCTTCCGACCGGTGCTCGCCGGCACCTCGCCGGCGGACGTCTTCACCCTCTCCGGCCTGCCCGCCGGAGCGACGTACACCATCGACGTCACCACCAACCCGCAGGCCTGCGTGGGACCCACCCCGGGCAGCTCGCTCTGGGTGTCCGATCCCGAGTGCTCCGACGCCGTCGCCAACCCGGCGAACGTGTGGGTGCCGCTCGCCGGCTACACGGGCGACATCGCCGACATCGCGGGCTTCCGCGTCAACGTCGACATGTCGAGCGAGCCGCTGCAGCCGGCCGGCAACGTCGTGGTCGAGTTCGAGACGGTGAACCGCGTCGTGCAGAACGCGCCCGAGGGCCTGCAGCCGACCCTCGAGCAGTTCGCCACGCCCCAGTTCGCCTGGAACCAGAACGGCGTCATCGCCTGGGACACCGTCGGCAACCGCGTCAACCTGCCCGCCGCGCCCCAGCGCGCCGGCGTGACGGTGAAGACCGGCTCGCTGGAGATCTCGAAGGAGGTCCTGGGAGAGGGGGCCGGCAACGCGCCCGAGCTCTTCCCCGTGGAGCTCGCCTGCACCGTGCCGAGCGGCGTCGCCGACCCCGAGCGCGTGCCGCTCGACCTGGGCGACTCCTCGACCGTGCTGGTGCCGGGCGACGGCACCGCGGTTCGGATCTCGGGCATCCCGATCGGTGCGGACTGCATCGCCCGGGAGTCCGGCGAGGTCGGCGCCCACGGCGAGAGCGGCCGCTCCATCGAGCCCGCTCCCGGCGTGATGCCCGCGACCGACGGCCTCTCGGCCGAGATCCTCATCCGCGAGAGCGGCGGGGGAGCGGCTCACCTCCAGCTGCGGAACACCTACACGCTCGGCGAGCTGATCGTCGAGAAGGCGGTGCTCAGCAGCAACGAGCACGCGGTGCGCGAGGAGCAGCGGAGCGCGGTCTTCGAGTTCGAGCTCGTGTGCCTCGCGAACGGAATGGACGACGAGATCCGCCGCGGCTTCGAGATGCGGGCCGGCGAGCAGCATCGGGAGACCGAGCTGCCCGAGGGCGCCGAGTGCACCCTGACCGAGACCTCGACGCGCGGCGCCGAGTCGACCACCGTCACCGTGGGCGGCGAGGAGTCGGAGGGCGCGAGCCGAGTCGGCATCGTCATCACCGCCGAAGGCGCGCACGCGCTCGTCTCCAACGTCTTCGAGGGAGTCCCCCCGGAGGATCTCGAGAAGACGGGCGGGGCCGGCATCGCGGGGATCGTCATCGCGGCGATCGTGCTGCTCGGCCTCGGCGGGGCCGGTCTCGTGATCAGTCGCCGCCGCAGGAGCCGGGCCGACTGATCGCTCGCGATCGCAGTGGGGCCCGGGTCGTCGCGACGACCCGGGCCCCACTGCCGTTCGCCGCTCGCCGAGACCTGTTCGCTGCTCCCCGAACGCCGCGGAAAGCTAACGATACGGTCACGAGATCATTGAAAACACGCCGTTTTTCAGGCCCCGGATCGCTTGGTGCGCTGACAGTCAACAACGTCTTCACTGTGTAGCAAAGATGCGCGCTACGATACTTGTACCGTGAAAGCGGAACACCCCGGCACTTTCGCACGGCCTCAAGCTCGCGGTGGCGCCGGTGGTCTCCGAAAACAATGATGTTGAAAGGAGCATGATGAAGAAGCTTCACATGAAGGCTCTGGTGGTGCCGGTCGCGGCTGCCGCCCTGGTCCTCGCCGGTTGCTCGGGTGGAGGCAACGGCGGCGGTGGCGACACGGGCGGTGGCGACGCGGCCACGGGTGAGCCCATCAAGGTCGCCGCACTGGCCTCGATGCTGTACTTCCCCGAGGCGCCTCCGGCCGCGCAGGCCGTGTTCGACGAGTACAACGCGAACGGCGGCTTCAACGGCCGTCCGATCGAGCTCGACACCTTCGACGACAAGGCCGATCCGGCCGCCTCCTCGACCGCGGCGCGCGACGCGCTCAACAGCGGCGCCGTCGCGCTCGTCGGCAGCTCGTCGATTCTCGACTGCTCGGTCAACAACAAGACCTGGGTCGACAACAACATCGTCTCCATCCAGGGCGTGGGCGTCGATCCGTTCTGCTTCGCGACGCCGAACATCGCTCCAGTGGACCCGGGCCCCTACTTCGACATGTTCGCCTCGCTCTGGAACGGCAGCGAGACGCTCGGCTTCGAGAAGATCTGCGCCTTCACCGTTGCGGACGATGCCGCCGGCCGCGCCGCTACCGAGCAGGCTCGGGATGCCTGGTCGGACGAGACCGGCAAGGAGCTGGCCCTGTGGGACGACTCGCTCGTTCGCGGCCAGTCGAGCTACGCCGGCAACGTCGCGCAGATCAACAAGGACAAGTGCGACTCCATCCTCATCGCCGAGGCGGGCGCGGCGGCCAGCCAGTTCCTCTCCGAGGCGACCAACCAGGGCATCGACCTGCCCGTGCTGGCGCAGCCCTCGACCTACTCCCAGGAGTTCGTCGACACGCTCGTCTACGCCGGCGACGTGCACGTGCCGGCCGAGTTCTCGCCGTGGAGCGATCCGGAGGATCCCTCGAACGACGACTGGCGTGCGCTGATGGAGAAGAACAACATCGGTCTGACCTCCTTCGCGCAGGGCGGCTACCTGGCGGCCAAGGCGTTCATCCACATCCTGGAGAACGAGATGGACCCCGACGCCGAGATCACCCGCGAGGCGTTCACCGAGGCGGCCAAGGGCATGACCGAGGGCTTCGACACCGGCGGCATGACCGGTGACAAGTGGATGTTCGGTCCCGGCGATTCGCACCAGGCGAACGCCACCACGTGGCCGCTGGTCATCGAGGCGAACAGCGGCGAGTGGACCTCGCTCGGCCCGTGGTTCATCGGCACCGACAACGGCTGGGTGAACACCACCGTCCCTAGCAGCTGATCGGCTGAGAGGTTCCGGGTGCCGGGCGGCCTTCATGGTCGCCCGGCACCCGGAATCTTCGTCCTATTCCTCCAAGGGAGCACAATGAACCCACTGCTCGCAATGACGGCGGGGCTCACGGCAGGCGGCACGTTCGCGCTGTTCGGGGTCCTGCTCACCATCATGTCCCGGCTCGGCAAGGTCGTGAACTTCTCGCAGGTCGCGGTCGGCGTCTTCGCCGCGTTCATGGCGATTCGCATCGTGCCGAAGGACATGCAGCCCTGGGGCTCGCTCGTGGTCGGCATGATCGTGGCGATGCTGCTGTCGGTCCTGATCGGCTTCATCGTCGCCAAGTGGCTCGGCGATGCCTCGGTGGGCGCCCGCTCGGCCGCCACCGTCGCCATCCTGCTCGGCCTCTACTCGCTGTCGAACCTGCTCTTCGGCACGCGGGCCCAGCCGGTGCCGCCCCCCTTCAAGGGGCCGCTCATCCAGACCGACTGGATCAACATCTCGCAGCTGGCGGTCGTCACGACCATCGCCGCGATCGTCGTCGCGGTCGGCACCAAGCTCGTGCTCCGCTACACCATGGTCGGCACGCGCCTGCGCGCCGTGTCCGACCGACAGGATGCCGCCGAGCTCATGGGCATCAACGTGATGGGCCTGCAGCTCGGCGTCTGGGCGGTCACCGGCCTCATCGCCGGCTTCGGCATCGCGGTCGTCGCGAACATCCAGGCGTCCGACGCCAGCTCGATGATCACCATCTTCATCCCCAGCGCGGCCGCCGCGCTGGTCGGCGCCTTCAGGCGTCTCGACCTCGCGATCATCGGCGGCCTGGGCGTCGGTGCACTGCAGGGGCTGCTCACGGCCTTCCCCGCCCTCGTGCTGCTCAAGGACTGGGTACCGATCCTGGTGATCGTCGTGTTCCTGCTCTGGACCGAACGGAAGGAGGTGTGGGATGTCGCTCGCTAGCACCGCCATCGCGCGCCGTCAGCGCACACGATTCTGGATCATGGTCGCCGCGGCCGTCGTCGTCGCGGTCGCCGTGACCTTCGGCCTGCCCAGCTACTTCGTGTTCATCTCAACGACGGTGCTGGTGACCATGGTCTCGCTGATGGGCCTCGGCATCGTTACCGGCAGCGCGGGCATGATCGCGCTCTCGCAGCTCACCTTCGCCGCGATCGGCGCCTGGGTGATGGAGCTGCTGATCTTCCGCACCCCGCTCGGCACGATCTTCGGGGGCGTCTCGTTCATCGTCTGCATGCTGATCGGCGCGGTCGCCGCCGCGATCGTCGGCCTCATCGTCGGCCTGCCGGCGCTCCGACTGCGCGGCGTGAACCTCGCGGTGATCACCCTGGGCGTCGCGGCGGCGGCGGACATGACGCTGCAGAAGGTCTTCTTCCCCGACGCCTGGGTCAACCAGCGGGTGCCCCGCCCCTTCGGCATCTCGAACACGGTGGAGGGCGACCGGATCTACTTCCTCTTCACGGCGATCGTGGTCATCGTCATCGCGGCGGTCGTCTTCCAGGTGGGCAAGGGCCGCTTCGGCGCCATGTGGCGCTTCGTCGCCTTCTCCGAGCGCGGCACCGCGGCGGCCGGCACGAAGGTGCGCAACGCGAAGCTCAGCGCCTTCGCGGCGAGCGCCTTCATCGGCGGTCTCGCCGGCGGTCTCACCGTGGGGCAGATCGGCCAGGTGAACTACATCTCCTTCGCCACTGCCGGATCGCTCGGCCTCTACGTGCTCTGCATCGTGGTCGGCGCCCACTACATCGACATGGCGTTCGTGGGCGCGTGCCTGTTCGTCTTCATCCCCGAGATCCTGAAGCAGTTCGGCCTTCCCCTGGAGTGGGCGAACATCATCTTCGGCATCCTGGGTGTGCAGGCGCTCACCACCAACACCACGATGGGCGACCAGATCAGATCGGGGCTCAGAAAGCTCAGACGCCGCGGGGAGAAGGTCGAACCGGTTTCCGCGCATCTCGAAGAGGTCGATCTGGAACAGACCAGCGCGGTCTTCACGACCACGGGCAAGCCGCTGCTCGAAGTGAAGGACGTCAGCGTCGTCTTCGGCGAGTTGCGCGCGCTCGATCACGTGAGCCTGACGGTCTTCGACCGCGAGGTGGTGGGTCTCATCGGTCCGAACGGCGCCGGCAAGTCGACCATGATCGACACGATCACGGGCTTCATCTCGGGCTACGAGGGGTCGATCGTGCTCGACGGCCAGCCGGTCGACGGGCTCGCCCCCGACCGCCGTGCGCACGCCGGCATCCGTCGCACCTTCCAGCAGGATCGCGTGCCGACCTCGATGACGGTCGGCCAGTACCTGCGGCTCATGTCGCAGGGCAAGTCGACGAACGCCGAGATCGACGAGATCCTCGAGTACTTCGGCTGCCCCCCGGCGCACACCCCTCTGCGGGTGGTCGACGTGGGCTCCCGCCGCATCGTCGAGGTCGCCGCGAACGTGGCGTCGAAGCCGCTGGTGCTGCTGCTCGACGAGCCCGCTGCCGGCCTGTCGCACGAGGAGCACATCGTGTTCGGTAACCAGCTGCGCAAGATCCCCCAGAAGTACGGGATCTCGGTGCTGCTGATCGAGCACGATCTCGATCTGGTGCGCAGCGTCTGCTCGAAGCTGGTCGTGCTCAACTTCGGCGGCGTCCTGGCCTCCGGCGACCAGGAAGAGGTGCTTCGCAACCCCGAGGTGCTCAAGGCCTACATGGGAGAGAGGGTGGAGTGATGAGCCTCGTTCTTTCAGACGTCACGGTCAACCGCGGCATCGGCCCGGTCGTCAGCGGGGTGAGCCTCGAGCTGCAGCCCGGTCAGATCACCACGGTCGTGGGCCCCAACGGCGCGGGCAAGACGAGCCTGCTCGAGGCGATCTCGGGCCTGGTGCGCAGCTACACCGGCTCGATCGAGGTCGACGGCAAGGACATCCACCGGATGAACCGCCGTCAGCGCTCGAGGGCCGGCATCGTGCACGTGCAGCAGGGACGAGCCATCTTCCCGAGCCTCACGGTGCGCGAGAACATCGAGCTCGCCAGCCGGGACAAGGAGCGGTTCGCGCAGATCCTCACCTACTTCCCTGAGCTCGAGAAGCGCATCTCGGCGCAGACGGCCCTGCTCTCCGGCGGCGAGCAGCAGATGGTCGTGCTCGGTCGCGCGCTCGCGACGGATCCGAAGTACCTGCTGATCGACGAGATGTCGCTGGGCCTCGCACCGGTGGTCTTCATGCGCCTGCTGCCCGAGCTCGAACAGGTCGCCGCGACGGGCGTGGGCATTCTGCTCGTCGAGCAGTTCGCCCACCTGGCACTCGGCATCTCGAGCGACGCGCTCGTGATCTCGAACGGCAAGGTCGCGTACCACGGTGAGCCGAAGGTGCTGCTCGACGACGAGACGAAGCTGCACGACGCCTACATGGGCTGATCGTCTCACGGCGGAGGGGTCGTCGCGCTGATGCGCGGCGGCCCCTTTTGCGCGGTCCGGCGGATCCGACGGACGAGCCCGGCCGGAACCGGGATCGGCCTCGGCTCAGGCCGCGGAGACCATCGCGTTGAAGCGGTACTCGGTGGGCGAGATGCCCACCACCTGGCGGAAGAGCCGGGAGAAGTGAGAGGAGTTGAGGAAGCCCCAGCGGCTCGCGATGGTCGATACCGGCAGGTGCGCGAGCAGCGGGTCGCTGAGGTCGCGGCGGCAGCGCACGAGTCGGGCCTGACGCATATACCCGGCCACCGTGAGATCCTCGTCGCTGAAGAGCCGATGCAGGTAGCGGGTCGAGATGAAGTTCGCGGCGGCGATCTGCTGCGGATCGAGCTCGGGATCGTCCAGATGGCAGTCGATGAACGCCTGGATCTGCATGAGCAGCTCGCGCCGTCGGGTGCGGTGCGGCTCGGAGAGACTCTGGCCCACGAGGCTGAACATCATGGTCTCCACGAGGTCGACGGTGTTGCTCATGAGGCGCACGGCGCTCGGGCCGTTCAGGTCGGCGATGTTCCTCGCGAGGGTGGAGAAGAAGGGCAGCACGGTGCCCGAGACCCCGGCCCCGTCCTCGATGCGCTGGCCGATGAGGTCGTTGGTCGCCGCGTCGGGCAGGTCGAAGCGGTCGCGGGGGATCAGCAGGAACACCATGTGGAAGTCGTCGTCGAGGTACATGGTGTAGGGCCGGGCGCTGTCGTGGATGATCATCTGACCCGGCTCGAAGTCGGTCGAGCTCGTACCCTGCACCGAGTTCGCGTGGCCGCTCATGAGCACGCTCACCTTGAGGAAGCGGTGGTCCTTCGTGAAGAGGCGCACCTCCGCGTCGTCGCGGGCGATCTCGTGCTGCGAGCTGCGCACCTCGTTGACGTAGACCTCGCCGAGCACGCGGCTGCGGATGCCTCCCCGGAAGTGGGCGGGGTCGTCCGCCGTGATGCGCACCGGGGAATAGATGCGCGAGACCATCTCGGTGAAGTCGTCGATGCTGGTGGTGGATCCCCCGTCGATCGACGGCGGAAGCGCGGCATCGCGCAGATCTACCGTTGAAGGCATACGTCTCCCCTCCCTGGGAGTCGGACGAACCGTCCCGTGACCACAGTCTATGCGCTTCGGCGCTCCCGCTCCCAGGGTTCGTCAGGGGAACGGGAGCGCCGAGGACGCCGGGCTCAGAAGGGGTAGCGCGCGATGTCGCCCTGGACGGTGACCCACTGGGTCTCCGTGAAGGCGTCGAGGTTCGCCGCCGCGCCGCCGAAGCGGGAGCCGGTGCCCGAGGCGCCGACGCCGCCGAAGGGCGCGACCGACTCGTCGTCGACGGTCTGGTCGTTGATGTGCACGATGCCGCTCGGGATCATCTCGGCGATCGCGAGGCCGCGCATGACGTCGCGGGTGAGGATGCCGAGCGACAGGCCGTACTCGCTCTGCCGCGCGATCTCGACGGCCTCCTCGATAGTGCTGAACTTCAGCACGGGCGCGACGGGGCCGAAGATCTCGTCCTTGAACGCCGGGTGGTCGGGCTGCGAGTCGGCGATGACGGTCGGCTTGTAGAAGAGGCCGTCGTACTCGCCGCCCGCGGTGATGCGGGCCCCCGCGGCGCGGCTGCCCTCGACGAGCGCGTGCACCTTGTCGCGCTGGCGCTCGTCGATGATCGGACCGAGCGGCACCTCCGAGGCGCCCGTGTCGCCCACGGGGATGTTCAGCGCCTTCTCGGTGAGCAGGCTCACGTACTCGTCGTAGATCGACTCGTGGACGATGTGCCGGCCGGTGGTCATGCAGATCTGGCCCTGGTGCAGGAAGGAGCCCCAGGCGCCGGCCGAGGCCGCTGCCGCCACATCGACGTCGTCGAGCACGATGAGGGCGTTGTTGCCGCCGAGTTCCAGGTGCACCCGCTTGAGCTTCGCCGCGCCCGCCGCGCCGACCGCGCGGCCGGCGCCGGTGGAGCCGGTGAACGAGATGACGGGCACCCGGTCGTGGTCGACGAGTGCCGCGCCGACCTCGGCGCCGCCCGGCAGCACGTGGAACAGGCCGTCGGGGAAGCCCGCCGCCTCCGCGATCGCGGCGAGGAACAGGCCGCCGGAGACCGCGGTGCGGGGGTCGGGCTTCAGGATCACGGCGTTGCCCGCGGCGAGGGCCGGGGCGACGGAGCGGGCCGAGAGGATGCCGGGGAAGTTGAAGGGCGAGATGACGCCGACGACGCCCACCGGGACGCGGCGCGCCATGGAGAGGCGCGGCTTGCCCGAGCGCAGCAGCTCACCGTAGGGCTGCTCGACGAGGGCGGCGGCCGAGTAGAACTCGGCGGCCACGAGGTGCGACTCGAAGCCCGCCTTGCCGACGCCCGATCCGGCCTCGCGGGTCAGCCAGGAGATGAGCTCTCCGGCGTTCTCCTCGACCAGCCGGCCCGCCTTGCGGAAGATCGCGGCCTTCGCCTCGAAGGACATCGCCGCCCACTCGCGCTGCGCCGCCACCCCGCGCTCGACCGCCGCGTCGAGGTCGGCGACGTTCGCCACTCCGTAGGAGCCGATGGCCTGGCCCGTCGCCGGGGCCACGATATCGGCGGATCCGCCGCCGCCCGCTCGCCAGCCGCCGCTGTAGATGCGGCCGGACCACGTCTGCTCGTCGAAAAAGCCCATGATGAATCTCTCCTCGTCGAATGACCCTGTCGAAACGGTTCTGCGGATCCGTCCCCCACTGGGCGCGGATCCCGGGGGCCTCGCGGCCCTGCACGATCCAGTCTGCCAGGGGTCGCGGGGCGGCGCACCGGGTCGATCCGCTCGTGCACTGCGGGCACAACTCTTGTACGCGCTGACGCAACCGCGACGGCCCGGCAGGTGTGAGGCTGATTCTGCGAGGAAGCAGAGGAAGGGAAGCCGCGAATGGGCATCTTCAGACACGAGCTGGTCATCGTCGGCGCGGGAGTGGGAGGGCTCTACGCCCTGATCCGGGCGCGCAGGCAGGGGCTCGACGCCGTGGTGCTCGAGCGCGGGAGCGACATCGGCGGGACCTGGTACTGGAACCGCTATCCCGGCGCCCGCTGCGACGTGGAGAGCTTCGACTACTCCTTCTCGTTCGACGAGGAGCTGCAGCAGGAATGGGTCTGGACGGAGAAGTACGCCGGCCAGCCCGAGATCCTCGCCTACCTCCACCACGTCGCCGAGCGGTACGGACTGCGTGACGGCGTGCGCCTGCAGACGAACGTGCAGTCGGCGCGCTGGGACGAGGACGCCCTCGAATGGACCGTCGGCACCGAGGACGGCGACGAGTACCTAGGAGTGGCCCCACTTTCTGACTTGCCGGGGCGGTTCTGACGGTTTGATCTGGCCCCACCTGAGCGTGTGTTTCGTGTTGCTTCAGGATGAGCGGGCCCGGCAGGGGTCGAAAGTGGAATTGTTCGCGGATATCCGCCGTGCCTCGCGCGTCGACGGGCTATCGGTGCGCGCGTTGGCAGACAGGTTCGGGGTCCACCGTCGCACGGTGCGGCAGGCCTTGGCGTCGCCAATTCCGCCGCCGCGGAAGATACCGTCACGGATGTCTCCACGGCTGGGGCCGTACAAGGCGGTGATCGACGCGATGCTCACTCAGGATCTGGACGCGCCTCGTAAGCAGCGGCACACGGCGACAAGGGTTCTCGCGCGGCTGGTCGACGAGCACGAAGCGGCGGGACTGTCGTACTCGACGGTCCGCGACTACGTGCGCGTACGTCGTGCCCAGATCGATGCCGCAGCCGGGCGCCGCGTCGAGGTGTTCGTCCCACAGGAACACGCACCTGGTGAGGAAGCCGAAGTCGATTTCGGCGAGGTCTGGGTGATCCTTGGCGGGGTGAAAACGAAGTGCCACATGTTCACGTTCCGGCTCTCGCACTCGGGGAAGGCGGTGCACCGGGTGTACTCGACGCAATCGCAGGAAGCGTTCCTGGAAGGACATATCGACGCGTTCGACGAGATAGGTGGGATCCCGACCCGGCACATCCGGTACGACAATCTCACTGCCGCGGTACAGACGGTGCTGTATGGGAAGGGCCGTAGCCGAGTAGAGAACGACCGATGGGTACTGTTCCGCTCGCACTACGGGTTCGACTCGTTCTATTGCCAGCCCGGAATCGACGGCGCCCACGAGAAGGGTGGCGTCGAAGGCGAAGTTGGTCGGTTTCGCCGCACCTGGCTGTCGCCGATGCCGGTCATCGACTCGCTCGCCGAGTTGAACGAGCAGATCCGCCGGTGGGACGCCCGCGACAACGAGCGACGCATCAACACCCGGATCCGCACTGTCGGGCAAGACTTCATCGACGAACAAGCCCGCCTTACGCCATTGCCAGGCGAGCGGTTCGATCCTGGCCTGGTGCTCTACCCGCGGGTAGACCGCTCGAGCCTGATCACCGTGCGGATGGCGAGGTACTCCGTGCCCGCCCGTCTGATCGGGCGGAAGGTGCGGGTCTCGTTGCGGGCGTCTGAACTCGTGGTGTTCGACGGCCACGCCGAGGTCGCTCGGCACGAGCGGGTCGTGGCCCGCGGCGGGGAGTCGATCAACCTTGACCACTACCTCGAGGTCCTCAGGCGCAAGCCCGGCGCGTTGCCCGGGTCCACCGCGCTGGCCCGTGCACGCGAAGCCGGCGTGTTCACGACAGCGCATGACGCGTTCTGGCAGCAAGCGCGGAAGGTCGATGGCGACAGCGCCGGCACAAGGGCTCTGATCGATGTGCTCCTGCTCCACAGGACCATGCGAACCGTCGACGTGATCGCGGGGATCCGTGCCGCCCTCACGGTCGGGGCGGTGTCCGCCGACGTCGTCGCGGTCGAAGCCCGACTGCACGCCGCCGGGCCCGAGTCAGACCGTCATCGCGTTGAACAACCACGACGTGACGTGCAACGAGTTGTCAGCCTGACCCAGCGTCGCCTCATGGATCCGGCCGCGGTGATCGCCGGACTCCCAGCCGACCGGCGGCCACTGCCATCCGTCGCGCACTACGACGAACTCCTTAACCGACGTTCCGAACCAGAACCGCCGGTCACCGATGAGAGAGAAGGAATCGCCGGATCATGAGCAACCCCACGAATGTCACCACGACCCTGCGTCGGCAGCGCGGGCTGACCGAAGAAGCCGCCGCGGCCGCAGTTGACCAAGCCTGCCGCAGGCTCCGTTTACCCACCATGCGGGCGGTGATGCACGAAGCGATCACGGCCGCGGAACGTGAGCAGCTGACCTACCAAGGGTTCCTTGCCGAGCTCCTCCTCGCCGAGTGCGACGACCGGGACCGCCGGTCCGTTGTCCGCCGCGTGTCGGCAGCCGGGTTCCCGAGGAACAAGTGGCTCGGGGACTTCGATTTCGACGCGAATCCGAACGTCAACCCTGCAACGATCCATACGCTCGCGAACGGGGACTGGATCCGCCGCGGCGATCCGCTGTGTCTGATCGGGGACTCCGGCACCGGGAAGTCGCATCTCCTCATCGGCCTCGGCACCGCCGCTGCAGAGAAGGGCTTCCGCGTCCGGTACACCCTGGCGACGAAGCTCGTGAACGAGCTCGTTGAAGCCGCCGACGAGAAACAACTCACCCGCACCATCAACCGGTACGGACGCGTTGACCTGCTCCTGATCGACGAGCTCGGCTACATGGAACTCGACCGACGCGGCGCCGAACTCCTGTTCCAGGTCCTCACAGAGCGGGAAGAGAAGAACTCCGTCGCGATCGCATCCAACGAGTCGTTCAGCGGGTGGACGAAGACCTTCACTGACCCGCGCCTGTGTGCGGCAATCGTCGACCGGCTCACGTTCAACGGCACCATCATCGAAACCGGCACCACCTCGTACCGCCTCAACCACACCCGTCAGCGGCAGTAGCGATCCGAAAGTCATCAGAGGTAGCGGCAGATGGACTCCGGCGTGCAGGCTTCGGACGCCGTTGCCGTCGCGTGCGCCCGAAGCTCGACGATGCTCCCTCGTAGGGCGCGCAGCTGCTCGAGCTGCTCATCAATCTCCACGAGCCGGCGGTCAAGGAGATCCAGCACGTGAGCGCACGGCGAACCACCCGTGTCGCGAACATCGAGGATCTCCGCGGTCTGCGCAAGGGTGAGCCCCGCCGCGCGAGCCCGATCGATGAACTCGAGCCGCTGCACCGTCTCGTCACCATAGCTGCGGTACCCGGCCGGGGTGCGCTCCGGCGGTTGCAGCAGCCCGCGCTCCTCGTAGTACCGCAGCGTCGACGGTCTCGTCCTCGCCTTCTCCGCGAGTTCTCCGATCCGCATCGTGACACCTCCACCGTCAGTTTGACCTTCAAGCATGCTTGAAGGTCCATTCTGTCGCATAGGGCCGCACGTGCGGCCCGGTCCACCCGAGGAGGCATCATGACTCAGCACAACGAGTTCGATCTTGCGGTGGTCGGGACGGGCGGCGCGGCGATGTCCGCGGCGATCCACGCCCGACTCGAGGGGGCGAGCGTGGTCGCCATCGAATCGGGCACGCTCGGTGGCACCTGCGTGAACGTGGGTTGCGTGCCCTCCAAGACCCTCCTCGCGGCCGCGCACACCCGCCACGCCGCGCTCACGAACCCGTTCCCCGGCGCCGCCACCTCCGCTGGGGCCGTCGACCTCGGCGCGCTCGTGCAGCAGAAGGATGAGCTGGTCGGCATGCTCCGCCAGACCAAGTACGCCGACATCGCCGCCGCCTACGGGTTCGACATCCTCCCCGGCACCGCAACATTCACCGATCCCTCAACACTGCTCGTCGATGGACGACCGGTTCGCGCCAAGTCGTATCTCATCGCCACCGGCGCCGAACCGACCATCCCAACGATCCCCGGCCTCGAGCAGATCGATTACCTCACGTCGACCACGGCGATGGAACTCACCGAGCTGCCCGCTTCGCTCGTGGTGATCGGCGGCGGATTCGTCGGCCTCGAACAGGCCCAGCTGTTCGCCCGGCTCGGGGTCGAGGTCACCATCATCGGCCGGCTCGCCCCGCACGCCGAACCAGAACTCTCCTCCGAGCTCCGCAAAGCCTTCCTGACCGACGGAATCACCGTCATAGGCGACCGCGCCGCAACGATCACCCCACACGACGACCTGGTCCGAGTCCTCACCCGCACCGGGAAAGTAGCTACCGGTGAACGCGTCCTCGTCGCCACCGGCCGCACCCCCCGCACCGACGGGCTCGGCCTCGCCACTGCGGGCATCGCGACCGACACCCGCGGCTTCATCATTGTCGACGAACAACAGCGGACCACGAACCCGGCGGTGTTCGCCGCCGGCGACGTCACCGATGTGCCTCAGTACGTGTACGTCGCCGCGAGGACCGGGAAGATCGCCGCACACAACGCCCTCGGTCACTCTGAGCAGGTCGACTACACCGGGTTGCCCTCCGTCCTGTTCACCTCACCCCAACTCGCCTCGGCCGGGATCACCGAAGCCGAAGCCCTCGCCGCCGGCTACCGATGCGCCTGCCGCTACCTCCGACTGTCCGACGTGCCCAGAGCCATCGCCAACCACAACACCCGCGGCGGCATCAAGATCGTCGCCGACGCCGACACGGGCAAAGTCCTCGGCGTCCACGCCCTCGCCGACACCGCCGGCGAGATGATGCTCGCCGCGACCTACGCGATCAAAGCCGGATTCACCGTCACCCAACTCGCCGACACCTGGGCCCCGTACCTCACCATGGCCGAAGGCATCCGACTCACCGCGAACCTCTTCCGCAACGAACTCCCCACCTCCTGCTGCGCCTAACAGCAAACAGCAGCACACACCCGGGGCCAGTTCTAGCCGTCACCCCGGGGCCAAATCAGGTTGACAAAATCATGCCAGAGTGCGGCTGACGATCCGGGCGCGTAGCGGCTAGGTGCGTGGGTCAGATCCTTCCGTTAACGCGCCGGGGTGAATCCGGTGGATAGCGCGGGGTGCTGGGAGAATCGATTCATGACGGTGACTGCCAGCCTGGAGGGTCTGTTCGAGGTCGAGCCGGGTGAGGCGCGGGCGCCGGGATCGGCTGCACCGGCGGGTGCGGGCAAGACGTTCCGTGGGTATGACCAGGGGCAGTGTTTCCTGCTCCCGCCGAGTCTGGATGACTGGCTGGACGAGGATGATGAGGCCCGGTTCATCTCCGAGGTCGTCGAAGAGCTCTTGGATCTGACGCCGGTCTACGCGTCGTACGCGTCCGCCTCGGGTGCGCCTCCGTATGACCCGCGGATGATGTTGAAGCTGCTGCTGTTCGCGTACGCGACGGGCGTGACCTCGTCTCGTGAGTTGGAGCGGCGCTGCAAGCGCGATATCGCCTTCCGGTGGCTGTCGGGCAACCAGGCGCCCGACTACCGGTCGCTGGCCCGGTTTCGTCGGCGTCACCTGGATGCCCTGCCGGGGTTGTTCCTGCAGGTGCTGCGGGTCTGCGCGGAGGCGGGGCTGGTGCGGTTGGGGCGGGTCGCGCTGGATGGCACGAAGCTGGCTGCGAACGCGTCGCGGCATAAGGCGATGAGCTATGACCGGATCGTGCCGAAGATCGATCAGCTCCAAGCCGAGGTCGCTGCGCTGCTCGCCGAGGCGGAGGCGGTCGATGAGGCCGAGGATCAGCAGTTCGGCCAGGACCGGCGCGGGGACGAGGTCGCCCCGGAGCTGGCCCGCCGTGAGGGGCGCCTGGCAAAACTACGTGCCGCGAAGGACGCGATCGAGGCCGACGCCGCCGAGAAGGCGGCAGCCGTGGCGCGGAAGAAGGCCGACGCCGCCGGTCAGCCCCCTGAGCAGGCCGACGCGGCCGTCGCGACTGCGGTGGACACGGCGGCGCCGAAGCCGAAAGCGCAACGCAATTTCACCGATCCTGAGGCGCGGATGATGAAGACGGTCCGCGGCTTCGATTACGCGTTCAACGCGCAGGCCGTTGTCGATGAGGGCCACCAGATCGTGTTGAGCGCCGAGGTCACCCAGCAGGCCACCGATATCCAGCAGTTCGTCCCGATGGCCGAGCAGACCCTACGGAACCTCGACGCGGCAGGAATCGAGCGTTCCCCAGAGGTCGTCCTCGCTGACGCGGGCTACTGCTCGGAAGCCAACCTCGAAGCCGCCGACGATCTGGACGCACAGGTGTTGATCGCGACGGGACGGCAACGTCACGGCGAGAGCTTCCCTACCGCCGGCGCCCCGGACCCGGCCCCAGAGGACGCGAGCCGGCGGGAGCGGATGGCGCACGCGCTGCGCACCGAGCAGGGCCGCACCGACTACGCGCGCCGCAAAGCCATCGTTGAACCCGCGTTCGGGCAGATGAAGACCCGGCAAAACGCCGGACAGCTCCGGCTACGCGGACTCGCCGGCGCCCAAGGCGAATGGCTACTCCACACGATCTGCCACAACCTCCGCAAGCTCCGCGTCGCTACAGCCGCCGGGCTGGCGCCCGCATAGGCCTCCCCAGGGGTCCCTGGGCGTCACAGCACGCACCGACAGTCGCCACGAGCCCCTCGCCGTGCGATCCCGCACGCTCTCACACCGCAACGGCCCGCCCGTTCCCGTTCGCGACCGTCAGCGCGCGATGCCAGAGTCAACGCCGCGCGCCACGCCACCCGATTCTGACCCGCGCACCTAGAGGCTCAGCTCGCGGCACTACAGGATTCCACGGCACGCACCGTGGCGGATTACCAGGCCGGCGTGGAAGCTCGACGGCGCGCCGAGGAGGAAGCGAGACGACGCGCTGAGGAAGCGGCACGGCGTGCAGCCGAGGCAGCGGCTGCGGCTGGCGGGGGCGGCAGCGGCGGCGGCATGGCAGGACAGATCGGGCAGTCGGGTTGGGCGCGACCGTCCGGCGGGCGACCGACATCACGTTACGGAGCGCGCGCGACAATCTGCGAGAACGGTTATTGCACCGGCTATCACTACGGCACTGACATGGCGACGGGCTGCGGGGCTGGCGTTTTTGCGGCGAGTGCGGGTCGTGTTGCATACGCCGGGACATATGGAGCGTTCGGCCAGCACGTCCGCATCGATCATGGCGGTGGCATATTGACGGCATACTCGCACCTTCAGCAGGGCGGGATATTGGTGAGCTACGGGCAACAGGTCGCAGCGGGCCAGTTGGTTGCGCGGGAAGGGAACTCCGGATTGTCGCGGGGTTGCCATTTGCACTTCGAAGTGTGGCGAAACGGGCAACGAATCAACCCGGAACCATTCATGAGCGAGCGCGGCATCTCTATCTGATCTGGCAGCTAGAGGCGGCGGTACCAGCCGACTCACCAGGAATGGAATGTAAGATACCCCGTGGCGGTATAACCGCCGATAATCGGATTCGGCGAAAGGTTTCGCACATGAGCGTGATGCATCTACGCGTCGCCCTCACTCGCCGCGTCGGCTATATCCGCCCCCTTCTTCTCGCGACTCTGGGCGCCGCACTCATCATCGTTGGGCTACTGTCCATGCATGGGATGGGCGGTACCGCCGAACATTCGGTGCCCGCCTCTACTCAGGCACACGCTGTTGGTTCGGAGTCGTTGACGCACGACAAGCCCGCGTCAACGGATCTCGAAGAAACCGCAGGAGACTGCTCATCAATGTGCCCGACAGGGGACATGATGTCCATGCTCGCGTGCGTAGTGGCCCTCATGGTAGGCGCCCTCCTCGTCGGCGTCCGCCCGAAGGCCATGCGCGTCCTCCCGCGGCACCTCATTTCTCCTCGAATAAGCCGCCGTGTCGAAGATAGTGCGCCACCCGAGCCTCCTGACCTGAACGTCCTCTCCATCAGTCGAACGTGAACGGGTAGCTGCCACCACGCAGCCCGCTCTGACCACGGCTTCACCCAACACAAACGACGAACTTTTGAGGACAAGAAATGCGCACTCGATCCACCCTGCTCGCAGCAGGAACAGTTGCCACTGCACTTTTTCTTGCCGGCTGTACCGGCACGAGCATGGACGGCATGGACGGCATGAATGGCAACGAGCCATCGACAGGCATGTCGGCGGAGGCGACGGACGTCGATTTCAACGACGCCGACGTTTCCTTTGCGATGGAAATGATCATGCACCACCAGCAGGCGATAGAAATGTCCGACGTTCTCCTCGCGAAAGACGACGTCGCGCCCGAGGTCATCTCTCTCGCCGAACGCATCAAAGCCTCGCAGCAACCCGAAATCGACACCATGAACGGTTGGCTCGCGTCTTGGGGCCGGGAGACAATGGGTTCCATGGGCTCCATGGACAGCATGGGCGGGATGATGTCGGAAGAGGATATGACCGCTCTCGAAGACGCCTCGGGACCGGCGGCATCTTCGCTGTTCCTCGAGCAGATGATCGTGCACCACGAGGGAGCCATCGAGATGGCGCAAGCGCAGTTGACGGATGGGCAGAACCCGGACGCCGTGGAACTTGCGCAGAAGATCATCAACGATCAGACAGCGGAGATCGCAGAGATGGAGCAGCTGCTCACGCAGCTCTAAGCGCTTCGTGCCCGTAGCCACCTGCCATTACGAGGGGTCGCCGTGAAACTGGCGACCCCTCGCTTACCCCTCTTCGCCAGAAAGCGCTCATGACCCGCACGTCCAAACATCGCTCTCAGCGAGGCGGGAGTCAACAACTCCGCCTCGCTGTCACAGTCGTCATCGCCACGCTGACGCTCGTCGGCTGCAGCAACTCACCCGACGCAACAACACCGGAAGGCATCGCCGAGCTCCAACACGTCCATGGCATAGTCGACAATCCCGACGGAGACGGCATCTTGATCGCGACCCACGCCGGCATTTATGGTCTCGACTCCGTAGACGGAAATGGAGAACTGACCAAGCTTGTCGGCGGATGGGAATTCGATGCAATGGGCATCACCTCGACAGCCGATACTCTCTACGCCTCCGGGCATCCTGGGCCCGCGACACCGGAGGGTTTCGGCAGTCCGAACGTGGGCTTGGTTCAATCGGACGACGGCGCCCTCACCTGGCGGAGCGTGTCGCTTGCCGGGGTAGCGGATTTTCACGACCTGAGTGCCGCGTCTGAGGAATCCGAAACCATATACGGGCTGCAGGGCGAGGCGCTGCGCCGCAGCGACGACGGCGGCCAGACGTGGGTCGACCTTCCCCCCGTGCAGGCCCGCGACATTGTCGTGTCCCCCGGCAGCGGAGGCACGCTAAACGCGACAACGGAAGCGGGGCTGGCGGTGAGTTCTGACGGCGGCGAGAGCTTCGTCACCGACCCCCAGGCGCCCGTGATGTATGTCATCGCCGCCCGGAACGACGGAGGCCTCGTCGGAGTCGACCTCGCTGGCACGGTTCGCTACCAGGACGGACCTTCCGCGGAATGGGTTTCCGGGGGCGCTCTCTCGGGTACGGCGCAGGCGTTCAGCTATCTGGACGAGTTCGGAATGCTTCTCGCGGCCGATGATCGAGGAGTGCTCGCGTCGGAGGATTTCGGTGTGTCATGGGTGACCCTGATCGCGTCGTGAATGCGCGCCTAAGCCGGAGCACCTTTAGCGCACCATTGAACGTTGATAGGGTGAGGAGGACATGATCGCCCCGGTGTCGTCCCGACCCTCGTCAATCTTGTCCGAACGCCTGTTGATAACGAAGATCATTACGAGCGTGGCGCTCGCGTTCTTTCTCATCCTCGGCGCGTGGGTGTCGACTCACTCCGAGCAGGAGGCCGCTGCGCCGGTTCCTGTCGGCGTCGCGCTGATCGATTCACACGTCGAAGCGCCCGCTCCGGCCGTTCAGACGATCGTTAGCACATACTCGGGCACCGATTCCCTATGGGGAATAGCGGTGTGCGCATTTGGAGTGCTGTGCGGGCTTCTTCTCGTGCTGATGGCGACCAATTGGTTCCATTCGCGGGGGCGCCCAACCCACGCCAACGTCGCGCTCGCGATGACCCGCGTACTCCTCCTCGCGCCGCCCCTGCCTCGCAAGGTAGCACTTTCACTTACGCAATTGAGCATTTCTCGAACCTGATACTCGCTGCGCCGTCTTGGTGATGGCGTCTCGCTCCGGCCGTCCGCCGGAGGCATCCGTTTCTATGCCGTTCGCGTGTTGAGTGTGTGGAGTTGCTTCGTGAAAACCCCCGTAAAGGCGACATTGATCGCCATTGCTGTCGCTGTCGTTCTGGTACTTGCCGGAATTATCTATGCCCTCGTGAACCAGAGCGAGCCCTCGGCCCTCACAGGCGACGCCGGGGTTGTCTCGGTGGTGCGCCCCGACTCGCATGTCGTCGACGACGGAGGTGATGGCGCGGTCATTGTCGTGGAGTTCCTGGACTTCGAGTGCGAGGCGTGTGGCGCGTTCTACCCGATCGTGGAAGAAATACGGGAAAAGTTCGACGGCGAGATCACCTACGTCATCCGCTACTTCCCGCTGCCCGGGCACACCAACTCCACGAACGCCGCGCTCGCGGCCGAAGCGGCTGCGCAGCAGGACCAGTTCGAGGCGATGTATCAGCGACTGTTCGAGACTCAAGCCGAATGGGGCGAGTCGCAGGAATCCCGCGCGGATATGTTCAGAGGCTTTGCCGAGGGACTGGGGCTCGACCTCGCCGTCTACGACGCGGCAGTCGCAGACCCAGCCACGCTGGCTCGGGTGCAGTCGGACTTCGACGACGGACGCGCGCTCGGCGTCAGCAGCACCCCCACATTCTTCGTAGACGGGGCACTTCTGGAGCTGCAGCAGTGGAATGACCTCGAAGACACGATCGATCAAGCAGTCAACGGAGCGTCCGACTGAAATCGGCGTGAGCCGAGCCGCAGGCAATCGTAGACGCTCGCCACCGACCTCACGTCTCGACGCGGGCGAGGAATGAAGCGATCGCGATGGCCCGTCAGATCATCGACCGCCCCTGAAAGGAGCGAACCGTGGGCGCAGGACACAGCCACGACATGAGCGAAGCGACCCCCCGCAATAAATTGCTCATCGCATTCTCGATCACCCTGGCGGTGTTCGTGGTCGAAGTGATCGGATCGATCATCACCGGCAGCCTCGCGCTGCTGGTCGATGCGGGGCACATGCTCACCGACGTGATCGGCCTCGCGATGGCGGTTACCGCCGCTAACCTCATGAACCGTCCCCCGTCCGACCGGCACACCTGGGGGCTCCGGCGCGCCGAGGTTCTCAGTGCACTCGCCCAGGCCGCCCTTCTCTTGGGCGTGGGGATCTTCGCTCTCGTCGAAGGAATCCGACGTCTATTCGAGCCGCCCGAGATCGCATCCGGCAGCCTGTTGTTCTTCGGGATCGTCGGCCTGGTCGCGAACATCGCGTCCCTGCTGGTACTGATGAGCGGTCGCACACGCAACCTGAACATGCGCGCCGCGTTCCTCGAGGTCCTCAATGACGCACTCGGCTCGGGCGGTGTCATCGCCAGCGCCATCTTGATCGCCACCCTCGGCTGGTACCAGGCAGACGCCATCGCCGGCATCCTGATCGCCCTCCTGATCATCCCACGCACCTTCATCCTGCTTCGCGCCTCCGGCAGCGTCCTGCTCGAATCCACCCCGCCCGCCCTTGACCTGGCGGAGGTACGCCGACACATCCTCGAACTCCCGCAGGTGGTCGCCGTGCACGACCTGCACGCCTCCCAAGTCTCCACCGACCTCCCGACGCTAACCGCACACGTCGTGGTCGACGACACCCTCACCCCGGAGCAGTCCGCCCGGCTCCTGCGAGCACTCCAGGAATGTGTCGCCGAGCACTTCCCAGTCAGCATCGAGCACGCCACCTTCCAGATCGAACCGCAATCACACCCCGGAGAGCACACCACCCATGCGTAAATCCCGCCGCTACCTCTTTTCCGTCATCGCTGCAGTCCTTCTCGGGTCTGGAATCACGCTCGCGGCGGCAGGCCCGGCGCAGGCGCACGACGACCTCCTGGGCTCCTTCCCGGATGCAGATTCCACGGTCGCTGTCTCGCCGGATGAGATCACCCTGTCATTCAGCGGCGAACTCATCTCTGACATGCAATCAGCGGTCATCGAGGTGACCGCGCCCGGCGGCGAGAACATCGCTACTGACGCCCCGACTGTCAGTGGCACCACGATCACGCAACACCTAGAACCCAACCCCCCGGATGGCGCCTTCACCGTTCTGTGGCGGGTTGTTTCCGGCGACGGCGGGCCTTGCCCCCGGTTCTTGGACACGGGGTGGGATTATGCCGCTATCGGTAGCGTAGCGGCGGTGAGTTCGGCTTCGGAATGCGACGGGCGCGATGTAGCCGAGGTAGGAGTGGCGGCGGGTGTTGTTGTAGCGCACGAGCCACCGGAACACCTCGCGACGGCAGGAGGCCTCGTCGGCGAACACGGCCCGGTCTTGCAGGACCTCGCGCTTGAGCGTCGCGTTGAACGCCTCCGCGAGGGCATTGTCAGCGCTCGTGCCCACCGCGCCCATGGACTGTGTCACGCCGAGCCGCTTGCACAGTCCCGCGTAGGCCTTGGAGGTGTAGACCGATCCGTGGTCCGAGTGGAACACGGACCCGGTCAGCCTGCCGCGGGTCAGCCTCGCCGAACGCAGCGCATCTTCGACGAGCTCGTTGCGCATGTGGTCCGCGACCGCCCACCCGGCCAGCCGTCTCGAGCAGCAGTCGATCACGGTCGCCAGATACAGGTTCTGCCCGTCAGCCAGCGGCAGATAGGTGATGTCGCCGACATACCGCTGGTTCGGCGCCTCGGCGGTGAAGTCCCGTTTCAGCAGGTCGGGGACGACCTGTCCCGACGGCTCGGGGACGGTGGTGCGCACCCGCCGCTTGCGCTGGTACCCGTGGATCTCGTTGTCTCGCATCACGCGGGCGACCCGCTTGCGGTTGACCCGCTCGGACGGCGCGGCGCCGTCATTGAGCTCGGCGGTGATCCGTGGCGCGCCCATCGTGTTGTCGCCTTCGTGGACGGCGCGGATCCGCCCCGCCAGAACGTCGTCCTCCGCGGCGCGCGCCCGCCGGGCGGCGGCGCCGGCCCGCCATGCGTAGAACGAGGACCTCGTGATCTCGACGAGCTGACACAACCGCTTCACCGGGTAGGTGGCTGAGAGGTCCTCAACGAACTGGAAGCGGTTCACCAGTTCGTCTCCCCCGCGAAATACTTGGCCGCCTGCCGCAGGATCTCACGCTCGGTGACGAGCTTGACCTGCTCGACCTCCAGCTGCGCGACCCGCCCCTCCAGGCGTGCGATGCGCTGCGCGGGCGTCTCATCCGCCCCCGCATCCGCCGTCGGCGAGGTCGCCGACGCCTTGAACGGGCTGCGCGCGGCGGTGCCGTCCGCAGCCGTCTTCCGGCCCGTCCCGTGCCGCTCCAGCCACAGCCGCAACGTGCCGCGCTCGATCCCGAGATCAGCGGCGATGCCACGCACCGTCGCCCCGGGAGTGGACTCGTACAAGTCCACGGCCTGCCGCCGGAACCCGTCGGAGTAGTTCTTCCTAACCATGATTCTGATCATCTCGCTTCCCCAGCAAAATGCTGGATTCAGCGTGTCCAAGAACTGGGGTCAGGGCCCGGCCACCCGATCAGCGGCGAGTACACCTACACGGTCGAACCGATTCAGAGCGACGCGAGCACCCCGGGCGCGGGTGCGACGGAACAAGCGCCCGAACCGTCCATCACCTCCGCCGAGACAACCACCAACACCGGCGGTAGCGAGCCCTTTGGAGGTGTAGCACTCCTGCCGATCCTCGCAGTACTCACCGGGGTCATCATCCTCGGAGCGGGGTTCATCGTGGTGTTCAAGGTCACCCGCGAACGTCGACTCCGCAACGAGGAAGCGGTCGACCGACAGGAGCAGCAGGATTCCGAGCGCACAAGTAAGGACGCGTCCCATGAAAAGTAACCAGGTGCGATTGTTCGCGACGGCATGCATTGTCGCCGCAGCCGTAGTGGTGGTCGATCAGGCAACGAAGGCGGCTGCCATTGGCGGGCTGAGCGAGACGGAGCGGATACCCATCCTGGGTGACTTGCTCGGGCTGCAGCTGGCGTTCAACCCCGGGGCGATCCTCTCCCTCGGCTCCGAAGCAACTTGGCTGCTCACCCTGCTTGGCGCGAGCGCCATGGCGTTCCTTGTCGTCGCCGCAACGCGTGCTCGCAGCGCCGGGTGGGCGGCAGGAATCGGACTGATCCTCGGGGGCGCGCTCGGAAACCTTATCGACCGATTGTTCTCGCCCCCCGGATTCGCACGCGGCCAGGTGACCGACTTTCTCGCGTACGGGAACCTATTCATCGGCAATCTCGCCGACATCGCCCTCGGCGCCGGCGCGATCGTGCTCGCCGTGACGCTCTTGAATCGCTCCCGGCGCACCCGCGAAGGCCGTCCCGCGAGTACAGCTGCCGGCGAGCCGAACGCGCAGGTTGTTCCGTGAGCGACAAAGCCCGTGCTGCTTCGCCCTTTCAACGGAATGCGTTCGCCCCCGGGCTCATAGCTGCGGCTGTTCTCTTCGTCGCCCCCGTCCTCATGGGAGACGACTGGTTCACCCTGGTGCTGTTCGTCACCGCCATCATGGCTGCCATCGTGGGATGGTTCTCGATCCAAGCCCGCCAATGGTGGTGGACGCCCGTGTTCCTCGCTGTCGCCGTAATCTGGAATCCCGTGTTCCCCCTGCCGTTCGCAGGTCCCGTTTGGGCGGGCGCTCAGCTCGTCGCGGCAGTGGCGTTCCTCGTGGCGGGTGTGCTGATCAAGGTGCCGCGCACATGAGCCTGCGCGAGCGAATCGGCTGGCCCTCTGTGGTGCTCGCCGTCGTCATAGTGCTCTCGGGATGTGCCGCCAATGACGCTCTCGCGGAGCAGTACCGGGACGGGAGCGAGAAGGGCTATATCTCCGGCGACTTTCAGGTCGTGGAGATCCCGGAGGGCGAGCGCGGCGATCCGGTCGATTTCGAAGGAGTCATCGAGACCGGGGAACCGGTCTCCAGCAGCGACTACAGGGGGAACGTTCTGGTCGTGAACTTCTGGTATGCGGCATGCGGCCCATGCATCGTTGAAGCGCCGCTCCTCGAGGAGGTATGGCAGAACTACCAGAGCGAGGGCGTCGCCTTCCTCGGGGTCAACACCTACGATCAGCCTGCCACCGCTCTGTCCTTCGCCCGGGACAACAACGTCACCTACCCGAGCGTCATCGACGTGAAGGATGGAACCGTCAAGCTTGCGTTCGCGCAGGTCACTCCCATCCAGGCCACCCCAACCACACTCGTCCTGGATCGGGACGGGCGGGTCGCCGCCCGGATAATCGGGCAGTTGGCAACAGCATCCATCCTGTCCACCCTCGTCGATGACGCTCTCGTGGAGGACTCTCCGTGAGTCCCGGTCAGTTGGTCTTCGATGGCGCCCTGTGGGTAGCGATCCCCATCGCCGTCCTCGCCGGTCTCGTCTCGTTCGTCTCGCCGTGCGTGCTACCTCTCGTGCCTGGCTACCTCGGCTACCTCGGTGGCACCTCGGTAGGTGATGGGGGAGCTGCTGTTACGAATTCGCGCACCGCCACTGCAGAGCGTGCCCGCCTGCTCGTGGGAGTGGGGCTGTTCATTGCAGGGTTCACCGTGGTGTTCGTGTCCGTGACGATCCTCGGCGGCACGTTCGGATACCTGCTACTGCAGTACGCGAACGTCCTCACCCGCATTTTCGGCGTTGTGGTGATCGCGCTGGGGCTGGTGTTCATCGGTTTCTTCGGCATCGCGCAACGAACTCTCCGCCCCCGCATCCAAGGCAGAGCCGGCCTAATCGGCGCGCCGCTGCTCGGCGTCGCACTTGGCGTCGGGTGGACGCCCTGTATCGGCCCCACCCTGGCCGCGATCCTGTCTGTGTCCTGGAACCTCGGCGATCCGGCTCGCGCGGGACTGCTCGGACTTGCTTACTCTTTGGGACTCGGGATTCCCTTCCTTCTCCTCGCGCTCGGGTGGGGGTGGGCGTCACGGTCTGTGTCGGTCCTGCGCCGCCACATCCGCGTCCTGAACATAGTCGGCGGCGCATTGCTGGTTGCCCTAGGGCTGCTTATGGTCAGCGGACTGTGGACCGCGCTGATGTCCGCACTTCAGCAGGTGGTGATCAATGTTCCCGCCCCGCTCTGACACCGATACGGCGATCGATCCACTGCGGCCCGCCGATCACGCCGACACCGATCGGGCCGACATCGTCGCCCCCTCTCTCGGGCTGGTCGGGTGGATGCGATGGGCGTGGCGTCAGCTGACCAGTATGCGCACCGCCCTCGTCCTGTTGCTCTTCCTCGCGATCGCCGCCGTTCCGGGGTCGCTGTTTCCGCAACGCAGCGCAGACCCGAACGGGGTCATCCAGTGGGAGCGGAACAACCCCGACGTCTTCCCGCTCGCCGACGCACTCAGCCTGTTCGATGTGTACTCGTCGCCGTGGTTCTCCGCGATCTACCTCTTGCTGTTCGCCTCCCTCATCGGCTGCGTGATCCCGCGCGCGAAGCACCATTACACCGCACTGCGGGCCCAGCCGCCTCGGACCCCTGCTCGGCTTGCCCGACTCCCGGCCTATCAGGAAACAACCCTGCCTGTCGTCGGCGGAAACACAGACGCCATGGGGCTCGCAGTTGACCTCGCGGAACGTCAGATGCGTCGGGCCGGCTATCGCGTGCACCGCTACGATGGTGCGGGCTGGGCGTCGGTGTCGGCCGAACGGGGCTATGTGCGTGAGACCGGCAATCTGGTTTTCCACGTCGCCCTGGTTGGAGTGCTCACCTCGGTCGCCGTGGGCACCGGGTTCGCCTATACCGGACAGCGGGTCGTGGTGGAAGGCACCACGTTCGTCAACGCGCTCAGCGACTATTCCTCGTTCAATCCCGGCCGGTTCGTCGACGGGACCGTGCTCGCACCGTACTCACTCACCCTCGACGATTTCCAGGTCTCGTACCGACTCCCCGGCGCGCCTGGGGCCGGGCAGGCGGGGGACTTCTCTGCGGACGTCACCGTCCGCACACCGGGAGACGACGACCGCGCCGAGAGCGTGCTCGTGAACTACCCGATCACCGTTGATGGCGATCGGGTCTACCTTCTCGGCAACGGCTATGCTCCCACCCTCTCCATCCGCAACTCCGACGGCGAGCTGGTCTACAGCGAGTCGCAGCCGTTCCTTCCGCAGGACTCTGCGATGACCTCTTTGGGGATCATCAAGATCCCGGACGGTCTGCCGGAGCAGGTCGGCCTCGTCGGCTTCTTCTACCCCACGCAAGGCGTACTTCCCTCAGGCGCGTTCACCTCGATCTACCCCGATGTCGCGAATCCGGTCCTCACCCTCAATGTGTTCAGCGGCGATCTCGGCATCGATGACGGGATACCCCGGTCGGTCTACACACTGGATGTCGCCGGGCTCACCCAGCTCACCGGCGCCGACTCCGGCCTGGACTCCCTCGAGCTCACCCCTGGAGGCACCGCTGATTTGCCGAACGGGTGGGGCACCATCACCTGGGAGGACGACACGGAACAGGTCGGCGAGCCGGTGAAACGGTTCGCGTCCCTACAGATCCAGAGGGATCCCAGTGGCGTCTGGGTGCTCGTCTTCTCGATCCTCGCCCTCCTGGGGCTGTTCGCCGGACTGTTCGTCCCGCGCCGACGCCTCTGGGTCAAAGCTCGTCTGATGCCGGACGGGGTTCACGTCGAATATGCCGGTCTCGCGCGGGGAGAGGACCCGGCCCTTTCCCGCGCCGTCAGCGACTTCGCATCTCGACACTCCACCGCTTACACCGACCTGCCGAACGCAGACTCGCGCCGATGACGGACTGGGTCCCCGACGTACCGCCCACTTTTCTGGGGTTTCTCTCCCCTGTCCCTCTACCCTTCCCGCTGCTGCCGCTTATCGCGGCAGCTCTTGCGGTCGTCTACCTCGTAGGCGCGATCCGGATGTGGACGCGGGGCAGGCGCTGGCCGATCTGGCGAACAGTCAGCTTCCTGCTGGGCTGCGTCAGCCTCGCCGCCATCACCGGGCTGGGAGTCGAGGCCTACGGGTACGCGCTGTTCTCGGTGTTCATGTTCCAGCAACTCACGCTCATGATGGCGATCCCACCGCTGTTGGTCCTCGGCTCGCCGGGCACGCTCCTCTTGCGCGCCACCCCTCACCACGGCGCCGGCCGCATTGTCCTCCAGATAGCTCACGCGGGGCTTCGCAGCCGGTTCGCGCGGTGGCTCCTCAGCCCCTGGATCGCGCTGCCGCTCTATCTCTTCGCGTTCTACGGTCTCTACCTGGCCGACTTCGCCGACCTCATCCTCGCTTTGCCCGGAGGTCATCTCGGCCTCGAGGCCGGCTTCCTCATCGCGGGGATTCTGTTCACCATCCCCGTGCTTTCCTCAGACCCGTTGCCCGTGCACCTCAATCACGCGGGACGAGCACTCGACGTCTTCGCGGAAGCCGCGCTGCACGCATTCTTCGGGGTGTTCCTGATGATCGCGGCAAGCCTTCTTATCGACAACTTCGCCGCATCCAGCCTCGCCCTCGGCGTTGACCCCCTCGTAGACCAGAGAATCGCGGGAGGGCTGGCCTGGTCGTACGGAGAAGCACCCACCCTGCTGATGCTCCTCTTCGTCATGCATCGCTGGTACCGCGACGACACCACCCGCGACGCAGCCGCCGCACGATACGCCGACACACACGGCGACCCCGATCTCGACGCCTACAACGCCTACCTCGAAACGCTCCGCAAGAGGGATACCTGACGAATGCTCTCGCTCACCTTCGCCTCTCACCCGACGCGACGCCGACACCGGCGACGGCAGGGTCACCGCTGTCCCGCCCCGAACCCGGCTCACTCCGGCCTCGATCGTCGATGCCTGGCTCACCACCCTCCTGCCGATCAGCGCCGGAGCCGGATTGATCCTTTTCGGATTCACTCACCGTCTTCGCAACCGACCTCGCCCTCACGATTGGAAACAACTCAATGCCCGGAACAGACCCACTTTCCCTCGATGGGATCTCACTGCTGCTGGTGTGGACGGCAATCGCCACCTACTCCCTAGCCTTCATCGCCTTCACCATCGACCTTGCGCAACGTGCCTCGCGCGCCGATACAGCGCACCTCCAGGAGCACCTACCCGCGCTCGTCGCTGTGGGCACAAACGCCCCCCACTCCGGCGTGGCAGACTTCGCCAACACTGCCGCCGCGAAACCAGCAGTCATCGATGACCTGCGGGTGCCGCCAAGACTGCGCCCCCGACTGCTGTGGGCGCGCATCGGCACCGCGCTCACCGTCCTCGGGTTTCTCTTCCACGCGGCGGGCACCGTCTCACGCGGCATCGCGGCCGAGCGGGTTCCGTGGGCGAACATGTACGAATTCGCCCTCACCGGGACGTTGCTGATCGTGGCGGTCTTCCTCCTCGTCCTCCGGTTGTACGACCTGCGTTTCCTGGGTGCATTTCTCCTCGGAATGGTCGTGCTCCTTCTCGGTGGGGCGGCGGTCGCGTTCTACGTGGAGGTCGTCCCGCTGATGGACCCGCTCAAGAGCATCTGGCTGGTGATCCACGTGTTCGTCGCGTCCCTCGCCACAGCACTCTTCGCGATTGCATGCGGAATATCGGTCACGCAGTTGATGCAAGCGCGCCGCGAGACGCGAGACTTGGCTATGTCCGACGATGCCGACATTCCCCGCTCTGGACTTCTGCGCGCACTCCCCAGTTCCGACGCCCTGGAATCGCTGTCCTACCGGTTTGCGATCGTCGGTTTCATGTTCTGGACATTCACGCTCATCGCCGGCGCCATCTGGGCAAACGACTCGTGGGGCCGCTATTGGGGCTTCGACACCAAAGAGGTGTGGACTTTCGTCATCTGGGTGCTCTACGCCGGTTACATCCACGCCCGGGCGACCCGCGGATGGCGGGGCAAGCGTTCCGCCTGGCTGTCCATCATCGGTTTCATGACCGTGCTGTTCAACTTCACCATCGTCAACATCTTCTTCAAGGGCCTGCACTCATACTCGGGCCTCAGTTGATCGGCAGCTTCAGGACGTCGAGGCGAGTGCGGGCTGCGAGGCGGCTGACTCAGTCATGCTGCGAACGAGAGCCGGGCGACGCGCAGCGCGAACGCCGTTCGCGATGACGATCAGCTCGGCTATCTCGTGAACCAGGACGACCCCAGCGAGCCCCATCACCCCGAATAGCGCGAGGGGGAAAAGCACAACGACAATCGCCAGCGCAAGGCCGATGTTGGCCGTCATGATCCGCCGACCGCGTCTCGCGTGCGCCAAGGCAATAGGGATAAGGCGAAGATCGTGGCCCGTGAAGGCGACGTCAGCAGATTCGATCGCCGCCGCGGAACCGCGCACTCCCATGGCGATCCCAACCGTTGCGGTAGCCAGCGCCGGGGCGTCGTTGATGCCGTCACCGACCATCGCGGTCGGATGCGTCGCCACGAGCTCCACGATCGCGTCGGCCTTATCTTTCGGCAGCTGCTCCGCCCGGACTTCGGTAATCCCGGCTTCCTCAGCGATCGCGCGCGCGGTGCGATCGCTGTCACCGGTGAGCATGATCGTGTCGATGCCCTGCGCGTGCAGCATCCGAACGGTCTCTGCCGACTCGGGCCGCAGCTCGTCACGCACCCCAATCAGACCGGCGAGCTGACTGTCTGCTTCGACGACAACAACGGTCATGCCGTGAGCTGCCATCTCTTCCGCGGCGACGCGGAGCCCCCCGGGGTCCAGCCAGCAGGCGTTGCCGACGTGCACGACCCGGTCGCCCACCTGGCCGGTGACACCGTGGCCGGCGTCCTCCACCACGTTCGTCGCGGAGGCGCCTCCCGTTCCGGCTTGGTTGATCGCCGCAGCCAGTGGGTGTGTGCTGGTGGCCTCGACCGCTGCAGCCCAGTCCAACAGCTCCTCGCGGGTAACGCCCGGGGCGGGTCGCACGTCCGCGACAATCGGTCTGTTGCGGGTGAGTGTTCCCGTCTTATCTAGTGCCACGGTACGAATGGTGCCGAGTTGCTCGAACGCCTCGCCGGACTTGATCACCACACCGAACTTTGATGCGGCGCCGATCGCGCTGATCACCGTCACCGGAACCGCGATCGCCAAAGCGCAGGGCGACGCGGCGACGAGGACGACCAGGGCGCGCTCGACCCACGTCCCGGGATCCCCCACGATGAACCCGAAAACGACGATCGCGGCAGCGGCAACCAGCACTACAGGCACTAGGGGGCGCGCGATGCGATCTGCGAGCCGAGCCCGATCTCCTTTCCGGGCATGAGCTTGCTCCACCAAAGCAACGATCTGCGTCAGCGAGTTATCCCGTCCATTCGCAGTCGCCTCGATGCGGAGCGTGGCCGCCCCATTCACCGAACCCGCGGCGACCGTCGCGCCAGGCGCGACATCTACCGGGATGGACTCGCCCGTCACTGCAGACGTGTCCAGACTCGAGCGACCCTCCACGACCACACCGTCCGTCGCGACACGTTCGCCGGCACCCACAACCAGGATGTCGAGTTCGCGCACCTCCGAGGCGGGGATCGTGAGATCGCTGTCAAGGCGCGAGACGCGCGCCGTCTCTGGAATCAGGGATAGTAGCGCGCGCAGGCCCTCCTTTGCGCGGTCCATCGCACGGTCCTCAAGGGCTTCGGCGAGGGAGAACAAGAACGCAAGCGTGGCTGCCTCGCCCACGTGGCCGAGCAGCACAGCCCCGATCGCGGCGATCGTCATCAGCAGTCCCACCCCGAGACGTCCGCGGAGAAGCCGCCGAACAGCGCCGGGAACGAACGTGTACGCGCCCGCCACCAACGCGGCCGACTGCAACGCCAACGCGAGGATGTCGAGCCCAGACCACTTGAAGATGTACCCGACGAGCAGGAACACCCCAGAAAGCACGGAGGGCAGCAGCGCACGATCGCGCCACCAGGCAGGGCGGAGCTCCTCATACTGGTAGCGCCGATTGTTGCTGAGTTGCGTATTCAGCGGCTTCCGACTCTTCTCCCAATGAATGGTGGGGCACTGATCACCAATGATTGATCAGCGCTTGCTGTATAGTTCAGTACATGCTGACTATTGCTTCGCGCCTCGACGTCATGAACCGGCTCGGCCGGGCCATGGCGGACCCGACGCGCTCCCGGATCTTGATGACTCTGCTGAACGCACCGAGCTATCCGGCCGTGCTCTCGCGCGAGTTGGAGCTGACCCGCTCGAACGTCTCGAACCACCTGACGTGCCTGCGTGACTGCGGGATCGTGGTCGCCGAGCCTGAGGGTCGCCAGACGCGCTACGAGATCGCTGACCCGCATCTTGCGGCTGCGCTCGTCGCGCTCGTGGATGTGACGCTGGCGGTCGATGAGCACGCGCCGTGTGTGGACTCGTCGTGCACGGTGCCGGGCTGCTGCGGTACAGGGGCGGACGCGTGAGCGCGGCGTGTAGCTGCGAGCACGAGCCTGCCACTGCGGCGGAGGATGAGACCGAAGAGGTGGAGCGGCCCTGGTGGAGGGACCGTGGGATCATGGTGCCGGTCTTCTCCGGTGTCGCGTTCCTGGCTGGTCTGATCCTTGAATGGTCCGGGCTCGAGATCCCGGCGCTCGTACTGTTCTGGATCGGCCTGCTGCTGGGCGCGTCGACGTTCACTCCTGGCGCGATTCGGAAGCTGTTCAAGGGCAAGCTCGGGATCGGGCTGCTGATGACGATCAGCGCGATCGGCGCGGTCATCCTCGGCTATGTGGAGGAGGCCGCTGCTCTGGCGTTCTTGTACTCGATTGCTGAGGCGCTTGAGGACAAGGCGATGGACCGTGCCCGTGGCGGCCTGCGGGCGCTGCTGAAGCTCGTGCCGGAGACGGCGACCGTGCTGCAGAGCGGCGTCTCTGCGCAGGTGCCGGCGAGGGAGTTGACGGTCGGCCAGGTCATGGTGGTCCGCCCGGGCGAACGGATCGCAACCGACGGGATCGTCCGCTCTGGCCGCTCAAGCCTGGACACCTCGGCGATCACCGGGGAGTCGATCCCCGTCGAGGTCGAGCCCGGGGACGCGGTGTCGGCCGGCGCGATCAACAGCTCCGGCGTGCTGGAGGTCGAGGCGACCGCGGCCGGTACCGATAACTCGCTTACGACGATCGTGGAGTTGGTCGAGAAAGCGCAGACGGAGAAGGGCGAGCGTGCGCGTCTCGCGGACCGGATCGCCCGCCCGCTCGTACCCGGTGTGCTGATTCTCGCAGCGCTCGTCGCGATCATTGGGTCACTGCTGGGCGACCCGGAGGTATGGATCACTCGTGCGCTCGTCGTGCTGGTAGCGGCCTCTCCGTGCGCGCTGGCGATCTCGGTGCCGTTGACGGTCGTTGCCGCGATCGGCGCGGCGAGCAAGTTCGGCGTGATCATCAAGTCCGGCGCGGTCTTCGAGCGCTTCGGCACGGTCCGGCACGTCGCGGTCGACAAGACCGGCACCCTGACCCGTAACGAGCCCGCGGTCACCGCGGTCCTCACTGCGAACGGCATTGCCGAGGAGCAGGCGCTGGCTTGGGCGGCGGCTCTGGAGCAGCACAGCACGCATCCCCTTGCGGCGGCGATCACCGCTGCAGCCCCGGGTGTTCCCGTGGCCGCGGATGTGACCGAGCAGGCCGGGCACGGCATCGACGGCACCGTCGATGGCGCTCGTATCACGGTCGGCAGCCCCCGCTGGCTCGACGCCGGCGAGCTCGGCGACCGGGTTGCAGGGCTTGAGGAGCAGGGCATGACTGTCGTGATCGTGCACCGCGACGAGGCACCGGTCGCGGCGATCGGCGTCCGCGACGAGCTGCGTCCGGAAGTCCCCGAGGTGGTCCGCACGCTTGCGGATCAGGGCGTCGGCATGACGATGCTCACCGGGGACAACGCCCGCACCGCTCGTGCGCTGGCTGCGCAGGCCGGGATCGCTGATGTGCGCGCGGAGCTGCGCCCTGAGGACAAGGCGACCGCGATCGGCGAGTTGTCGAAGGCGGGATCGGTCGCGATGATCGGTGACGGCATCAACGACGCCCCGGCCCTGGCGTCCGCGGACATCGGCATCGCGATGGGAGCGACCGGCTCCGATGCGGCGATCGAGTCTGCGGACGTGGCCTTCACGGGTCATGATCTGCGGCTCATCCCGCGGGCGTTCGATCACGCGCGGCGGGGCCGGCGGATCATCAACCAGAACATCATCCTGTCCCTCCTGATCATCACCGCACTGCTCCCGCTCGCGCTCTTCGGGGTCCTGGGGCTCGCGGCTGTCGTCCTGGTCCACGAGGTCGCGGAGGTCATCGTGATCCTCAACGGCCTGCGCGCCGCACGCACCCGCACACCACGAATGGAAAGCTGATGCTCGCAACCATCGGGTCGGCGATCGGCCTGTTCGCGGCGACCAACATCGACGACATCGTCGTGCTCACCGTGCTGTTCCTCGCCTCCAGCCGGGGAAAGCCGCGACCGTGGCAGATCGTCGCAGGCCAGTACCTCGGGTTCATCACACTCGTCGTGATCAGCGTGATCGCCGCGCTCGGTCTCACGATCGTCCCGGACGAATGGGTCGGCTTCCTGGGTCTGATCCCGCTCGGCATCGGCATCTGGACGCTCATTCGCGGCCTGCGCCGTAACGGCGACGACGATGATGACGACTCCAAGATCACCGCGGTCGGACTATGGGGGGTCGCCGGGATCACGATCGCCAACGGGGCCGACAACATCTCCCTCTACACGCCGATCTTCCGCACCAGCTCGCCCGGCGACGTCGCGGTCATGATCGTCGTGTTCCTGATCCTCGTCGCCGTCTGGTGCGCTGCCGGGCGACTGATCGGCACCCACAAGGCCGTCACCGAAACGCTCGAACGTGTCGAGCACTGGCTCGTCCCCGTCGTGTTCATCGGCCTGGGCCTGTTCATCCTCATTGAATCCGGCGTTATCGTCCGTCTCTTCGAGGCCCTCGCATGACCCCGGACACGAATACCGACGTTGAGTCGGCATCGGCGTCGGGAGAGCGTCCGCAGAGAGGACGCTGGCGGCTCACTGCCTGGGCGCTTCTGATCGCCGTGGTCGTCGTCGTGATCGATCAGGGAACGAAAGTGTGGGCCGAGGCCACCCTGTCGGAGCACGAGCGCATCCCGCTGATCGGCGACCTGTTGGGCCTGCAGCTCGCGTACAACCCCGGCGCGGCGTTCTCCTTCGGGGAGAGCTTCACCTGGGTGTTCGCTCTCATCGCCGTCGCGGCCACGGCCACCGCGATCGTGTTCGCGTTCCGGGTCCGACGCCCCGGGTGGGCGATCGTGATCGGTGCGCTCGGCGGGGCCGCTGCTTCGCACGCCGGCGACCGGCTTTTCCGCCAACCAGGATTCGCCCGGGGGCACGTCGTCGACTTCCTCGCCTACGGCAACTGGTTCATCGGGAACCTCGCCGACATCGTGATCGTCACCGCTACGATTGCCGGAGCGCTCCTGATGCTCCGCGGCACCGAGAACTGAGAGGGCCAACCATGGAGATCACCCTGCAGTACTTCGACGGCTGCCCGAACTGGGAAGTACTCGACCGCCGGCTTGCTGAGCTGCTCGACGGTCGATCAGATATCCGCGTCACACGACAGTTGGTCGAGACCGCCGAGCACGCCGAGCGCCTCGGATTCCACGGGTCACCGACCGTCCTCGTCGACGGCGTCGATCCCTTCGCCGACGAGCACACGCCGGTCGGGCTCGCCTGCCGGGTGTTCCGTACCCCTGCCGGGCTGGGAGGCTCTCCGACCGTCGAGCAACTGCGCGAAGCGATTTCCGGCCCGGCTCTGACGGGTGATGCTTGATCAGGGGTGGGTGGAGCGGAGAGCCGGGTAATCGGACCACTCGCCACCGGCGAGACGCGACCATGAGGCAGCGGATGCCGTCGTGATGCCGAGGAGATCCGAGACGATCCGGGGATGCAGTTGCCGGGTGAGCTCGATGAGCGCTGTCGTGCGGGCGCTCCCGGCAAGCAGGCCTTCGGCGCGAAGGCGACGGCTGAGCGGCCCCGGGGTGAGGTGACGGCCCGGGTTCCGGCCGGGGAACAACCACCCTTCAGGATGGCCCTTTGTGGCATCGACGAGCTCGACGATGGCGTCGCCGAGGATCGCGGGGACCTCGATCGGCTCGGCCCCGACGGTGAGCGTCACGGGCCGCGAGCTCGTGTCGACCTGTGCCCGGGTGATCGTGACGATGCGGGTCAGCTGGATCCCGTAGAGCAGCACGAGGAGACCCGCGGCCCGGGTCTTCGGGTCCATGTCGGCATCGGACAGGAACCTGCGGGCCATCTGCCATCGGTGATCAGAGGCGTAGTCTCGCCCCTCGAGGCGATGGGCTCGAAACTCGACCCGAAGGGTGCTCAGCCGGTGTTTTCGCAGCCAACGAGTGAACGGTGCCAGCGCGTCGCGTTGGCTAGGCGAATCGGTCAGATACGCGTCGAGTAGGCGCTGCGGGAACGTCGCCAGCGTCTCCTGCTGCGCCCGGATCTCCCCGAGGAACGCGGCGCAGTACTTCAGTGCAGCCCTCTGCCTCTGGAAGCCGGAAGCAGGGCTGGACGCGCTGCGCAGTGTCCGAGTGGATCGGAGGAGCTCCCAGGTGCAGTAGCGGCGCAGGATCAGCCGGTCCTCGGGATGGTCGATGCCACCGAGCCAGTCGTTGAGCCAGTGGTCGAAGCGCGTGCCCTCGACGTCGAGCTCCGGCAGCACGCCGGAACGGACCAGCAGTGAGAGGAGGAACGCGACCGACTGTCCCGACCGGGCTCGGGTGATGATCGCCTCGGCGGTGAGCGGCAGGGTCCCGTCCGCGAGCTCGCGGAGCACCATCGCGCACTTGCTCTTGTGCAGCCAGCGTTCGAGCGACGCCGCTTTGCCATGGTGCGTGAGCAGATAGTCAGCAAGCGGGTGGAGATCCTCACGGATCTCTCCCGCATCGTCGGCGAGCAGCTGTTGGATCGCGACGGGCCGGCGGCACTCGACGCAGAGGTGCCGCTGGAGGGGCTCGTGATGGGCACTCGCGCCGGGGACCTGGATCCGGGGGTGCTCCTCGCGCTCGGCCGCGCCGGCGTAGCATGGGATCGGCTGGAGGCGCTGCTCACGCGCGAGAGCGGCCTGCGGGCGCTGGCCGGCACCGAGGACATGCGCGACATCCATGCCGCGGCCGCCGCTGGGGATGCGAGCGCCGCCGCTGCGCTCGACGTCTACCATCCCCGGCTGCGCCACTATCTCGGCGCCTACCTCGCCCAGCTCGGCGGAGCGGACGCGATCGTCTTCACCGGCGGCGTCGGCGAGAACGCCGCCGCGACGCGCGCGGCGGTGGTCTCCGGCATGGCGGGCCTGGGCATCCTGATCGACCCGGCACGCAACGAGGCGAGGGCCGACGGGGCGCGAGCGATCTCGGACCCGAGCTCACCGGTCGCCGTGCTGATCGTTCCCACGGACGAGGAGCTCGAGATCGCCCGGCAGTCGCTCGCAGCGGTCAGCGTCTAGCGGTTCGGTCGACGTCGGAGGAGGCGGTCTCGTTCGTCCGATGCCGTCGGATGACGTTCAAGACGAGGACGGTTGCGAGCACCAGTGCCAGCACGAACATGGTCGCGATGAACCACAGGAAGTCCGAGCCGATCAGGATGTTGCTGATGACGAAGCGTCCGAAGGCGACGAGCACCCCGGCCGCCGTGCCGAGGTAGAGCCACAGCGTGCGGCGGGACAGCAGGGACGCGCCGATGCCCAGCAGCACGATCCCGAACCCCGCGATGAAGCCGCCCCAGGTCGAGAAGACGATCCCGAGCCAGTCCACGAATGCCACTGGCAGCGTGGCGGCGTCGATACCCGTATGCCGGATGTCTTCTGGCAGGAGGGAGGGTCGAAGGAACAGGAAGTAGACCCCGATCCCGAGGGTGAAGACGCCGAGCGCGGTCGTGAGAGCGCCGCCTAGCAGGTCCTTCCGGAGACGTTCCTGAGTGGGCATCCGAGACATCCGTCCTGTTCGACCGTGGGGCGCGTTCTCGCCTGGACCTGTGCCGGTGAGATGTGCCCTGGGCCCCAAGCGTTGCACAGGACATCCCGATCGGGCGAGAGCGGTCAGAGCCGGTCCAGGATGAACTGCACCCGCTCGTCGGCGCTGAGGACCGGAACCCGCACGACCGGCAAGGGCAGCGCTTCGTACACCTGGGTCAGCAGTTCGTGGATGCGCTGCTGGGCGGCGGTGTCCTCGGTGCGGGCGTAGTCGGCGGCCAGGGGCAGCAGGTCGAGGATGAACGTCGTGCGGTAGTCGACGTGCTCGAGCGCGGTGAGCAGGGCGGGGTCGGGCTCGAGATCGAGGAAGCGGTAGTAGGCGAGGGAGTCGGGGACGGCCCGGTCGAGGAACACGGTGGCGTCCGGGTCGAGGGCAGCTTCCTCCGCGAGCTGCATGTCCAGGACGCCGCGCTGGAACTGCCGCTGCTTCGCCCGGACCTCCTCGACGGTGCGGCCGGCGATGCGCTGCAGGTCGAGATAGTGCCGGGCATGCTCGATGGTGGTGGTGTAGCCGCGGTCCCGCAGCAGGTTCACGGTGGTGGTCTTGCCCGAGCTGGGCCCGCCGGTGATGACGTACCAGTTGGTCACGTTCGCCCTTTCGCTCTGCCCGCTCCGGGAATATCCTCTTCACGAAGTACCTTATACCGCTATAGGGTATACGATCGACGTCGGAGGTGGCTGAGATGGCACACGGATACGTGGATGACAAGCAGGCGCTGCTGGCGCGGTTGCGTCGAGCGGAGGGGCAGGTGCGCGGGATCGCGCGGATGGTCGACGAGGACGTGTACTGCATCGACATCCTGACCCAGGTCTCGGCGGCGACGAAGGCGCTGGAGTCGGTCGCGCTGACGCTGCTGGAGGACCATCTCGGGCATTGCGTCGCGCAGGCGACCGCGCAGGGCGGCCCGATCGCGGAGGAGAAGCTCCGCGAGGCGAACGCCGCGATCGCGCGGCTGGTCCGCTCCTAGAACGTTCACACCACACGCATCGACACGCTCACGAAAGGAGCACAACATGACCGGACAAGGATTCCAGGACCTCGGCCTGCAGGCGACGAACGGCGGTGGCTGCGCCTGTTGCGCCCCCACCTCCCACGCCGCCACGGCCAACACCACCGCCTCCGCGACGGCGCAACCGGCATCGGGCGAGGTGTCGGCGCAGTTCCTGGTGGAGGGGATGACGTGCTCGCACTGCTTGCGGAGCGTCACCGAGGAGGTCTCCGCGATCGACGGGGTCTCCGGCGTCGAGGTCGACCTGCACGCCGGCGGCGTGTCCACGGTGACCGTGTCCAGCACCGCCCCGGTGGACGCGGAGCGGGTGCGGGAGGCGGTCGAGGAGGCCGGGTACAGCCTCGCCGCAGCCTCATGAGCACGCTGGACGTCGATCTCGACATCACCGGGATGACCTGCGCGTCGTGCGCGACGCGGGTCGAGCGGAAGCTGAACAAGCTGCCCGGGGTGGAGGCGACGGTCAACTTCGCCACCGAGAAGGCCCGCGTGCACTCGGAGGCCCCGGTGCCGGTGGAGGAGCTGATCGCGGCGGTCGAGCAGGCGGGGTACGGAGCGAGCCTCCCAGCCCCGCCTGTGCCCGACACGGCTGAGCAGACCATCCCGCGGGACGATGAGCTGGCGTCGCTGCGGCAGCGGCTGATCGTCTCGGCGGTGCTGGCGGTGCCGGTCGCGGTGCTGTCGATGATCCCCGCCCTGCAGTTCACCTACTGGCAGTGGCTCACGCTCACCCTGGCCGCGCCGGTGGTGGTGTGGGGGGCGTGGCCGTTCCACCGCGCCGCGGCGATCAATGCCCGGCACGGGGCGGCGACGATGGACACTCTGATCAGCGTCGGGGTGCTGGCCGCGTTCGGCTGGTCGCTGTACGCGCTGTTCTTCGGCGGTGCGGGGATGCCGGGAATGCGGATGAGCGTCACCTTCGTCGGCACCCCGCAGGCCGGTGGCCACGAGGTGTACCTGGAGGTCGCCGCGCTGGTGACCGTGTTCATCCTCCTCGGCCGCTACCTCGAGGTTCGTGCCAAGCGGCAGTCCGGCGAGGCCCTGCGCGCCCTGCTGGAGCTCGGCGCCAAGGACGCAGTGATCCTCCGCGAAGGCACTGAGCAGCGCGTCCCCGTCGCACAGCTCGTTCCGGGTGATGTCGTGGTGGTGCGGCCGGGTGAGAAGATCCCCGCCGACGGCCTCGTCACCGAGGGAATGTCCGCGGTGGACGAGTCGATGCTGACCGGCGAGTCCGTGCCGGTCGAAGTCGCCCCCGGCTCCCGCGTGGTCGGCGCGACTGTGAACACCGGCGGGCGCCTGCTCGTGCAGATCACCCGCGTCGGCGCCGACACCGAGCTGGCCCGGATGGCGCGGCTGGTCGAGGAGGCGCAGACCGGCAAGGCCCAGGTGCAGCGCCTCGCCGACCGGGTGTCGGCCGTCTTCGTCCCCATCGTCATTGTCCTCGCCCTGGCCGCGTTCGCCGGGTGGCTGATCGCGGGGGCGCCCTTGGAGGTCGCCTTCACCGCCGCGGTGACCACCCTGATCATCGCCTGCCCGTGCGCGCTGGGGCTGGCGACGCCGACCGCTCTGCTGGTCGGCACCGGCCGCGGCGCCCAGCTGGGCATCCTCATCCGCGGACCCCAGGTGCTCGAGCAGACCCGCCGCATCGACACCGTCGTGCTCGACAAGACCGGCACCATCACCGCCGGCACCATGACCGTCACCGGCATCCACCCCGCTCCCGGCACCGATGAGGCGGAGCTGATCCGGTTCGCCGCGGCGCTCGAGCACGGCTCCGAGCACCCCATCGGCCGCGCCATCACCGCCGCAGCCGACGGCCCGACGGATGCCGTGGAGTCATTCGCCGCCGAGGCCGGTCAAGGCGTGCAGGGCATCGTCGACGGCCGCATGGTCGCCGCCGGCCGCGCCACCTGGATCACCGGGCAATGGGCGATCGCGATCCCCGACGAGCTCGCCGCGACGATCACGGCCGACGAGGCCGCGGGCGCCACCGTGACCGTCGTGGCGTGGGACGGGCAGGCGCGCGGCGCGATCAGCGTCGCCGACACCATCAAGCCCACCAGCCGTGAGGCCATCGCCCGACTGCGCGGGCTCGGGCTGACCCCGATCCTGCTCACCGGCGACAACCCCGGCGCCGCCCGCACCATCGCCGACGACGCCGGCATCGAGGACGTCCGCGCCGGAGTCACCCCGCAGGGCAAACTCGACACCATCCGCGAGCTGCAGGCATCCGGACGGGTGGTCGCGATGGTCGGCGACGGCGTGAACGACGCCGCCGCCCTCGCCCAAGCGGACCTCGGCATCGCAATGGGCACCGGCACCGACGCGGCCATCACCGCCGCGGACCTGACCATCGTCTCCGGCGACCTGCTCCTGGTCCCGGACGCGATCCGGCTCGCCCGCCGCACCCTGGGCACCATCAAGGGCAACCTGTTCTGGGCGTTCGCGTACAACGTCGCCGCGATCCCGGTCGCGATGCTCGCCCTGCTCAACCCCATCCTCGCCGCCGCCGCGATGGCGTTCAGCAGCGTGTTCGTCGTCACCAACAGCCTCCGACTGCGCCGCTTCCGCCTCCTGCCCGCCCCGACGCCCACCGTCCTGACGCCCAGCCGCGACACCACCCCCGTCCACGCCTGACACCCACGCAAGGAGACCGCCATGACGCACGACCACGAGCACCACACCGGCCACGAGCACGCCGCGCACGATCACGGATCCCACGAGCACCATCACCATGAGCCCCCGGCCGGGGCGACCAACCTCGTCACCTGCCCGGTCATGCCCGGCAATCAGGTCGACCCGGCGTGGGCAGAGAAGCGCGGCCTGTTCCGTGACTACGAAGGCGCGCGGTACTGGTTCTGCTGCCCCGAGTGCGGGCCGCTGTTCGACGGCGACCCCGCCCGCTACGCCAACGCCGCCTGACCCACGACGGCAGGGAAAGGGGGCGCGGGATGGATACAGCGGTCGGTCTGGTGCAGGCCTACCTGCGGGTGAACGGGTACTTCACCGTCGCCGAGTACCCGGTGCTGGACGCGACCGGTCCGGACGGGCCGCGCACCGTCACCGACCTGGACATCCTCGCGATCCGACTGCACCACATCCCCGGCGACGACCCCGACCCGGCCCTCGGCGCCCGCCCCGGGGCGCCGGACATGATCGTCGGCGAGGTCAAGGAGGGCGCCCCGAAGCTGAACCCCGCGATGCGCGACCCCGCGGTGCTGGAGGCCGCGTTCGCCCGGTTCGGCTGCTGCACCCCCGCCGACGCGCCCGCCCTCGTCCAGGAGCTGCTGACGGCCGGGCAGGTCCTCGCCCCGGAGGGCCACCTGATCCGCACGGTCGCGTTCGGCAACACCGCCCGCCCCCATCGGTCCGGCTCCTGGCACACCGTCCCCCTCGAGCACATCCTCGACTATCTCCGCGATCACCTCGCCCGCAACTGGGCCGTCGTCGGTCGCACCCAGATCAAGGACGACACCCTCGGGCTGCTGGCTCTGATGGAGAAGGCCCACCGTGCCGGAACGGGCCGCCGATGAGCCGGTTGCCGCGCACCGGTCCCCATCCGGGACCATCGCCCCTGGCCAGGCATCGGTCGGGCGACCAGGCTGGGCAGGACCGCCGTGCGCCCGATCGGCGCCGGCGGGGATCCAGGCACACCGGGGTACGCTGGACGCGGGAAGGAGGTCGGCGGTGAACCACATCCGAACCCTGGTGCACGCCCCATCCGGGCTGCACCGGCTGCTGCTGACCTTCGCGACCGCGCTCCTGCTGATCGCCGGCCTGCTGGCCATGCACACCCTCACCGGCATGCTCACCAGCGGGCACGCCGACACCCCCGCAGCGGCCTCCGAAGCCGCCCATGCCGCGCCCGACTCTGACCTGGGCGGCACCGTCGCGACCGGGAGCATGCTCGAGAACACCATCGGGACAGGCACCGAGGCTTCGGGCGGGCACTGCGAGGGCGACTGCGACAGCTCGGGCGGAATGCCGGACCATTCGATGCTGATGATGGCGTGCGTGCTGGCGCTGCTGGCCGCCACCATCGTGCTGCTCGCCCCGGCGCTGCTGGCCCGCCTGGGCACCGTCCTCGCCCTGCTACGCCTGCACGGGCGGAATGTGCTCACCGCGTTACCGCACCCCCGACCACCTTCCCTCATCGTCCTGTCGATCAGTCGAACCTGATTCCCCGCCCTCCCGTCGCCGCTGTGCCGGGAGATGCTGCGCCGTGCCCGCATACGGCTCGGGAATCAACTCACCATTCGACTGACTAGACAAGGACACCCACCCATGCGTTTCCGCATTCTCGCGCTGAGCACCGCCGCGCTCGCCGCTGCGCTCGTGCTCGCCGGCTGCGCGCCCACCGACGGATCCATGCCCGGCATGGACCACGGCCCCGGCGGCATGACCAGCGGCACCCCCGCCCCCTCCGAGCAGGCATCGTTCAACTCCGCTGACGAGATGTTCGTCACGATGATGATCCCGCACCACGAACAGGCCATCGAGATGGCCGATCAGATCCTGGCCAAGGACGGCATCGACGAGCGGGTCGTGACCCTCGCCGAGCAGATCAAAGCCGCCCAAGGCCCCGAGATCCAGACCATGAAGGGCTGGCTCGAGGACTGGGGAATCCCCTACGACGACTCCATGTCCGACATGGGCGGGATGGGCGGGATGGGCGGCATGGACCACGGCGACGGGATGATGTCCGACGACGACATGGCCGCCCTGGACGCCGCCACCGGGGTCGAGGCGACCCGGCTGTTCCTCGAGGGCATGGTCGGCCACCACCAGGGCGCCGTCACCATGGCCCAGATGGTGCTGAACAACGGCGAGAACCCGGACGTGGCCGCGCTCGCCCAGCAGATCATCGACGGACAGACCGCCGAGATCACCACCATGCAGGACATCCTCGCCACCCTCTGACCCGAACCCCTCGGGCGGGGCCGACCACCCCTGACCTGGCCCCGCCCGAGGCCCGGCGCATCCGTCCTGACCGACAGCGCCGGCCCGTCGAAAGGCCCATCATGACTTCCCGGACTCTGGCCGCGTGCTTCGTGGGCATCATCCTCGCCCTGATCATCCTGTCCGCGGCGACCATTCTCTTCATCCAGGCGATCGCATGAGCAGCAACGCCACCACGATCACGGCCGCTGCCGTCGCCGCTGCTGCGGGCCTGCTGCTGACCGGCTGCACCTCCACGCCGACCGCCACCTCGGCACCCGCCCCGGATACCGGTCTCGGTCATGTGCACGGCATCGTCGACCTCGGCGGGAGCACCGTGCTGCTGGGCGCCCACGCAGGCCTCTACACCCTCACCGACACCGGCGACATCTCCGGCCCCCTGGGAGGCGCGGACTTCGACGCGATGGGCCTGACCGCCGACGGCGACGTCCTCTACGCCTCCGGGCACCCGGGACCGAACACCCCGGCGGAGCTCGGCGAGCACAACCTGGGACTCATCCGAAGCACCGACGCCGGGACCACCTGGGAGCCGGTCGCGTTTACCGGGCAGGAGGACTTCCACGTCCTCACCGCCGGAGACGGTGCGATCCACGGGATCGGGTCCAGCTCGATCACCATCCGCACCAGCACCGACGGCGGGACCACCTGGATCGACGGCGCCGAGCTCCCCGCCGCCGACCTGACCGTCACCACCGACGGCACCCTCTACGCCGCGACGCGGCAGGGCCTGCAGGAGAGCCGGGATGCGGGCGCCACCTTCGACCTCGTCGCGGATGCGCCGCCGCTCTACCTGGTGGAGGCGGACTCCACGGGCGGGCTGGTCGGCGTCGACACCGACGGCACCCTCTGGCGAGTCACCGGCACCGGATCCTGGGACAGCGTCGGTGCCGCCACGGGCACCGTCCAGGCGCTCGGGAACGCAGATGGGGCGGTCGTGCTCGTCGACGACCGCGGCATCGTCTGGATCCACGGCACCGAGACCACCGTCGTCCTCCCGGCAGGGACCGCACAATGACCACTATCACCATGACCACATTCGGCGGCCTCGGCCGCGAACCTCGAGGAGACCGACCATGAGCACCGCACCGGCCCGCTGGGCATACCGCACCACCGCCGTCACCCCGGAACGACTGGAGGAGGTGGATGCGTGGTGGCGGGCGGCGAACTACCTGAGCATCGGGCAGATCTACCTGCTCGACAACCCGCTGCTGCGCGACCCGCTCACCGCGGAGCACATCAAGCCTCGACTACTGGGGCACTGGGGCACCACCCCGGGCCTGAACTTCCTGTACGCCCACCTCAACCGGGCGATCACCGACCGGGATCTGAACACCCTGTACGTGACCGGGCCGGGGCACGGCGGGCCGGGCATGGTCGCCAACGCCTACCTGGACGGCACCTACACGGAGCTGTACCCGCGGATCGACCGCACCGAGGAGGGGCTCAAGGCGCTGTTCCGGCAGTTCTCCTTCCCCGGCGGCATCCCCTCGCACGCGTCCCCGGACACGCCCGGGTCGATCAACGAGGGCGGCGAGCTCGGCTATTCCCTCGTCCACGCCTACGGCGCCGCGTTCGACAACCCGGACCTGCTGGTCGCGTGCGTGATCGGCGACGGGGAGGCCGAGACCGGGCCGCTGGCGACCGCGTGGCACGGCAACAAGTTCCTCAACCCCGCCGCGGACGGGGTGGTGCTACCGATCCTGCACCTGAACGGGTACAAGATCGCCAACCCGACGGTGCTGTCCCGCATCCCCGAGGACGAGCTGGTCGCGCTGCTGCGCGGCTACGGCCACGAGCCGTTCGTGGTCACCGTCGGCTTCGACGGCGAGGACCCGCGGGAGTCCCACGCCCGGTTCGCCGGCGTGCTGGACGAGGTGCTGGACCGGATCGCGGACATCAAGACCGCCGCGGCGGCCGGCACCCTGGAAGGCCGGCCGGCGTGGCCAGCGATCGTGCTGCGCAGCCCGAAAGGCTGGACCTGCCCGCCGGTGATCGACGGGCTCCCCGTGGAGGGCACCTGGCGGTCCCACCAGGTGCCGCTCGCCGAGGTCCGCGACACCCCCGAGCACCTGCAGATCCTCCAGGACTGGCTGGCCTCCTACCGGCCCGACGAGCTCTTCGACGCCGACGGCGCCCCGTTCCCCGCCACGGTCGCCGCCGCCCCGGCCGGAGCGCGGCGGATGAGCGCTAACCCGGTCGCGAACGGCGGGCAGCTGACCGTCCCGCTGCGCCTGGGCGACTTCCGCGACCACGCCCACCCGGTCGACCCCGAGGCGCGAGGCACGGGAACGGCGGAGGCGACCCGGATGCTCGGCGAATGGCTCGCCGACGTGATCCGGCACAACCCGGACAACTTCCGCATCTTCGGCCCCGACGAGACCGCCTCCAACCGGCTCGCCCCGCCCGTGTTCGAGGCCACCGGCAAGCAGTGGAACGCGACCGTGCTGCCGGTGGACGAGCATCTGGCGCCGACCGGGCGGGTGATGGAGGTGCTCAGCGAGCACCAGTGCCAGGGCTGGCTCGAAGGGTACGTCCTCACCGGCCGGCACGGCCTGTTCAACTGCTACGAGGCGTTCACGCACATCGTCGACTCGATGTTCAACCAGCACGCCAAATGGCTCGAAGCCGCCAGCGAGGTGCCCTGGCGGGAACCGGTGCCGAGCTTCAACTACCTGCTCTCCAGCCACGTCTGGCGGCAGGACCACAACGGGTTCAGCCACCAGGACCCCGGGTTCATCGACCTCGCCCTGAACAAGAGCCCCGACATCGTCCGCGTCTACCTCCCGTTCGACGCGAACACGCTGCTGTCCACCTACGACCACTGCCTGCGCTCCACCGGCTACATCAACGTCGTCGTCGCCGGAAAGCAGCCCGCCCCGCAGTGGCTCACCATGGACGAGGCGATCGAGCACTGCACCCGGGGCCTGGGCATCCTGCCCTGGGCCGGCACCGAGACCGAGGGCGCCGAGCCGGACGTGGTGCTCGCCGCCGCCGGCGACGTGCCCACCCTCGAGGTGCTCGCCGCGGCCGCGTTGCTGCGCGAGCACATCCCTGACCTGTCCGTGCGGGTCGTGAACGTGGTCGACCTGACCCGTCTGCAATCCGAGGACCAGCACCCGCACGGCCTGCCGGACCGGGAGTTCGACGCGATCTTCACCCCCGACAAGCCGGTGATCTTCGCCTACCACGGCTACCCGTGGCTGATCCACCGTCTCACCTACAAGCGCGCCGGGCACCAGAACCTGCACGTCCACGGCTTCGTGGAGAAGGGCACCACCACGACCCCGTTCGACATGGTCATGCTCAACGACCTCGACCGCTACCGGCTCGCGATCGACGTCCTCGACCACGTCCCGGGCCTTGCCGCGACCCACGCGCAGCTGCGGCAGGAACTCGTCGACGCCCGCCTGCGCGCCCGCGCCCACACCCGCGAGCACGGCACCGACATCCCCGCCGTCGCCGACTGGCGCTGGCCCCACCCCGACACCGACCTGAACCGCCCCTCCACCGCGAAGGAAATCCGATGACCGACACCAAGACCGTGACCCTGCAGGTCAGCGGCATGATCCGCGCGACCTCCAAGAACGTCACCGAAGCCCACCTCGCCCGCCAGCCGGGCGTCCTGTCCGTCGACGCGAACCCGGTCTCCCAGACCGCGACCGTCACCTACGACCCGCAGACCACCTCGGTCGCGCACCTGCAGCAGTGGGTGATCGAATGCGGCTACCACTGCGCCGGGCAGTCCGTCCCGGACCACATCTGCGACCCCGCCCACGAACCTCACGAGCACGCCGAGCACCACGACCACGCCGAGCACGATGCCCACGCCGAGCATGACGCGCACGACGGCTATCAGGAGCACGCCGAGCACGAGGGACGCGCGGTCTCCACCGGTCATGACACCCCGGCGGGGCACGAGCACCCGCACCCGGCAGCGGACCACGCGGACCACTCCGCCATGGACGCCGGCGCGCATGCCGGTCACGCTCCGGCCACCGAGGGCGGACACGATCACGGGGCTCAGCCGGCCGGCCGCAGCGCGCAGGATGTGATGGGCCACGGCGGGCATCACGGCGGCATGTCGATGGACGCGATGATCCGGGACATGCGCAACCGGTTCCTGGTCGCGTTGATCCTGTCGATCCCGATCACCTTGTGGTCCCCGATCGGCCGGGAGGTGCTCGGCTTCGAGGTGCCGGCCCCGTTCGGGCTGCGCGACGACGTGTTCATGCTGATCGTGTCGCTGCCGGTGATCTTCTACTCGGCCTGGATCTTCTTCGACGGCGCCTACCGGGCTCTGCGGGCCCGCACCCTGGACATGATGGTGCTGGTCGCGGTCGGTGTCGGCGCCGGCTGGATCTACAGCCTGGTCATCACCCTCACCGGCGGCGGCGAGGTCTTCTACGAGGCGGCGACCGTGCTGGCCACCTTCGTGCTGCTCGGCCACTGGGTCGAGATGCGCGCCCGGGGAGGTGCGAACGACGCCATCCGCCGGCTGCTGGAGCTCGCGCCCGCCCGCGCGGTCGTCCTCCGCGACGGCGAGGAGGTCGAAATCCCCACCTCCGAGGTCGTCCCCGGCGACCTCATGCTCATCCGCCCCGGCGCGAAGGTCCCCACCGACGGCGTCGTCGAGGACGGCGAGTCCGAGATCGACGAGTCGATGGTCACCGGCGAGTCCATGCCGGTCGAGAAGGCGCCCGGCTCGGAGGTGATCGGGGCGACCGTGAACACCGTCGGCACGCTCCGGGTGCGTGCCACGAAGGTCGGCGCGGACACCGCGCTGGCGCAGATCGTGAAGCTGGTGCAGGAGGCGCAGAACTCCAAGGCCCCCGGCCAGCGCCTCGCCGACCGGGCCGCGTTCTGGCTCGTTCTGCTCGCCCTCGTCGGCGGCACCCTGACCTTCCTGGTGTGGTTCCTCGCCGGGGCGGAGCTGCCGATGGCGATCCTGTTCGCGATCACCGTCGTCGTCATCACCTGCCCCGACGCCCTCGGGCTCGCCACGCCGACCGCGATCATGGTCGGCACCGGCCTGGGCGCCAAGCGTGGTGTCCTGTTCAAGAACGCCACCGGCATCGAGACCGCCGCGCACATCGACACCGTCGTGCTGGACAAGACCGGCACGCTCACCAAGGGCGAGCCGGAGGTCACCGACTACATCCCCATCGGCATGGACGACCTGGAGCTGCTCGCCCTCGCCGCGGCGCTCGAGCGGGAGTCGGAGCACCCGCTGGCCAAGGCGATCGTCACCTACGCCGAGAGCCGGAACATCCCGCGCCGCACCGCGTCCGCGTTCCGCAACGTCACCGGGCAGGGCGCGATCGCCACCGTGGACGGGAAGCACGTGGTGCTCGGCAACGCCCGGCTGATGGCCGCGCAGGGCATCGACACCGGCCCGGTCGTCTCGCAGCAGCAGGCCCTCGCGGACGGCGGCCGCACCGCGATCATGTTCGCCGTCGACGGGCAGATCGCCGGCGTGATCGCCCTCGCCGACGCCCCCCGCGACACCGCGAAAGCCGCGATCGACGCACTCCACGAGCAGGGCATCGAGGTGGCGATGCTCACGGGCGACAACAAGCCCACCGCCGAGCGCATCGCCTCGCTGCTGGGCATCGACACCGTGATCGCCGACGTGCTCCCCGAGGACAAGTCCGCCAAGATCGCCGAGCTCCAGGCATCCGGCAAGAAGGTCGCGATGGTCGGCGACGGCGTCAACGACGCCCCCGCCCTCGCCCAGGCGGACCTCGGCATCGCGATCGGCGCCGGCACCGACGTCGCCATCGAGACCGCCGATGTCGTCCTGATGCGCTCCGACCCGCTGGACGTGGCGATCGCGCTGAAGATCGGGAAGGGCACGCTGCGGAAGATGCGGCAGAACCTCGGCTGGGCCATCGGCTACAACGCGATCGCGCTGCCGATCGCCGCCGGCGTGTTCTACCCCGCGTTCGGGATCATGCTCTCCCCGGAGATCGCCGCCATCAGCATGTCCGGCTCCAGCGTGATCGTCGCCGTCAACGCGCTCCTGCTCAAGCGGCTCCGGCTGCCCGCCCAGCAGGCCCCCGCGGCCCCGGCAGAGGCGAGCAGCCTCGCCCCGGCGTCGACGCCCGGCGGCGCCTCATGACCGGACGCGAGGCGCCGCGATGACTCCGCGGTCGGCAGAGCGCGGGACTCACCACCTCGATGCCGTCTACGACGCGGTGCTGTTCGACATGGACGGCGTGGTCACGAACACCGCCGCGATCCATGCCGCCGCGTGGAAGCAGCTGTTCGACGAGGTGCTGCGAGACCCGCGTGTGCAGGTGGACGACCCCGAGACGACCTTCGACCCGGTCGCCGACTACCGCCGCTATGTGGATGGGCGAACCCGCGAGGACGGGGTATCGGCGTACCTGACGGCCCGTGGGATCGCCCTGGACGCCGGAGATCCCGACGACCCACCAACGGCGTGGACGATCGCGGGGCTCGCGGCGCGCAAGAACGAGCTGTTCCTGGCGGAGCTGGGCACCCGCGGGCTGCGCGTCTATCCGGGCACCGTGGCGCTGCTGCATCGCCTGCGGGGCGCGGCCGTTCCGGTCGGGCTGGTCACCGCGAGCCGGAACGCGCACCAGATGCTCGCCGCCGCAGGACTGGCCGGCTGCTTCGACACCGTGGTGGACGGCCGGATCGCGCTCTCGCATCACCTGAAAGGCAAGCCGGATCCCGCCATGTTCGTCGAGGCGGCCCGGCGACTGGGTGTCGCCGCGGCCCGCACCGCGGTCGTCGAGGACTCGGTCGCCGGCGTGGCGGCCGGGAGGCGCGGAGGCTTCGGCTTCGTCGTCGGCATCGACCGCGCCGGAGCGCGGGAGCAGCTCGAGGCCGCGGGCGCCGACCTCGTCCTGGCCGATGTCGCCGAGCTCGACCTGGGCGTCTCCACCACGGATCCGTGGCAGCTGGTCTACGACGGCTTCGACCCCGCGCACGAAGGGCACCGGGAGGCGCTCACCGCGCTGGGCAACGGCTACCTGGCCACCCGGGGCGCCCGGCCCGAGCACCACGACGACGGCATCCACTATCCCGGCACCTACCTCGCCGGCGTGTACAACCGACTGGCGAGCACCATCCACGGGCGCGAGCTCGAGGAGGAGCATCTCGTCAACACTCCCAACTGGCTTCCGGTGGACCTCCGCCTCGGAGACGGGCCGTGGCTGTCCACCGGCCAGGTCGTGACGCACAGCGAACGACGCGAGCTCGACCTGCGCCGCGGCCTGGTCGTCCGCCGCGCGGTCCTCACCGCTCCGAACGGGGATCGACTCGACTTCGTGCAGACGACGTTCACCTCCCTGGACGAGCCTCACCTGGCCGTGCTGGAAACCACGCTCACCGCCCCCGACTGGAGCGGCACGGTCACCCTCCGCGCCGGGATCGACGCCGGCGTGCGCAACAGCAACGTGGCCGCGTATCTCGGATCGGACGCCACCCACCTCACGCAGCCGACGTTCCGCCAGGTCGGCGACACCACCCTCTGCGAGGTGCGGACCCGGCAGAGCCGGGTCCACATCGCCACCGCCGTCCGCTCGACCCTCACCGGAACCGACAGCGCGACCGATCACCGCATCGACACGCCATCGCAGCACACCCGGGAGCTGCGCATCCCTCTGGAGCAGGGTCGACCGGTCACCCTCACCAAGACGGCCGCGATCTACACCTCCCACGATCGGGCCATCAGCGAGCCGGGTGGTGCCGCCCTGACCCTGCTCACCGAACGCGGTGGCGACGTCGAGGCGCTGCGGGAACGCCACGCGGCGGCGTGGCGGCGACTCTGGGAACGCTTCGCGGTCACCCTGGACGCCGACACGCACAGCCGACTCATCCTGAACCTGCACGTCTTCCACCTGCTCCAGACCCTCTCGCCGCACACCGTCGAGCTCGACGCCGGGGTGCCCGCCCGCGGCCTGCACGGCGAGGGGTATCGGGGGCACGTCTTCTGGGACGAGGTGTTCGTCCTGCCCGTGATCGCTCTGCGCACGCCCGAGATCAGCCGGGCGCTGATCGACTACCGCTGGCGGCGACTGGACGCCGCCCGCGCCGCGGCGACCGCCGCCGGACTCCGCGGAGCCCTCTTCCCCTGGCAGAGCGGCAGCGACGGTCGCGAGGAGACGCCCGAGGCGCTCTACAACCCGCGCTCCGGTCGGTGGATGCCGGACAACTCCCACCGTCAACGCCACGTCGGCCTCGCCATCGCCTACAACGCCTGGCAGCACTACCAGGCCACCGGCGACCTCGAGTGGCTCGCCGAACGCGGCGGCGAGCTCATCATCGAGGTCGCCCGCCTGTTCGCCTCGCTCGCCGAGCACGACACTGCCACCGACCGCTTCCACATCGCCGGGGTGATGGGACCCGACGAGTTCCACGACGGCGCCCCGGACGCTCCCGGCAGCGGCCTGCGCGACAACACGTACACCAACGTCCTCGCCTCGTGGGTCGCCACGCGAGCGGCCCGGACACTCGCCCTGCTCCACGGGCACCGCGGCGAGGGCCTCCGCGACCGGCTCCGCGTCACCGACGAGGAGATCGCGGGGTGGGCCCGGCTCAGCACACGACTGGCGGTGGGGTTCCACCGCGACGGCATCCTCACCCAGTTCGACGGCTACGAGAGCCTGCAGGAGCTGGACTGGGACCACTACCGCGAGGAGTACGGGAACATCGGCCGGCTCGATCTCATCCTCGAGTCCGAGAACGACAGCACCAACCGGTACAAGCTCGCCAAGCAGCCCGACGTCGTCATGCTGGTCTACCTGCTCGGTCACGACGGGCTCCGGGCGCAACTCGCCACGCTCGGCTACCCGTTCTCCGAGCAGGACCTGACCCGCACGGTCGAGTACTACCTCGCCCGCACCGCCAACGGGTCGACGCTCAGCCGAGTCGTGAACGCCTCCGTCCTGGCCGGCATCGACCCGTCCCGCTCCTGGATCGCGTTCCGCGAGGCGCTGATCGCCGATCTCGACGACTCCCAGGGCGGCACCACCCGCGAAGGGATCCACCTCGGCGCGATGGCCGGCACCATCGACCTGCCCGTCCGCTCCTTCGCCGGCATGGCCCTCGGTGACGACGAGCTCGTCTTCGCCCCCCGACTGCCGCCGAACCTCACCCGGGTCGGGTTCCAGATCCGATACCGCGGCCACCTCGTCGACGTGATGCTCCGTGACCGCAGCCTGGAGCTTCGCGTGCACGCCGGCTCAGCACCCGCGATCCACGTGCGCGTCGGCGCGGTCGCCGTGCCGCTCTCGGCCGGACAGACCAAGACGTTCGCGATCGGCCCGGGCACCTCGGCCCGCGACGCGACCAACCGCGAAGGAGGCCTCGACTGATGAGCACGCATCGGAGCCGGTATCGGCGCATCGCCACCATCCTCGAGCACCACGGACTCGGGCTCGGCCTCGGGCTGCTCGGACTGGAGAAGTGGATTCCCTTCAACAAAGGCGTTCTCGGGCATGCGCGCCGGGACGAGCCCTACACCAGTCCGGAACACCTCCGACTCGCCCTCGAGGAGCTCGGACCGACCTTCATCAAACTCGGCCAGCTGCTGTCCACCCGCAACGACCTGCTGCCCGCCGCTTACCTCGCCGAGTTGGTCAAGCTTCAGGACGCCGCGCCGCCCGAGGCCTGGGAGCCGATGAAGGCGGTGATCCGCGAGGAGCTCGGCGCGGACCCCGAACAGCTCTTCGCACAGTTCGACCCGCAACCGCTGGCCGCCGCGTCGATCGGGCAGGCATACGCCGCGACCCTTCACGACGGCACCCAGGTCGTCGTGAAGGTCCGCCGACCCGGCGCGGTCGCCCAGATCCACGAAGACCTGGAGATCCTGCAGAACCTCGCCGAGCGCGCCGACAAGCGGTGGGATGCCGCCCGCCAGTACAACCTGCCGGGCATCGTCGAGGAGTTCTCCCGCACGCTGCGCGCCGAGCTCGACTATCTGCAGGAGGGCCGGAACGCGGAGCGGTTCGCCGCCGACTTCGCCGACTCACCCGACGTCGCCGTCCCTCAGGTGTTCTGGGAGACGACCACGTCACGCGTGCTGACCCTGGAACGGATGCACGGCATCCGAGTCGACGACCTGCCCGCCCTGGACGCGGCCGGCATCGACCGGAACCAGCTGGCCAGGCGAGGCGCAGACCTCATCCTCACCATGGTGTTCGAGAACCGCTTCTTCCACGCCGACCCGCACCCGGGCAACCTGTTCATCCAAACCGACGGATCCATCGCCCTCATCGACTTCGGCATGGTCGGCCAACTCGACGAAGAGGTCACCGAGCAGCTCTCCGACGTGCTGCTCGCCTTCACCCGCGGAGACTCCAACGCGCTCGCCACCGCCCTGCTCGCGCTCTCGATCACCAAGAACACCTCCGACCGCGGCGAGCTCGGCCGCTCCCTGGACGTCTTCGTGTCGCGGTATCTCGGACGCCCCCTGTCCGACATTAACCTCAGCCACCTGCTCGGAGAGCTGCTCGCCCTGCTGCGACACCACCACCTCCAGCTGCCGCAGCAGACCGCTCTGCTGTTCAAGGTCCTGATGGTGGGCGAGGCACTGGCGGCACGGCTCGACCCCGAGTTCGAGATGCTGCAGGCGCTCACCCCCTTCTCGGAGCGGATCGTGCAGCGACAGTTCTCCCTCCCCGCCCTGGCGAAACGCTGGGCACAGGCATCCGCGGATGCCGGAGCACTGCTGCTCGAGCTGCCCGGAACACTCAAGCAGCTCCGGCGGGTGCTGGAGAACGGCGGCCTCGAGGTGCACCTGCGCGCGGCCGAACTGGAACCGCTCGTGGGACGGGCTGAACGGATCGGCAATCGCCTGATCGCCGGCATGATCACCGCCGCCCTGATCAACGGCATCGGCGAACTCGTCAGCGGGAACACGAGATGGCGCTCGCGGGAAGGCGTCATGATTGGCGCCGGCGCGAGCGTGGTCACCGCACTCGGCGGCTACCTGCTCTGGACCACGCGGCGACGGCGATGACCGCCGCGGCTCCCATCCCTCATCAGAAAGGCACGCACATGAACACCATTCGAGTCGGCGTCAACGGCTACGGCGTCATCGGCAAGCGCGTCGCCGACGCGGTCCTGCTGCAGTCGGACATGGACCTGGTCGGCGTCGCGGACATCGCCACCGACTGGCGGATCAAGTCCGCAGCGAACCGCCTGCCCGTGTTCGCCTCCACCATCGAGGCGCAGCAGGCCATGCGGGGCGCCGACGTGCCCGCACAGGGAGTGCTCGACGACCTTCTCGCGCAGTGCGACGTCGTCGTCGACACCACCCCCAAGCATGTGGCAGCGGGAAACCTGGAGCGCTACCGCGCCCTCGGCGTCAAGGCAGTGCTCCAAGGCGGCGAGTCCCACTCCACCACCGGCCACTCCTTCGTCGCCCAAGCCAACTACGCCAGCGCCATCGGCAGGGACAGCACCCGGGTGGTCTCCTGCAACACCACCAGCATCGTGCGGATCCTCGGCGCGCTGGATGCGGCCGGACTCCTGCTGCGCGCCCGTGGGGTGCTCATCCGCCGCGCCACCGACCCGTGGGAATCGCACCTCGGCGGGATCATGAACACGATGGTCCCAGAACCGACCATCCCCTCTCATCAGGGCCCCGACGCACAGACCGTGCTCCCCGGACTCGATGTCGTCACCATCGCCGCCAAAGGCGCCCACACGCAGACCCACAGCCACTACTGGACGCTACAACTGACCCGGGAGGCGACCCGCGACGAGGTGCTGGACGCCCTGCGCGCCGCGCCCCGCATCGCGTTCATCCGGATGTCCGATGGCCTGGTCGCCCTCAACTCCACCGTCGAGCTGATGCGCGATCTCGGCCGCCCCCGGGGAGACATGTGGGAGGTCGCCGTGTGGGAGGACCTGGTCACCGTGAACGGCAGCGAGGCCTACCTCGCCTACCAGGTCTACAACGAGGCCATCGTCGTGCCCGAGACGATCGACGCGATCCGCGCGCTGACGGGCACCGTCCCCGACGCCGCGACCTCGATCCGCCTCACCGACGAGAGCCTCGGCATGCGCCAGGACTTCCTCACACCGGCGGAGGAGCCCGACCATGACCGGTGACCACCAACCGCCCGCCGACGTCCCGGCGAAGGCGACCCGCGGCGACGGATGCCTGTGACGGCGTGGCTGATCATCGGGATCTCCGTGCTCGGGATCGCGATCTACCTGTTCATCGACCACCTTCCCCACGTCGTCGCAGTGCTGCCCTACGTCGCGATCATCGGCATGGCCGCCATGCACCTGTTCGGCCACCGCCACCACACCGGCGCCCACGACTCGAATCATCGACGCCACGGGGGCGACAGCGGGACCGACACGCGAGAGTCGTCGTGAACACCGTCGTCCGCCCCCTCGCGGACGCCAGCCGGCACGGGCACCCCCGACCGCTGCGGATGCTGTGGGTCACGCTCGCCTGGGGGTCGTGCTTCGTCGCGATCACCGTCGGCCTGCAAGACGCCCCGCCGCTGTGGCTCGCGGCACTGAGAGCCCTCATCGCCGGGGTCGCGCTCGCAACCGTCGCCGGCATCCAGCGGGCACCTCTTCCCCGCGACCCGAAGACATGGGCACTGATCGGCTGCCTCGGACTGGTGAACATCGCCCTGGCATTCACGACGATGTTCGTCGCCGCGACCGGACTGTCGACCGGGATCGCCTCGGTGCTCGCCAACGCGCAGCCAATCCTGATCCTGCTGCCCGCGTGGTGGCTCTACCGCGAGCGTCCCACCCCCGCCGCGATCGCCGCGATCGGCCTGGGCTTCACCGGCCTACTCATCATCGTCCTTCCCTCCGGGCTCGGCACCGGAGCGTGGCTCTCACTGACCTCCGCCGCCGCGATCACCGCCGGCACCCTCATCGGCCGGATCGTGCACGCAGACGTCCGAATCGTGGCGGCAGCTCAGCTGCTCATCGGAGGTGCGATCCTCGCCGGCACCGCAGCCGTCACAGAAGGGCCGCCCACGATCGACTGGAACATCCGGTTCATCCTCACCCTGCTGTTCCTATCACTGGTCGGCACCGCCGCCACCACGGTCGCCTGGTTCACCGAGATCGGACGTGCCCGGCTCGACCTCCTCGCCGCGTGGACGCTGCTCGTGCCGGTCTTCGGGATCCTGCTGTCGCTGCTGATCCTGCGCGAGGACCCGGGCCTGTGGGGCTGGATCGGGACCGTGATCGTGCTGATCGCAATGGCGTTGCTCGCCATCGGATCCAGGCGCTCAGAGCCCTCGGCCGTCACGGCAACCGGCAATCGTGCCCCACGAGCCTCCGCCGATCATGCGACGTCCGACCCGGACGGCCTCCCTGACGAAAACCACGGCCCGCGCTCCCGGCCGGAAAGGAAACAACGATGAACCCGTCGCCCGCCCCACGCCCCCGCTTCCTCCTAACTCGGCGAGGGTTCCTCGGCGTCAGCATTGGCGCCGTCGCGACGGTCGCGCTGGCATCCTGCGCGCCGGCGGCGAACTGGGTGCAGCCCGACGGCGCCCAGGTCCAAGGCGCCGAGCGGCGCCGCGGCGGCACCGGGAAGGTCACCACCGCGACCCTCACCGCCGCCCCGACCGTGCTGGACCTAGCCGGGGCGACCGCGCCGACCTGGGCGTTCGGGTCTGTTCCGGCGCCCGTGATCCGTCTCGGCGCCGGAGACACTCTGAAGGCCACCGTCCGGAACCAGCTCGAGGCGGACACCTCCGTGCACTGGCACGGGCTCGCGCTGCGCAACGACATGGACGGCGTCCCGCCGGTCACCCAGCAGCCCATCAAGGCCGGGGCCAGTTTCGACTACGAGTTCATCGCGCCCGATCCCGGCACCTACTGGTTCCACCCCCACGTCGGGGTGCAGCTGGACCGTGGCCTGTACGGGGCGCTGATCGTCGAGGACCCCGCCGAGCCCGGCGGGTACGAGGACGAGTGGGTCATCATCCTCGACGACTGGCTCGACGGCGTCACCGCCACCCCCGACGACGTCCTTGACGAGCTGTCCGCCGGGATGGGTGACACGGGCGGGATGGGCGACATGTTCATGCGGATGGGCAACACCCTCATGGGCGCCACCTCCGATCTGCTCGGCGGCGACGCCGGCGACGTCTACTACCCCCTCTACCTCGTCAACGGGAAACCCCCCGCTGACCCCACCCAGTTCACCGGGCGGGCCGGCGAGAAGGTGCGGCTGCGGATCATCAACGCCGGCAGCGACACCGCGTTCCGCCTCGCCATCGGCGGTCACACGCTCACCATCACCCATACCGACGGCTTCCCCGTGGAACCGCTCGAAGTCGACAGCATCCTCATCGGCATGGGCGAACGCTACGACGCGACCCTCACCCTCGGCGACGGCGTGTTTCCCCTCGTCGCGCAAGCCGAAGGCAAGCGCGACCGCGGCTTCGCCGTCATCCGCACCGGCAGCGCCGCGGCAGCACCGACGGCCGATGTGAGCATCCCGGAGCTCACTAGCAGCCGGATCGGGACCGCACAGCTGCTGACGTCAGATAGCAGCGTTGCGCTGTCCTCACGGCAGCCTGATCGGACCGTGGCGATCACTCTCACCGGAGGTATGGCCGAATACGACTGGGGCATCGACGGGCGACGGTTCGATATGAATCAGCCCCTCGACGGCGCGCACGAGATCCGCGAAGGCGAACGCGTCCGGTTCACGATCACTAATGACACCGAGATGTGGCACCCATTCCATCTACACGGTCACACCTACCAGCATGAAGGTGGCGGCCCGCGGAAAGACACGTCGATCATCCTGCCCAAGCAGACCCTCACCGTCGACTTCGACGCTGACAACCCAGGTCTCTGGGTCGCCCACTGCCACAACATCTACCACGCCGAAACCGGCATGACCACTGTCATCGGCTATCGGGCGTGACCACGGCGCAACCTTCCGGAGGCCACGGAACTGGTCGTGTCGATGAACGCGTGACGGCGCCATTGATCGGACGGGATGCGGTCCCACCCCTGCGGGATCGTGACGATACCGGCCGCGGCTACGTTATTGGCCGGCCGGCCGGTCCGCCGTTGTCGGCGGTGGAGAGCGTGCGCGCCGAACGCATCCACCGCGCCGTGTTTGGGCACGCCAAGATCGTCCACGTCCTCGAGGGCGCCGCACACATTGAGGCGTCCGTCCGGGCGTGCATCCTGACGCCTGGGACGGCTCGGCACTCGTGCTGCAGCCTGGCGTGGACATCCTGCACCGCATCGAACCGCTGTGGCGCCAGATCAGCCTCGTGAACGAGACCGCGCCACCGGAGGTCGCGACCACCCGACTGATCTCTCTGTTCTCCCGCGCCGTCGAGATTGCCCTACCGACGCTGCTCGCCGACGACGGCGCCGTGCCCGAGAGGTTCGTCCTCCCGGTGCGCGGCCGGCTCGCGCAGCCGCCAATCGCTCGCCCCGTGCGCCGCTCGGTCGTCCTGCTGCGCTCGCGCATGACCGAGCCGTGGACGGTCGGCAGGCTCGCCGCGGAGGTGGCCGTCTCCCGCGCCCATCTCACACGCGTTTTCACCCAGCAGGTCGGTGTCGCCCCCATGCGGTTCCTCATCGAGACCCGCCTGACGGAGTTCACGCGACTGATCGAGGAAACCGACCTGCCGATCGCCGATGCATCCCGGCAAGTCGGATGGAACGACGCGCGAGCCGCCTGATCACGCGGTCGGCCGCTCCCGAGGCGGCCTGTCGACGAAGATCCACCAGCTCGTCGACGGCAACGGGCTCCCGCTGGTCGCGCTGCTGACAGCAGGCCAGGCCGGGGACTCGCCGATGTTCCTGCCGCTGATGGGACACCTGCGTGTCGCCCGTCCCGTCGGCCGGCCCCGCACTCGTCCGGACGCGGTCCGGGGTGACAAGGCGTACTCATCCCGCGCGATCCGCGGGCATCTACGCGCCCGCGGGATCAAGGCCGTGATCCCCGAGCCGTCCGACCAGCAAGGCCACCGCAAGCGCCGCGGCTCACGCGGCGGACGCCCCGTCTGCCTCGACGCCGCCGACTACAAGGGCCGCAACGTCATCGAGCGCCGCTACTGCCACATCAAGCAATGGCGAGGACTCGCCACCCGCTACGACAAACTCGCGATCACCTACCGGGCCGCTGTCATCCTCAACGCCGTCATCGCCTGGACCCGGCAATTGTCAGACATGCCCTAGCCGTCGCCGATCAGGTGGTCGTGCGCCCCGGGGAGAAGATCCCTTCCGACGGGCTCGTCGTTGACGGCGCATCCGCGATCGACGCGAGCATGCTGACGGGCGAATCCGTCCCCATTGAGGTCACCAAGGGTTCCCGCGTGGTCGGCGCTACGGTGAACGTCGGCGGGCGCCTGATCGTGGAGATCACCCGCGTCGGCGCCGACACCGAGCTGGCGCGGATGCAACGGCTGATGGAAGAAGCACAAACCGGCAAGGCCAAGGTGCAGCGCCTCGCTGACCGCGTCTCGGCCGTGTTCGTTCCGATCGTGATCGTCCTGGCGATCATCGCGTTCGTCGGGTGGCTGCTACTCGGCGGGTCGCTCGAGGTCGCGTTCACCGCGGCCGTCGCGACCCTAATCATCGCCTGCCCCTACGCTCTGGGGTTGGCGACACCGACGGCGCTGCTGGTCGGCACCGGCCGCGGGTCGCAGCTGGGCATCCTGATCCGCGGACCCCAGGTGCTCGAGCAGACCCGCCAGGTCGACACCATCGTGCTGGACAAGACCGGCACCATCACGAACGGTGTCATGTCCGTCACCACGCTCTCCCCCGCACCCGGCATCACTTCCGAGGACCTGCTAGCATCGGCCGCCGCCGCAGAGTGGGGATCGGAACACCCCGTCGCCCGTGCAATCGTCGCGGCGGTGGAGGGCACGCCGACTCCTGCCGAGGGGTTCACGTCGCACGTCGGGTTCGGCGTGCAAGCCGTAATCGATGGCGCCGTGGTGGTCGCCGGGCGTCCCCTGTGGGTCGAGGACCAATGGTCCGTCCACGCCCCCGCCACCCACCGCACCGAAGCTGAGGCCCTGGAAGCCGCCGGGGCGACGGTGATCGCGGTTGCACGCGACGGCGAGTTCCTGGGCACGATCGCCGTGTCCGACACCGTCAAGCCCACCAGCGCCGAAGCGATCGCACGATTCCGCGCGCTGGGGCTCCGGCCGGTACTACTCACCGGCGACAACGCCGGTGCGGCGCTACACATCGCCACTCTCGTCGGCATCGACGAAGTCCGCTCCGGAGTCACGCCTGCCGGGAAGCTCGAAGCGATCCGGCAGCTGCATGCCTCCCGGCGTGTGGTGGCGATGGTCGGCGATGGCGTGAACGATGCCGCGGCCCTCGCCGCGGCGGATCTCGGGGTGGCGATGGGCGGCGGGACGGATGCGGCGATCGCTGCGAGTGACATCACGATCGTCTCCGGTGACCTGCTCGTGGTGGCGGATGCGATCCGGCTGGCCCGCCGAACCCTGGGCACCATCAAGGGAAACCTGTTCTGGGCGTTCGCGTACAACATCGCCGCGATCCCACTGGCGATGCTCGGCCTGCTGAACCCGCTAATCGCGGCCGCCGCGATGGCGTTCTCGTCTGTGTTTGTGGTCACCAACAGCCTCCGGCTGCGACGCTTCCGCGCCCACGCCACCGCGTCGGTCGCCGCAGCCACCCCTATATCCCGCACACGTCAGCCCGCCTGATCCGTTTACCCTGGGAAGCGAGGGAGGTGACATGTCGATGATCGCTCTGGCGCAACGCCTGCGTCCTGGCCCGCGTGGGCTCGGCCACTCGCTGCTGCTACTCATCGCCGTCACCACCGCGATCATCGTCGGGCTGCTCGCGATGCACTCTCTGAACAGTCACGCCGAGACGTCAACGCCCGCGTCGTCGGCGATCCACGAACACGGCACCGCTGGCGCGGCCGTGGCCGTGGCCGACCACGGCACGCCCCAGCCGTCGACGGACGGGGAGTGCGTGGACTGCGGCGGGCATACCAGCATGCTGGCGATGACCTGCGTCCTCGCGCTGCTCTTCGTGGCGTTACTGCTCTTCCTCCCTCGCGTGGGCCACACCTGGGGGGCCGCGCTGCGCGCCGGCCCTACCCTGATCGCCCCTAGCACTGCCCTTCCTAGACCCCCGTCTCTGCTCGTTCTCTGCATCAGTCGCACCTGAGAGGTGCTCGCAGCCGACCCGTCCCGCGGGTGGGCTCAGCACTTTCACGCCCGGACACACCGGTTCGTGCGCTCACAAACGACTGAGGAGAACCTGATGAAGAACCGTGCCGCGGCGACCGCCGCGATCACCCTGACCGCCCTGCTCGCTCTCGCCGGCTGCGCTGGCACCACGACCGGTGGCGGCATGGACAACATGCCCGGGATGGGCTCATCGTCCTCGGCATCCCCTGCCGCCGATGTGAACTCCGCAGACATGCAGTTCACGATGATGATGGTCCCGCACCACGAACAGGCCGTCGAGATGGCCGACATGATCCTCGCCAAGGACGGCATCGATGACCGCGTGCTGAGCCTCGCCGAGCAGATCAAAGCCGCGCAAGGCCCCGAAATCGAGCTGATGGAGTCGTGGCTTGAGGAGTGGGGCACGCCGATGGGCGAGATGGACGGTATGGATCACGGGGGAATGATGTCGAACACCGACATGGAGGCGCTGGAGGGCGCCACCGGCGTGGAGGCGTCGCGCCTGTTCCTGGAGCAGATGATCGTGCACCACGAAGGCGCGATCGAGATGGCGCAGACGCAGATCGACGACGGCGAGAACGCCGATGTGGTCGCCCTGGCGGAGAACATCATCGCCTCGCAGACCACCGAGATCACGACGATGGAGGACATCCTCGCGACCCTCTGACAGGCAGGGGTCGGCCGCACCCGCCGGCTGGCCCTCGCCCGTGGAGCCCGCCACTATGAACACGCGCACACGCACCCTCACTGCCACCGTCCTCGCTGGCGTGCTGACAGTCACCGCCACGGCCTGCACGACCGCCGGCAGCGATGAACCTTCCTCCGCTCCGCCCGTCGCTCATATTCACGACGTCGCGTTCGCGCCCGACGGAGCCGTGCTGGTCGGCGCACACACCGGCGCGTACCGCATCGACCTCACCACCGATGAGGTGTCCCTGGTCGGGGACACTGTGTTCGATGCGATGGGCCTGACCGTCCAAGGGGAGAGCATTCTCGCGTCCGGCCACCCCGCCCCTGACAACCAAGAAGATTCGTTCGCTCCGCCGAATATCGGCCTCGTCCGGCACACCGAGACAGGGTGGGAGCAGGTGTCCCTCGCAGGGGTCACGGACTTCCACATGCTCGCCACCACTCCCGCCGCACCCGATTTCCTGCTCGGGCTCCCCTCCGACCGCGCCGCCCTGGCGGCGAGCGTCGACGGCGGGCAGACCTGGGCCGATGTCGCCGCGCTGACTGCCCGCGATATCAGCATCGATCCGACCAACCCCGATGTCGTGACCGCCACCACACCCGAGGGCCTGATGGTCAGCCGCGACGCCGGGAGCAGTTTCGCTCCCGTTGGCAACGCCCCGATGCTTGTCGTCATCGCCGCGGACCCCACCTAGGAGGAAGGAATCATCGGGGCCGGCGCGGACGGCACCATCTGGACCGGGACCACGAAGCCAGGAGCGGTATGGAAGACCGCTGGACACGCCACCGGGATACCAGCTGCCATCTCCGTCAGCCCGGACGGGACCGCAGCAATCGCCGACGATAGCGGCGTACGGATCACGACCGACGCCGGCAACACCTGGCGGACCGTCCTGGTGACGGAGCCGACCTCGTGATCTTTCCGCAGCGAGCCCGCCGATTTAGAGAAACGCAATGAACGAAACGACCCGCACCGTCGTAATGGAAGTCGAGGGCCTCTCCTGGGCATCCTCGAAGTCCATCGTCGAATCGACCCTGCTCCGCCAGCCCGGGGTTACCGCGGTCGACGCGAACCCGATCGCGCAGACCGCGAACGTCTCTTACGACCCGCAACGCACCTCACAGGCGCAGCTGCGTCAGTGGATCATCGAGTGCGGCTACCACTGCGCCGGACAATCAGTCCCCGAACACATCTGCGACCCTGCAGACAACTCGGCCGATCCGTACGCCGGCCACCATGCGAGCCACACCAACGTCGACACGGCCGCGGCATCCGCTGCCCCGGACCCTCACGCGCGCGCCAAACACGAAACGATCGCTCATACGAGCCAGGACGTCATGGGGCACGGCGGCAGCCACGCAGGGATGTCGATGGCCGCGATGATCCGCGACATGCGGAACCGGTTCATCGTCGCAGCGGTACTGTCGGTGCCGATCATCCTGTGGTCCCCGATCGGCCGGGAGGTGCTGGGCTTCACCGTCCCCTCGCCGTTCGGGCTGCGCGATGACTGGTTCTCCCTGATCCTGTCCCTGCCGGTGATCTTCTACTCCGCGTGGATCTTCTTCGACGGCGCCTGGCGGGCCCTGCGCGCCCGGACCCTCGACATGATGGTGCTGGTCGCCGTCGGTGTCGGCACCGGATGGCTCTACAGCGTCGTGGTCACCCTCACCGGTGGCGGCGAGGTATTCTACGAGGCCGCGACGGTGCTGGCTAGCTTCGTACTGCTCGGCCACTGGGTGGAGATGCGCGCCCGCGGCGGAGCGAACGACGCCGTCCGCACGCTCCTCGAGCTCGCCCCCGCCCGCGCGGTCGTGCTCCGCGACGGCGAAGAGATCGAGGTGCCCACCTCCGAGGTCATGCCGGGCGACCTGATGCTCGTGCGACCCGGGGCGAAAGTCCCCACCGACGGCACCGTCGAGGACGGCGAGTCGGAGATCGACGAATCCATGGTCACCGGCGAAAGCCTTCCCGTCGTCAAAGCCCCCGGCTCACCGGTGATCGGCGCGACCGTGAACACGACCGGCACAATCCGGATTAGGGCCACCAAGATCGGCGCCGATACTGCGCTGGCCCAGATCGTCGCTCTCGTGCAAGAAGCTCAGAACTCCAAAGCCCCCGGGCAGCGTCTCGCGGACCGGGCCGCGTTCTGGCTAGTCCTGGTCGCACTGATCGGCGGCACTGTGACCTTCCTCGTCTGGTGGCTTATCGGCGCGTCGGTGCCGACAGCGATTCTCTTCGCGATCACCGTGGTGGTGATCACCTGCCCCGACGCGCTGGGCCTGGCCACCCCGACCGCGATCATGGTCGGCACCGGCCTCGGCGCCAAACGCGGGGTGCTGTTCAAGAACGCGGGCGCCCTCGAGTCCGCGGCGCACATCGACACCGTTGTGTTGGACAAGACCGGCACCCTGACCCGGGGTGAACCGGAAGTGACCGACTACATGCCGATCGGGATGAACGACATCGAACTGCTCTCCCTCGCCGCCGCCGCGGAACGCGAGTCCGAGCACCCGCTGGCCAAGGCAATCGTCGCGTACGCGGACGCCCGCAACATCCCTCGCCGCACCGCTAGTTCGTTCCGGAATATCCCCGGGCTCGGAGCCATCGCGACCGTCGATGGGCGCCGCGTGGTGATGGGTAACCCTCGACTGATGGCGGACGAAGGAATCAACATCCGCTCCATCGCTGCCGCGCAGAGCGAGCTCGCCGCCTCTGGCCGAACCGCCATCGCGTTCGCGGTCGACGGGGAAGCCGCAGGGGTGATCGCCCTGGCCGATGCCCCACGGCAGACCGCCGCCGCTGCGATCACCGCGCTCCATGACTCCGGGATCGAAGTAGTGATGCTCACCGGTGACAACGAACCCACCGCCAAACGCATCGCCGCCCTCCTCGGCATCGACACGGTGATCGCCGAAGTCCTCCCGGAAGACAAATCCGCCAAGATCGCTGAACTTCAAAGCTCAGGCAGGAAGGTCGCGATGGTCGGCGACGGCGTCAACGACGCCCCCGCACTCGCGCAAGCCGACCTCGGCATCGCGATCGGCGCGGGCACCGATGTCGCTATCGAAACCGCCGACGTCGTACTCATGCGCTCGGACCCGCTCGACGTCGCCATCGCGCTGACCATCGGAAAGGGCACGGTCCGCAAAATGCGACAGAACCTCGGATGGGCGATCGGCTACAACGTCTTCGCACTGCCGATCGCTGCCGGCGTCTTCGTCTCATCGCTGGGCATCATGCTCACCCCCGAGATCGCGGCAATCACCATGTCCGGCTCCAGCGTCATCGTCGCCG
>NZ_PQBR01000003.1:0-8957 GCF_002911615.1 Microbacterium sp. CJ77 | reverse complement strand
CGATTCACGTCAACGCCCTCATGCTCAAGCGACTCCGACTCCCCACCCCAGCCGAACCTTCCGCGGCAACCCACCCGGGCCCAGCGCCAGCGCACAAGGGCGACCCATCATGAAACCACGAAGTAGCCCTCGATCCGCCCTGCCGGCATTTGAGTCGCGGCCCAACGAGTAATGCGACGGGCAAGTAGCCGCAGCTGAGCGGCTGCTGACCAGTGCGGCGTTCGATCAGCGACAAGCTGACGCATCAGCGACCTGGCGTACTGCCGCTGTAAGTCAACATAGGCCCAACTACCCGGCTGCGGGTCGCGCGTGCTATATCTCGCCCAGTTCCTGGCCGAGTTTGAGGTACAGCTCGGTAACGGCAACGTTGTTGACTCGATACACCGGCCACTCCCCCTGCTTTCGGTTCGATTTCGGTGGATTCGCGATGAGAACGTCGGCTTCTTCGAGTTCGCGGAGGTATCGAACCAGGGTGGGCGCGGGCACTTCGATTGCTTCGGAAATGGCTTTGCGGCCCGCGTTTGGGTTTCGTCGCAAGTAGGCAATCAGACTGGCTTTTCCCAAGTTGCCGAGGATTGTCACTGCCGCAGCCGCGCGTTCGCTGTTGGCTGGCTTGACGAGCTTTGGCATGAACGTATTGTTCCGCGATTTCGGTGCTAGCGGAAGCATCCTGAATAAATTAATGCTTCACATCGCATCTGAATCACTATACGATCCACGCATGAGCTCAAGCAGATGGCTCCCAGATCAAGCATTCGGCGCGGCCGAGAACGCTGTGGTGGCGCGGCCAACCGCAAGCCAGCTCACCCCGAGCGGCTCATGTCGTCGCGCTTCGCATTCCCGATCGGACGGTGGGCGATACCCTCGCCGCCGCCCTTTGCCCCAGGTCCGTGACCAAATCGTTCCTTTTGCAACTGTGCACCGTCTGCTTAGTATTCCTCCACTGCGACCTGCTGGGGTGCTCTGGGGGTACGAGGTCGCTGCCATTCAAACGAAGGCGGTGCTGCCGTGAGTGCAGCCACAATGCAGGGACGCGGGGGGATGTGGGCGTTGATCGGCGCCGCGGTGCTGGTCGCGGGGATCATCGCCATCATCGTCGCGTCCATCCTGCCTCGACCTGCCGATCCGGCCCCGAGCCGGTCGGAGGGACCATCACAGGGACCCGACGGCGTGACGGCGTCTCCCAATGCTCCATCCGAGGACGCGGCGGTCGACACCGAGGTCACGGAACGCGGTTGGGTGGCGGAGCCAATCACAACCGACACGGAGCTGTACGCGCGTGCCGCTCTGGCTGCCGCGTCGACCTTCGATACAACTCTCGCGAGCCGTGAAGAGTGGCTCACGTACCTCGACACCTGGTTCACCCCCGACACTCGCTACGCATCAGAATCAGATCGAGTCGATGCGCTCCGCGCGGCACAGCTCGAGTTGCGTCAAGGCGTGGTGTTGCCGGAGGTGCAGTGGGATTCGATCGCGGCCGAGGACGGGCGTGTCGTTGCGCAGACGATCGGCGCGATGACATTGATGCCCGCGCCCGAGGATCCATCCGGCGATATGGCGATCGGGACGGCGAATGTGACGCTGACGTTCACGATGGCCGGCGCGGACGAAGAGTCGTCTTTCGACGAGACCGTTCGAGTGAGCGTCCAGGTGCTCTGCGGCCCGGAATCGGTCCCAACACCGGGATCGACGCAGACGCCGGGGGATTGCAAAGTCGTGCGGTTCTTCTCGGAGCCGATGGAGCCGTGACATGGGAGCCCCTGTCGCGGTCGTGGCCGCCGTCACCAGCACACGCACCGGCCGCCGCCTGATCGGCCTCTTCGCCGGCGCGCTAGCTGTACTGACCTCGACCGTTGGTGATTCGGTCGATGGGGGTTCGGCCTCCGATGCCGAGGTGGGCTCTGTCTAGGTTGTAGTAGTCGAGCCAGGCCCGCAAGGCGGCGCGGCGTTCGGCGTTCGAGGTGAAGGGGCGGGCGTAGGCCCACTCGGTGGTGAGGGTGCGGTTCAGGCGCTCGACTTTCCCATTGGTCCAGGGGCAGTGTGGCTTGATGAACTTCTGCGTGATGTGGTGCGCGTCGATCACGCGGTGGAATGCTGCAGACTTTCGGTAGGCGAACGCGTTGTCGCTGATGACGCGTTCGACCGTGACGCCGAGGGTGGCGTAGAACGCGATCGCCCGTTCGAGGAACCCGGCAGCGGTGACGCCCCTCTCATCGTCATGGGTCTCGGCGTAAGCGACGCGGGAGTGGTCATCGATCGCGGTGTGGATGTAGTCGTAGCCGATCCCGCGGCCGCGGACCTTTTCGCTGCGACCGTGAGCGCGCCATCCGCCGCCGTCGGGGATCCGGCCGAGCTTCTTCACGTCGATGTGGATCAGCGACCCGGGATGGGCGTGCTCGTAGCGGTTCGCGGACCGCCGGGTTGCCTTGATCACGACGCCGGTGACCGGGTCGAGGTCCCGCAGCAGCGGAACATGATGGCGGCGCAGCACCCGACCGACCACGGACGCGTGCATCCCCAGCCGTGCGCCGATGAAGACCGGGCCGCGACGGGTCAGTTCACGCATGATCCTCACTCGCGTCTCCTGGCAGGGTCCCGTCTGGTGCGGATGGGTGTGAGCGACGCTGGAACGCTCCTGCAGTCCCGCGACGCCCGCCTCCCGGAACCGCCGCCACCACCGCCACGCGGTCGTGCGGGAGATGCCCATCTCCGCCGCGACATGCGCGACCGCACGCCCCGACTGGATGCGCTGGACCATGATCAACCGGCCGGCCGGAGTCAGCCGGGCATTAGCGTGAGACAAGAGAGACCTCCGTGGGTTCGAGCTGAAGAACTAGACAGCTCCAACTCGACCCCGGAGGTCTCTCCTACGTCAACAACGATCCGGGTCGGTACAGCTAGCGTGCCTGGCGGTTGCCGTGTTCGCGCCCGTGATCGTGCTGCCCCTGGCGGTCGCGGCGCAGTCCTCGTCCACGGCTTCGAACGAGAGCGTGAACGGCGCGCCGATAGTTGTCGGCGAATGGGGATACCCCTACGCAGGCAGTCACACCACGGGCCGTGGCTATGGGTGGCACCCGGTTGAGGGATGCGCATACTGCCCCGCCGCTCACTTCGGGTACGACATGTCGCAAGGCTGCGGCGCGGACATCTTCGCCGCAGGACCCGGCACGGTGACCCTCGCGAGGCGGTTCGGACAGTTCGGCAACAGCGTGATGATCGACCACGGCGCCGGCACCATCACTCTCTACGCGCACCTCGCCGACGGATCGATCACCGTGGCCGAGGGCCAGCAGGTGACCGCGGGTACGCGGGTGGGTGGGGAAGGGCAGACGGGTTTGTCCTTCGGCTGCCATCTTCACTTCGAGGTGCGGCAGAACGGCGCCCGCATCGATCCGGCCCCATTCATGGCCTCCCTAGGCCTCCCCCTGACTTGACCACGCACCACCTCACACGACGCAAGGAGCGATCATGACACTCACCACGTTGGTCCCGTTAGACGTCGAAGTGCCCGACGTGAATCCCGACTTCTCAGCCCCGTTCTTCCAGGGATTCCAGGTCATCGCCTCCTACATTCTTGCGGGCGCGATGATGGTGGTCCTGATCATGCTGATCATCGCCGGCGCTGCCCTCGCCTTTCGCGGGATCGCGTCTGACCGGGTGCGGACTTGGGCCGGGGAGAACATCCTCTGGATCTTCATCGCCGCCGCCGTCTTGGGGGCAGCGAGCGGCCTGTTCCAGTGGTTCGTGAACTTCGACTTCGGCTTCTAATGGACCTCCCCCGCGCCGTCACCCTAGGCGCGCTCCTCGGCGTCGCACTCGGGATCGGCACACTGGCACCGGCCGCCGCAGTGCCGGAGCTGCGTGGCGACCTGGCGGCGGCATCCGTGGTCCGTGCCGCCGCGGTCGAAGGTGAACCGTGGAGTTCGCCTGCCTACCCGGTGGACTGTGAAGAGGCGAACGGACAGATTGCATGCACACCGACGAATCCCGCAGACGTCAAAGCGCAGCAATGTTTTATCCAGGTCGTGACGAACGGAACGAAAGCAACCATCTGCACGACGTATGAGGGTCATGCCGCGGCGATTCAGAGCGCCGGGGGCAAGCCGGTCGTGGTGGCATACGGATGCAGTTTCGGCGATGTGTTGTGTGCGTCGTTCGAGAACTTCGGGCGGGGCATGGCGATTGCGACGACGGGGATGATGTACGTAGTCGCGCTGAACATGCAGTTCGACACGTCGTCGTTGCTGTGGACCGCGGCGGTGGGTGAGTGGTCGTTCTGGCAGTGGGCGATTCTCATCATTGTGTTCGGCGCGATGATCTGGGCCGTCACCGCCGCCGTGGTCACTGGCGACCGGGAGCAACTCGTTGGCGCGATTGTGCGTTCGTTCATCGCGATCCCCGCGGTGCCGCTCACCCTGTGGTTGACGGGGCATCTGTTGAACACGATCGATGAGATGACCTGGTACGTGATGAACCGGGAGGGACCGATCGCGTTGTTCTCGACGCTTCAGTCGGTGATGTGGGCCGGTGGGCAGGCGAACTACTTCTTTGCCGTCATCATCCACGGGCTCCTGATGGTCGGGATGCTGCTGCTCATGCTGGTGTTCGCTTTCCGCAACATCGTCCTCGCTGCGCTCATCGCGGTCGGTCCGATCGCGTGGATGATTTTTCCCGTGCGCGGCATCGGGCCGCAGTGGGTGATCCGGTACGTGTCTGCTGTCGTCGTGCTGCTGCTGACGGGTCCGTTGACGGTCGGTTTTGTGACATTGATCATCAATGGGCTCGCTGATGTGCGGACGATCTGGGACCCGCAGTCTTGGCCGCTGCTGATAGGTCTTGTTTTGGTCGCGTTCGCGCCGTTCGCGATCTTCGGGCTGTTCTCCTTCGTCGGTGGGGTTGCCGCGGACTCCCTCGGCTCAGCCCTCGGGTCCGGCGCCCGTCGTGCTGGGGGGAACGCGGCGCGGTCGGTCGCGAGCGTCCCCACCCGCCTCGGCGGATTCCCGGCTGGCATCCCGACCGGATCCCGCGGCAGCGCGAGCGTCCGGCCATCGTCAGCACCAGCCTCCGGCGCACCGACCCTCCCCAAGGGCGCAAGCACACCTGCAAGCACGAGCCCTGCAAGCCCCACCCGCCAGAACGTCCCCGCCGCAGCGGGCGCCACATCCACACCCGCGTCAACGCCCGCGGGAACACACGTAGCAACTTCGGGACCGAGGCCAGTGAGAGGAGACCGTCATGACGGTCACAGGTGACACGGGACGGCCGGTGCGGCTGCCGCGCCGTTCACGGCAGGGCATCGTGCTCGGCATGGATGGCTGGCAACTCGGATTCCTCGCTGTCGCAGCACTCGTGATCCTGATCGCGGTGAACAGGTTCGGTCCCCTCGGGCTCCTCTACTCGTTCCCCATCTTTCTGCTCCTCGGCGGCACCGCTCTCGCGACTATCCATGGGATTTCTGCCCCACGGATGGGGGGTCTGTGGGTGATGAAACAGGTCCGGCATCTCATGGGTGGGACGAAGGACACGTTCCGCCCGGAGGCACCGCGCGTGGCCGGGACGTTGAACCTGCCGGGGGCGCGGGCGTCGGTGCAGCTGTGGGAGTTCGAGGGCATCGGGTGCGTGTACGACCCGCAGCACCGCACTGTGTCGGTCACCGCGGAACTCGAGGTGCAAGGGTTTCTGATGCACGACACCCCGGACCGGTACGACCTCGCACAGCAATGGTCGACCGTGTTGGCATCCTTCACGCAACGCCCCGGGATCAAGCGGGTCACCCTGCAGGAACGGACGATCCCCACGACGATTCGTGCCGCCCGGGACCACTTCGACACCGTCCGGGTGCGCCGCGGAATTGACCCGGGATCGCCGGTGGTGCAGAACTACCGGGACGTGTTGGATCAGTCAGAGCGGTTCGCGGTCTCACACCGCAACTACCTCACCTTCACCCTGGATTTGATCGCGCTCGGTGCGCAGCTGCGATCCCTCGGCGGCGGGAAGCCCGCGATCCAAGCACTCGCCGCCCTCCAGGCGGGAAACCTTGACGATGCCCTCGAGACCGCCCGCATCAAAGTGCGCGCCTGGCTCACCCCGAGGGATATCGCCGCTCTCGCGCGGGTAACGGTGGACCCGGAGTTCGCGCCCACGGTGCAGAACCGCACCGACACGCAGACCGGGGTGGATCCGGTGGCGATCGGGCCGATGTATCTGGAGGAGCCGCAAGGGCGGAACGGAATCGTCTACACCGACTCCGCCGTGCATACGACGATGTGGATTCACGAATGGCCGCGATCCGATGCGGCGGTCGGGTTCGTCGCACCGATCGTGTTCGCCCGCCACCCGGGCAGCGGTGATGCCGTCACCCACATCCTCTCCCTCGTCCTCACCCCCGTCCCCGTTTCCAAAGCGCTGAAGCGGATCCGGGATGAGAAGAAGGTGTGGCGTGGGAATGAGCGGCTCCGCGCAAAGCGCAGCGCCGACGGGTCGGCGGCGGACGCGGCGGACTGGGACGCGTTGGAGAAGCAGGAGCAGGAGATCGTGAACGGGCACGGCAAGTTCCGGTACGGCGCCTACCTCACGGTCTCTGAGCGAACCGAGGAGCGCCTCGATCACGCCGTCGCGGGGATGCGCAACGCACTCTCCCGCGCCGGCATGGAACCCCAGATCCTCTACTGCCAACAAGCCGAAGCACTGCTCGTCAACGCGCTCCCGCTGGGGTTGGGGATGAAATGACCCGCCGCATCCTCACCTTCACCCCGGCCGATGCGTCCCGGAAAGACCGCGCCCAGCTGAGCCGCGAAGTCGCCGCGGCGCTCCGCGCCGAACAACCCACACGCTCCAGCCGACGAGAGCGTGCCCTGCCGGAGCCGGCGGTGCCGGGACCGTTCGGGCCCGGTATCGCCGCCGGCGGGTACTGGAATCTGGCGGGTCTGCACGTGCCGCCGCATGAGGCAACGTCGCAGCACATCGCTGGGATCTACCCGTTCGTGGCCGACGCGGGCCTTGGTCACCGGGGCCCGATCGTCGGCGTCGATCTGAACGCAGACGCGTTATGGCACTTCTCCCCGTGGGAGGCGTACATCGATCAATCCGACCGCGGGTCGTTCTCCACCAACATCCTTGTCCTCGGTGCGTACCGGTCCGGTAAATCGGCGACCGTGAAAACCCTCGTCACCCGCTCCATCGCATTCGGTCACCAGGTGGTCGTGCCGTCCGACCCCAAAGGGGAATGGGTCGCGGTGGCTGAGGCGATGCCCGGCGGACGGGTCATCCGCCTCGGCGGCGGCACGAGTGCACGTCTGAACCCGCTCGATCGGGGCCCGCGACGATCGGATGCGTCCGATGAGCAGCACGAGCAGATGGTGAAGCAGCGCCGCATCGGCACCCTCATCGCCCTGGTCGAAATGGCGCTCGGCAAGCAGCGTCTCACCGCGGTCGAGCACGCCGCGATCCACGACGCCCTCGACCGGTGCGTCGCGCGCACCAACGATCACCCCACCCTCCGCGGGATATATGTGGAACTCGGATACCTCGCCGGAGAAACCGCGACCGCGTTCCGCGCCGCCGAAGGCGCCGTGCAACCCCGCTTCGTGCTCCGCCGGTTCGTCGCAGGCGACCTCGCCGGACTGTTCGAAGACGAATCGACCGTGGAGTTCGATCAGGACGCGCCCATGGTCGTCACCGACACCAGCGAACTCTTCGCCCGTGGGGAGCTCGCCGCGCAACTGACGCAAGTGTGCTCGACCGCGTGGATCCAGGCCGTGATCAGCGACCGTGCCGCACGCCGCACCCGATACGTGGTGCGGGAAGAGGGATGGCGAGACATGACGTCCCTGGCCAGTCTGCAGATGTTTCAGCAGTGGTTGAAGCTGTCCCGGCATTACGGGATCAGCAACATCGTCATCCTCCACAAAATGGGCGACCTCGACGCGGTCGGGGACGCCGACTCCCTCGAACGGTCCCTGGCGTACTCGATCGTGGGCGACATCGAGAACAAGTTCATCTTCCGCGTCAACCACCAAGAACAATCAGCCCTCCAAGAACGCCTCAACCTGCCCGCCCCGCACGTCGCGATGGCCAGACAGCTGCGGAAAGGCGAGTTCCTCGCGTACGTCGGGCAGTACTCCTACCTGGTGGACTGCTTCGCCACCTCCACCTCCTGGGAACAGGCCCTGTTCGACACCGACGACGCCGTCACCGCCAACGACCGCGACACCCCACTGCCCGCCCTGACCGACACCGACCTCGACGCGTTCTGGCCCACCGATGCGCCGTTCATGACGAGTGACTCCGAAGCCGTGGACGGGTGGTTGGCGCCCGCTCCGGATGTCGGAAGTACCGAAGTTCCCGACCGCCCCACTGCGGCGGCTCCTGAAGGAGGAGAGCAATGAGTGTTCTGCATCCGCCGCGCGCGTACGCGACCGTGACCGGACCCACCGCGACCTACGTCGCGCCCGACGGGCACACCGAACCCGTCATGACGGACGGCACCGAAGACATCCGTCACGCCGTCGTCCGCCGCGCCGCCACCGACGCCCGTACCGCCGGCACCCCGCTGGAGCTCGTCACCTCCGGCGACCGCGGCACCCATCACCTCCTCATCGACACCACCGGCACCATCACCGCCATCCCCGCCGGCGTCACCGCCGCCCTCCCCACGCATCCCGGAACCAACGCGGCGCTCACGGACGAGGCTGACGACACCCGGGCTGACATCCGCACCGAGGACGCGCGACGGGCGGGGGCGCCGCTATTCGATACCGTCTCGGTGCAGCACCCCGGGGCGGTGAACGAGGAGGCTCCGCCGGCCGGACCTAGCGTGCCAACCGAGGAGGAAGATCCTCCGACAACGACATCGCGGCCATCGTTCATCGCCGTCAGCACCGAGACCCCCGAGACCGGCACGGGGTGGCGGGCCGTCATGGCACGACTCGGACTCCCGGTACCCGGGCCCTGACCCC
>NZ_PQBR01000026.1:0-5683 GCF_002911615.1 Microbacterium sp. CJ77 | reverse complement strand
TGTTCGGTTCGTAAGCTGTAATGCAAGTAGCGTATGCGCTCACGCAACTGGTCCAGAACCTTGACCGAACGCAGCGGTGGTAACGGCGCAGTGGCGGTTTTCATGGCTTGTTATGACTGTTTTTTTGTACAGTCTATGCCTCGGGCATCCAAGCAGCAAGCGCGTTACGCCGTGGGTCGATGTTTGATGTTATGGAGCAGCAACGATGTTACGCAGCAGGGCAGTCGCCCTAAAACAAAGTTAGATGCACTAAGCACATAATTGCTCACAGCCAAACTATCAGGTCAAGTCTGCTTTTATTATTTTTAAGCGTGCATAATAAGCCCTACACAAATTGGGAGATATATCATGAAAGGCTGGCTTTTTCTTGTTATCGCAATAGTTGGCGAAGTAATCGCAACATCCGCATTAAAATCTAGCGAGGGCTTTACTAAGCTTGCCCCTTCCGCCGTTGTCATAATCGGTTATGGCATCGCATTTTATTTTCTTTCTCTGGTTCTGAAATCCATCCCTGTCGGTGTTGCTTATGCAGTCTGGTCGGGACTCGGCGTCGTCATAATTACAGCCATTGCCTGGTTGCTTCATGGGCAAAAGCTTGATGCGTGGGGCTTTGTAGGTATGGGGCTCATAATTGCTGCCTTTTTGCTCGCCCGATCCCCATCGTGGAAGTCGCTGCGGAGGCCGACGCCATGGTGACGGTGTTCGGCATTCTGAATCTCACCGAGGACTCCTTCTTCGATGAGAGCCGGCGGCTAGACCCCGCCGGCGCTGTCACCGCGGCGATCGAAATGCTGCGAGTCGGATCAGACGTCGTGGATGTCGGACCGGCCGCCAGCCATCCGGACGCGAGGCCTGTATCGCCGGCCGATGAGATCAGACGTATTGCGCCGCTCTTAGACGCCCTGTCCGATCAGATGCACCGTGTTTCAATCGACAGCTTCCAACCGGAAACCCAGCGCTATGCGCTCAAGCGCGGCGTGGGCTACCTGAACGATATCCAAGGATTTCCTGACCCTGCGCTCTATCCCGATATTGCTGAGGCGGACTGCAGGCTGGTGGTTATGCACTCAGCGCAGCGGGATGGCATCGCCACCCGCACCGGTCACCTTCGACCCGAAGACGCGCTCGACGAGATTGTGCGGTTCTTCGAGGCGCGGGTTTCCGCCTTGCGACGGAGCGGGGTCGCTGCCGACCGGCTCATCCTCGATCCGGGGATGGGATTTTTCTTGAGCCCCGCACCGGAAACATCGCTGCACGTGCTGTCGAACCTTCAAAAGCTGAAGTCGGCGTTGGGGCTTCCGCTATTGGTCTCGGTGTCGCGGAAATCCTTCTTGGGCGCCACCGTTGGCCTTCCTGTAAAGGATCTGGGTCCAGCGAGCCTTGCGGCGGAACTTCACGCGATCGGCAATGGCGCTGACTACGTCCGCACCCACGCGCCTGGAGATCTGCGAAGCGCAATCACCTTCTCGGAAACCCTCGCGAAATTTCGCAGTCGCGACGCCAGAGACCGAGGGTTAGATCATGCCTAGCATTCACCTTCCGGCCGCCCGCTAGCGGACCCTGGTCAGGTTCCGCGAAGGTGGGCGCAGACATGCTGGGCTCGTCAGGATCAAACTGCACTATGAGGCGGCGGTTCATACCGCGCCAGGGGAGCGAATGGACAGCGAGGAGCCTCCGAACGTTCGGGTCGCCTGCTCGGGTGATATCGACGAGGTTGTGCGGCTGATGCACGACGCTGCGGCGTGGATGTCCGCCAAGGGAACGCCCGCCTGGGACGTCGCGCGGATCGACCGGACATTCGCGGAGACCTTCGTCCTGAGATCCGAGCTCCTAGTCGCGAGTTGCAGCGACGGCATCGTCGGCTGTTGCACCTTGTCGGCCGAGGATCCCGAGTTCTGGCCCGACGCCCTCAAGGGGGAGGCCGCATATCTGCACAAGCTCGCGGTGCGACGGACACATGCGGGCCGGGGTGTCAGCTCCGCGCTGATCGAGGCTTGCCGCCATGCCGCGCGAACGCAGGGGTGCGCCAAGCTGCGGCTCGACTGCCACCCGAACCTGCGTGGCCTATACGAGCGGCTCGGATTCACCCACGTCGACACTTTCAATCCCGGCTGGGATCCAACCTTCATCGCAGAACGCCTAGAACTCGAAATCTAACGTCCGTTCGGGCATCGAGGTCCATGTCGGGGTGGGACGGGCCCGTGGCTTCAAGATCACTTGCAGTCCGACCGCGATGTCTTGGTTGCGCGAGAGGTTGTCGATATCTGTTGATTTGCACCCAAATTTGACCCGGGATTTGCATTGAATTTTGACCCACCCCTTGTTGTCAGAATTATGTCTCGATTTTCAGTTTGCGGGTCTGTTTTTCCTCCTGCTTATTCTGAGTTGAACTGTGTTTGAAGCGGTAACTTTCATTGCCGGTTTCCAGGATGTGGCAGTGGTGGGTTAGTCGGTCCAACAACGCTGTTGTCATCTTTTCATCGCCAAACACTCGGCTCCATTCCGAGAAGCTCAAGTTGGTGGTCAGTATCACGCTGGTTTTTTCGTACAGCTTTGAGAGCAGGTGAAACAGCAGTGCCCCACCGGTTTGGCTAAAAGGCAAATATCCCAGCTCATCCAGAATCACCAAATCGGCATACAACAGACGGTTTGCGATTTGTCCCTGACGCCCAGATGATTTCTCTTGCTCCAGTGCATTGACCAAATCCACGGTGGAGAAGAAACGCACCCGTCGGTTCAAGTGCATCACTGCTTGTGTACCAATGGCTGTGGCCAGGTGAGTCTTGCCTGTGCCTGGCCCACCAATCAGCACCACGTTCTGGGCTTGTTCCATGAAGTCGCACCGGTGCAATTGTTTGACCGTGGCCTCATTAACCAGGCTTTGACTGAAGTCAAAGCCCACCAAGTCCCGATACACGGGGAACTTGGCCACCCGCAATTGATAGTTCACCGAACGTACTTCACGCTCTGCCACTTCAGCTTTAATCAAGCTGTCCAGCATGGGCAAGGCTTGATTAAATGCTGGTGAATTCTGATTGCCCAACTCCTCAATGGCGTGTGCCATGCCAAAGAGTTTCAAGGATTTGAGGATTCTCACATGGCCTTCATGCTGCATCATGGGCTCTCCTTAAACTGTCATAGCGGTTCACGTTGGCCTGTGGTTCCAATGTCAGCCTTAACCCCTTGGGAATTGGAATCGGTTTGGGTGGAGGTTCTTCGGTCAAACGTCCCAACAGATTAAGCACATGCTCCTTCGATGGCTTGCCACACTCCAATGCCAATTCCACAGCACTGAGTACCGCACCTTCATCGTGGTGCAATACAAGGGCCAGAATTTCCACCATGTCACGGTCACCGCCGGGGCGTTGCAGCAAGATGGATTGAAGCTTCTTGAACGCGGGTGGCAATTCAGCAAATGGCGCACCATTGCGCAACGCCCCAGGTTTCTTCTGAAGCACAGACAAGTAATGGTGCCAGTCGTATTGTGTGTGGCCACGCCGAGCGTGGCCACTGCCAAACAATCTTGGATGCTCGGCAATGTGTTGGCCTTCGGCAGCCATCACCAGCTTGTCTGCATAAATCCGAAGGCTGATGGCCCTGTTGGCGTAACTGGCAGGAACGCTGTAGCGATTGCCCTCGTGGTGAACAAGGCAGGTTGAAGTGACTCGCTTGGTTTGCTCCACGAATGCATCAAAGGCATTGGGTAGCGCCATCAACTCGCCTTGTTCATCGGCAAAGGCCTCTTGCACGGTTTGGTCCAATTCGGGGTGGCGCAGCTCAGACCACAGCGCTTTGCAGCGATGCTCAAGCCACACATTCAAATCAGCAAGGCTTTGAAAGTCTGGTGCCCCTTGCCACAGGCGTTGGCGGGAATCCTGCACGTTCTTCTCAATCTGGCCTTTCTCCCAACCCGATGCTGGATTACAGAACTGCGCATCAAACAGGTAGTGGCTGACCATGGCAGTGAACCGCTGATTGACCCTGCGCTCTTTGCCACGCCCCACCGAATCCACAGCGGTCTTCATGTTGTCGTAGATGCCGCGCTTGGGAATGCCACCGAAGATTTGAAAGGCATGCCAGTGGGCATCAAACAGCATTTCATGTTTTTGCTGGTAGTAAGCCCGAAGCACAAAGGCCCGGCTGTGGGCCAACTTAAACTGGGCAATCTGAAGTTTGACCTGTTTGCCCGCTATGCGGGCAAAGTCCTCACTCCAATCGAATTGGAAGGCTTCGCCACAAGCAAAGCGCAAGGGGATGAAACAACCCTTGCCCGAGGTTTGCGCCTTGAACTGTTCGGAATCTTTCCACTGTCGGGCAAAGGCACACACTCGGTCATAAGACCCGGTAAAGCCCAAAGCGACCAAATCCCGGTACATGCTGCGCAGGTTTCTGCGCAGCTTCTTTGTCTTTTTGTGCTCGGTGGAGAGCCACTGCCTTAACTTGGGCTCAAAAGGACTTAACTTGCCAACGCTGTCTCGCGCTGGGTACTGCGGTTCAACCACCTTGCTTTGCAAATACTTGCGAACGGTGTTCCTGGACAGGCCGCTTCGTCGGGCTATTTCCCGAATCGACGCACCATCGCGAAAATGCCAGCGTCGAATTGCGCTCAATATCGCCACGTTTATCACTCCTTGATTTCTCCCGCCATATCCAGACGGGAAACAGTGTCATACGTGGGTCAAATTTCGACGCAAATCTTTACCCTAAGTGGGTCAATTTTAGATGCAACTCAACAGGCCATGCTGAGTGTGCGATGGTTGATCGCTTCCTCGCCGCTCTCCACGGCGACGATGGCCGCCGCCATCAGCAAGTGCGCCAGTTCCCCTATGGTGCCCTCGCTGCGTGTGAGCAGGTAGCGAGCCATGTCCAGCGTGGCAATTGGGGAAGGCCGGCGCAGCGGGAGCGAAGCGGCGAAGCTGGCCAGCAGTGAGCAGCAATCGTCGTTGGCCTCCCATACCGGCAGCATCATCGGCTCGAAGCGATTTTCCAACTGGTCATCGGAGCGGATGGCTAGGTAGGCGTCGCGCGTGCCTACCCCAACCAACGGGATGCGCAGTTCGTTGCCGAGGAAGCGCAGCAGGTTGAGGAATTCCCGGCGGTTGACGCTGTTGCCGGCCAGCACGTTGTGCAGCTCGTCGATCACCAGCATGCGCACGCCGACCTTGCGCAGCAGTGCCAGAGCCAGTTGCTCCATTTCCGGCAACCGTGGGCGTGGGCGCAGCGGCGCGCCCATCGCGGCGAGCAGCGCGACGTAGAAGCGGATCACGGACGGCTCGGACGGCATCTGCACGACCAACACCGGGATGTGCTCCTGGTCGGCGTCGGAGCTGGCCGGGTGGGTGCGGCGGAACTTCTCGACGATCATCGACTTGCCATTGTTGGTCGGGCCAACCAGCAGCAGGTTGGGCATGCGTTGCTTGTTTGGCCACGCATAAAGGGCTTCCAGCCGGTTCAGCGCCTCGACTGCGCGCGGATAGCCGATCCAGCGGTCGGCGCGAAGGCGCTGGATGCGCTCGTCCGCCGGAAGACGGGCCAAGCCCTGGGCCGCCGGCAGCAGGTGGGACAGGTCGATGATGGGATATTCGTCCACGGCTACCACTCCTCAATCTGGTCGAACGGTTTGGCGGGTGGCAAGTTGTCTGCCTGCGGGTCGGCAATATCCGTATCCGGCGGAACGGGCTTG
>NZ_PQBR01000025.1:0-507001 GCF_002911615.1 Microbacterium sp. CJ77 | reverse complement strand
TTACTTAACACCAGCTGAGCGTACGGAAGCTGGCCGCGCTGGCTCGACGGGCCTGAGACGCGCATGCTTGCGCGATCAATCGCCTCGCCAGAGCATTCGTAGAATTCCTGATGTATCAGGCAAAACGGCATCACATGATGATCGTTCCCCGGCAAGCAGAGACCGACTCGCGACAAAAATGCGAACTTCCGTCGCGCCCCATGCGCAGTCCATCCGCTTCGGACTCGACGACGCGTGTTCAGTAGAGACTGACAATCACGCAATCGGGATCAGCCGTTGAAGTGCTTGACATCAAGATCGTCCGAGAAAACGCCATCCGCGATATCGTCCGCGGCGCCAGACTCCTCGCCCTCTATGACGACGCCCTCACCGACGGCGAGGTCAGTGAACGCAACTCCGTGCCGCTCCGCGAACATTCGGGCGCGCTTCGAGTACAGGGGTCGCCCGAGGTCGTTGAGCAGACCGTCGTGCACCGGGATCGCCTGACGAGGGCGTACGGCGGTGATGAAATCGACCATCTCGGCCATCTTGTTCCACGGCGCGTTCAACGGCACGAGCAGAGTGTCGGGCGCCGGGCCCGCGGGCACGATGAAACTGTCGCCCGGATGATAGACGAGGCCGTCGACGATGTATCCGGTGTTCGCGACGACGGGGATGTACGAATGGATGACGGCATGCTGCCCCCCGACCGTGCGCACCGAGAATCCGGCCGCCTCGAACTTCTCACCGGCACCCGTCGCAATGATCTGATCGGCATCGACTCCCGCGGCCGCGGCGGCCTCGATGAGGCGCGCGGCCGGCACCTCGGGTGCACGGACCGTAACCTGCGGGTGCGCCGCCAGGTACTCCAGCACGGGAGCCTCATCCAGGTGGTCGGGATGCTGATGCGTGACGAGGATGTGCTCCGCGCCGTCCAATGCGACGGACAGGTCGGTGTAGTTGCCCGGGTCGATCAGGATGCGACGACCAGCCTTCTCCAGACGCACACACGCGTGTCCGAACTTGGTCAACTCGATACGGATCATCTGTCCCACCTTGCTCTTGTTGTTTCGGTCTGTCGGCACCGTCGCCTTGAGGCAGCGCCTCGCTTTGCGACTGCTCTTCACTCGCTTTGCGACTGCTCTTCACTCGCTTTGCGACAGCTCCTCAGTTGTCGCGTTCGACCAGCGCCAGCACGCGTGCCGGGCTGCCGGTACCCCCGACGATCGGCAACGGGGCAACGATGATCACGGCACCCGTCGTGGGGATCCTGTCCAGATTCTGCAAAGACGTGATCCCGTAGGTGTCGCCCCCGAGGAGGAAATGGTGCATGGGTCGCGGGGGCGTCAGCTTGTCCGCCTGCCCCGCGTCGATCCCCAATGTCTCTACCCCCACACCCACGACCATCGGCGACTCAGCGAGCCACTTCGCGCAGGCGGCGGTGAAGCCGGGGGTGTGCGGACCGATCTCGTCGCGGTTGACGAACTTCGCCTCGTCCTGGCTGTATGCGCTCCATCCCGTGCGAACGAGCAACCAGGCGCCGGGCGGGAGCGGACCGTGCTGCGCTTCCCAGGCCTGCACGTGGTGCACGTCCACCAGAAAGTCGGCGTCCTCGGTTGCCTCGGCCGTGACATCGAGTACGACGGCGGGGCCGATCAGTCGCGTGAGTGGCACCTGCGAGACGTCGTCGCCGTCACGACCCGATGCCCAGTGGATCGGGACGTCGAGGTGCGTGCCCGTGTGCTCACCGATGTGGATGTTGTTGTGCTTCCACCCGGGCCCACGATCGTCATAGGCCGAGATCTCTTCGAGCTCGAACGGGGCCGGGCTCCCGAACGGGAACGGAAGTTTCAGACTGGGGGTGTTCTGCGTGAGCTTGTTGGTGAGATCGATGATCTCTACCCGCTCAGCACGCAACATGCCGGTCAGGTCGACCAGAGTTGTCATGGGATGCGCCTTCCTGGCGAAACGGCACGAGCCGGGAGTCGAGTCGGAGACCCCCGCAGAGCAGTGCGGGTCACGGTGTCTGCGCCCTACTCCGGCCGGGCCTGGCCCCACGGAGTGTTCAGGTGCGACTGCGAATCGCGCTCGTTCTTCAGGGGCCCGCCGACAGCGATATAGCGCGGACCGGCGATCAGGAGCTCCTCGGCCGGGAACTTGGTGATGACCTCGCAGCCGTCGGCCGTGACGACGACCTCTTCCTCGATGCGCGCGGCCCCCCAACCATCCGCGGCGGGCCAGTACGTCTCGAGCGCGAATACCATGCCCTCTTTGAGTTCCTCGGGGTGGTCGAAAGAGGTCAACCGCGAGAAGATCGGCTTCTCCCAGATCGACAGACCGATTCCGTGGCCGTACTGCAGCGCGAACGCCGACTCTTCGTCCGCGAATCCGAACTCGTGAGCCTGGGGCCAGACAGCGCAGATATCTGCTGTCGTCGCGCCCGGGCGGACGAGGGCGATCGCACGGTCCATGTAGAACTCAGACAGGTCCGCATCTTCGTCGCCGTCGCCGAGGAACTGCAGTTCAGCCGCGCTGCGGTTCGCTTGCATCTTCCGCAGTCCGTTGTGAGCGAGCAGGTCCGGCGACTCGAGATAGAACTCGGACTCGAACTCTTCGACCGCTCACGTCGCGCGATCCAGCTGACGGCAGACGGCGCCGCCATCCTGCGCCTCGCCCGCGACCTGCTCGGACGCGCGCAAGCGATTACCGACGAGGCAGGCCGACGCGTCGAGACACCCCGGGTGCAAAGACTCGGGGTGCCGAGCGGAATGGGACGAAGGCTGACCGCCATTCTGCGCTCTCTTGCCCTGCATGGGGTCACCGCGCGACCTCATGCGATCGACCCCGCCCGGCGAACGACGATGCTCCTGGACGGTTCGCTCGACGCCGCCATCATCCGCGGCGAGATCAGGAGCGACGCCCTGTGGACGTCTCATGTGTGGGACGAGAGGATCGTGGCCGCCCTCCCCGACCACCACCCGTTGGCCGAACGTGCCTTCGCCACCCTCCCCGAGCTAGCCGCGACCCCCGTCGCGATCGTCGAGAGGTCCGCCAACCCGGCCTTGCACGACCTGCTGAACGCAGCGTTGGCCGGCTCGGGTCGTGTCCTCACCCCCGGCATCCCCTTCTCGGGAATCGAATCGACGTTCGCCGAACTCGCCACGAGCCGAACGCCGATGTGGACCCCCGTTTTCGAGGGATACGAGGCGGAGCACTCCTACGAAGGTATGGTGACGCTTCCCGTCGAGCCCGCGCTCTACCTGCCGTCATTCCTCGCGGTGGGACCCCACATCACACGCCCGCTGCGGCAGTTGTACGTGGATGCGTGCCGCAGCGCGGGTACTCAGGGCTGAGCCGGGCTCACGCGACCCAGATGGTCTTCAGATTGCAGAACTCCCGAATACCTTCGACCGAGAGTTCACGCCCGAAGCCCGAGCGCTTGATGCCACCGAAAGGCAGCTCCGGGTAGGAGATCGTCATGCCGTTGACGAACACCGCGCCGCTTTCTAGACCGCGCTCCGCGCGGGCGATCTCGTCGGCATCTGTGCTCCAGAACGCCGACCCGAGCCCGAACGGGCTGTCGTTGGCGACCGACAGTGCCTCGTCAAGGGATGCCACCTTGTACATCGAGGCCACGGGGCCGAAGGCTTCTTCCTCGTACAGGCGCATGTCTGTGGTGATGTCCGCGATGACCGTCGGGGTGTAATACCAGCCCCCGGCGACATCATTCCGGCGCCCGCCCGTGACGACCGATGCCCCCTTGACTCGAGCGTCCTCCACGAGCTCCTCGAGCTCACGCAGCCCCGACTCCGTCGCGAGGGGTCCGATCTCGGTCAGATCATCGGCAGGGTCACCGATGACGAGCGCCGCCATGCGCTCGGCGAAGAGCGCCGAGAACTGGTCATATACGTCTTCGTGGATGATGAAGCGCTTGGCGTTGATACACGCTTGGCCGTTGTTGCTCGTCCGGGCCCTGACCGCGGTCTCGACCGCGGCATCGAGCCGTGCGGATGGCATGACGATGAACGGGTCGGAACCGCCGAGTTCGAGCACGGCCTTCTTCAGCACGCTTCCCGCCGCCGCACCCACGGAGCGACCCGCAGCCTCGGAGCCAGTCAGCGTGACGGCAGCGATGCGCGGATCGCGGATGACCGCCTCGACTCGTCGAGCCGCGATGAGGAGCGTCGAGAACGCGCCCTGCGGGAAGTCGGCGCGCGCGAAGAGCTCGCCTATGTAGACGGCGACCTGGGGAACGTTGGACGCGTGCTTGAGCAAGCCTGCGTTTCCCGCCATCAGGGCGGGGGCCGCGAAGCGCACGACCTGCCAGACCGGATAGTTCCAGGGCATGACGGCGAGCACAACACCCATCGGCTCGAAGCTCGTGCGCGCGGACGACGCAGAAACCGCGGCCGGGTCGTCGAGCTCCCGGCCCGTCAAGAACTTCTCCGCGTTGTCCGCGTAGAAGCGCATCGCATAGGCGGACTTCGCGACCTCGGCACGAGCCTGCGCAATCGGCTTGCCCATCTCGGCGGTGATGACGGCCGCGACCTCGTCCGCCTCCGACTCGAGGAGGTCCGCGGCGGCACGCATCCGCTCTGCGCGACCCGCGAAACCGAGCTCGGCGAGCAGGGGAACCGCGGCGGATGCTGCCGCGATGCGACTCTCGACAAACTCGTCCGAGTCCTCTTCGAACGCGGCGAGTTCGGCGCCCGACGACGGATTGATACTGCGAATGACAGCCATGGTCTCCTGGTTTCTGGGACGGACGGATCAGATGAGGATCGTGAGCGGATTCTCGATCCGACGTTGGAACGCGGCGAGCCACGTGGCAGCGACGGCACCGTCCAGAACCCGGTGGTCGGCCGACAGTGTCACGGTCATGACCTGGCCCACGCCGAGCTGGCCCGCGTCGTCCACGACGGGCACCGCCCGGGCGGCGCCCACCGCGAGGATTCCGGACTGGGGCGGATTGAGGATCGCCGAGAACTCGCTCGTTCCGAACATTCCGAGGTTCGACACCGAGAAGCTGCCCCCCTCGAGTTCGTTCTGCTTCAGGCGGCCCTCTCGTGCGCGACCGGCCATCTCGGCGACGGTTGCGCTGACCTGGCTGAGGGACTGGGTCTCGACGCCCCGCAGGACGGGGGTCGTCAGCCCACCCTCGGTTGCGACGGCGACCGAGATGTCGACCGACGAGAAGTGACGGATGCTGTCACCGTTCCAGATCGCGTTGGCCTCGGGAACCTCGACCAGGGCCGCGGCGACGGCCTTCAGCACGAAGTCGTTCACCGAGATCTTGCGCGGCGCGCTCTCATTAACCGTCCGGCGCAGCTCGAGCAGCGCATCGACGCGACAGTCGGCCACGAGGTAGAAGTGTGGCACCGTCGACTTGCTCTCGGTCAGGCGCCGGGCGATCGCCTTGCGCATGCGATCGAGGGGAACGTCGACGAAGGACGCGCCCGCGGTGGATGCGGATGCGGCGGGAGTCGGTGTGGTGGCCGGAGCCGCCGTCGGCTGCGCTGCGGGCGCTGCGGCGGGTGCTGCGGCGGGTGCCGTCACGGGTGCTGCAGCGAGGTGGCGTTCGAGATCGCGGCGGACGATACGTCCGTGCGGCCCGCTCCCCCTCACATCCGTGATCTCGACGCCTGCATCGGCGGCAAGGCGGCGCACGAGGGGGCTGGCGAACAGGCGACGGCCCGAGTCAGGTGCTGTCGCGTCACTCGGGTCCACGGGCGTCGGTGTCGGCGCCTCGGCTGCCTGAGCAGCCGTCGCGTCGTTCTCTTCCACCGGGGCGGCCGCCTGTGCGGCGGGCTCGGGTTCGGGTTCGGCGGAAGCGGCAGCTCCGGCAGTGACGCCCGCCGCGGCGAGCGCGAGCGCGATGGCAGTCTCGCCCTCGCCGTCGGCCAGCAGCACGATGATCGGCTCGCCCACCAACACGCTGTCGCCCTCGGCGACGAGGACACGACCGACCGTGCCGGCCTGTTCGGCAGAGAACTCCACGATCGCCTTGTCGGTTTCGATCTCGGCCAGCGGCTGGCCCACCGTGACGGAACTTCCCGCCGAGACGAGCCAGGTCTGGATCGCGGCCTCGGTCGCGCCGGCCAACACCTCCGGCATCCGGATGACGTCAGCCATGATCAGCCTCCCAATCCTGCGCGCACGGCCTCGAGACCGGCGACGACCTCGGGCGTGCGGGCGATCGCGGCCCGCTCGAGAACCTTCGAAATGCTCGGGGAAGCCTCTTGCCCGGTGACGCGGGCGATCGGCTGATCAAGCCAGTCGAAGAACCGACGCTGGATCTCGTCCGAGAGCCACGCGCCGTACGACGTGCCCTGCGCGCCCTGCTCGACGATGAGCACCGCGTTCGTCTTCTTGATGCTGTTGCCGATCGTGTCCCAGTCGATCGAGGCACGGTCGAGCCAGCGCAGGTCGATGAGCTCGGCATCCACGCCGGTCTGCTCGATCGCCTCGGCGGCGTCGTGGACCATCGACAGGTAGCTGATGACCGTGACGTCGCGGCCCTCGCGCACGATGGCCGCGCTTCCCGGGGGAATGATGTAGTCGAGGTCGCCGACGGGCACCTGGTCTGCCCGTCCGTACAGATCGACGTGCTCGATCACGAGCACCGGGTCTTCGAGGGCGAGGGCGGCGTTCATCAGACCGACGTAGTCCGTCGCGTTCGATGCGGCGACGATGCGCCAGCCGGGGCTGGTGGCGAAGATGCCCGCCGGATCCATCAGGTGCTGCGACCCGTAGCCGGAGCCGATCGCGACCTTGGTGCGCAGGACGAGCGGGACGGGGTTGTCTCCGCCGAACATGTGGCGCGCCTTGCCGATCTGGTTGAACACCTGGTCGGCCGCCACCCACATGAAGTCGGGGTACATGAACTCGACGACCGGTCGGAAGCGACCGTCGAGCGCGAGGCCCGCGGCGAGGCCGGTGAACGCGTTCTCGCTGATGGGCGTGCCCAGGACGCGCTCGTCGCCGTAGCGCTTCGCCAGGCCCTTGGTCGCGCCGTTGGTGCCGCCGTTCAGGCGGTGGACGTCTTCGCCCATCACCACGATCCGCGGGTCGACATCCATGCGGCGATCCATCACCTGGGCCACCGCGTCGACGAACTTCAGCGCGCGGGTCTCTCCAACCGCGCCGAGGGTCGTCAGGCTGGCAAGCTCCTGGCCGTCGCCCCGGACGCCCACGTTGACGAAGCTCGTCTCGGGCCACAGCTCGGGCTTGATGCGGCGTTTGCCGGCGTTGTCCGGGTCGGGCTGCAGCAGCTCACCGACGGCGTCGGACATCGCGGACTGGACGCGGGTGCGCAGGTCCGCCACCTGTGCATCGTCGATCAGCCCGCGCTCACGCATCCGTTTCGCCACCAGCTCGAGAGGATCGCGCGCACGCCATGTCGCCTCTTCGTCCTTGGTGCGGTAGCCGAACGCGCTGCCCGGGTAGGGACCGTTCTGATGGAAGAACCGATACACCTCGGCCTCGATGACCGTCGGGCCACCGCCCGAGCGCATTACGGCGGCCGCCTCTTGCGTCGCCAGGTAGACGGCGAGGGGGTCCATGCCGTCGACGCGCCACGAGGGGATACCGAATCCCTGCCCACGCACCGAGAAGCGCGTGTCGGCCGTAATCTCGTCAGCGCGCGTCGACACGGCGTAGAGGTTGTTCTCGATAAAGAACGACACGGGGAGCTTCCAGGCCGCGGCGAGATTCATCGACTCGAGCACGGACCCGATCTGCGCGGCGCCGTCGCCGAGATAGTTGATGGTGAGGTCTGACGTGCCGCTGTGCTTCTGGGCCCAGGCGTTGCCGGTTGCCATGGGCGCTCCGCCGCCGACGATGGCGTTCGTTCCGAGCGCACCTGCCTCGAACCACTGCAGGTGCATGGATCCGCCGCGACCGCGGCAGTATCCCTGCGCGAGGCCGAGGATCTCGGCGAGCGTGCGTTGCAGCACCTCTTGGATCACGTCGTTGACCGGCTCGGCGGGATCGATCACACCGCCCGAGACGTGGGTCAGCGCCTTGGCCAGGAACTGGTGATGACCTCGGTGCGAGCCGTTCACGCCATCCGCGGAGCGCAGCCCGACGATGGACCCGACCGCGCCGCCCTCTTGGCCGATGCTGGAGTGCGCCGGGCCATGCACCAAGCCTTCGCCCGCCAGCTCGAGCACGGTCTCTTCGAACGCGCGGATCAGATGCATCTGCGCGAGCATCGTGCCGAGCAGGGCCGGGCCAGCGGCATCCCAGTCGGCCTGGGTCGTCGTGAGCTCGTACCAGTCCACACCGGTTTGTAGGCGCTTCTTCTTCGGCATCCTCGCCTCAACTCCCTCGAACGACCCGGGACATCCCCGACCTGTGCAGGTTAGAGGAGGATTTGATCCAATGCAAGCACAAGAAGCAGCCATATCCTCAAAATCGCGGACAGTTCCTTGCTATCGGATACAATTCGACGATGGGCGGGGATGTGAAGATGATGACACGGAGGTCCTGATGAGCGTTGGCAACGGCATACCCGGCCTGCGGGGAACGGATCACATCGGCTTCACCGTGCCCGACCTCGATGAGGCGCACGCGTTCCTCGTCGATGTGCTCGGCTGCGATGAGATCTATCGGCTCGGCGCCAAACGGTCGAGCGACGACGACTGGATGCTCACGCATCTCGGCGTCCACCCCCGCACCGTCATCAGCGAGATCCGCTTCTACCGCCTCGGTCACGGGGCGAACTTCGAGGTCTTCCTCTACGAACCGGCCGACGGGCAGAATCCGCAACCGCGCAACAGTGATATCGGCGGGTTCCACATCGCCCTCTACGTCGACGACCTCGACGTGGCGGTCGAGTATCTTCGCAGTAAGGGGGTCGACGTCATGGGGAATCCCACCGCGAGCAAGCAGTCCGCCGAAGGGCAGCGCTGGATCTATTTCCGCAGCCCCTGGGGCCTCCAGTTCGAACTCGTGAGCTTCCCCGCGGGTAAGGCATACGAAAACTCGTCCGCACGCCTGCTCTGGCATCCGGCATACCCGCAACTATGAGGACCGAGAAAGATGCCCGCCGCATGAGCCACGGCGCAACCGGCGCAGCCATCGCCGACAGTCTGCGCGAGAGGATCCTCGCTGGCGCCTACGTGCCCGGCGAGAGACTGCGACCCGACGAAATCGCCGAAGAACACGGCGCAAGTCGCCTGCCGGTGCGCGAGGCTCTCCGCACGCTCGAAGCCGAGGGGTTGATCGACCTCGTCGCGAACACGGGAGCATGGATCTCGCGCATCACGATGGCGGAGTGCGAAGAGATGTATCAGATGCGAGAACGCCTCGAGCCGCTTCTTCTGCGCATGAACGTCCCCCACATCACGTCCGCGCTGGGCGACGACCTCGAGGCCCTCGCGCGCTCCATGGAGCAATCCACCGATGTCGAGAGGTTCCTTCAGCTCGACCGCGACTTCCACCTGTCAAGCCTGAAAGCGATCGAGACACCCGTCCTCGGCCCGACGGTCATGAACCTCTGGAATCGAACGCAGCACTACCGGCGGGCCGCGACGCGCCTGTTCTACCTCGAGGAGGACCGCAGCGTCCACCACGACCATCACCTCATCGTCAACGCGATCCGCAACGGTGACGCCGACGAAGCCGAACAGGTCCTCGCTCGACACATCCGCCGCAGCCGGCTCGAACTCTCGCGGCACCCCGAAGTATTCGGCTGAGCATGGCGACGGGCGGGCGTCGGCGACGTCGGTCCGTCACACGTTCGAACTTCGCAACCGCGGGTGCATCGTGCCCGGCTCACACGGCGACCGCCGAGGCGCGGCTCAGCTGCATCAACTGCTCCAGCGCCTCCGGCGGGAAGGCGCCGCCGGTGAAGGCGAGGAACTGCCGCATCGGCATGGACTCCACCATCTTCAGCTCGTCCGGGTTCTTCTCGGAGTGCTTGCGCTGTTCGTCGGTCATCCCCGCGCTCAGCCCCTGCATCAGAACGGGACCGACGACGGGATGCGCGAACCACTCGCCCACCGCCGACTCGAGGGTCAGCGGACGGACGCGGATGTCTCCGGCCAACGTGATCGTCTGTTCTGCAACGATGCGCGAGACGTCCTCGCCGATCTGGATCGCGTAGTCGCCCGCGGGCACGACCCATCCGGCCGACTCGATGTCCCAGTACGCGAACGCTCGCCGATCGAGAGCGAACTCGACCGTGCGGGACTCGCCCGGCTCGAGCCGGACCTTCGTGAACGCGCGGAGTTCGCGGGCCGCCCGGCGCACCGGACCGGCCGTGGTCGATACATAGAGCTGAACGACGTGCTTGCCCGCCACAGCGCCCGTGTTCGTGACCGTGACCGTCACGGCGGCGGTGTCCGACCCTGTGGTCTCGACCCGCAGGTCGCCGGTCTCGAACGTGGTGTAGCTGAGCCCGTACCCGAACGGGTAACGCACCGGCTGGGCCGCGGTCTCGTAGTGGCGGTACCCGACCATCACGCCCTCGCCGTAGCGCACGTGACCCTGCTCGCCCGGGAAGTTGTTCCAGCTCGGGTTGTCCTGCAGACGCAGCGGGATGGTTTCCGCGAGGTGCCCCGACGGATTCACGACGCCGAAGAGCACGTCGGCGATAGCCGACCCGCCCGCCTGACCGAGTAACCAACCCTCCACGATCGCGTCGACCTCGTCGTGCCACCCCTCGAGCGATACGACGCCCCCGTTGGAGAGCACGACGACCGTGCGCTCGGCGACGGCCGCGACCTCGCGAATCACGGCGATCTGCGCACCCGGCAACGAGAGCGTCGTCCGGTCGAAACCCTCGGACTCTTCGCGGTCGCTGAGCCCGGCGAACACGATCGCGACGCCCGCGCCCGAGGCGACCGAGACCGCTTCCCGGCGGTGCTGCTCGGCGCCCTCCGCGTCGGCCAGGACGAAGCCCGGAGCGTATTCCACACCGATCCCCCGGGCACCGGCGTGCTCGCGGATGCTGTCGAGAGCGGCGTCCGTTCGCGTCGCGTTGATGTGGGAGCTTCCGCCTCCCTGGAATCGCGGTTCGACCGCAAAAGCACCGACAACAGCGATGCGGGAGGGCGCCCCGAGCGGGAGTGTGGCCTGCTCGTTCTTCAGCAGGACGATGGAGTCCGCGGCGAGCGTCCGGGCGAGGGCGTGGTGCCCCTCGACATCCAGCTCGCCGCTCGCCGTGTGCGGCAGGCGCGCGAGCTGGACGACGCGGCGAACGGCCTCGTCCAACACGCTCTCATCCAGCCGTCCGCTCCGCACCGCGTCGACGATCTGCTGATCGGTCGATCCGCCACTGCCGGGCATCTCCAGGTCCATACCGGCCGCGACTGCCGCCACGCGATCGCTCACGGCGCCCCAGTCCGAGACGACCGCGCCCGCGAAGCCCCACTCGGTACGCAGGACGTCTGTGAGCAGCCACGGATTCTGCGACGCATAAACGCCGTTGATCTTGTTGTACGAGGCCATCACGGTGGCCGGTTGAGCCTCGGTGACGACACGCTCGAAAGCGGGCAGGTATATCTCCCGCAGCGTCCGCTCGTCGACGTCGGAGCTGATCCGCATCCGCTCGTGCTCCTGATTGTTGGCGGCGAAGTGCTTCACGGATGCCCCGGGACCGACCTCTTGCATGGCCGCCACGTGAGCCGCGCCCAGCACGCCCGAGAGCAGCGGGTCTTCGGAGTAGTACTCGAAGTTCCGGCCGCACAGGGGGGACCGCTTGATGTTGACGCCGGGGCCCAGGACGACGGAAACGCCGAAAGCCAGCGCCTCTCGGCCGACGGCAGCGCCCACCTGGCGCGCGATCTCGGGATCCCAGCTCGAGCCGACGGCGACGGCCGGCGGAAAACAGGTCGACGGCTCGGCGGCGTTGATGCCCAGGTGGTCGGACCCGCCGGTCTGACGACGGATGCCGTGGGGTCCGTCCGTCAGCACGATGGACGGGATGCCCGCCTCGGGGATCTCCTTCGTGCTCCAGAAGTCGCGCCCGGAGAGAAGCGCTGCCTTCTGCTCGAGGGTCAGGGAGGTGAGGTCGGGATTCATGAGGCCGCTCCGGTCTGCGTGAGGGATCGTTCGAGTTCCGCCCGGAGGGCGTCGGAGGCACCGGGGATGTACTCGAGCAGCGTCGCGATCGTCATCGCGGCCGCCTCCGGCGCCTTGGCGTCCAGGGGAACCCCCGGAAAGTGGGTGCCGAAGACGTCGGTGAATCGCCGCCATGCCGCGGGGTCATCGGAAACCTCGCGCAGGGTCGAGTCGAGGCTGAGGGCGACCGGGGCGGGCCCATCCGGCAGCGCGTACGTCCACGAGTGCTCCCCCGCATCCGTCACCTCCGCCGTGAGTCCCTCGGGGTGCAGCGGCAGGACGACCTCAGCCGACGTGCCGCGCGGGATCTCGACCGTGACCCGCGCCGAGCCGGAGTCCACCGCCCACTCGACGCGCACCGGGCCGTGCACCGTGTCGTGGCGCAGCGACGCCGAGGTCAGGTCGCCGCCGGGCCGAGGGGCGATCCGCATGCGGCGGTACCCGGGTTCGAGCAGGGTCAGCCCCCCGATGGTGCGATGCATCCAGTCCACGACCGCGCCGAGCGCGTAGTGGTTCAGGGAGGTCATGCCCGACGGGTTGATGGTGCCGTCGGGACGCACCGAGTCCCACCGCTCCCAGATCGTGGTCGCGCCCATCGTGACCGGGTACAGGAACGACGGGCATCCCGTCTCGAGCAGCATCAGGTACGCCGCGTCGAGGTGCCCCGTCGACGAGAGGGCGTCGGTGACGAGCGGGGTTCCCGCGAAGCCCGTCGAGATCCGGTAGGCGGCCTGCGCGACGATCTCGGCCAGCCGGTCACCGGCGTGCTTTTTCTGAGCATCGTCGAGGATGTCGAAGACGATCGCGAGCGCGTAGGCGGTTGCCGTCTCGTTGACGACGCGGCCGCGGGCGGTGACGTACTCGTCGAGGAATGCCCGCCGAACACGTTCGGAGAGCCGCTCGAACTCGTCGGCATCGTCGGATCGATCCAGGATGCGTGCGGTCTCGGTCATCTCGCGGGTCGTCCGGCAGAGGTAGGCGGCGGCGACGAGGTGCCGGTCGGTCTTCCCGCCGGCCGGATTGTTCTCGGGCGCGTCCGGGTCGAGCCAGTCCCCGAACTGGAAGCCCCCGCTCCAGAGGCCGTTCGCATCGAGCGACGCGGCGACCTGACGGATGAACGTGGTCATCGACGCGTACGCATGGGCGAGGATCTGCTCGTCGCCGTACTCGCGGTACAGGGCCCACGGCAGGCTGACCGCGACATCGCTCCAGAGCGCGGTCGGCGAGGACGGCGTCGAGAGGACGTCGGGCACGACCCAGGGCACGAATCCCTTCTCGCGCTGTTCCGCGGCGAGGTCCTGCAGCCACGACCCGAGCACCCCACGCACGTCGTACAGGAAGGCGGCAGACGGGGTGAAGGCGTTGATGTCCCCCGTCCAGCCGAGGCGCTCGTCCCGCTGCGGACAGTCCGTGGGAACGCCCACGAAGTTTCCGCGCATCGACCAGACCGCGTTGGAGTGCAGCTTGTTCAGCAACGGATTCGAGGTCTCGAGCCATCCGGTGCGCGTCATATCGGAGTGGATGACGACGGCCTGGAAATCGTCGGGCGTGGGGACGCCCGGCCATCCCTCGACCTCCACGTAGCGGAATCCGTGGAACGTGAAGCGCGGCTCCCACGTCTCGCGCCCCTCACCGGCGAGCGTGTAGCGGTCGGTCGCCCGCGCGGTCCGGATCGTCTCGTAGTCGGGCTCACCGCCCGTCATCACCTCGGCGTGGCGGAGCGTGATCTCGGTACCGGCCGGGCCCTCGACCGAGATGCGCACCCAACCCGAGACGTTCTGCCCGAAGTCGACGACGGTGCGGCCGGCGGGCGTGCTCAGAATCTCGACGGGAACGAGCGCGTCGATGCGGCGGATCGGCGGAGCGGATGCCTCGAACAGCGTGTCTGCCGACCAGTCGAACGACTCCACGTCGCCCCAGGCGGAGTCGTCGAAGCCGAAGGTGTCCCACCCGGTCGGCTCGACCCGGGCGTCGTAGGTTTCGCCGTCGTAGATGCTGTTGACCCCGACGCCCCCGGTGCCCGCCCGAAAGGCGGTGTCGGTCGCGATCACGTCGACCGAACCGTCGGCGTACTCGAGCTCGAGGTGCAGCCATGCTGCCGGGCGGTCCGCGAAGTGATTGCGCACACCGTCCCAGCCGAGTCGGCCCAGCGCCCAGCCTTCGCCGAGCACCGCGCCGAGGGCATTGCCGCCGACGACGATGCCCCCGGTCACATCGTGCGTGCTGACCGCGAGCCGGTGACGGTACGACGTCCACCCGGGCGCGAGGACCTCGGCACCGACCACCTCGCCGTTCAGGTGCGGTTCGATGAGGCCGAGCGCCGTCACCCGCAGAGTCGCGCGAACGGGCTGCTCGGCGACCGCGAACTCGCGGCGCAGGTACGCGGCGGGTTCGCCGCTCGCCCCCGTCGAGGTGACGGGGGTGATGAACGCGGCGGACGGGGCGATGGGCACGATGAAACTCCTCGGAGAGCGGATGTTCGGGGTGCTGATCGTCGACCGATGGACCGGCCGGCCCTCAGCGGACGGAGCGCACCTTCAACACGACCAGGCCGCCGAGGACCGTGAAAATCCCCGCGACGATGTACAGCAGGGTGTAGTTCTTGTCACCGACCGCCGACGCGCCGACCGCAAGGAACACCGGGGCGATGAACGGGGCGACGGCCTGCGGGATCGACACGGCGAAGCCGATGATGCCCATGAAGCGTCCCGCGTTCGTATCCTTTTCCGGCAGGACGTCGAGGATCAGCGCCTGGTCGACGGCGGCGAACATTCCGATACCGACCGACGTGATGAGCGATCCCGCGTACAGCATGGTGATGTCGGCGGCGAAAGCCATCACGATCGCGCCCGCCGCGAACAGGACGGCACCGGCAAGCACGAACAGGCGACGACGGCGGAGCTTGTCGGAAAGGAATCCGCCACCGATCGCGCCGACCGTGGTTGCGAGGATGCCGAAGAGGCCGAGCGACGCGATGATCGGAGCGACCTCGACGACGTCCACGCCGAGCCTCGACGCGAAGAAGAATGCGGTGAACGTGGTGTTGAGGGTCAGACCGAAGTAGAAGAGGAAGCGCCCGAGCCAGACCCAGGAGAAGTCGGGGTATGTCCGCGGGTTGTAGAGGTACTTGCTGAAGAGCGTGCCGAGCGAGAGCGTGTCGGCGAAGCGCGCACCGCGCGTGTCCGCTTCACGCGTGAACAGAACGAACAGGATGACGGCGATGACGCCGATCAGGCCGGGCAGAAGGAACAGCAGGAGCGCGTTACCCGCGAAGCTGCCCGCGATCACGACACCGACAACGGGAGCCACCTGGGTCGCGAAGCCGGCCAGACCGGCCACCTTGCCGCGCTGGGTCTCGGAGAGCTTGTCGGCCATCGAGGTCTGCAGATTCTGGAAGACCTGACCCCAACCGATCTGGGCCAGGATCCATCCCGCGCCCAGCACCCAGACATTCGGGGCGAGGGCCATGACGACGAGCGAGAGAACGCCGAGCGTCATCCCCGCGACCATGAAGGGCCGACGGCGTCCCCAGCGAGTGCGCGTGCGGTCGCTCAGGACCCCGAACAGCGGAGCGGTCAGCATGACGGCCAGCGCGCCCGAGCCGGCGATGTAGCCCAGATACTCTTCGCGGCCGGGCGCGAGCTCGGACAGTCGGATCGACAACGAGATCGCCAGCGGGGTGATGAAGGCGACGAAAACACCGAACTGGCCGAGAACCTGGAACCAGATATACGACGCGCTGGCCTTCTGACCCGTCGGCGGGACGCTCGGGTCGATCACGACCTCGTCGAGCGCACCGGGAACGGCGGGGAGGGATTGCGGTGCCGCGAGCGGGAAGGCCGCAGCGTCGTCCGAGTGCATCGTCATAGAAGACTCCATTGTCACAATTGCGAGAGGATTACTAGCGCGAGCTAGCTTGCAGCAGAGTAGCGGAGACTACTAGCACGCGCAAGTTATTTTGCGAGGCACCGTCGGCCGACAAGAGACCAGCCCCTGAAGCAATACCATGAACCCGGAGGATCCGTGTCGGACAGGACAGCAGAGCGACGGGTGACCGCGGCGGACATCGCCCGTGAGGTGGGTGTTTCTCGCGCCACCGTCGGCTTCGTCCTGAACTCGACTCCGGGCCAGACCATCTCAGAGGCGACCCAAGAGAAGGTCCTGGCCGCAGCGCGACGACTCGGCTACCGCCCGCACCTGGCCGCCCAGGCCCTCGCGAGCGGGCGCAACAGGATCATCCTCCTCGTGCTCCCCGACTGGCCGATCGACTACAGCATGCGCCGCCATGTCGACGAAGCATCCGCGGCCCTCGACCAAGCGGGTTACTCGCTCGTGACGATGACACCTCATCCGGGCGGAAACGCACGACCGCTCTGGGAGACCCTGCAGCCCGACGTCGTGATGGGAATGCTCCCGTTCGGCGAGGAGCTGTTCGACGAGATCCGCGCGTCGGGCGTGGGCGCCGTCATCCCGCAGCCGACCGAGTCCACCGAGGACGACGAGCAGCCCTTCAGCTTCAGCCAGGGCCCCCGCCTACAGGTCGAACACCTCGTCGAGCGACAGCGCCGACGGCTGGCCTACGCGGCGTCAGCGGATCCGCGCCTCGCCGAACTGGCGGCATCCCGATACGAACTCGCCGCCGCGACCGCACGACAACACGGCATCGAGGACGTCCCGCACGCCGCCGTCGACGCCGCGAACGTCCGCGAGATCGTGAGCGGCTGGCGGCAGGCTGGGGTTACCGGCATCGTCGCGTACAACGACGACGTCGCGGCCCTCGTCGTCGGCGCCGCCCTCCGCGAGGGAATCGCCGTGCCCCGCGACATCGCCGTGATCGGGCACGACGACGCTCCCATCTCCAGCGTGTTCGTCCCGTCTCTCTCGACCGTCCACGTCGACGACGAGGGGCTCGGCCGTTACTTCGCCGACCTTGCTCTGGCGGCCGCCGCCGGCGAGGATCCGCCTCGTCGGCAGCACAGCCCGCAGGTCACTCTGCGGGTGCGCGAGTCGACCGCCTGATCCGACTGCACATCCTGATCCGACTCGGACCGGAGGTCATGACCGGGCTACTGGTTCACCTCCGGGCCGCGAGCGATTCGCGACGCCAAGCTGCCGCGAGTTGGCCTGGGGTTTTGTGGAGCCACCTAAGGGAATCGAACCCTTGACCTATTCATTACGAGTGAATCGCTCTGCCGTCTGAGCTAAGGTGGCGCGCGCCGCTTGCGCGATGCACAAGCAACGATCTTACAGGCTGCCGAGCCGCGCCGTGAACTCGCGCGCGACCGCACCTCGACCTGCCACGCCGAGTGCGCCGGTTAGTACCGAATGCACCCCTGACGCCCGGCGAACAGGTGGCGCACTCGGCAACACTTGGCGCACTCGGCACCCCGCGGGCTGCGCGGCGCGGGTGCTACTCGCAGAGCCCGTCCGGTGGCACGGTGCCGTCGATCAGGTACGCCTCGACCGCGTCGTCAACGCACACGTTGCCCTTGTTGTAGCCCGTGTGCCCCTCGCCCACGTTCGTGATCAAGGTGCCGGACTCGAGCTGTTCGGCCAGGGCCACCGACCAGGCGTACGGGGTCGCGGGGTCACCCGTGGTCCCCACGACCAGGATCGGCGCGGCACCGGCCGCAGCGATCGGTCCCCGCGTTCCGGTCGGTTCGTGCGGCCACACGTCACACGGGTCGGGGCCTTCCCAGTACGGCGCGATCGTCGGGGCCTCAGCGTCGATGCGGGCATTGGATGCATCCTGATCCGCCTGCGAGCCGTCCACCGGGTAGTCCATGCAGTTGTAGGCGCGGAAGGCCTCGGCAGAGTTATCGGTGTACACACCGCCCTCCCGACCGTTGTAGAAGTCAGCCAGCAGGAAGGCCGTCTCGGGGTCACCCTGGAGCGCTTCGTCGAGCGCCTGCGTCAGGAAGCCCCAGCTCTCCTGCGAGTACAGGGCGGCGACGATGGCCGTCACCAGGCTGTCCGCGCCGAGCTCCCGCCCATCGCTGGCGGGAAGCGGCGTGCGGTCGACACTCGCCAGAAGCGCACCGAGGTCTGCCATCGCCTGATCCACCGACCCGCGGAACGGGCATTCCTGCGTCGTCAGGCAGTCCGCCATGTACGCCCGCAGCGCGTTCTCGAACCCGATCGCCTGCTCGGTGCCGACCTCGAGACCCGAGATGGACGGATCGATCGCCCCATCCAGCACCATGCGCCCCACGTTCTCGGGGTACAGGTCGGCATACGTCGCGCCGAGGAAGGTACCGTACGAATACCCGAGGTAGTACAGCTCGTCGTCGCCGAGCACGGCGCGCAGCAGATCCATGTCGCGCGCAGCGCTGACCGTGTTGATGAACGGCAGGATGCCCTGACTGTTGTCCTCACAGGCATCGGCGAACGCGGTGTTGCGGTCGGTCAGCTCCGCCTCCCATTCGGCCGAACCTCGCGGGTTTGTCGGCAGGTCGTAGAGGTAGGCGTCCATGTCGGCGGCGTCGAAGCAGCGCACGGCCGTCGACTCCCCCACCCCGCGCGGGTCGAAACCGATGATGTCGTAGGACTCCTGCAGTGCGGACCCGACCGCGAAGTCGAGCGAGTCGCGGATGAGCGAGACACCGCTCGCGCCGGGGCCGCCGGGGTTCGTCAGGAGGGATCCGATCCGGTCGGGCCCGGTCGCGGCCGAGCGGATGACCGAGAGCTCGATGGTTCCGGCCGAAGGGTCTTCCCAGTCCAGCGGGGCCGCGACCATCGCGCACTCGAAGCCGCCGCAGTCGCTCCACGAGACCTCCTGCTCGTAGAAACCGTCGAGCGTCGTCGGGTCTTCTATCGCGGGCGCGGACGAGGTCGCGTTCTCGGGAATGGCCGCGTAGAGGCATCCGCTCAACATCACGGAGGCCGCCACCAGAGCGATCGAGGCGCGCAGGATGCGGCCCGCAAGACGTGCGGGGCCGCGGCGTTCGGTACGGGTCACGAGATCCTTCCGGTCGCCGCGGTCACGAGCATGCTCTCGAGGGCGAGAGCCGGCGCGGCATTCTGTTCAAGGTTACGACGGGTCACCTGCAGCTGATCCAGCACCGCAAGCGTTCGTTGGGGCGTCCACGCGGATGCGGCGGCACGCAGTTCCGGCTCGAGTTCGACGTTCACGAGGTCGGTGTCGCGGCCGAACTGCAGCATGACGATGTCGCGGAACATCGACTGCAGGTCGGTGAGGACGCGGTCGATGCCATCTCGGAGGCTCCGCGTGGCGCGACGCTTCTGGTCTTCGTCGAGGGCACTCAACTGCGAGCGGACCGCGGGCGGCACCGCCTGGCCCTCCGTGACGCCGATCGTGCGGAGGAATTCGGCACGCTCGGTCGCGTCGCGCTCTGCCGTGAGCGCCTTGGCATCGTCGGTCGCGACCTCGACGATACGAGCGGCGACCGTCACGACGTCCCCGACGTTGCGGACCGCGAGCACGGCACGCAGCGTCTCTTCGCGCCTCGCGCGGGCGGATTCGTCCGTGGCGAGGCGCTGGGCCATACCGATGTGCCGCTGCGCGTGCCGTGCGGCCTGCTCGGCGATCTCGGGCGATGCACCGGTGCGCTCGGCGACGAGGCGCGCCACGTCCGCAACCTCGGGCTCGCGCAGCCGCACCGACCGGACGCGGGAGCGGATGGTTGGCAGCAGGTCGGCCTCGCTGGGCGCGCACAGAATCCACACCGTGCGCTCGGGCGGCTCTTCGAGCGACTTGAGCAGGACGTTGGAGGTGCGCTCGGTCATCCGGTCCGCGTCCTCGACGACGATCACGCGGTGACGCCCGAGCGAGGGTGAATATGCAGCGCGCTCGACGAGCTTGCGGGCCTCGTCGATCGTGATGATGACACGCTCGGTGCGGAGCGCGGTGAGGTCTGGATGTGTGCCCGCGAGCACCTGGCGCATCGCACCCTGATCGTGCTCGTCGTTCGCGATGAGCGCCGCGGCGAACGCGTAGGCGAGGGTGGAGCGCCCCGAACCCGGGGGGCCAGTGAGCAGCCAGGCGTGCGTCATCCCCTCGGCATCACCGCTCGCCGCGGCGGACAGCGATGCGACGGCGGCGTCCTGACCCCAGACGGCGCCCCAGGGAAGGGCTGCGGGGACGGGGCTGGGCACTCCCCCAGACTAGCCGCGGCGTCCGACGCATCCCATCGGCGCACAACACTCCGGATGACTTGTCTATTCGGCTCCGCGGAGGTCCGTTCGGCCCCGCCGAGGCCGAATGTTCCGGAATGTTGTCCGCGCCGGGGCCGCACACCGGCGCGACGCCCTGCCGACCGTGGATTACAGCAGGGGTTCGATACGGGCTCGCACGCGCGCGGCGAGCTCGTCGGCGGTAAGGGTCGCGTCGAGCACGAGGAACCTCCCCGGCTCGGCCGAGGCCAGATCGAGGAAGGCGGTGCGTACGCGGGTGTGAAAGTCTTCGCGCTCGGCCTCGAGCCGATCGAACGGCTTGTCATCGGCGTCGAGTCGGGCTCGCGCGGCAGCCGGATCGAGGTCGAGCAGAATCGTCACGTCGGGCAGTTGCCCGCCCGTCGCCCACAGCGAGAGGTCCCGCACCTCGGTGGCGTCGAGCACTCGTCCGGCGCCCTGATACGCGACGGATGAATCGAGGTAGCGATCCTGCACGACCACGTCGCCGCGCTCGAGCGCCGGAAGCACCAGCGTCTGGACGTGCTGAGCACGGTCGGCCGCGTAGAGCAGCGCCTCGGCGCGCGGCGCCACCTCGCCCCGGTGGTGCAGCACGATGTCGCGGATCAGCACACCGACCTCGGTGCCGCCGGGCTCGCGCGTGCGGACGACGTTGCGACCGGATGCCTCGAGCCACTCCTGCAGCAGGGCGGCCTGCGTCGTCTTTCCGGCGCCGTCGCCGCCCTCGAGCGTGACCCACAGGCCCGGGCGCCGGGTTACCGCAGCGCCCCCGGCATCCGTCATCACTTCTTCTTGGCCGGCGCCTTGCGGGCGGCGGGCTTGCGAGCGGTGCGCTTGGGCGCGGGACCCTTCGCCCGCTTGTCGGCGAGGATCTGCACGGCACGTTCGAAGTCGATGTCTTCGACGCTCTCACCGCGCGGGATGGTCGCGTTCGTCTCGCCGTCGGTCACATAGGCGCCGAAGCGGCCGTCGCGGATGCGGATCGGCTTGCCGCTGACCGGGTCCGCCTCGAATTCCTTGAGCGCACTCGACGGGCGGCGGGCGCCGTACTTCGGCAGGGCGTACACGGCGAGCGCGCCGGGCAGGTCGATGTCGAAGATCTGCTGCTCGTTCTCGAGCGAACGCGAGTCCGTGCCCTTCTTCAGGTACGGTCCGTACCGGCCGTTCTGCGCCGTGATGACCTCGCCCGATTCGGGGTCGGTGCCGACCGTGCGGGGCAGTTCGAGCAGGCGCAGGGCCGTCTCGAGGTCGATCGTGTCGACCGACATGCTCTTGAACAGCGAGGCGGTGCGGGGCTTGGGCGCGACCTCTTTCTTCGCGCCGCGCTTCTTCGGTGCGGGGGCGTCGACGATCTCGCCGGTCGCCTCGTCCACGCCGGCGGGTTCTTCGGGCTCGAGCTCCTGCACGTAGGGGCCGTAGCGGCCGTCCTTGACGACGATGAGCTTGTGCGTCTCGGGGTGCTCGCCGAGCACACGATCCCCGGCGACGGGTGCCTCGATGAGCTCCTGCGCCTTGGCGGGGGTGAGTTCGTCGGGCGCGAGATCCTCCGGCACATTCACGCGGCGCGGGTCCGCCTCCGGGTTGGCGGGGTCGACGACCTCGAGGTAGGGGCCGTACTTGCCGATGCGGAGCGTCACGCCCTCCGATACCGGGCGCGAGTTGAGTTCGCGGGCATCGATCTCGCCGAGGTTGTCGACGATGTTGCGCAGCCCCGCGTGATCCTCGGATCCGAAGTAGAACTCGCGCAGCCACGACACCCGGCCCTGCTCGCCGCGGGCGATCGCGTCGAGGTCGTCCTCGAGTGCGGCCGTGAAGTCGTAGTCGATCAGGTCGGGGAAGTTCTCCTCCAGCAGCCGCACGACGCTGAAGGCGATCCAGCTCGGCACGAGGGCCTGGCCGCGCTTGGTGACGTACCCGCGGTCGAGGATCGTGTCGATGATGCTCGCGAAGGTCGACGGGCGCCCGATCCCCTTCTCCTCCAGCGCCTTGACGAGGGATGCCTCGGTGTAGCGCGGCTTCGGGGTGGTCTGGTGGCCCTTGGGCTCGACCTCGGTGACCTGCAGCGCGTCGCCGACGGCGACCTGCGGCAGCGACTGGTCGTCGGCCTTGTCGGCGTCGCCGCGCTTCTCGTCCCGGCCTTCTTCGTATGCCTCGAGGAATCCCTTGAAGGTGTAAACGGTGCCGGATGCGGTGAACTCGACGCGGCGCTCACCCGCTGCGACCTCGAGGGTCACGGTGGTGGTCTCGTACTTGGCGTCGGCCATCTGGCTCGCGACGGTGCGCTTCCAGATCAGGTCGTACAGGCGCTGTTCGTCGCGATCGAGCGATCCACTCAGCGACGCAGGGGTGCGGAAGTGCTCGCCCGAAGGACGGATCGCCTCGTGCGCCTCTTGGGCGTTCTTGCTCTTGCTCTTGTAGACGCGGGGGTTGAGGGGCACGGCCGCCGAGCCGTACAGCTGCACGGCCTGCTCGCGCGCGGCCTGGATCGCCTGCGTACCCAGCGACACCGAGTCGGTTCGCATGTAGGTGATGTAACCCTTTTCGTACAGCCGCTGAGCGACGCTCATGGCGTGCTTCGCGCTCATCGAGAGCTTGCGACCGGCCTCCTGCTGCATCGTCGAGGTCGTGAAAGGGGCGTACGGGCTGCGCGTACCGGGCTTGGCCTCGACGCGGGTGACGGATGCCTCCCCCGCCGTCTGCACGTCGGTTGCGAGTTGGCGGGCCGCGGCCTCGTCGAGCACGACCACGGCCTTCTTCAGCTGACCCTTGTCATCGAAGTCGGTTCCGCGCGCGATGGCCGCGCCGTCGATGCGGACGAGTTTGACGCCGAAGGCGGAGGCATCCTTCTCTACCTGAGCCTCGATGTCCCAGTAGTTGGCGCCGACGAAGGCGATGCGCTCGCGCTCGCGGTCGACGACGAGGCGCGTGGCGGCGGACTGGACGCGGCCGGCCGAGAGGGCGGCGCCGTTGCTGCCGGAGCCGATCTTGCGCCAGAGCACGGGCGAGACGTCCCAGCCGTACAGACGGTCGAGGATGCGGCGGGTCTCTTGCGCGTCGACGAGGTCGTGGTCGAGCTCGCGCGTCTTCTCGACGGCGGCCTGGATCGCGTCTTTGGTGATCTCGTGGAACACCATGCGCTTGACCGGGACCTTCGGCTTGAGCGTTTCGAGCAGGTGCCACGCGATGGCTTCGCCCTCGCGGTCCTCATCAGTGGCCAACAGGAGTTCGTCGGCACCCTTGAGCGCTCGCTTGAGTTCGGCGACGGTCTTCTTGCCGCGGTCGCTCTCGACGTAAAAGGGGGCGAAGTCGTTCTCGATGTCGATCGAGTACTTACCGACCGAGGTCTTCTTCAGGTCGGCGGGGATGTCCTTCTTGTCGGCGAGATCACGGATGTGTCCGACAGACGACAACACTTCGTAGTCGTCACCGAGGTACGACTGGATCGACTTCATCTTCGTCGGAGACTCGACGATGACGAGCTTCTTGCTGGTGGCCACGGGGGTCCTTTCTCCGATGCACACCATACACACCGCACACTGTGAGCCGGGTCGGGACGGCGCGCCGCGTGATTGCGCGGGTGTGACGCCGCGGCGCGGTTGTGGCCCTGAGCGGCGCACGAGCGGAGCCCTGTGCGGCGCTCCAGCGGTACGGGTCCGAGCTCCCTCGCTGGGCGGTCTGCGCCTCGGTCGATCCGGGTCGGCTCGGCCGCTCAGACCCGCGCTGCTACCCCGAATCGACCGAGCCGCGGGGCGGCCCAGCGCGGGCACGCGCCGTCGCCGCCAATCCCGCGAAAGACACCTCGACGGTCACGAAGGCCTCGAGATCCTCCGCCTCGCAGGCTGCCAATCGAGCGCCGGATGCCTCGGCCACCTCCGTCGCGCGTTCGCACGGCTCCCCCGACAGGGCACCCGAAACGGTGTCCGCCGCGGCGATCGCGGCGTTATCGGCCGCGCCCGCCGCCCGCCGCGCCGCCACCGCGGCCCCGCCGGTTGCGGCGAGTCCGATCGTGAGCGTCGAGCACACGACGATCGAACCGACGACGAGGATCGCACCGGGCATCAGCGACCGCCCGCGGCAGCGCAGGCTCGCGCCGTGACATCCAGTCCCGTCGCGCCCAGTCCCAGAACCGCAACGGGCGAGGTCAGCGTGACGCACACGAGCCCGTCGCCCTCGTCGACCCGCACGGCGGCACCACCCGCGAGCCGCCCGACGAGGACATCGGCGGGCTGCGGTTCTCCGCGTGCAATGAGGCGCGCAGCATCCGCCGCCGCACCCTGCAAGCGCACCGTCTGGACCCCGGCGGCGAGTGCGCCGGCACCGACCAGGATGAGGAGCAGCGCAGCAGGAAGTGTCACCGCGAACTCCGCCGCCACCGAACCCTGATCACCGAGCGGCGCCCGGCGAGAATCCCGGCGACGCAGCACCCTCATGCCACCGTCAGCGCCCGGCGGACCAGATCGGTGAGGATTCCGCGCACCTCGTCGCTACGCATGATGACGACGAGCAGCCCCGCGAAGGCGACGGCCGCCATCGTGGCGATCGCGTACTCGGCGGTGGCGGCTCCGGTGTCGTCCTCGAGCAGCTTCCGACGAGCGGAACGGACGGCTCGGGGGCTGAAGTGATCTTTCATGATGTACCTCTCTATACGTGTCTGTACGTGGTCGGATCGAACGAACGGGCCCGTGTCGGGGCCGCAGGGGGTGCTTTCCCTGGCACTCGTCGCGGTGACGGCTCGCCGCGAGCGAAAACACGTGCCATGCGAGCAGTGCGGTGACTCCTTCCTCTACAGGGTCGGCAGGTCGGTGGTGCCGAGGATCGAGAGCAGGAGCGGCGCGACCGCGAGCAGCAGGAACGACGGGAGCGTGCAGATACCGAGGGGCAGCAGCAGACGCGTCCCGAGCTTCGATGCACGCAGCCGCCCGTCGACGCGGGCGCGGTGACGGGCGCTCGCCGATTCGGCGCGGAGCAACTCGACCGCGGGAACACCCGCCGAGCGAGAGAGGTCCAGCACGTCTCGCACCGCTGCCGGGATGTCCGGCTGCACCTCGCCGCGCCCCGGATCGACTGCGGCCCGCGCGCGCCCGACATGGACGGCGGCGGCGTCGATCGACACCCCGCCGCTCAACGCGATCGCGAACAGCTCCGCATCGATCCCGGGCAATCCCGGCTCAGGGTAGGCAGTCCGGATGAGCTTCGCCGTCCACACCCGCGCCGCCACGACGAGCGCTGATCCGGCCGCGAGACAGGCGATCCCGCGGGGATCGGCGAACAGGATTCCCACCGTGTCGAACCCCAGAGCTACCCCCATCAGCAGCCCGACGCCGGGTAGCCAGAGCATCAGTCGTGCCGTCGCGGCGGGTTCGGCCAGCGCGACGGTCACGTCATCCCGCGCCTCGGCGGAGTCCCTCAGCCCGTGGGCGAAGGAGCGGAGGGCCTCGGCGAGCGCTGCTCCCACCGCGGACGCCAACGCCCACGCGATCGCGAGTTCGCGCCACGATTCCCCGCGGGCGGCGATCGCCGCAACCTCGGGCACATCGCGCTCGAGATCGGCGAGGACGGCTGCGGCGGACGCATCCCTCTCAGCGAGATGTCGCCAGACGGCATGCGGAGCGACGCCCGCCTGCAGCAGGACGGCGGCGCGACGAGCGACATCCGAGACCACGGCCGCGTCGACAACGGGCGCGCCATGCTCCCGGCGAGTCATGAACGCCACGGCACCTGCTCCACGATCGCCAGCCGCCCGTCCTCCACGGCCAATCGCCCCGCGCCCACCAGGGCACGAGTGCCATCAGCCGCCCTCGCGACATGCACCACGGCCCCGATGGCGCTGACCGCCTGCCGCGCCAACGCCAGATCATCGAGCCCCGCGAGCGCTCCGAGCGCCTCGAGCCGGGCCGGGACCTCGCGCAGTCCGCTCGCGTGAACCGTGCCCGCGCCGCCGTCGTGGCCCGTGTTCAGCGCGGCGAGCAGCTCGCGCACCTCGTCGCCCCGGCACTCCCCCAGCACGAGCCGATCCGGGCGCATCCTGAGCGCCTCGCGGACCAGCCGCGCCAGCCCCACGCCGCCTGCCCCTTCGAGGTTCGGCTGCCGCGCCTCGAGCGCAACGTGGTGCGGGTGGGCGATCGTGAGCTCGGCGACGTCCTCGATCGTCACGATGCGATCGGATGCCGGGGCCTCGGCGAGCAGCGCCGCGAGCAACGTCGTCTTGCCGCTTCCCGCCGCGCCGGTCACGAGCACGTTGATGCGATCCGTGACGAGCGATCGCAACCACCCGATCGAGCCCGGATGCGCGCGGAACATCCCGCGCCGCTCCAGGTCATCGAGCCTCGGCCGGACGACCCGCGGGATCCGGATCGACACCGTGGTGCCGCCCGTCGAGATCGGCGGCAGCACCGCGTGGATCCGCATCCCGGACGTCAACCGTACGTCGACGCACGGACTCGCCTCGTCGATGTGCCGCCCGCCGAGCCCGATGAGCCGGAGTGCGAGCTCGCGCACCGCGTCCTCATCGGCCCGCCACAGCGGGTCGCGCACCGCCCCCGCGCCCCGGTCTACCCACAGCCCGCGCGAACCGTTGACGAAGACATCCGTCACCGCCGGATCGTCCAGATACGCGGCCAGCGGAGCGAGCGGCGCCGGATGCTCGACGGCCGCGGGCGCCTCGGCCACCGCCTCCGCGGGCGCCGGTCGGGCGGACGCACCATCGGGCACCACCCCGACCCCGAAGCCGAGGCTGGATCCGAAACCGACGCTCGACCCGCGACCACCATTCTCGAACGCCGGCACGAAGCCATCCGCCCGGCCGCGCGGAGCGGCCGGGGCCAGATCATCGCCCGCCCGCTCTCCCCGAGCCGGCGCTCCCCGCGCTGGCTCACCTCCAACCGAGTCGCCCCGCAGGAGTTCGCCCCACGCAGGAAGACCTCGCACGGATCCGTCCCTCCACGGGCGGACGACGACGTCCGGCGGCGGCGCGGGAACGAAGGGAGGGGGCATGCGACGAGATTAGGAATTTCTCGCCGACCGACCCCGCGTCGCAACGGGGTTCTGAGGACTCCTCGCTGACCACCCTGCTGGGGAGGACGGGCGCCGAAGCGCGAGGCAGAATGAAGAAGGCGGCATCCCGTGGGGGGAACGGGATGCCGCCGTGCGACGTCCGCACAAGGGGACGTCGCGATGCCAGAATCGAATGTTCGGCCGCGAAAAGCATACGCACAGAATTCGTCAGCGCCGACCAATTCGGGCAGATCAGGCGGTATATCAGTTGCCGCTCACCCGGAAGCACCCAACGGCACCCGACTGCCGAGCCACTGACTTTCGGCGGTAGTCTCGCCGCCGAAAACGCCGGTACATTCTCAGAGACGATCCCCCGGCGTTCCCGAGCGCCCGAGGCGACACGCACAAAGGAGCGCGCATTCATGTCCAGCGAGATCGACCACCTGCTCAACGAGACGCGGCACTTCGCCCCGCCGGAGGGGTTCGCCGACGCGACCCTCGCAGCGGCCCTGTACGAGCGTGCCGCCGAAGACCGCGAGGGCTTCTGGGCCGACCAGGCACGCGACCTGCTGCACTGGTCGAAGCCGTTCACGCGCACGCTCGACTGGACGAACCCTCCTTTCGCGAAGTGGTTCGACGACGGTGAGTTGAACGTCGCCTACAACTGCCTCGACCGCCACGTCGAGGCCGGCAACGGCGACCGCGTCGCGCTGCACTGGGAGGGCGAGCCCGGAGATTCCCGCAGCATCACCTACGCCGAGCTCACGGACGAGGTCAAGCGCGTCGCGAACGTCCTGACGGATCTCGGAGTCGTGGCGGGCGACCGCGTCGCGATCTACCTGCCGATGATCCCCGAGGCCGTCGCATCGATGCTCGCCGTCGCGCGCCTCGGCGCCATTCACTCCGTCATCTTCGGCGGATTCTCGGCGGACAGCCTGCGTTCCCGCATCGACGACGCCGGCGCGAAGGTCGTGATCACCGCGGATGGCGGCTACCGCAAGGGCAAGGTCTCGCCCCTCAAGCCCGCCGTCGACATGGCGTTGGCCGACCGCAACGGGTCCGGTGTGCAGGCGAGCGTCGAGCACGTTCTGGTGGTGCGGCGCGGCGAGAACGACGTCGAGTGGACCGAGGGACGCGACGTGTGGTGGCACGACGCCGTGCCCGAGGCATCCGTCGATCACGAGGCGCAGCCCTTCCCCGCCGAGAACCCCCTGTTCATCCTCTACACGTCGGGCACGACGGGTAAGCCGAAGGGCATCCTGCACACGTCGGGCGGATACCTCACCCAGGCCGCCTTCACGCACCGCAACGTCTTCGACCTGCGCCCCGAGACGGATGTCTACTGGTGCACGGCCGATATCGGGTGGATCACCGGGCACTCGTACGTCGCGTACGGCCCCCTCGCCAACGGAGCGACGCAGGTCCTCTACGAGGGCACGCCCGACACCCCGCACCCGGGTCGATGGTGGGAGATCATCCAGAAGTACGGCGTGAGCATCTTCTACACGGCGCCCACAGCCATCCGCTCGTTCATGAAGCTCGGTCGCGCGATTCCGCAGAAGTTCGACCTGTCGAGCCTGCGCGTGCTCGGCTCGGTGGGCGAACCCATCAACCCCGAGGCATGGATGTGGTACCGCGAGGTGATCGGTGCGAGCAAGGCGCCGATCGTCGACACCTGGTGGCAGACCGAGACGGGCGCGATCATGATCTCGGCCCTGCCTGCCGTGACGACGACCAAACCCGGCAGTGCACAGGTGCCGATCCCGGGTATCTCGATCGACGTCGTCGACGACGCGGGCGAGCACGTCGGCACCGGCAACGGCGGCCTGCTCGTCGCGACCGAACCCTGGCCGAGCATGCTGCGCGGCATCTGGGGCGACCCCGACCGCTACGTCGAGACGTACTGGGAGAAGTTCGCCGACAAGGGCTTCTACTTCGCGGGCGACGGCGCGCGGCTCGACGACGACGGCGACATCTGGCTGCTCGGCCGGGTGGACGACGTCATGAACGTCTCGGGCCATCGGCTCTCGACGGCGGAGATCGAATCGTCGCTCGTGGCACACGAGGCCACGGCCGAGGCGGCCGTGGTCGGGGCATCCGACGAGACGACCGGCCAGGCCGTCGTCGCGTTCGTGATCATCAAGCAGAGCTACCTCGACAAGCACTCCCCCGACGGTCTCGCACAGGGCCTGCGCGCCTGGGTGGGCGAGCAGATCGGCCCCATCGCGCGTCCGCGAGACGTCTACATCGTCGCCGAGCTGCCCAAGACCCGCTCCGGCAAGATCATGCGGCGCCTGCTGCGCGACGTCGCGGAGGGCCGGGATGTCGGGGACACCACGACGCTCGCCGACACGATGGTGATGAGCGTGATCAGCGCGCAGGTGCGCTGATCCGCGGGTCGCGTCGGGTCAGCCCCCGGCGCGACTCTCCCACGCCAAGGTCACGAGATGCGGCGCAGCTGCGACCCGACGATCACGAAGAATGCGCCGAGCGCGGCCACGAGTGCGCTCACCCCGTACGCGAGCACGGAGGTCATGAGCGCCGTCCGCAGCGATGCCGCCGTCGCGAGCGACGCGCTCTGACCGCGCAGCTTGCCCTCCTCGTCGCTGCCCTTCTCGACGTGACGGAGCGCCTCGCTGATGTCGGCGAACGTCCGCCCCCCGGCGCCGCGCTCGGCGTTGCCCTTGATCACGACAGCCTCGACGTAGGCGGTGACCGGGTCCTGCACGGGCTTGCCCGCCAGAATCGGCGCGTTGCCGGGCACCGAGATCTTCTCGGCGCGCAGCTGCTTCGTCACGGCGAGCCAGGCACCCGAGCCCGCCACCGCGAGCAACGTGCCCGCCGCGACCGTGAGTCCACCGACGCGGCGCAGTGCGGAAAGCGGAGGGAGGGATGCCATGGGGAGTCCTTTCGGGCGCGGATGTCTCTACGCATCCTGACACGCGAAGCGGTTGCCGCGCTCAGCGGGTGACGTCCGCCAGGTACGCAATCGTCGCGGCGAGCGCGTCGCGCGCCTCGGGCAGATCCAGGTGGAACTGGTATTCGTGCGGCAGGGCGGGAACGTGCTGCGCGGGCCAGAAGAGCTCCGTGACATCCACTCCGACATCGCGCAGACGCTGCGACATCGGGATCGACTGCAGCCACGTCAGCCCGTCGCCGTTGCCACCCGAGATGTAGGTCGGCGGGAAGTCGTCGGTGACCCACTCGATCGTCGACATCGTCGCGCCCTCGTACGACGCCGACCAGTTCTTCGTGCCCGTGTACGCCCAGAGCGCGACCTTGAACCCCCACGCCGCGATGCCGTCGAGCTCGGCCATCGCGGGCAGGCTGTACACCCCGCAGTTGAGGATCGCACCGACCAGCTGATCGGGTTGCAGCGCCGGGTCCACGCCCATGATGGCGGCGTACCGCGGGTTCGTCATCAGCACAGCGAGCTGGCTGGCGATCTGTCCACCCGCGGAGTCCCCGGCGAGGACGATACGGGATGCGTCGACGCCCAACTCCTGCGCATTCGCGTCGATGTACGCCAGTGCGTCGTTCAGCTGAGTGATCGCGATCGGATAAGCGCCCTCGGGACCGAGCGTGTAGTTCACGCCGATCGTCGTGTACCCCTCGTTCGCGAGGATGCGCAGGTAGGGCGCCACGTCGGCCTTCGAGCCCGAGATCCACGCCCCGCCGTGCACCCACACCACGGTCGGCAGCACCTCTCCCTCGGCGGCCGGGGTGAAGACATCCATCGTCGTATCGGACCCGCCAGGGGCGTATGCGACATCGAGCAGCTCGCGCAGGGGTGTGTCGGGAACGTAGGGCTCCATCTCGGCGAGCGTGGCCGCTCCCCCGCGCTCGAACACCGAACGGATGACCATAGCCGACGGCCACGGCGTGACGGACGTGACGATGCTGATCACCACCAGGATCGCGATGATCGGGATGCCTATCCAGAGCAGGACCCGCACCCACCTGTGCCGGGGCCTGTGACGGGCCGAGTGTTCGGGGCCGACCTCGTTCTGCCGTGTCACGTGCTCCACCATGTGCGCCTCCGGCGCCAGTGTGGCACAGCCCACGCGACGGATCCGGGAGGCGCGGGCCCGCTACAGGGAGCGGCGAGGAGCGTCAACCCCCGGCATCCGTTCACGCGGTTGACACACCGCGCTGCGATGATCGACGAATGAAGCGAGACGTCGGCGCACACATGACGCTCACGGTCACCGAACCGGCCGAGCTGATCTTCTCGATGGCGGTCGCGGCGGGCGCCGACCTGGCATCGGAGCGGTTGCTCGTGAGCGTGAACGGCGCCGCCATCGAGCCCGAAGAACTCGTCGACTCGCACGGCACGCGCCTCCACCGTGTCGAGGTCGGCGCGGGCGATCTCGAGGCGAGCTACACGGCGACGATCCTCGGACGGACGCCCGAGGAACAGCTCGTTCCGACCGATCTGATCCGGTACCTGCGCCCGAGCCGCTACTGCGAGTCGGACACGCTCGCGCCGACCGCGGCCGCGGAGTTCCCGGGGCTCGAGGGCGTCGACCTGCTCGACGCGGTGAGCTCATGGGTGGGCACGCGCCTGTGGTACGTGAGCGGATCGAGCCTGCCGACCGACGGAGCGGTGCGCACCTTGCTCGCCCGCCAGGGGGTGTGCCGCGATTACGCGCACCTGTGCGTGGCCCTGCTGCGCGCCCGGAACGTGCCGGCCCGGCTCGTGTCGGTCTACGCCCCGGGCCTCGCCCCGATGGACTTCCACGCCGTCGCAGAGGCCTATGTCGACGGAGCCTGGCACGTCGTGGATGCCACGACGCTCGCCCCGCGCAGCAGCATGGTGCGCATCGCGACCGGGCGCGACGCATCCGACACCGCGTTCCTGACCACGCAGCGCGGGCGCGTCGACTTCCGTTCGCTCGAGGTCACCGCGGTGGTGGACGAACTGCCGCGCGACGACGTGACGGCCCTGGTGCGCCTGGGCTGAACGCCCGCGCTGGCCGGATCCCGGTCGAGTCACGCTTCGGCCACGGATCGCGACATCGGCTGCATCGATCGACGCAGCGGAAGTGTCGCACTGGCGCCGAAACGTGAGACCAGGCACGCTGGACCCATGCGCAAGTGGATCGTGCGGTTCGTCTCGCTGTACCTGTTCAACCTCGTCGTGCTCTGGCTGATCGGGTTGCTGCTCGCCTCGGTGTCGGTCGGCTGGGCCGCGTTCTGGGGCTCGATCGTGCTCACCGCGGCGACGCTGTGGATCAAGCCCCTGATCACGAAGTGGTTCCAGGGTATGGCGGCGCGCTCGGCGAACCAGCGCACGAAGGTCGGCGAGAAGCTCACGCAGTACGTTCTCGTGTTGATCGTGGCCGTGATCGTATGGGTGCTGGTCGTGCTCCTCACGTCGGTGCACGTCCAGGGCTGGTTCTCGGGTTGGGTGGTGCCGCCGATCGCCCTGCTGATCGCCTGGGCGATCTACGACGCGATCGACGACCGCGTCGAGAAGCACGCCGCACGCGTGTATGACTCCGCCTCGGCGAAGCTCGGGCGCGCGCCGAAGTCTGGCGGGACGACGGATGCCTCGGTCACGCCGGGCGCGGACGCATCCGCTCGCCGCGAACTCAAGGACGGCCTGACCGACGAGCAGCGTCGCATGCTCGACGAGCTCGGCTGACGCGCCGCCGGACACCGCCCGCCCGCCCGAGCACGGCGAAACACCCCGGGCGGGACGAGACACCCCAGACACAGGGTGTTTCGCGACGCCAGGGGTGTTTCGGTCGGAATAGCGGATGCCCCGGGCAGACCGGGCCCGCGGGGTCAGGCGATCGAGCGCTCCGCGGCCTCGACCACGTTCGTCATGAGCAGCGCGACGGTCATCGGGCCGACGCCACCGGGGTTCGGTGAGAGCCATCCGGCGACCTCGGCGACAGCCGGGTCGACATCGCCGTACACGGCCGACTTGCCCGTCTCGGGGTCGGGCTCGCCGCGCGTGACGCCCACGTCGAGCACCGCAGCACCGGGCTTGACGTCCTCCGCACGCACGAGGTGCTTGACGCCCGCGGCCGCGACCACGACATCCGCCTGACGGATGAACGACGGGATGTCCGGGGTTCCGGTGTGGGTCAGCGTCACGGTCGCGTTGACCTCGCGCCGCGTCAGCAACAGGCCGATCGAGCGCCCGATCGTCACACCGCGGCCGACGACGACGACGTGCTTGCCCGCCAGGTCGTAGCCGCTGCGGCGCAGCAGCTCGATGACCGCACGCGGGGTGCAGGGCAGGGGTGACGTGATCTCGCCGTTGACGTTCAGCACGAGACGGCCGAGGTTGGTCGGGTGCAGGCCGTCGGCATCCTTGTCCGGATCGATCCGCTCGAGGATCGCATCGGTGTCGAGGTGCTTCGGCAGCGGCAGCTGCACGATGTAGCCGTGGCAGGCCGGGTCTGCGTTGAGACGATCGATGACCTCCTCGACGTCCTGCTGGGTCGCGTCGGCGGGCAACTCGATCTGGATCGAGTTCATGCCGATCGCCTCGGACTGACGGTGCTTCATACCGACGTACAGCTGCGAACCCGGATCCGCGCCGACCAGCACGGTCGCGATTCCGGGGTTGACCCCGCGCGCCTTGAGCGCCGCCACCCTCTCGGTCAGCTCGGCCTTGATCGCCGCCGCTGTCGCCTTGCCGTCCAGCTTCTTCGCCGTCATCGTCTCTCCCGTCGGTCGTCCGCGCTTCTTCGCTGCGGGACTGCGCTGTATCCGACCGGGGCCCGGGGGCCGGCCGAAATACCTATGTCGATAGTTATTCTAGGGCCCTGAGCGGCGCGCTCACCAGGGCAGAAGACGCAACGGCCGTGGTGTGGGGCGCACAGAATTCCGGAGAGGCCTGCGAACGAGCACCCACGGCCACCGTCGAAGCCGCGGAAACACGGGGAACCGCGGCGCGGCGCCGCACATTCATCCGGAATGTTGACCGCCGGCCGCGACCGGCCAGGCCCGGGCGGGGCCCGGTTACTGCTCGAGGCCCGGGTACAGCGGGAACGCCGCCGTCAGCGCCGCGACGCGCGTGCGCAGCGCCGCGACGTCGGCGTCCGGCAGCAGGGCCTGCGCGATGATGTCCGCGACCTCGGTGAACTCCGCGTCGCCGAACCCGCGGGTCGCGAGCGCCGGAGTACCGATGCGCAGACCCGAGGTCACCATGGGCGGGCGCGGGTCGTTCGGCACCGAGTTGCGGTTGACCGTGATGTGGATCTCGTGCAGCAGGTCCTCGGCCTGCATCCCGTCGATCTGGGCGTTGCGCAGGTCGACGAGCACGAGGTGGACGTCGGTTCCGCCCGAGCGGACGCTGATGCCCGCGGCCGAGACATCCGGCTGCGTCAGACGCTCGGCCAGGATGTGCGCGCCGCGGACGGTGCGCTCCTGGCGGTCGCGGAACGCGGGGGTCGCGGCGAGCTTGAACGCCGTCGCCTTGGCCGCGATCACGTGCATGAGCGGTCCGCCCTGCTGACCCGGGAACACCGCCGTGTTGATCTTCTTCGCCAGGTCGGGATCGTTCGTCAGGATGAATCCCGAGCGCGGTCCGCCGATCGTCTTGTGCACCGTGGACGACACGACATGCGCGTGCGGGAACGGCGAGGGGTGCAGGCCCGCGGCGACGAGCCCCGCGAAGTGCGCCATATCGACCCACAGGTACGCGCCGACCTCATCGGCGATCTCGCGGAACCGAGCGAAGTCGAGCTGGCGCGGGTACGCCGACCAGCCCGCGATGATCACCTTCGGCTTGTGCTCGACGGCGAGCGCGCGGACCTCGTCCATGTCGATGAGGGATGTCTCGGCGTCGACGCCGTACGCGACGATGTCGAACAGGCGGCCCGAGAAGTTGATCTTCATGCCGTGCGTCAGGTGTCCGCCGTGGTCGAGCGAGAGGCCGAGCAGCGTGTCGCCGGGGCGCGCGATCGCGTGCAGCACGGCGGCGTTCGCGGTCGCCCCCGAGTGCGGCTGGACGTTCGCGAATGCCGCGCCGAACAGGCTCTTGGCGCGCTCGATCGCGAGCTCTTCGGCGACGTCGACCTCTTCGCATCCGCCGTAGTAGCGGCGTCCCGGGTATCCCTCGGCGTACTTGTTCGTCAGCACCGAGCCCTGCGACTCGAGCACCGAGACGGGCACGAAGTTCTCGGATGCGATCATCTCGAGGTAACCGCGCTGGCGGTCGAGCTCGCGCTGCAGGACCTGCGCGATCTCGGGATCGACTTCGGAGAGCGGGGCGTTGAAGAGCGGATCGATCACAGCAACCTCCAGGACGACGGCATCGGCAGAAATTCCGCATCGGCCCAGGCGAGCGGTCGAATGCCGTAGTCAGTCGCTCCCCGGTGGTCACCCACCCGAACGCCAGTCGCGACACCGCGAGTCTAGCGGATGCCCCGTCGTCAGCCCTGCGGTTTAACGAAGCATCCGACATCGAGATGAGGCGGGGGGCGGTTCGGATCAGCCTCCCCCCGGATGACTCTCCGAAACCGCGCCCCGCGGCTGCGACGCTCGGCGCCGCAGCGACTTCGCTCCTTCCCCCCGGAATGAAGCGAAGCGCGTCTCTCACCCAAGAGATGCGATGCCCGGCAGTTCATTACGCGACTTCGCGATCTTTTTCCGGGGCGTCCGCAAACCGGCCCCGAGATGGCCCCGAACGTCGCCCGCGCGGCGCGACAGACGCCCACCGTCTGCTCTCGTCACGGCGGCGGGTGAGAATGGAGAGAACCGCGTCATAGATCATCCAGACGTGCGTCTCTTCCATGAGACGCACGTGACGGATTCGGGGACCGACGGGGCCGACATGACGAATGCAGGGGAATCGGTATGGAGAGCGACGACGTCGACACGACGCCGACGAGCGAGGCTGATGCGGATCTCGTGCTGCGCGCCCGGTCGGGGGACCGCGGCGCCTACGCCGAGCTCTGGCGACGCCACTACCGTTCCGGCATCACCGTCGCGCGGTCGATCACGAGTTCGCTCGACGCCGATGACCTCGTCCAAGAGGCCTACGCCCGGATCTATCAGTCCATCCGCAGGGGCGGCGGCCCCACGGGCTCGTTCCGCGCGTATCTGTTCACCAGCATCCGCAACACGGCCGCGGGCTGGGGACGAGCGCGTCAGGAAACGGCGATCGACGAGATCGACGCGATGGAAGACCCCGCGTCGACCGACGAGGCGACGGCGGATGCGCTCGATCGCGGGCTGACGCATCGCGCGTTCCGCAGCCTGCCCACCCGTTGGCAAGAAGTGCTCTGGTACTCCGAAATCGAGGGGATGAAGCCCGCCGAGATCGCACCCCTCCTCGGGCTCAAACCGGCAGCTGTCGCGCAGCTCGCGTTCCGTGCGCGCGAGGGGCTTCGCGAGGCCTGGATCCAGGCGCACCTGCAGAGCGTCGCAGACGACTCGGACTGCCAGTGGACGATCGAACGGCTCGGTGCCTACGCTCGCGGCAACCTCGGTCCCCGCGACACGCGTCGGGTGGACGACCACCTGCACGAATGCTCGCGCTGCACGATCGTGGCGGCCGAGGCGAAGGATGTCTCGTCCCGCCTCGCCCTGGTGTTGCTCCCCCTGACCATCGGCATCGCTGGCGCCACGAGCTATCTCGCGACGTTGCAGGGCGGAAGCGCGCCGGTCATCGCGCTCGCGGCCATGCCTTCGGCCATCACCCCCGGAGCGGTGGCGGTCGGGAGCGGAAGCGTCGGTGCGGGCACGAGCGCCGCGGGTGGCGTCGGCGCGCCGGGTGCGGGCGCGGGCTCGTCGGCGGCATCCGCGGCGGGCGCCGGGTCGTCAGCGGCTGGCGTCGCCGCCGGCGCGGCAGCAACGAGTGCGGGGGGAATCTTCTCCGGGGCCGGGCTCGCCGTCGCCATCGCGGTGGGAACACTCGTGACCGCGGGAACCGTCATCGTGGTCACGGTGGGGCCCTCGATCTTCGCCCCCGCCTCGGATACGGGGGCCGCCGGGCGCGGCGCGCCCGAACCGCCGGCGACGGATGCCGTGGCCCCCTCGACCGCGGCACCCGGATCCGGCCCGTCACCGTCCGCGCTCCCGTCAACCGAGACGGTCGTTCCCCTGACGTCGTCTCCCGCACCGGAAGACGTCTCCGCCGCACCACGCGTGGCGCCCCCTCGCGAGAGTCGGCCCCGGCCGACGGCCCCCGATGCAGCACCGCCCCCCGCTCCCGTCGCGCCAAGCATCCCCGCGAAACCGGTCGACCCCGTCGATCCCGTCGACCCGGTCGACCCCGTCGACCCCGTCGACCCCGTCGACCCCGTCGACCCCGTCGACCCGGTAGACCCGGTAGACCCGGACCAGCCGACGCTCCCCGCGGGCGGACCCACGGCATTCGCCATCACGGGCCGGATGGACGTCGAGAGCTTCGACTACGGACTCGATATCGAAGTGCTCGGCCAAGAAGGCGCCGTCCTGTCGATCGACATCGGCTCGGTCACGCGAGCCACGCTCCTGCTCGGACCGGACACCGGGCACCTGTACGTTCCGTTGAATCCTCTCGAGTACTACTTCTCCCCCATGACCGTCCGTTACGCCCCGGCGTCCGGGGCACCGATCGAGGTCGCGGGTTCGTCTCCCCGGGCCTGGGATCGGTCGTACTAGCCGCCGCTCGTAGACTGGAACGATGACCGACTCGTCCGCGCTCGACGGCGCACCTCAGCCGACAGCGACCCCGCCAGCGGGGCGTGCGCCGGGGATGGTCGAACGGCCCGGGGTCATCGATGTCGTGCGACTGCTGACCGAGCTCGTCGCATTCGGAACGCTCGCCCTGTGGGGCTTCCTCGCATTCGCCTTCCCCTGGAACCTCGTCTTCGGCATCGGCGCGCCCCTCTTCGCGATCCTCGTCTGGGCGCTCTTCCTCTCTCCCCGCGCCGTCGTCGCCGTGCATCCGTTCGTCGCGGCGTTCATCGAGCTGTTGATCTTCGTGAGCGCGACCCTCGCGTGGTGGAGTGTCGGGCAGCCCTGGATCGGCCTCGCCTTCGGTGTGGTGGCCGTCACGACCGGACTCGTCGTCGGACGACGACGCTTCGCGTGACATCCGGTCCCGACGTGTCCACCGACGCCCGCACGGAACGCGCAGAACCCACGGCTGACGACGTCGTCGCCCTCTTGAGCGCCGAGCTTCCGGGACGGGTCGACACGACGGATGCCTCGCTCGAGGCCGCCCGCGCCGACAAATCCGGTCACCGCACGGCCGGCCGACCGCTCGCCGTCGTTCACGCGCGATCCGTCGACGACGTGCAACGCACCATGCGTATCGCGACCGCGACGCGCACACCCGTCGTGACCCGCGGAGCAGGCACGGGCCTTGCCGGCGCCGCGATGGGCGGACCCGGCGAGATCGTGCTGTCGATGCGGTCGATGGACGCGATCCTCGAGGTGCGCCCCGACGACCTGCTCGCCGTGGTCGAGCCCGGAATCATCAATGCCGATCTCAACGCGGCACTCGCCGCGCACGACCTGTGGTGGGCCCCCGATCCTGCGAGCCGGGCGATCTCGACGGTGGGCGGCAACATCGCGACGGGTGCCGGCGGACTGCTCTGCGCCAAGTACGGCGTCGTCCGTGACGCAGTGCTGGGCGTGGATATCGTGCTCGCGGACGGACGCCTGCTGCGTCTCGGGCACCGCACCGTGAAGGGGGTGACGGGACTCGACCTCACCTCCCTCGTCATCGGCTCGGAGGGCACGCTCGGGGTCGTCGTCGGTGCGACCCTCAAGCTCCGCCGACTCGTGCCCGGCGACGTCTGCACGATCGCCGCGACCTTCCGCGACGTGCAGTCCGCAGCACGCGCGTCCGCAGCGGTGACGGCATCGGGCGTGCAACCCGCGATCATGGAGCTCATGGACGCGACGAGCCTCGCATCCACGCATTCGTATCTCGGCATACCGGCACCGACGCCCGGCGCCGCGCAACTGATCGTGCAGACCGACGGGCCGGCCGCGGGAGCCGAAGCCGAGGTCATCGGCGCAACGCTCGCGGCGAACGGCGGCACCGTCCGGGTGTCGCGCGACCGGGCCGAGGGTGAGCGACTGCTCACGATCCGGCGCTCGATGCATCCGGCGATGGAGGCACGCGGCAAGACGACGCTGATCGAGGATGTCTCGGTTCCCCGCAGTGCGCTCGCGGCCATGTTCGGCGAGATCGCCCGCATCGAACGCGAGTACGACGTGACGATCCCGACGGTCGCGCACGCGGGCGATGGCAACCTGCATCCGAACTTCACGTTCGACGGAGAAGAGGTGCCCGATCACATCTGGGCGGCCGCGGATGCTCTCTTCCGTGCTGCTCTGGCGCTGGACGGCACGCTCACCGGCGAGCACGGCATCGGTACCCTCAAGCGACGCTGGCTGGCCGACGAGCTCGGCGACGATCAGTGGGCCCTGCAGCGTGATATCGCGCGGGTGTTCGATCCGCTCGGCATCCTGAATCCGGGCAAGGTCTTCGCCCCCTGAGCCCGGCGGGTCCCAAGGGCACCGCGTCAGCCGTTCAGGACCGCCTCGATCTGCAGGTCGGCCGCTGCCGCGAGCGCCGCGATGTCCCCGCCGATCGCGATCTGGCCCATGAGCTCCTCGAGCACACCGGATGCCTCGACCTCGGCCCACCTCGGCGACGCGGGCGTGAGTCGGGCGCTGCCCGCGACCGCGGCGAACGCGACCGCCGCGGGAGAATCACCGAGCGCCGGGGCGAGCGATGTCTTGGCGGGAACCAGGCCGCTTTCGCCGTAGAGCATCTGAAACTCGTCGCTCAGCATGATCTTCAGCGCACTCCTCGCGAGTCCCGGATGCTCGGACGCGGCCGAGATGCCGATGTTCGATCCGTCCGCCAGAACCGGGGCGGTTCCGCCCTCCCGGCCCGGCAGCGCGTACACGAACGGGGAGGGCTGCGGGGTCGCCGACTCGCACGCGCTCGCGAGTTCGAGGGCCCGGGCCGGTGCCGAGAACTGGATGGCCCGCTTCTCGCAGTAGGCGACCCAGGGTTCGGCGTTGTCGCCGTCCCGCGGGGCGAGCGAGGCGTTGATCATCAAGTCCTGCACCTGAAGCAGCCCGGCCACCGAGGGATCCGAGCTCAGTTGCGCGTCCCACACGCCCCCCTGGTCCACCGCGACCTCACCGCCGTGCGCCCAGATGAAGGGCAGCGCGCTCTGCCAGTCGCGGCCGGCGAAGTACAGGCCGGAGGTGCCGGGGTTGGCCGCCGTCAGGGTCTTGGCCGTCGTCACGAACTCGTCGAGCGTCGCGGGCGCCGCCCCCACGAGCGCTGGGTCGGCGAACACGGCGCGGGCCTTCGCGAAGAGCGGCGGAGCGAAGAATGCCCCATCGTGGGTTCCCGCGACGACCTGGCCGGGGAGCAGATCATCGCCCCCGAGCGCGTCGTAGTCGTCCGTGAGGTCGAGCAGCGCGCCGCTCGAGGTGAAGGCAGGGGCCAGTGCGGCGCCGAACTCGACGATGTCGGGGCCATCCGCGCTCGACAGGCCAGCGGCCAGTGTGTCGACGAGCCCGTCCCTCGTCTGTTCTTCGATCAGGATGGTCGAACCCGGGTACTCGTCCGCGAATGTCTCGATCAGGTAGTCGCGCGCCTCTTGCGGTGTCTCGGTACCGACGAGCCAGACGCGAATCTCGGCGGATTCGCCGTCCGCCGTGCAACCCGCGAGGACGAGGGCCGACACCCCGAGCAGGGCGACGGCTCCGAGCGACTTCATCATGGCGTTCCTTCGCGTTGGCGGGACACCCATAGGCTAGGGGCTTCACCGAGGGGAAACCTGTCATGAATCGACGCCTGATCACACTCGCGCTTGCCGCGACAGCACTGCTCGGACTCACCGCGTGCACGGGTGGCGGCGGCGAGGCCCCCGACGGCGTCCCGTCCTCGAGCGAATCCGCGTCCGGCGGCGGCGCCTCGGCAGCGCAGACCGTGGAAGAGGCGTGCGCCTCGGTGAACGACACGATCCAGAGCGTGTCGGACGATTTCGCGGGCGTGACGGCCGAGAACCCCGCCGACGCGGCCGCCGCGTTCCAGGCCGCGGCCGATGCCCTCGGCGAAGCGAGCACACAGGTCGAAAACGCCGAGGTCGCCGCGCTGCTGCCCGACATCCAGACCGTTTTCGAGACCGCCGGAGAGGCGATGGCTGCCCTCGCCCAGGGCGATGCGTCGAAGGTCGCCGAACTGCAGAAGCTCGGAACCGAACTGCAGGACAGCTTCACCTCGTTCCAGCAACTCTGCCTGCAGTAGGAGAAAGCCCCCGCAGAGCGCGGTAGGGAGTCGTTGCGCCTTCGTTACCCGCCCTCGCCTACAATCGAGGCACACCCCTCCGCGGGTGAGGGGGGGCCCGTGACTGATCTCATTTCGACGCCAGCGTCCACAGAGGACGAATCGGCGCTGACGCCTGCGCCGCGCGTCGAATGGACGCCGGCGCCGCCCCGCAAGCGGCGCCGTTGGCCCCTCGCCCTCTGGATCGGGCTTCCCGTCCTCGCTCTCGCGGGTGCCGCGGCCTTCTTCGGAACGATCCTGATCGCCCCCGGCGTGACCATCGCGGGCGTCCCCGTCGGCGGACTGACGGTGGGCGCCGCGTCCGAAAAGGTCTCGCAGACCATCTCGGGAACGGGTGTCGAGGTGAACATCGCCGGGACGACCGCGACGATCACCGGTGCCGACATGGGCGCATCCATCGACGCCGACGAGCTCGCGCAGGCCGCCATCGAAACGAACCCCCTGTGGCAGGTGGGCGGATGGTTCCCGAACCCCGATCGCGCCGCGCCGACCCTCGACTCCTCCGCATCCGAGGCGGCGCTCGCGGATGCCTTCGCCACTGACTGGGTCGACCCGGTCGATGCTGTCGTCACCTTCGATGCCGCGACTAGTTCGTACGTCGTGGCCCCCGCGGTCCTCGGCCGCGGTCTCGATCACACGACGATCGAGCGGGCGTACGAGGCCCGGCTGCTCGATCCGTCGCTCCCCGCGGCGTTCGACGGTGAACTCGTCGACCTCGAGGCAGATATCACGACCGAGGCAGCGACGTCCCGCGCCGAACAGCTGAACGCCATGGTCGCATCGGTCGGTTTCTACGTCGGCGAAGAACGCACCGTCCCGATCGCGCCCGAGGTGCTTGCTTCCTGGCTCACCCTGACGCCCGATCCCGACCAGGGCACGATCGCCATCTCGGCCGATCGCGCCGCGATCCAGGCCGTGGTCGATACTCTGCCCGCCGCCGTGGATCGGGCCGCGACGAACGGCGTGCAGGTCGTCAACAAGGCCGGCACGGTGCTCCGCACCGAGCAGGCCGGGGCCGACGGGCGTGTCCTCGGCGCCACCGCGGGAATCGCTGCCGCGTTCGCCTCGCAGCTCGCGGGAGGCGATGCGGCGTACGCACTCGATGTCGCGGTCACTCCCGCGCAGACGACCACGATCGTGCGATCGCTCGAGGTCGACCTCTCCGACCAGCGCCTGTACGTGAAAGAGAACGACGTCGTGATCGACTCCTGGTTGATCTCGAGCGGCATGCCCGGCTGGTCCACGCGCCAGGGCAACTTCACCGTGAACGCGAAGGTGCGCGTTCAGGACATGGGCAACACCGAGGTCGGCTACCTGCAGCCCGACGTCGAGTGGGTCATGTACTTCAGCGGCGACCAGGCGTTCCACGCCGTGTACTGGCGCAACATCTGGGGCCGCCCGCTCAGCCACGGCTGCGTCGGCATGCCGACCGCGCTCGCCAAGCAGATCTACCAGTGGGCCGACGCCGGCACCGACGTGTGGGTGCACGCGTAGACGACGCCGACGCGCAGAAGAAGAGCGGATGCCTCAGGCATCCGCTCTTCTCGTTTCAGCGTCTGATCTCGGTCACTCCCCCCACCGATGTCCCACTTATCCCTGGAATCCCATCCGCATACCTCGCAGAACTGGGACACACAGTTCAGGCATGTCCCACTTCTCATCGCTATTCCCCTCGAATACCGATTGAAAGTGGGACACACAGACCGAGAAGTGGGACACACAGATCGAGAAGTGGGACGCGGGTGCGGACAAGTGCGGAGTACGGGTCGACACTGCCGAAACGGAAGAAGAGCGGATGCCTCAGGCATCCGCTCTTCTTCCGTCTGCGCGAGAGCGCGTCTGCGCTACAGGGCGTCGATGATGCGGTTCAGCGTCTTCGAGGGACGCATGATGGCGTCGACCCGCTGCTCGTCGGGGTGGTAGTAGCCGCCGATGTCGACGGGCGTGCCCTGCGCCGCGGCGAGTTCGTCCACGATCGTCTGCTCGTTCGCGGCCAGCTCAGCGGCGACCGGCGCGAAGCGCGCGGCGAGTTCGGGGTCGGCGGTCTGCTTCGCCAGCTCCTGCGCCCAGTACAGCGCCAGGTAGAAGTGGCTGCCGCGGTTGTCGATCATGCCCACGGCCCGACCCGGCGACCGGTCGTTCTCGAGGAACGTTCCGGTCGCGGCATCCAGCGTGTCGGCGAGAACCTTCGCGTGGGCGTTTCCGGTGCGGTCCGCGAGGTGCTCGAAGGAAGCAGCGAGAGCGAAGAACTCGCCCAGCGAGTCCCAGCGCAGGAAGTTCTCACCCACGAGCTGCTGCACGTGCTTCGGGGCAGAACCGCCGGCACCGGTCTCGAACAGGCCACCGCCCGCGAGCAGCGGAACGATCGAGAGCATCTTGGCACTCGTGCCGACCTCGAGGATCGGGAACAGGTCGGTCAGGTAGTCGCGCAGCACGTTGCCCGTCACCGAGATGGTGTCGAGGCCGTGCCGCATGCGCGACAGCGTGTAGCGCGTCGCCTCTTCGGGCGACAGGATCGACAGCTGCAGACCGTGGACGTCGAGCGTGGCGAGAGCCTGGTGCACCTTGGCGATCAGCTGCGCGTCGTGCGAGCGGTTGACATCCAGCCAGAAGACGGCGGGCGAACCCGTGGCTCGCGCCCGCGAGACGGCAAGACGCACCCAGTCGATGACGGCGATGTGCTTGGTCTGCGTCGCGCGCCAGATGTCGCCCTTCTCGACCGCGTGCTCGATCAGCACCTCGCCCGAGCTGTCGAGGACCTGGACGATGCCGTCGGCGGCGATCTCGAACGTCTTGTCGTGGCTGCCGTACTCTTCGGCCGCCTGGGCCATGAGACCGACGTTCGGCACCGTGCCGATCTTGGCGGGGTCGAGCGGGCCGTTCGCGATCACGTCGTCGATCACGGCCTGGTAGACGCCCGCGTAGGACGAATCGGGGATCACAGCGATCGTGTCGTCTTCGCCGCCGTCGGCACCCCACAGCTTGCCGCCGTTGCGGACGAGGGCGGGCATGGAAGCATCCACGATCACGTCCGACGGAACGTGCAGGTTCGTGATGCCCTTGTCGGAGTTGACGTACGATACGCGTGCCCCGGCAGCCAGGGCGTCGTGGAACGCGGCGATGATCTCGTCGCCACCATCGACATCGGCGAGACCGGCGAGGATCGCGCCGAGCCCGTTGTTCGGGTCGAGGCCGGCCGCCGCGATCCTGTCGCCGTATCGGGCGAAGACATCGGCGAAGTACGAACGGACCACGTGGCCGAAGATGATCGGGTCGCTGACCTTCATCATGGTCGCCTTGAGGTGCACCGAGTAGAGCACGTCGTCGGCCTTGGCGGCATCCTGCGCCTCTGCCAGGAAGGCGTCGAGCGCCTTGGCCGAGAGGAAGGTCGCGTCGATGATCTCGCGCGGCAGAACCTTGAGGTCGCTCTTGAGCACCGTCTTGGTGCCGTCCGTCGCTGTGTGGCGGATGGTCAGCACGTCGTCGTGGGCGGCGACCCAGGACTTCTCGTTGCTCTTGAAGTCGTCGTGACCCATGGTCGCGACACGGGTCTTCGAACCGGCGGGGAACGGCTTGTTCACGTGCGGGTGCTTGCGGGCGTAGTTCTTCACCGACAGCGGCGCGCGGCGATCGCTGTTGCCCTCGCGCAGCACCGGGTTGACGGCCGAGCCCTTGATGCGGTCGTAGCGCGCACGGACGTCCTTCTCGTCGAGCGTCGTGGGCTCATCCGGGTAGTCAGGGATGTCGTATCCCTGCGCCTGCAGCTCGGCGATGGCGGCCTTGAGCTGCGGGATCGAAGCCGAGATGTTCGGCAGCTTGATGATGTTCGCCTCGGGAAGCGTGGCGAGGCCGCCGAGCTCGGCGAGCGCGTCGCCGACCTGCTGCTCGGGCGTCAGCTTCTGCGGGAAAGCGGCGAGCACACGAGCGGCGAGCGAGATGTCGCGCGTCTCGACGTCGACGCCCGCCTGCCGCGCGACGGCGCGAACGATCGGCAGGAAAGATGCCGTCGCGAGGGCCGGGGCCTCATCGGTGTGGGTGTAGATGATGGTCGATTCGGTCACCAGGAAGTCTCCATTCACGTCTTGTCCACCCTATCCCACCGCTGCAAAATGTATCTCGACGTCAAGATAGTTCGGCACCGTAGACCCCCGGAAGGACGGGGCGGGGACTCCGTGCGACGCTCCGGATGTTCATCGTCAGGTCACATTCCGAAACATCGAAGTGTGGGTGGTCGCGCCATCAGCCGTTAGCCTGTCGCTATGGCTGAGCTGCGATTGGTCGAACTGTCCGCCTCCACGATCGTGGCGGTGAACAACCTGTCTCTGAAGCCGGGGCAGGAACAGTACCTCGCACCGGTCTCATACGGGGTCGCGGCCACGGTTGCCGATCCGACCACCTCCTGGCAGCGCGTCGTCTCGGACGGCGATGAGGTCGTCGGCTTCGTCAGCGCGAACTTCGACGAGGATGCCTCGATCGACTACTTCCGCTCGGTGCTGTGGCGCATCAACGTCGACGCGGACGACCAGGGCCGTGGCGTCGGGCGCTTCGCCGTGCAGTCGCTCGTCGAGGAGGCACGCTCGCGCGGACTCGACCACGTCAACGTCATCTACGAGGCGGGCGAGGGGGGACCCGAGGCCTTCTTCCGTCGCGTCGGATTCACACCCGTGGGCGAGACGGAGTACGGCGAGGTCATCGCCGAGATCCGTATCTGACGCGGACCCCGCGCGACGAGGCTACGGCTCGACGAGGAACTCCAGCGCCGCATTCCGGAAGTCCCGCGAACCGGGCGTGTTGAAGTGGTGCCGCCCGGGGATCTCGACGAAGCGGCCGTTCGGCGTCGCCTCGGCGAGTAGGCGGGATCGCTCGATGATCGCGTCGTCGCTTCCCGTTGCGAAGAGGATCGGCTGGCGCGGCGGATGCGTGGGGTCGGGGTCCGCGTCGCCCAGGCGCATTCCCTCGGCGAGAGCGATGAGCGAGCGCAGATCGTTGCCCGCCACCCGCTCCGACAGGGTCACGTAGTTGCGCGTGACCGGGTCGGTGATCTCGACACCGTCCTCGACGAACGCTCGCGCCTGCTCGAGCTTCAACCGTCCGAGCGGTGTGCCGTCGGGGATGCCGCCCAGCACCGCCCGCGAAACGCGATGCGAGGCCTCGACCGCGAACTGCCACCCCACGCGCGCACCGAGCGAGTATCCGACATATCGCACCTCGTCCACGAGATAGGTGTCGAGCACGATCTCGAGGTCGGCGAGGAAGTCGTCCATCGCGTACGCGCGAGGATCGTGCGGCTTGTCACTCGCGCCGTGGCCGCGCTGGTCGACCCCGATCACGCGGAATCCGGCGCGGGTCAGATCGCGCACCCAGCCCGTGTCGACCCAGTTGTCGCGACAGCTCGACGAGAAGCCGTGCACACACAGCACCGGCTCGGCCGCTTCGTCGCCCCACGTGTAGGTCGCGATGCGGTAGCCCTCGACCGACATCACGAACTGCGGATCGGGCATCTCGGTCAGCATCGTCGAGGGAGCGGTCATGGCACCAGCATCCCACGCCGACCCGGGGCTGCCCCGTCCGCCCGCCTTCTTCTGCTCAGCCCATGCGCGCCGCGAGCCAGCGCGCCTGGCGCACCCACTGCGCGTGCCCGCCGCCCTCGTGCCCGTTGTACGCGTACACCTCGATCTCACGGTCGTCCGTTGCGAGGTGGTTGTACGCGGTGAAGACGCTCGAGGGCAGGACGATCGGATCCATGAGGCCGACCGAGAAGAGGGCCGGGACCTCGATGCGCCGGGCGAAGTTCACGCCGTCGAAGTACGACAGGGTGCGGAAGACGTTGTCGTCAGCACCGCGGTGCACGGCCAGGTAGGCGGCGACCTCGGTGAAGGGCGCCTCGGGTGTCAGTTCGACCGAGCGTCGGAAGTGGCAGAGGAACGGGACATCCGGCATCACCGCCCGCACGCTCGCGCCGGACAGCCCGGCGACCGCGAGCGAGATCGCACCGCCCTGACTGCCGCCCGTGACCGCGATGCGATCGGGGTCGGCGAAGTCCAGGGCTCGCACGGCGTCGATCAGCAGCGCGCCGTCGGTGAAGACGCGGCGGTAGAAGTACGTTTCGGGTGCCGTGATGCCCCGTGTCATGTACCCCGAACCGGCGGCGCCCGAACCGTGCGGGTCCGGGGTATCGCCGCCCGAGCCCCAGCCGCTCCCCTGGCCCCGCGTGTCCATCAGCACGTGCGCGTATCCCGAAGCCGCCCACAGCAGCCGTTCGCCCGGCAGGCCGCGCCCACCGCCGTAGCCGATGAACTCCACGACCGTCGGCCACGGACCCTCGCCCCGCGGCCGGGTGACCCAGCCCTTGATCGGCTCGCCCCCGAAGCCGGCGAACGTCAGGTCTTCGATCACGAGCTCATCGATGGGGGTGTCGACCGCGGCGAGTTCCGGGGCCCACGCCATGGTGCGCGCCTGCGCGAGCGTGTCGGCCCAGAACTCGTCGAAGTCGGATGGTTCGGCCACCTCGGGCCGGTACACCCGCAGCGTCTCGAGCGGCAGGTCGGTCTGCGCCATGGGAGCCCCCGTCGTCAGTCGGGGAAGTCCCCGCCTGGATCATAGCGACGATCGCAACTCCCTAGACGAGGGTCTCGCGCCACGCCTCGTGCAGTTTGGCGAAACGTCCCGTTCCCGCGATCAACGCCTGCGGAGTGTCGTCCTCCACGATCCGGCCGTGCTCCATCACGAGCACCCGGTCGGCGATCGCGACCGTCGACAGGCGGTGCGCGATGATGATCGCGGTGCGGTCGGCGAGCAGGTGCTGCAGCGCATCCTGGATCAACCGCTCGCTCGGCATGTCGAGCGAAGCCGTCGCCTCGTCGAGGATCAACACGGCGGGGTCGGCGAGGAAGGCGCGGGCGAACGAGATCAGCTGACGCTGGCCCGCCGAGACCCGGCCACCGCGCTTGTTCACATCGGTGTCGTAGCCGTCCGGGAGCGCCCGGATGAACGCATCCGCTCCCACCGCGCGCGCGGCCGCCTGGACCTCTTCGAACGTCGCCTCGGGCTTGCCGAACGCGATGTTGTCGGCGACCGAGCCGCTGAACAGGTACGCCTCCTGCGTGACCATGACGATCGCGCGGCGCAGATCCTTGGGGTGCAGATCGCGCAGGTCGACGTCATCGAGCGTCACGCGGCCCCGCGTGGGGTCGTAGAAGCGCGACACGAGCTTGGCCAGCGTGGACTTGCCCGCACCCGTCGTTCCCACGAGCGCGACCGTCTGGCCGGCCGGGATGTCGAGCGTGAAGTCGGGCAGGATCGTGCGGTCGCCGCCGTAGCCGAACTCCACCCCGTCGAATCGCACGTGACCGCGGGCCTTCCAGAGGTCGACGGGCTTCGTGGGATCCGGCACCGTCGGCTGCTCCTCGAGCACGCCCGAAACCTTCTCGAGCGCCGCGGTCGCGGACTGGTACGAGTTGAGGAAGAACGCCACCTCTTGCAGCGGTGAGAAGAAGTTGCGCACGTAGAGGACCGCGGCCAGCAGAACACCGACGTCGAGGGCGCCCCCGGCGACACCCGCGACACGGAGGCCACCCCAGAGCACCACGAGCGCGACGGTGGTCGCTGCCACCGCCATCAGGCCGGGCTCGAACGTTCCGAACAGGCGGATCGACCGGATATTGACGTCACGGTACTGGCTGGCGAGCTCGCCGAAGTCCTCGTCGTCACGCTTCTCGCGTCGGAACGCCTTGACGGCGCGGATGCCCGTCATCGTCTCGACGAACTTCACGATCACCTGTGCGCTGACCACCCGAGATTCGCGATACACGAGCTGCGAACGCCGGTAGAACCAGCGCATCAGCAGCCACAGCGGCACGCCCATCACGACGAGGATGATGCCGGACTGCCAGTCGAGCAGCACGAGCGCGATGAGGGTGAATCCGCCGTAGAGCAGGCCCGAGACGAGCTCGTTCAGGCCGCCGTCGAGCAGCTCCCGGATCGAGTCGAGGTCGCTCGTCTGCCGCGAGATGATGCGACCCGACGTGTAGGACTCATGGAACTCGAGGCTCAGAAGCTGCGTGTGGCGGAAGATCCGCATCCGCAGGTCGAGCATGATCGTCTGCGTCAGGCGTGCGGTCACGACGACGTACCAGCCGATCAGCACAGCTCCGCCGATCGCCGACACGACGAATGCCGCAACGACACCGATCGTCGGCAGCCAGTCGGCGCGCGAGAGCACCGCCGGCAGCGCCGTGTCGATTCCGTAGGCGATCAGGGCGGGGCCGAGCACGCGCAGCGCGGTCGAGACGACCAGGACGGTGAGCGCGAGGATCAGGTTGCCGCGCACGGGCGTGAGCAGCGAGCCCAGCAGGCGCAGCGACCGGCGACGGATCTGTCGACTCTCGGCCCGGGTATAGTCGGAGCGGTCTTCGCCCTCGGTTCCGGTGACGGTGCTCACGGGTTCACCCCTCCCAGGCCGGCGGCGCCGGGCCCCTCACGGTCGACGATGGATGCGGATGACAGGGGGTCGGCCTCGGCGATCGAGGCGTCCGGTATCCCGTCCGGGCGCTCGGGCCTCGGATTGCTCGCTTCCGCCTCGAGACTCGAGATGACGTGCCGGTAGTGGGCACTCGTGCGCAGCAGCTCGGAGTGCGTGCCGACACCCGTGATGCGGCCGTCCTCGAGCAGCGCGACGCGATCGGCGAGCGCGACGGTCGAGGGACGGTGCGCGACGATCAGCGCCGTGGTGGTCTCGAGGACGCGGCGCAGCGCCGCCTCGACGAGCGCCTCGGTGTCGACATCGAGGGCCGAGAGCGGGTCGTCCAGCACGAGCACCGCGGGCTTGGCCGCGACGGCGCGGGCGAGAGCCAGACGCTGCCGCTGACCGCCCGACAGGCTCAGTCCTTCCTCTCCGATGATCGTGTCGACCCCGTCCGGGAGATCGTCGACGAACGCAGCCTGCGCGACGTCCAGGGCCTCGCGCAGCACACGCTCGGCCTCGGCGCTACCGGGCTCGAGGTCTTCGCGTCCGAGCAGGACGTTTTCGCGCACCGTGGCCGAGAACAGCGTGGCGTCCTCGAACGCCATGCCGATGTGGCCCCGGAGCTCGTGCAGGGTGAGTTCGCGGACATCCACGCCATCCAGCTCCACCCGGCCCGCCGTCACGTCGTAGAGGCGCGTCGGCAGGGTCGTAAGCGTCGTCTTGCCCGACCCGGTCAGGCCGACGAGCGCCATCGTCTCTCCCGGGCGGAGCACGAGGTCGATGCCGTCCAGCAGGTCGCGCTCCCCCTCGGCCGCATCCTGGTACCGGAAGTGCGCACCGCGGAATGCGAGCTCACCACGAACCTCGGCCGCCTTGCGCGGCTTGTCGGGGTCGACGATCGTGTTCTCTTCGTCGAACACCTCGAACAGACGATCCGTTGCCGTGCGCGCGTCGAGCAGGAACGAGAACAGGAAGCCGATCGATTCCATCGGCCAGCGCAGCACCGTCGCCATCGCGAAGAACGCGAACAGTTCCGCGACGCTCAGCTGCCCGATCTGCGCGAGCACGATGCCCGCTGCCAGGCAGAGCGCGAAGGCGATGTCGGGCAGCAACACCAGCCAGAACCAGATCAGCCCGACCGCGCGGGCCTTGCTCAACTCGGTCTCGCGCAGACCCTCGGCCTGACGGGCGAACTTCTGCAGGGCGTGGCCACCGCGCCCGAAGGCCTTGAGGACGCGGATGCCGTGCACGCTCTCTTCGACCGCTGTCGCGAGGTCACCGGCCTGATCTTGACTCTGCCGCGCGAGCGTTCCATACCTCTTCTCGAAGCGGTAACCCGCGATCCACAGCGGGATCGAGCAGATGACGAAGATCGTGCCGAGCACCCAGTGCCAACGGAACAGGATGACCGAACCGACCAGGATCGTCAGCATGTTGACGACGAGCAGGACGAGACCGAACGCGAGCCAGCGGCGGATCAGACCGATGTCCTGCATCATGCGGCTGAGCAACTGGCCCGACTGCCACCGGTCGTGGAACGCGACGGGCAGACGCTGCAGACGCTCGTAGAACTGGGTGCGCAGGTCGTACTCGACCTTCGTGGCGGGGCCGAGCACGAACCAGCGTCGGGCCCACACCATGAGGGCCTCGAAGAGTCCGAGCCCGAGCACGACGACCGCACCCCACACGATCTGTCCCGAGTCGCGCGACGCGATGGGACCCGCCACGATCGCCTCGAGCACGAGCGGAATCGTGAGCGCGAGCAGGCTCGCGATCAGCGCGCTGAGACCGCCCAGCCACAGTCGTCCGGCGACCGGACGGGCGAACGGCAGAAGGCGCGCGAGAGCGCGCGGGGTCGACAGACGCGGGGTCGACGGTTGGGGCGTGGGTGTCGAGGCTGTCGAAGTCATGATCCTTTTGGGCGTGCAGAATCGCCTGGTCGGCGCGGCGGTGCGGAAGAGCTGCGCACCGCCGGCCTGGTCGAAGGCGCGGTGCGGACAGCCTTCCAGGATATGTGCCGGTGTGACCCGGGGCAAGCGCGCGACCGCTGCGCCCGCGTTGCGGTCGGGGGCGCGTCCTCGATCAGTCCAGCGGCACCGGGACGTATGCCTCGCCGCGTTCGCGGGCGAGCAGGCTCGCCTTGACCGGAAGTCCCCACGCGAAGCCGCCGAGGGATCCGTCGCTCCGGAGCACACGATGGCACGGCACGAACAGCGCCGGTGCGTTTCGCGCGCAGACGGATGCCGCGGCTCGGACGGCGGTCGGGGACCCGAAGACAGCGGCGAACTGGCTGTAGGTCAGGGGCTCCCCCGGTGCGATGCGGCGGAGCGCGCTCCAACCCTTCAGCTGCAGGTCGGTGCCGTGCTGGCGCACGGGCACATCGTCGATTGCGCCGATGGCCCCGGCGTAGTACGCGCGGGCTGCGGCCGCCGCGTCGAGGGATGCCTCGCGCACGGTGCCGGGCCGGAGGGCCGGGTGGATGCGGGCGATGACGGCCGAGGCATCCGTCGTCCAACCGGAGCCGAGCACGCGCTGGTCCGCGTCGGCGACGATGATGAGCGGGCCGTCGGGGGTGTCGATCGCCTCGACGAGGGCGCTCTGGGTGGCTGCGTTCATGCGGGGGTGCCTTTCGTGCGGCGTGCATCAGGAAGGAGAGGTGGTGCGGAATCGGCCCCGGCGGGCGTTGATCCGACGATCGACGGGTGTTGTTCCTCGCCGATGTCCGCCCGGCGCGCGAGAGGCCCGGGCGCGGGCAGGTCCGCGACGGCACGCCAGAGGTGCCCGGTCAGGTACGACCGCCACGGGGCGGACAGAGCCGCCCGGGCCGTCAGCTCGCGCGGGTCGCCCGGCAGTCCCGCGCGAACCGCGCCCGTACGCACGGCGACATCGCCGGGGAGGAACACATCGGGGTCGCCCGTCACGCGCATCCGGACATAATCCGCGGTCCAGGGCCCGATACCGGGCAGCGCGAGCAACGCGGCCCGTTGCGCGGCGGAGTCGTCGCCCGGGCCGAGCTCGAGTTCGCCCGAGGCGAGCGCCGCGGCGACCGTCGTGATCGCACCGATGCGCGCGCGGGGGCCCCGCAGCACCTCGGCGCCGTGGTCCGCGATCGCGGACATCGTCGGGAAGAGCCTGTCCACGCCCTCCCATGGCTCGACGGGCTCGCCGAGTTCGAGGGTCAGCCGTGTCAGCGCGGTTCGCGCCGCGACGACGGTGATCTGCTGTCCGACCATCGCCCGGATCAACATCTCGTGCGGGTCGGCCGCGCCGGGCACCCGCAGCCCGGGCACGGCGCGGACACGTTCGGCGAGCAGCGGGTCCGTCGCGAGCGCCTCGTCGATCGCGAGGGGGTCGGCGTCGAGGTCGAACAGTCGCCGCACTCTCGCGACGAGCGCCGCGAGATCGCCCGGGCGCGCGACCCGAGCCTCGAGCACGAGTCGGCCCTGCCGGGCCGCATCGCGCACACGGAACCACGCGGGGCCGCCCGGCAGGCGCAGGGCGCGCGCAAACGAATCGGATGTCGCGACCTCGACCCCGGGGATCGCCCGCGCCACCATCCACGCGAACAGGCCCGATGCGTCGAACGGCCGCCGATACGGGAGGGCCAGCCGGATGATCCCCGCGCCCCCCTGGTCGGGCCCGACACGCGAAGCCCGCGCACGCAACTCGGTCGGGGTCAGGCCGAACACCTCGCGCACGGTTTCGTTGAACTGTCTCACGCTGGCGAACCCGGCCGAGAACGCGACTTCGGCCGCCGTCAGGTCGGTGCCCACGAGGAGCATCCGCGCGGTGTGTGCGCGTTGCGCCCGGGCGAGGGCCAGAGGACCCGCGCCGAGTTCGGCCGTCAGCATCCGGTTCAGATGCCGCGTGGAGTACCCGAGGCGCGCGGCGAGCCCGGGAACGCCCTCGCGCTCGCTGACCCCGTCGGTGATGAGTCGCATCGCGCGACCAGCGGCATCGCCGCGCAGGTCCCACTCGGGCGACCCGGGCGCAGCCTCGGGCAGACAACGCTTGCACGCCCGGTACCCCGCCTCGTGCGCGGCGGCCGACGTGGCGAAGAAGGACACGTTCGCCGGCTTCGGCGTGCGCGCCGGGCAGCTCGGCCGGCAGTAGATGCCGGTCGTCCGCACGGCCGTGACGAACTGCCCGTCGAAGCGGGTGTCACGCGACGAGATCGCCCGATAACGCTCATCGAACGTCATCGACGGATGCCTCGGCGCGGCGGCGGCGGACTGCTTCATGCCTCCAGCCTGACACGATCCGGCGCGCCCGACTCGCGGAAATCGGACATGGCGGCACGGGCTTCGGCCGCCGACCCTCCCACCTGCTCGACCGCCGAAACACCTCTCGTGCGAGCGCACTCGGCGCGAAGACTCGGGCTCAGTGGAAGAAGTGCCGCTCGCCCGTGAAGAACATCGTCACACCGGCGTCGCGCGCCGCCTGGATGACCTCGTCGTCGCGCACCGAGCCGCCCGGCTGCACGATCGCCGAGATCCCGGCGTCGAGCAGAACCTTGGGGCCGTCCGCGAACGGGAAGAAGGCATCGGATGCGGCGACCGAGCCCGGAGCGCGGTCCCCCGCGCGGTCCACGGCCAGGCGGCACGAGTCCACCCGGTTGACCTGGCCCATGCCGATGCCGACCGTCGCCGAGTTCTTGGCCAGCACGATCGCGTTGGACTTGACGGCGCGGCACGCCTTCCAGGCGAAGATGAGGTTGGTCATGTCATCGCCCTCGGGCCGCTCGCCCGAGACGAGCTCCCAGTCCTTCGCGACCGACTCGATGTCGTCGGGGAACCGGTCCGCATCCTGCAGCAGCAGGCCGCCGGAGACGAGGCGGACATCCATCCGTTCCTGCTTCCAGTCGGCCGGAAGCTGCAGCAGACGCAGGTTCTTCTTCTCGGCGAACACCTCGAGCGCCTGGGGCTCGAACCCGGGCGCGACGATGACCTCCGTGAAGATGTCGCGTAGGTTCTCGGCCATCTTGAGCGTCACGGGACGGTTCGCCGCGATCACTCCGCCGAAGGCCGAGACGGGGTCGCACTCGTTCGCGCGCAGGTGCGCGCTCGCGATCGGGTCGAGCGCGCTCGGGGCCGCCACGGCGATCCCACACGGGTTGGCGTGCTTGATGATCGCCACGGCGGGCTTGATCATGTCGAAGGCGGCGCGCAGGGCGGCGTCCGCGTCGACGTAGTTGTTGTAGCTCATCTCCTTGCCCTGCAGCTGCGTCGCCTGGGCGATGCCGTGGCCTCCGGTGCGCGTGTAGATGGCGGCGCGCTGGTGCGCGTTCTCGCCGTAGCGGAGCGTCGCGAGCCGCTCGGCGCGGATCGTCAGGTGACCGGGCAGGTCTTCGCCCTCGGCGAGCGTCCCCTCGGCGAACCAGGTCGCGACGGCCGAGTCGTAGGCCGCGGTGTGCGCGAAGGCGCGTGCCGCCAGCTCGCGGCGCTGACCGAGGCTCGTACCGCCGGATGCGACCGCGTCGATCACCGCGGGGTACGACGACGGCGAGACCACGATGGCCACGTTCGCGTGGTTCTTGGCGGAGGCGCGCACCATCGCGGGGCCACCGATGTCGATCTGCTCGACCACGTCCTCGGCCTCGGCGCCGGACGCGACGGTCTCGACGAACGGATACAGGTTGACCACGACGAGCTCGAAGGGAGCGATGTCGAGGTCCGCGAGCTGGCGCTCGTGGTCCTCGAGGCGCAGGTCGGCGAGCAGACCCGCGTGCACGCCCGGGTGAAGGGTCTTGACCCGGCCATCGAGCGACTCCGGGAAGCCCGTCACGGACGCGACGTCCGTCACGGTGTATCCCGCGTCGCGGATCGTCGCGGCTGTCGAACCGGTCGAGACGATCTCGACGCCCGCGTCCACCAGGGCCGCGGCCAGGACGAGCAGGTCGGTCTTGTCGCTGACGGATACGAGAGCGCGACGAACGGGGACGACATCGCGGTCACGATAGAGGGACTTGTCGTGGCTCGGTCCGGCCATGGGGGTGCTCCTTTGCGGGGACGGGTAGGTGGGGTCTGTTTCAGTTCGAGGACGCCGCGGCGAGATCCAGCTCGCCGGATCCGATGCGGCGGACGACGTCGATCAGCAGGCGCCGTTCGACGGGCTTGATGCGCTCGTGCAGGGACGCTTCGTCGTCGGTGTCGCGGACGGGCACGCGCTCCTGGGCGAGGACCGGGCCGGTGTCGACGCCATCGTCGACCACGATGACGCTCGCGCCCGTCTGGGCGGCACCGGCGGCGAGCGCGTCGCGGACGCCGTGTGCGCCCGGAAACTCGGGCAGGTAGGCGGGATGGGTGTTGATGATGCGCGGCGCGTAGGCGGCGACCACGGCGGGGGGAAGCAGCCGCATCAGGCCGCTCAACACGATCAGGTCGGGGCTCCAGACATCGAGCTGGCGGAGCAGTTCGTCACCCCACGCCTCGCGGGAGTCGAAACTCGACCACGGGACGAGGAAGGTCGGGATGCCGAACTCGTCGGCGTGCGCGAAGCCCTCGGCCTCACGGTCGGCGCCGACGATCACGATCCGGGCGGGGTAGTGCGATTCGCTCGCGGCCTCGAGGAGTGCGCGAAGGTTCGATCCCGTGCCCGAGATGAGGACCGCGACCGTGAGCACTCCGCAAGTCTACCGGGGTCGGGCAGACGCGCCCGGGGCGCTACCACCGAGTGAGCGGCTCGATCGGTGTCGTCGCCTGATCGTCCGCGGCCTCGTCGTCGCGCGCGGGGTCCGGCTCCGGGCCCCGTTGCGCCGGCGCGTGGTCCTGCCACGCCGATGAGGGGGCCTCCCGGGCCCCACTCCCCGATGGGCCCTCGTCTTCGACGAGCGTTCGAGGTCTCCGAGTGCCAGAAAGCGGGGAGAGCAGGAGTATCGCGGCCCCGATGAGCACCTCGACGCCCACCGCCAGGGCGATCGGACCCGGCTGCGGACCGACATCCGTCAGCCGGCCCGGACCGATGGACCCGGATGCGGCGAACGCCATCCCCGCCCCGGCCGCGGCCGAGACGACCGCCAGACCCAGGGTCGTGACGAGGCGAGGCGCCATCGCGTCGCCGGACTCCCCGCGGGAATCGGCGCCCTCGATCGCCGCGTGAAGGCGCGCACGGGCGAACCATCCCCCGAGCGCACCCGCCGCGACCGGGATGAGCGCGACGAGCAGGAACCAGGCATTGGATGCGTCGGGGATCGCGCCGAGCACGGGAATCGACGGTACGACGGCCAGGTCGGACCCGACGGGCGAGACCGCACTGCCCGCACCGATCGCGAACCCCGGGCCGGCTATCCACGAGATCGCCCACACGATGAGTGTGGGAACGTAGGCGAGCTGGCCGAGTGTGACGACGATCGCGCCCAGGATGTCGACATTGCCCGCCTGGTAGAGCGCGATGATCTCGCCGCCCGATGTCGCGACCCCGCCCGCGAGCACGAGGGCCCCCACACCGACCAGAGCGGCAAGGGTCACGGCCGCACCGAGAGCCGTCGCGCTCACGACCGCGTCGGCGGAGCCCCGGCGCTCGAGTCTGTCACGGAGGGCATCGACGGCTCCGTCGTCGCCGTTGCGCCATGCCGACACGAAGCCGCCGATGAGCACCGCACCCGAGTAGAGGGCGGTCGGGATGATGATGGCTTGCCACAGCACCGCCGAGACGACGTCGGAGTGCGAGGTCAGAGCAATCAACGTCGAGAGCGCCCCGGCCACGACGACGGCCGAGGCGAAGCCGATGACCCACGCACCCGACCGCGCAGCGCGGGCACCCGAGCGCAGACCGAAGATGACCGTGAAGGCGGCGAACCCGAGGGGGGCGAGCGAAAAGGCGAAGGATGCGGCATCCGCGGATATCCCGGCGGCGATGACGGTGTCGGGCAGCGTCACCCGAAGAGGCACCAGGTTGCCCGCGTGCCAGACGGCGGTCGTCGCGGGCCACAGCGCGCCCCAGTCGGCCGCGCCGCCGAACCCGAACACCCACAGGGCCGTCAGGGGTGCGGCGATCACCGCGAGTCCCCCCGCGACCTGGATGAGGGCGTCGAGCGCGCTGAGCAGGGCGACGATGAGGCGATGCATGGCGGACTCGACCCTACCCGCGGGGCGGGCGGGCCCCGCACAGGCACGCCCGGACAGCAGTGTTGGGCGCACGGTTCGGTGGCCGCGCACGCGAAAGGGCGGATGCCGCGGCTCGACCCGCGGCACCCGCCCTTTTCGTGCGCGTGTTAGAGCGCCTCGATGACCTCGCGCATGAGCGCGGCGGTCTCGCTCGGCGTCTTGCCGACCTTGACCCCGGCCGCCTCGAGCGCCTCCTTCTTGGCCTGAGCCGTGCCCGCCGAGCCAGACACGATCGCGCCGGCGTGGCCCATCGTCTTGCCCTCGGGGGCCGTGAAGCCGGCGACATAGCCGACAACCGGCTTCGTGACGTGAGCCTTGATGTAGTCGGCAGCGCGCTCCTCGGCGTCGCCGCCGATCTCGCCGATCATGACGATCGCCTTCGTCTCGGGGTCGGCCTCGAAAGCGGCGAGCGCGTCGATGTGCGTCGTGCCGATGATGGGGTCGCCACCGATGCCGATCGCGGTCGAGAAGCCCAGGTCGCGCAGCTCGAACATCATCTGATACGTCAGGGTGCCCGACTTCGACACGAGGCCGATCGGGCCCTTGTCGGTGATGTTGGCGGGCGTGATGCCGACCAGTGCCTCGCCGGGCGTGATGATGCCGGGGCAGTTCGGACCGATGATGCGTGTCGCGTTGCCCTTGCTCTGGGCGTAGGCCCACGCCTCGGCGCTGTCGCCGACGGGCACGCCCTCGGTGATCACGACGAGCAACGGGATCTCGGCGTCGATGGCCTCGAGCATCGCGTCCTTCGTGAAGGCCGCGGGGACGAAGGCGATCGAGACGTCTGCGCCGGTCGCGGCCATGGCCTCGCTGACCGAAGCGAAGACGGGCAGTTCGACGGAGTTGCCCGAGGCATCCGTGTGCGAAACCGTCGTGCCGGCCTTGCGGGCGTTGACGCCCCCGACGACCTGGGTGCCGGCCTTCAGCATGAGCGCCGTGTGTTTGGTGCCCTCGCCGCCGGTGATGCCCTGGACGATGACCTTGGAGTCCTTGTTGAGGAAGATCGACATTTCTCTACAGTCCTTTGATCCGGATGAGTCAGGCGTTGGCGAGTTCGGCGGCCTTGTCGGCGCCCTCGTCCATCGTCTCGGCCAGGGTCACCAGCGGGTGGGCATACTCGCGCAGGATCGCGCGGCCCTCCTCGACGCGGTTGCCGTCGAGGCGCACGACGAGCGGCTTCGAGGCCGTGGCGCCGAGGGTGTCGAGCGCGCCGACGATGCCGTTGGCGACCGCGTCGCACGCGGTGATGCCGCCGAAGACGTTGACGAAGACGCTCTTGACCTGCGGGTCGCCGAGGATGACGTCGAGGCCTGCAGCCATGACGGCCGCGGATGCTCCGCCGCCGATGTCGAGGAAGTTGGCCGGGGTCACGCCGCCGTGTGCCTCGCCCGCGTAGGCGACGACGTCGAGGGTCGACATGACGAGCCCGGCGCCGTTGCCGATGATTCCGACCTGGCCGTCGAGCTTGACGTAGTTGAGGTCGTTCTCCTTGGCCTTCGCCTCGAGCGGGTCGGCGGCGTCCTTGTCTTCGAGCGCCTCGTGGTCGGGGTGCCGGAACGCGGCGTTCTCGTCGAGCGAGACCTTGCCGTCGAGCGCGATGATGTCGCCCTCTTCCGTGAGCACGAGCGGGTTGACCTCGACGAGCGTGGCGTCCTCACCCTTGTAGACGTCGTAGAGCTTCACGAACACGTCGGCGACCTTCGGGCCGAGCTCGGCGTCGAAGCCGGCCGCCTGCGCGATCTCGAGCGCCTTCGCGGCGTCGATGCCCGTGAGCGGGTTGACCTCGATGCGGGCCAGGGCCTCGGGCTTCTCTACGGCGAGCTGCTCGATCTCCATGCCGCCCTCGACGCTCGCGAGGCTCAGGTACGAGCGGTTGGCGCGGTCGAGCAGCACCGAGAAGTAGTACTCGGTGGCGATGCGGGCGCCGGCCGCGACCATGACGCGCTTGACGACATGGCCTTTGATGTCGAGGCCGAGGATCTGCTGTGCAGCCTCGTACGCCTCTTCGGGGGTCTTGGCGACCTTCACGCCGCCGGCCTTGCCTCGGCCGCCGACCTTGACCTGGGCCTTGACGACGACGACGCCACCGATCTTCTCGGCGGCCGCCTTCGCCTCTTCGGCGGTGTCGGCGATGATGCCCGCGAGAACCGGCACCTCGTATTTCTCGAATAGGTCACGTGCCTGGTACTCGTAAAGATCCACGTTGCAGTCCTTCGCTGTCGCGCCGGGGGGAATTCTTCGAAAAAGAGTCTTGATGTCGAGAGATATCGACCAATCAACGAGCCTACTACTTGGTCGAATGCGCGGTGTCCGCGGGGCTCCCGCCCGCCGCCCCGTCGCCCGAAGCCCCGAGCGGAGTGAGGTCGTCGATCGCAGGCCCCTCGATCCGTGTGCCGTCGGGGGCGAATCGCGAGGCGTGCAGAGGACAATCCCAGGTGCGGTCCGCATCGTTCCATGCGACGACCCCACCCAGGTGGGAGCAGACGGCGCTGACCGCCCGGGTCTGTCCGTCGACACTCGACACGGCGACCGGGTGACCCGCACGCTGCGCCACCACCCCACAGCCTTCGGCGGGGCGCGGCACGGGCACGGCGGTGCACTCGGCGCGCAACCACCCCTTCGCCGCCTCCGCCCCGACGAGCGCGTTCTCGCGCGCGCCCCGGGCCAGGTCGGCCGGAACCGTGAGTCGGGTACCGAGCGCGATCATCCAGGACGGACGCTCGCGAAACGGCACGCGCATGATCTCGGAGGTGAGACGGATCGCGGCGGCCGGCCCGTTCGTCAGTCCCCACTTCGCGTAACCCGTCGCGAACCGCACGCGGCCGAGCGTGCGCGGCATGACCCCGACGAACGGCACGAGGTTGTGCGATTCGTAGTCCTGCGCCGACCACCGCGCGACCTCGCGGGCACCCGGGAAGTGCTCGTGCGTCCACGCGACGAGTTCGTCGATCTCGGACGCATCCGAGATCGATCGTCCGACCGGATGTCCGTTGCCGCCGACGATCAGGCGGGCGATGCCCGCGGGCCCGTCACCGGACGCCACGGAGCGCACCGACCGCGCGGGTCCGTCGACCGAGAGGAACATGCCGTCCGGGACCTCGCCGTCGAACGCGAACGCGACGCAGTGCGATCGCAGGCCGCGGGTCTTGGCGAACGTGAGCCCGCGGTCCATGATCGCCGTGCCGGTCGCGAGCACGATCCGATCGGCGCGGAGAGCCCCCGCATCCGTCCGTACGAGGGCTTCGGGAACCGCGTGCACCCCCCGCACGCGCGTGCCCGTATGCAGGGTGCCGCCGGCCGCGACGAAGACCCGGGCGAGTGCATCGGCGAGCTCGACCGGGTCGATCGCGAGTTGGCCGTCGAGGGCCGCGGCAGCCAGGGCGGGGAACGGCGTCGCCAGCTCCGCCTCGTCTGCGCGGCGGACATCGAGACCGGCCTCTCGCCCCGCTGAGATCTCGGCCTCGACGATATCGAGGCCCGAGTCAGAGGGCGTATAGGAGTACGCCGTCCGTGTTGTCGTGCTCACACCGGCATCCTCCGCGAATCCGGCGAGCCACTCCGCGCCCGCGCGATTCGCGTCGGCGTAGGCACGCACCAGCGACGCGGAATGATGGCGACGCAGCGTGGAGAGCGTGCTGCCCTGCAGCAGCGAGACCTTGCCCGTGTTCGACCCGGTCGTGAGCTCCGCGATCTCGCCCGCCTCGACGATCGCGACGTCACGCCCGAGGGTCGCCAGCATGACCCCGGTCGCGAGCCCCGTGATACCGGCCCCGACGATCACGACCTCGTGCCGAGCGGGACTGAACGGGACGGAGAGAGACGGTGCTGCACGATCGAGCTTCCAGAGTGGGGGCATGACACCAGCAGACCTCGGCACTCGGGATCGATCAACGGGGTTGACAGCGCTCCGGCGGGCGGGCCGTTCCTGACGGCTGCTGGATCACCGAATGGCCGGGGATCCGGCGCCGGGCTCCCCCGCGCCCGGGAGCCCGGGCGCGCGGGTCTAGGCTTCTGTCGACATGAGCGAGACACCGTCACCGTCCGCCGCGCGCACCGTCGTCGTCGCCGCGGCCCTCGAACTCTTCGCCCAGCAGGGGTTCGAAGCGACGTCCGTCGAGCAGATCGCGCGGGCCGCGGGGGTCTCGCGCAGCACCTTCTTCCGCCAGTTCGGCGGCAAGGAAGACGTCGTCTTCGCGGATCACGAGGAGCTGCTCGCGGACCTGCGCACCTGGCTCGAGCTCGGCCACGACAATCCGTGGGTCGCCGTGTGCGAGGCCTCTCAGCGCGTGTTCCGGCACTTCGCGAACGACCCGAAGGTCGCGCGCCGCCGCTACGAAATCGTGCGGCGTGTTCCGGCACTTCGCGATCGCGAGATCGTGACGGTCTTCCGCTACGAGCGGTTGTTCGACGAGTACCTGCGCTCGGCGCTGCCCGGAATCGATCCGCTCGACGCGGTCGGGTTCGCGGCACTCGTCACGGCACTGCACAATCACGTGCTGCGCCGGCTGCTGCGCGGCACCAGGCGCGTGCCGCTGTCGGACCTGCAGGACGCTCTCGATGGCGCTCTGCGCCGGTACGGCGTGCATCCCGATCCGGTGCCCGCCGCGGCAGACGACGTCGTGATCGCGGTGTTCCCCCGCGCGACACCGGCGGCAGAGGTGGCGCGGCGCATCCGTACGTCCCTCGACTGACCCGTTCGGGATGTGGAACTGCGTCCCGCGAGTGGTGAAACCGGATGCCTCAGGAGTAGCTTTGTCCGCATGAGCAGCACCGCACCCACCGCCGCAACCGATGCCTCACACGACGACGTGACGTTTCCCGGCGAGCGCGTCACGCACTACGACGTCACGCAGCGCCTCGACACCGACTACTACGCGGTGTTCGCGGACATCCCACCCGCGGATCGCGCCGCGTGGGATCGTGCGAAGACGCTCGTCGACGAGGTCGCACCCACGATGCGCGCGGCCTGGGACCGCGCCGAATACCCCCTCGAGGTCGCGCGGCGCATCGGCGAGCTCGACCTCACGGGTGACGGCGTCGACCACCCCGGCGTCACGCACTTCTCGCCGCTGGCGGCGGGCCTGATCAACATGGAGCTCTCTCGCGGAGACGGGTCACTCGGGACGATCCTCGCCGTGCAGGGCGGCCTCGCGCTCCGAACGCTCGCGCTCTTCGGCAGCCCCGACCAGCAGGCCCGGTGGCTGCGCCCCCTCGCGACCGTCGAGACCCTCGGCGCCTTCGCGCTGACGGAGCCCGACCACGGGTCCGACTCCGTCTCACTCGAGACGACGGCGCGCCGCGAGACCGCCGCGGATGGCACCGAAGAATGGGTGCTCCGCGGCACGAAGAAGTGGATCGGCAACGGCGCATCGGGCGGCATCACGTTCGTCTGGGCGCGGGTGGACGATCCGGATGCTCCCGAGCACGGCGCCGTCCGTTGTTTCCTCGTCGAGCAGGATCGTGCGGGGTACAGCGGCACCCCGATCCTCGGTAAGGCGTCGCTGCGTGGCATCCATCAGGCTCACATCACGCTCGACGACGTGCGCCTGCCGATCGACGCGGTGCTGCCCGGCGCGAAGAGCTTCAAGGATGCATCGACCGTCCTGTACGCGACGCGCTCGGGCGTCGCGTGGTCGGCGCTCGGGCACGCGACCGCGTGCTACGAAGCCGCACTGTCGTATTCCCTGCAGCGCATGCAGTTCGGCAAGCCGCTCGCGAAGTTCCAGATGGTGCAGGAACGCCTGACGCAGATGCTCGACGAACTGACCGCGATGCAGCTCTACTGCCGATACCTGGCCGATCTCGAGGCATCCGGCGCCCTTCGTCCCACGCAGGCGTCACTCGCGAAATTCCACAACACCCGCGCCGCGCGCCGCGTCGCGTCGACCGCGCGGGACCTGCTCGGTGGCAACGGGATCCTGCTCGAGAACGTCGTGATGCAGCATCTGGCCGACATCGAGGCGATCCACACGTACGAGGGCACGGAGTCGATCCAGGCCCTGCTCATCGGGCGCGACATCACGGGAATGAGCGCCTTCGTCTGACCGGTTCGGGGCCTCAGCGCAGTCGTACGGGGTCCGGAGCCACGGGATAGTCGGGCACGGGATGGTCGGGCACGGTGGAGGCGTTCGTCACGCGCATCGCCTCCCGCGGACGGAGCAGATCGCTCGGGCACCCGCCCGTGATCGCACCGACCATGAGCAGCACGGCACACGCCCCGGCCGGAATCGCGCACCAGGGGTTGTCGAGCATGCTCAGCGAGAAGGCGCCGACGAAGATGGACGCGGCGGCACGACCCACGCGTTCACCGCGCGTCACCGCACAGCGTGGTGCGCGCCGAGTCGCGTCCGGGGACGCAGAGGTGCCCGCATCCGCCGTCATTCAGCGTCCCGCGGCGCCGCCGACTTCTGTGCGGCGATCTGCGCGCGCACGTCGTCCATGTCGAGCGACCGAACCCCGTCGATCAGCTGCTGCAGCTGAGGGGCGGCCAGCGCCCCGGGCTGCGCGAACACGATGATGCCGTCGCGGAAGGCCATCAGGGTGGGGATCGAGGTGATGTTGAATCCGGCCGCGAGCTGCCGCTCGGCCTCGGTGTCGATCTTGCCGAAGACGATGTCGGAGTGCTGCTCGGAAGCCTTCTCGAAGACCGGACCGAACATCCGGCAGGGGCCGCACCACTCGGCCCAGAAGTCCAGCAGCACGATTCCCTCGCCGGATACGGTCTGTTCGAGGTTGTCGAGGGTGATCTCTGTCGTCGCCATAGGCCCAATTATACCCCATAGGGTATCCGATGGCGCGGCTAAGCATGTCGTGCCCCACCGCGCAAGGGCCGGAAAAACCTCTGATCCCGTTATACCTTCGTGCCATGGGACTCTTCGGCCGCCACACACCCGCACCCGAACGGCCGGAAACACCGGGCGTGCTCGACGAGATCGCGACCCCCGTCAGCCTGTGGTCCGACGGGTTCGGTCGGCTCGCCATCCGCGCGGTGCAGATCATCGTCGTCCTGGTCGTGGTGATCGGCGTCATCTGGGGAATCCAGCAGCTGACGCTCGTGACGATTCCGGTGGTGCTCGCGCTGATCCTGGCGTCCGCCTTCAACCCGATCATGCGGGCGATGCGCACGCGCGGCGTGCCCTCGGTCCTCGCGACCCTGATCACGCTGCTGACGATCGTCGTCGTGCTGGGCGGCATCGGATGGCTCATCGTGTGGGCCGTGCGCGACCAGTGGGACTCGCTCTACAGCCAGGCGCAGGACGGCCTGCAAGACGTCCTGGCGTGGATCGGCACGCTGCCGTTCGAGTTCGATCAGGCGCAGATCGACGAGTGGATCGCCACCGCGACCGACTTCGTCACGAGCGCGCAGTTCGGATCGGGTGCGCTGGCCGGGGTGAGCGCCGTCGCGAGCTTCATCACCGGGTTCGTGCTGCTCGTCGTCGTGCTCTTCTTCTTCCTGAAGGACGGGCCGCAGCTCTGGGAGTTCGTGCTGCGCCCCTTCCGCGGCGAGCACTACGCCCGCGCACGCCGGATCGGCGACAAGACGGTGACCACGCTCGGCTCCTACGTGCGCGGAACCGCGGCCGTCGCGTTCGTGGACGCCGTCGGCATCGGCGTCGGCCTCTGGATCCTGCAGGTGCCCCTCGCGCTCCCGCTCGCCGTCCTGGTGTTCCTGCTCGCGTTCATCCCGATCGTCGGTGCGACCCTGGCCGGGATCCTCGCCGCCCTCGTGGCTCTGGTCTCCAACGGCCTCATCAACGCCCTGATCGTCGTCGCGATCGTCGTCGCCGTGAACCAGCTCGAGGGCAACTTCCTCCAGCCCGTGCTCATGGGCCGGACGCTCAAACTGCACGCCTTCGTCGTCCTCATCGCCCTGACCATCGGAACCGTGCTCGGCGGGGTGCTCGGTGCTGTGCTCGCGGTGCCGATCACGGCCGTCGCGTGGGGGGCGATCCAGGTGTGGGACGGCCCCGACAAGCCCGCTCGCTGGGCGCGTCAGAAACGCTCCGAGGCCGTCTAGCCGCCCCGGCGGACGGATGCCTCGACCCGCACTCGCGCGAACGTCAGGATGGGACCCATGGCGCACGACATCCCCGCACCGATGCTCGCCAAGGCCGTGCCCGCTATCCCGGACCGTGAGGGGCTGAGCTTCGAGCCGAAATGGGATGGCTTTCGGGTCATCGCGTCGTGGGACGGGGAATCCGTCGAGCTCGGGTCGCGCGGCGCGAAGCCACTGACACGGTATTTTCCCGAGCTCGTCGAGGCCCTCGCCCGGCTGCTGCCCGAGCCGTGCGTGCTCGACGGCGAGATCGTCGTGGCTGTCGGCCCCGAGGGATCGCAGCGCCTCGATTGGGAGACCCTGTCTCAGCGCATCCACCCCGCCGACTCACGCGTTCAGCGCCTCGCCGCCGAGACGCCGGCGATGCTGATCGCCTTCGACCTGCTCGCCGTCGGCGGCGAGCCGCTGCTGGAGGCGCCCTTCGCCGAGCGGCGCGCACGACTCGAGACCGTGCTGGCCGGGGTGCCGCATCCGATCCACCTGACGCGCACGACGACGGATGCCGCGCTCGCCCGCCGATGGCTCGACGAGTTCGAGGGCGCGGGGCTCGACGGTGTCGTGGCGAAGCCGCTCGACCAGCCGTACTCTCCCGGCAAACGCACCATGCTGAAGATCAAACACGCGCGCACGGCGGATGTCGTGGCCCTCGGATACCGGATCCACAAGAGCGGCCGGGGCGTTGGTTCACTGCTGGTCGGGCTCTACGATTCGTCGGGGATTCTGCGGGGCGTGGGTGGGGTCGCGGCCTGGAGCGACAAGCGGCGGCTGGAGCTGGTCGACGAGCTCGCCCCGCTCGTCGAGCGCGACGACATCGGGGAGGCCGTCACCGGAGAGACGGACCGGTCGCGTTTTTCGGCGTCGAAGGATGTCTCGTTCGTGCGACTCCGACCCGAGCGCGTGCTCGAGGTGCGGTACGACCAGCTCGAGGGCATGCGGTTCCGGCACACCGTGCAGTTCGAGCGCTGGCGTCCCGACCGGGATCCGGCATCCTGTCGCTTCGACCAGCTCGAGCAGGTCTCGGCGTACGACCTGGGCCGCGTGCTGACCTGACGCGGCTCACCCCGAAGCCGGGTCCTGCAGCCGAGACACCCCTCTTGCGACGAGACCCCCCTCGTCACGGGGTGTTTCGCTGCACGATGGGTGTCTCGGCGCGTGTGCTTGGCCGCCGTCGTTGAGCGAGGAACGCAGCGACGAGACGAACCGCCCGCTCAGGCGTCGGGCTTGCGGGCGCGACTCGGTTGCACCCGCGGGGGCTCGCCCGGCATCTTCGGGAACTCGGGTGGGAACGGCAGTTCGCCGAGTCCCGCATTCAGGTCGCGCTGCCACCACTCGAGCAGCGTGTCGATGCGTCCGCGCTCATCGAGCAGCCCGGCCCACGGGTCCCCGGTCGCGGCGAGACGCTCGGGGATCGATCGGACCGTGAAGGATGCCGGGTCGACATCGTCGAGCTCTTCCCAGGTCACGGGTGTAGAAACCGTCGCGGTCGCGAGGGCCCGCGGACTGTACGCGCCCGCCATCGTGCGGTCGCGGTTGGCCTGGTTGAAGTCGACGAAGATCCGCTCGCCCCGCTCTTCCTTCCACCAATTCGTCGTGACCCGGTCGGGCATCCGTCGCTCCAACTCGCGCGCGGCAGCGATCACGGCGTGCCGTACGTCGAGGAATTCGTGCGTCGGCTCGATCGGGCAGAAGACGTGCAGGCCGCGATTGCCACTGGTCTTGATCCACGGCTCGAGCCCGGCCTCACGTAACACCTCGCGCAGGCCGTGCGCCGCAACGACCGCATCGGCGAAGTCGGTGCCCGGCTGCGGGTCGAGGTCGATCCGCAACTCGACCGGATTGTCGGTATCGACGGCGAGCGAGGCCCACGGGTGGAAGACGATCGTGTTCATCTGCACCGCCCACAACACAGCGGCCGTCTCGGTGAGGACGAGCTGTGGATGCCTGCGGCCGCTGTTGTACGTCACGCTGACGGATCGGACGTAGTCGGGCGCACCCTTGGGCGGGTTCTTCGAGAAGAAGCTCTCGCCCGCGACCGAGTCGGGATACCGCTCGAGCGAGACCGGCCGGTCGCCGTTCGCCGCGAGGAACGGCACCGACACCGCGATCATGTATTCGGCGAGCTCGTGCTTGGTGATGCCGACCTCGGGCCAGAGCACGCGATTGGGGCTCGACAGTCCCACCTCGCGGTCGGGTGTGCTGCCGGACCCGGGCACGGTCAGGGTGATGCGTTCGCTCGCCATGGTCCGACCCTAGGGTGGGGTCGGGACATCCGACACCCCCTTGCTCCGGATCGACCGCCACGGCACAGCCGCAGCCGCAGCCGCCGAGATTCGTCCCCGCGGTCCGACGGATGAGGGTCGAGAGCCGGAGTCAGCTACCCGAGTCGTCCGCGGAGCCCTCGGCGAGCGTCCCCGCGGGCGGTGCGGGCAGCGCCATCACGGGTGCAAGTGCCTCACGGTCGAGGATGATCCAGGGACCCGCGGCGTCGACGATCACCCCGGCAACCGCAGGGTGGTCGCGCAGAGATGCCCCGAGCTGCTCGGGAGGGAACGGCATCGGCCGGTCTCCCCGACCACGCGCGATGACCTCGAGCGGGTGCGAGTAGACCTCGATCAGGCGGCGACCATCGGATGTCCGAGCCTCGGCAATGCCGAAGCGCGGCGCCTCACCCTCGACCGCTGGGCCCGTCTCGTTGATGGCGACGTACAACGGGGCCTCGGTGAGCGCGGATGCCACGGCCGCCGCCGTCTCGGGGGTGCGGGGCGCCGCGAGGGCGGTCTTGATCCGCAGCTCGGGGTCGGCCTGATTGACGGCTGCTTCGATCACGGCGCGGGGCAGCACGGCGCGCGCGGGCGCCGACGATCCGTCGACGATCACACCCGCGTAGGTTCCAGCGATGACGTGCTTCAGGATCGTGAGCGCCGGCTGTCCGACCGCCGAGGTGTCCGAGTCCTTGTCGGCCATGAGGGCCGCCTGCAGCGCAGCACCCGTGCTGTACACGAGCACGTAGGCATCGTCGCCGCGACGGGCAACGGCGAGGGGAAGCTCGCGTCCCTCGGCGAGCATCGCGCGGGCGTCGCCCTTGATCCGCAGAAACAGGTGGTTCTGCATCAACTGACGCATCACATCGAGCAGTTGCTCCGGCTTGGCGGGCGACTCGAGGCGGCGGAGCGCCTGGGCGAGCAGCACGTTGTCACGCAGCCCCGGGACGGTCTCGGTCTGCGGCGGCGATTCAGCCGGACCGGCCGGGCTTCCCGCGGGCAGGTTCGGCGCGGACGCGGAGAACGCTGCACCCGGAGCAGCTTGCCCCGTCGCGGCCGCCCCGCCCGCGGGGGGCACGGAGGCGGCATCCGGCAACGTCGTCGGACGCCCAACCTCTCCCCCGCCGCCGCGATACGTCGACAGCGAGATTCCCACCTGGGGTACGGACTCGACCGGTTCCTCGGTCGAGGTCGCGGGAGCCTCGTCGGCCTCGGCCCCCTCGGACGTGCCGTTCGTGGTGTCGGGTGCGGCATCCGCACGCTTCGGGCGTCTCGAGAACACAGCCATCGAACCAGACTAACCCGGCCGCGATCCGCTACACCCGGTGGAGTCGGTCCGCGTCATCTCCCGCGCGCGGACAGCATCGCGCGGGACAACATTCCGGAAAGAACGCTGCCGCGGGCCCGAATCAGCGGTGCGGGGGGGCGAGAACGGCACGTCGTCCGGAATGTTGTGCGGATCGCCGTGTACGCCCGGACGCCCCGCGACCGGGCGACCGGGCCGGGCGGGCCGACCGGGCCGGGCTATATCTTCTCGATCGGCGCGATCTTGATCAGGATCTTCTTCGCGCCGACCGTGTCGAAGCGGATGTGCGCGACCCGTCGCGCGCCCTCGCCCGTGACGGCATCGACCCGCCCCTCGCCGAAGTCGTCGTGCCGGATGCGGTCGCCGCTGGCCAGCTCGAGGTCGCCGTTGTCCCGCACCCGGGCGGGAACCCTGTTCGGGAACCTGTCGAGCGCGGTCGAGGTGGGCACGAGGTCGCTGCCGTAACGGTTGCCGCCGCCGGAGCCGCCCGAACGGCCGCTCCCGCTGAATCCCCCACCGCCATAACCGCCGCCGAGCGCCCGGCCGGAGCCCCGACCGCGCGAGTTCACATCACCGGGCGACTGCCGCCAATCGATCAGGTCGGCCGGGATCTCTTGCAGGAACCTGCTCGGCATCGCGACCGTGACCTCGCCGAACTGCGCGCGCGTCATCGCGAGCGACAGGTACAGGCGCTTGCGGGCCCGGGTGACGCCGACGTAGAAGAGGCGTCGTTCCTCGGCCGGTCCCCCGGGCTCGTTCGCCGACATCCGGTGCGGGATCAGGTCTTCTTCCACGCCCGTGACGAACACGGCGTCGTACTCCAGACCCTTGGCCGTGTGCATCGTCATGAGCGACACAGAACCCGAGGCGTCCTCGAGGTCATCCGCGTCCGAGACCAGGGCGACCTCGGCCAGAAAGTCGATGATCGTGCCCTCGGGGTTGTTCCGCGCGAACTCCTTGGCGACCGAGACGAACTCGTCGAGGTTCTCGAGCCGTGCTTCGTCTTGCGGGTCGCGGCTCGCGCGCAGCGCATCCATGAACCCGGACTTGTTGAGCAGCAGCGCCAGGCCGTCCGCGACGGCCGATGCGGGCGCGAGCTCGCCGCTCGCGGGCAGCATGAGGGCGGCTGCCTCAGCGAGAACGGCGTCGAGCTGCACGATCGCGGCCTGGATCTTGGGTCCGACACCGAGCGCGGACGCGTTGGCGAGCGCGTCCCGGAACGAGATGCCCTCGCTCGTCGCATACCGGGCGATCGCCGACTCGGTGACGTCTCCGATGCCCCGGCGCGGCTTGTTCAGGATGCGCCGCACGGCCATGTCGTCGGCGGGGTTCGCGACCGCGACGAGGTACGCCAAGGCGTCCTTGATCTCGGCGCGCTCGTAGAACTTGGTGCCGCCCATGATCTTGTAGGGCAGCGCCGAGCGGATGAAGATCTCTTCCAGTGCACGGCTCTGCGAGTTGGTGCGGTAGAACACCGCGACGTCGCCGTAGGCGAGACCTGAGCGGTGCAGGTTCTCGATCTCGTCGGCGACGAACTGGGCCTCGTCGTGCTGGGAGTAGCCGGTGAAGCCGACGATCTTCTCGCCCGCCCCGACATCCGTCCACAACTTCTTGTCTTTGCGGTCGAAGTTGTGCGAGATCACGGCGTTCGCGGCGTTCAGGATCGTCTGCGTCGACCGGTAGTTCTGCTCGAGGAGCACGACCTTGGCGCCCGGGTAGTCGCGCTCGAACTCGCTGATGTTGCGGATGTCGGCGCCGCGGAACGCGTAGATCGACTGGTCGGAGTCGCCGACCACGGTGAGCGACGCGGGCTCGAGACCCTCGGATGCCCGGGGCGCCGGCGCCTCGAAGATCATCATGCCGCCGGAACCCTCGAAGGGCTCGGGCTCGTCGGACGACAGCGGACGCGTGAGCTCGTGGATCAGCGCGTACTGGGCGTGGTTGGTGTCTTGGTACTCGTCGACCAAGATGTGGCGGAAGCGTCGACGGTACGTGTCGGCGATCTTCGGGAAGGCGCGGAACAGGTAGACCGTCTGCGCGATGAGGTCGTCGAAGTCGAACGCGTTGGAGCGCTGCAGCGAGCGCTGGTAGTCGGCGAAGATCTCGACGAAGATGCGCTCGGCCGGGTCGCTCATGTTCGCCGTGCGAGCGTAGGACTCGGCGTCGGCGAGCTCGTTCTTGAGCTTCGAGATGCGGCCCTTCACCCCGGCGGGCGTGAGTCCGTAGCTGTCGCCCTCGTGCTCCTTGATGAGGCGCTTGATCAGGGCACGCGAGTCGCCCGAGTCGTAGATCGTGAACGACGACTTGAACCCGAACGCCTCGGCCTCGCGGCGGAGGATCCGCACGCACGCCGAGTGGAACGTCGAGATCCACATGCCGCGCGTGGCCTCGCCGACCAGCGCGTGCACGCGCTCGCGCATCTCGGCGGCCGCCTTGTTGGTGAAAGTGATCGCGAGGATCTCGCTCGGCCAGGCCTCACGGGCGCGCAGCAGTCCCGCGATGCGGTGTGCGAGCACGCGGGTCTTGCCCGACCCGGCGCCCGCGACGATGAGCAGCGCGGGGCCGCGGTAGAGCACGGCCTCGAGCTGCGGCGGATTGAGGCCCTCGAGCAGGTCGCCCAGGAGGGGGTCGCGTGACCCGATTTCGAGGGGCGAGGAGGCTTCGGTCATGTCCCGTCAAGTCTAGGCGGGCGCGCCGACACCGCCTCCTACCAGCGTCAGACGGCCGACCACCGTGCCCTGCGCCGCGTCGTGCGAACATCTCGGAGGAACGACCAGCCCGCATCGCGCACGGGGCGCCTCAAACGCAACATCCGTCCCACATCACCTCTCAGATGTACGCCTCAGATGTACGCCACGGCGATCACGTCCATGCCGAAGGGTTCGAGCACAGCCCGCCGTGCCACACTTCTGGCATGCGCACACTGCTCAACATCATCTGGCTGATCTTCGCCGGTTTCTGGCTCTTCGTCGGCTACATGGCGGTCGGCGTCGTGCTGTGCATCCTGATCCTCACGATCCCCTGGGGCATCGCCTCGTTCCGGATCGGCCTGTACGCCCTCTGGCCGTTCGGACGCGAGATCATCTCGAAGCCGACCGCCGGGGTCGGCTCGTTCCTCGGCAACGTCGTCTGGGTGATCCTCGCCGGCTGGTGGCTCGCGCTCGCGCACATCGTCTCGGGTGTCGTGCTCTGCATCACGATCATCGGCATCCCGCTCGGCGTGGCCGACTTCAAGATGGTGCCGATCTCGCTCATGCCGCTGGGCAAAGACATCGTCGACACCCGCCGCGGCGCGTTCGACACCCGCTAGGCCCAACGAGGCAGCCCCGCGCTGACCGAGACGAGCAGCGCGGGGCCCGGCTCACCCCGCGCGACGCATCGACCGGATGCCGACGGCCAGCCCCACGACGGCCAGCACGATCGCGGCGACCCATCCCCACAGCACCGTCGCATCAGCGAGGTCGCCCGCGAACAGCGCCCGCTCGGCCTGAACGACCCAGTTGACGGGATTGACGGTCGCGACCGCGCGCATCCACTCGGGCGCTGCATCCAGCGGCAGCAGCATGCCCGAGAGGATGAGCAGCGGGAAGATCAGCGTCTGCTGAACCCCCCAGAACAGCCACTCGCGGTTCTTGGTCGCTAGCGCGAGCGAGTACGACAACGAGCCGAGCCCGATGCCGAAGATCGCCAGCAGGCCGAGCCCGATGACCATCCCCGCCACGCTGATCTGGAACCCGAAGGGCCACGCGATCAGCACGATCACGATCGCCTGCACGACGATCGGCGCGACCTCTTTGAGCGCGCGTCCCACGAGCAGCGACGACCGCGCGAGCGGGGCGACGAGTGTGCGCTCGTGCGAGCCTGTCATCATCTCGTACTGCAGGTTCGAGCCGGTCGCGCCGGTGCCGAACAGCACGATCATAACGAGCACACCGGGAACGAACCACTGCAGCGTCTCGCCGACCGGGGCACCCGACTGCCCGATCAGGAGCGGCCCGAACAGCCCGAGGAAGACGAGGGGCTGCAACAGGCTGAAAATCAGCGAGAACGGATCCCGCAGGGTCGGGCGCAGCTCGCGCGTCAGCACATTCCACGTGTCGCGCGGGACGCTCGGCCTCACGACGGTGCGCGCTGGTGCGGGGTCGGGCGTCGGGGTCTGGGTGGTCATCGGTTCGCTCCCGTCTTCTCGGATGCCGTGGCATCCGTCTCTTCTGTCGCCTCGGACTCCGCATCCGCGCCGCCCTCACCGGCCTCACGCAGGGTTCGCCCGGTCAGGGCGAGGAAGACATCGTCGAGGGTCGGTGGCACACCCGTCGCCCGCGTGACCCGGATGCCCGCGGCGTCCAGTTCGCGCACCGCCTGCGGCAGCAGCGCGTCGCCCTCGGGCACGGTCACGCCGACGGATGCCTCGCCCTCGCGCCGCACCTCGCGATCCGCGAGTCCGGCACGGGAAACCAGCCCGCGGACCACTTCGGCTGCACGGTCGGCCTCGTCCGCCGACGCGAACCCGAAGGCGAGCACATCACCCGCCAGCGTCGCTTTGAGGGCCGAGGCCGTGTCGTCGGCGATGACCCGGCCCTTGTCCATCACCATCACGCGCTCGGCGTAACGGTCGGCCTCCTCCAGGTAGTGCGTCGTGAGGAAGATCGTCGTGCCGTGCGTGCGACGGAGGTCGATGATGTGCTCCCACAGGTTCGCGCGACTCTGGGGGTCGAGACCCGTCGACGGCTCGTCGAGGAAGAGCAGGGCCGGCGCGTGCATCAGGCCGAGCGCGATGTCGAGACGCCGCTTCTGCCCCCCGCTCAGCTGCTGCACCGTGCGCGCCGCGAAAGTCCCGAGGTCGAGCGACTCGATGAGTTCGTCCGCGCGCCGGACGGCGTCTGCTCGCGACATCCCGTAGAACGCGCCCTGGCTCAGCAGTTCGTCGCGGGTGCGCTGCGAGAAGCTGCCGCTCGTCAGCTGCCCGACGTACCCGATACGCGCACGAACGCCGGACGGGTCCGAGAGGATCTCGTGGCCCACCACGCGGGCCGTGCCCGACGTGGGCGGCAGCAGGGTCGTGAGCATCCGCAGGCTCGTGGACTTGCCGGCCCCGTTGGGGCCGAGGAACGCGACCAGCTCGCCCGGCTCGACCCGAAAGGTCAGATCGGTGACGGCGGCGACGGTCTTCTTCTCGGCAGCCTGTTTCTCAGCGGTCTGTTTCTCGACGGTCTGTTTCTCGGCGGTCTGTTTCTTGACGGGGAATCTCTTCGTCAGCCCGCGGGCCTCGATGATGGGTTCGTTCGGCATGGACAGAAGCTAGAACGCTATGCGGACACATCCTGTCCTCATCAACGGGCAGTCTTGGGGCCATGTCCGATACGACGAAGAGGGCACTCCTCGCGGGCATTGGTGCACTGAGTCACGAACCGCCGGTTCGCCGCGGTTCCCACCACGACCCATCCACGCTCAGAGCGCCGACGTCGGTCCGTCCGACGATCCTCGCTGCCATTCATCGCCGAGGTATAGGCTGCGTGCCGCCTCGATGTGGACGCGCATCACGGAGTGAGCCCATGAGCTGTTGCCCTCGCCGATGGCTTCGACGAGCTCGCGATGGTGCCGTTGCGATCGTTCGAGTTCAGCGTCCGAATAGCGGTTGTAGGTGCGCTGCACGATCGGCTTCCGAGTGACCAGGTTTATCAGTTCGGGAAGCACCCGGGAGCCGGACATGGCAACGATGGCGCCGTGGAACTCGGCGTTGAGCTGTGCCATGGCGCGGCGGTCCCGACTCGCCACTGCCGCGTCCATCTCCGTGAGGAGTTCGTTCAGCAGCGAGAGGTCGGTGTCGGCTCGATGGACCGCCGCGCCGGCGGCCGCCTCGGGCTCCAGCAGCGCACGGAGTGTGAAGAGCTCCGCCACGTCATCGCGGTCATATGCCACCAAGGTGGACCCGCGGTTGGGAAGGAACTCCACGATGCCCTCCGCCGCCAAACGCCGAAGCGACTCGCGGACGGGCGTTCGAGAGACACCCAGCTCGTTGGCGAGGCTCGACTCGCGCAACGAGTCTCCCGGTGCGATCGCACCGTCGCGGATGAGGTCCATGATCGCCTCATAGACGCGCTCACTCCCCGTGACGGCGGCGCGCTCCCCCGCGTCGGCGTCACGGACGGTACGCGAAGAAGCACGTTCTGTCATATAGCTCGGTCACCCCTCGGTCGATACCGCCGTGCGAGCGCCCGGCAGCCTGCCGGACTGCAAGATCGAGGGTCGAAATCACTCGGCCGCATCGACTCTGGAATCCGGGGCCCGAGATGGCGTGGAGTTCGGCGACGGAAACCAGCCGGCCGACTCTAGCATGCCCTCGACGCGAGTCTTCCCCAACGCCGAGCCGATCCATCGCCCGACATCGACGATGGCGTCGAAGTCCCCGCGCACGTCGTAACCCGAACGGCGCAGCTGGTACAGCACGTCTTCGGTCGCGATGTTCCCCGTCGCCGCGGGCGCGAACGGGCACCCGCCGATTCCACCCGTTGACGCGTCGAGGGCGACGACCCCGGCGCCGACTGCGGCGAGTGCATTGGCGTAGCCGGTATTGCGGGTGTTGTGCAGGTGCATCCGCAGCGGGAGGGTCGTGACGCTTCGCACGACGTCGATGGCGCCCACGACCTCGGCCGGCACCGCGACCCCGATCGTGTCGGCGAGCGAAAGCTCATCAGCTCCGGTCTGCGTGACGCGCGCGACGATCTCCCGCACGCGCGACAGCGGCGTGTCCCCTTCGAAGGGGCACCCGAACGCCGCGCCCACGGTGACCGTAGAACGGATGCCCGTACCCGCGATCATCTTCCTCACGTGCGCATACGAGTCGATAGCGGCGGCGATCGACGTGCCCTGGTTCCGTCTCGAAAAAGTCTCCGACGCGAGCACGACGAAGTTGATCTCGTCCACACCGGCGGCGAGCGCCCGCTCCACGCCGCGCGCGTTCAGAACCAGAGCCGAGTACGACACTCCGGCGACGCGCGGAACACCGGCCATCACCTCCTCGGCTCCAGCCATCTGGGGTACGCGATCCTCGCGCACGAAGCTCACGGCTTCGATGCGGGTGAGACCGGACCGCACGATCGAGGCGATGTAGTCGATGCGCATATCGGGATCGAGCACCGCGGACTCGTTCTGCAGGCCGTCGCGCGGCCCGACCTCTATCAGCTGGACCATCTCAGGCCGGCACCCTCCCGAGCGTGAGCAGGACCCGCTCGCGCTTCTCTCGGATGCGTGCCTTCAGCGCGTCGCTCATCGAATCGTCAGACCAGTCGAAGGCGGTGGACCACCGGACGTCGCACGCGACGCCCGGCAGGCGCTGTGCGACCTCCTGCTTCACACGGTCGTCGAACCACGTCTGGAATGTGCACGCGGGCGAGGTGGTCTGGAGCGTTACGATGACGCTTCCCGGCAGAGAGCCGGTAAAGGAACCGAGCTCGATCGAACCGACCATCCCCATGTCGCGCAGCCCCGCATGCAGACCTCGACCCACACTGCACGGGTCGATCACACTGTCGAGCGCCTCACCGACCAGCTCCATGAACTCCCCCGCCGTCGCGCAGGTCATGCGTTGATCCTCTCGCGCTTCAGGGACCATGGCGCTCCTCCCTCCTCGAGATACGCCGCGCGCTCGCGCGCGAATCCATCCTGGTCGAGCACCTTCTTGCGCTGCGCAATGTCAATCCCGTGGAGCGCAGCCATGTTTCCGCCGAGGAGTTTCGCCTTCAGGTCGTCTGTGAACTCCGGAAGCCCCTCATCGATCAGGTCTTGCGGCATCTCGAAATTCGCGATCGCCTCGATGATCGGCTGTGGATGTGTAAGTGGAGCACCGCTGCCGAACAGAACGCGGTCGGGAGATTCCGCCAGCAGAGCACCGACCGCGCGTGCGAAGCGACGCGGCATTCTGACGATCGCGTTCGCCGTCGTTTCCAGGTTTGCGTAGACATTGCCGTTCATCGTCAGCTGCAGCGCGCAGTCCTCCACGAACGCCCATCCCGAGTGAACGACCTCGAATGTCATGTCCGGGAACGCGACGGCGGCCCCGAGCACGTCGTCCGGCCTGTCGTGCTGATTCGGCCCGGGCCCTGTAGGCAACGCTTTGTGGATGCCGATGTGACGAACCCCGAGGCTCCGGGCGTGCGCGAAATACGGCAGGATCGTCTCGTCTGAGAAGTCGTAGCTGACCGCACGATTGCGCGCGTCGATCATGCCGCTCACGGGGTAGAACTTGAATCCGTCGACACCCAGTTCCGCGGCCTCAGCCATCTTGTCGAACTCCTGCTGGCGATCGGACAACGGGTCGACGGCAGGGTAGAGCAGCACGCGGTCGGGCGCCGCCGTCTTCACCGCAAGACACTGCGGCCACGGGTTCGCGCCACGGGTGAACAGGTTGAAGAAGTTGACGGCGTGCATCGCGACCATATCGACATCACTCTCGACGAAGAACATGCGGATCAGCTCGTCGGTGGTCCATCCGTTCGCCCACTCGTCGTATCCGAGCAGGTATCCATCACTCGTCTTCTCGAGTGGCTCGTGTCCGTATCCGTACAGCCAGCGGATGAAGCCGTAGTAAATCTCCTCCGGAACGTCCGGTCGACGATTGTCGTGGGAGAAGTCGTACGTGTGGCCGACGGCGTCGATCACGAAGTAGTCTCCGTGCATGTCAGGCCTCCTCGCCCGTGATGGCGCTGAGCCCGGCCTTGGCGACCTCCATGTCATGGCTCCAGTGCCCACCGCTGACTCCGATGCCACCGACGATTGCACCGTCTATCTTGAGCGGATAGCCGCCTCCGAAGGGCACGAGCCGTTTGATGCCGTTCGGCGCTCCGAGCTTCAGCGGCTCGTCGCCGCTCAGGAAGTCGAACCAGTCGTTTGTCGCGAGTCCGAATCCGGCGGCCGTATAGGCCTTGTCCTCGGCGACCTGCAGGCTCACGAGGGGCGCCCCGTCCATTCGAAGGCTCGCCTTGACCAATCCCGCATCGTCGACGACGACGATGACGAAGGGCATGCCGAGTTCCTCGGCCTTCTTCACCGCCGCGTCAATTCCGGCGAGAGCCGCCGTCGCTGATACGGACTTCTTGCTGAATGTCACGTCGGACATCTTCTTTCTCCTCTTGTCGGGGTCGGAATCGATCTGCTGTTCAGCCGCGGGTGACGGCACGACGACGGCGCACCGCGATGGCGACCGCGACGATGAGGGCTAGTCCGTTGAAGACGGACGAGACCCAGAGTGGGGCACCGAGCTGTGACAGCCCGGAGATGCCAAAGGCGAGCAGGAGCAGCGAAAGCACCGTTCCGAGCACGTTGAAGCGGCCGGGGCGGATCGCCGTCGCTCCGAGGAACGCCGCGGCGAAGACGGGCAGCAGGTACTGCGCGCCGACATCCGGATTGGCGGCCCCGAGATTCGCCGTCTGCATCATGCCTGCGAGCGAGGCCATGACTCCGGATACCACGAACGACCCGGCGAGCAGCTTGGAGGTCTTGACGCCCGCGAGCCGAGCGGCCTCCCTACCGAGTCCCGTCGCGTAGAGAAGGCGTCCGGTGCGCGTTCGATCGAGCACGAACCATGCGGCGACCGCGATCGCGGCGGCGAAGAAGACGAGGATGGGCATCCCGGCGACCTGAGCCCGGCCGATCGCCGTGATCTCGGCGGGGACGCCTGCGACGACTCGTCCGGCGGACAGCCACAGTGTGAGACCCTGCAGCACGGTGCCGGACGCCAGGGTCGCGATGAACGCATTGATGCCGAACTTCAATATGAGGATTGCATTGACCGTGCCGAGAACCGCACCGACCAGGATCACGAGCGGGATCGCGAGCCCGAATGGTAGCGACCACTGGGTCGTGGCGACGGCGAAGAACATCGCGGTGAACCCGAGCATGAAACCGACGGAGAGATCGAACTCACCAGCAATTAGGGGGAACATCGCCCCCACGGCGAGCACGAGCAGCACCGTCTGACTGCTGAGAATCGAGGTGAGGTTCGTGTAGGTCGGGAACGTCTCGGGACGGAGAACCGAGAAGACCGCGACGAGCGCGATCAGGACCAGGACCAGAGTGAAGCGGGAGAAGAACCCCTCACCCGCCATCCGATCGCCGCCCGAGCGCGCACGTCGTGGCTTCGGCGTTCGTCGGCCCGACTCCCGGTCGGGCGACACGAAGCCTGCCTCCTGAATAGACGAAGTGGTCATTGGGTCTTCCTTTCCGGACACCAGAGGCTCACCGGGCATGTGATCGCTTCCCCCGCAACGAGAGCGTGACGAGCGACTCGACGGAGAGATCAGCTCGCGAGATCTCTCCCATCACGTGGCCCTTGTCGAGGAGGATCGCGCGGTCGCCCAGCGCTACCGCTTCCTCGAACGACGACGTGATGACGATGACTGTCGCCCCCGCCGCGGAGAGTGTCTCGATCCGCCGATAGAGCAGAGCGATGGCGCCCACGTCCACGCCCTGCGTGGGTTCATCGACCACGAGTACGCGAGGTTCGATCGCCATCGCACGCGCCATCACGATCTTCTGCTGATTGCCCCCGCTGAACATGGAGAAGGGCTGCGGCGGCAGCGGCGGCCGTATTTGATGGAGTTCGACGAACCGCTCCGCGAGCGCACGTTCTGCGCGGGCGTCGATCGCTCCGGCGCGGATCATGGATCGCAGCGACGAGAGCGAGACGTTCTCTTCGAGGGTGAAGTCCCCGACGCCTCCGGCTGTCTTGCGCTCAGCCGGCACGTAGGAGATCCGCGAGTCGATGGCGGCGCTGACAGATCGCGGCGACTCCGCGAGTCCGGGATAGCGAACCCCACCAGAGGCCGCGCGATGCGAACCCACGAGTATCCGCCCGAGCTGACTCTTCCCGCATCCGACGAGGCCGGTGATCACGAGGACCTCTCCGGGATAGGCCTCGAACGACACCCCGTGGACGTTGTGGGACGTGACAGCCTCCACGATGACGGCAGGCGACCTATCACCGCGCTCGTGCTCCCGACGCTCATGCGGAGAGAGGGACGACTGCTGATCGCCGAGGATTGCGTCGACCAGGACCTGTTCGGTGAGCGCCTCGCGAGCGGCGCTCAGGGTAACGCGCCCATCGCGAAGCGCTGTGACGCGATCCGATACGGAGAGCACTTCGGACAGGTGGTGACTGACGAACAGGACCGCGGCGCCCTGGGCGACCAGCTGACGCATGGTTCGCAGGACTCGTTCGGACTCTTCCTTGGGGAGAGACGCGGTCGGCTCGTCGAGCACCAAGATAGGCCGCGACGTGTGGCGCAGTTGCTCGAGCGCTCGCGCGATCGCGAACAGCGAGCGATCGGCTGCACCCAACTGGGCCACCGTCGCGTACGGCGAGGATTGGACACCGACTCGCTCGAGCGCGGTCTCGACGCGGTGGGCCGCATCGAGACCGCGGGCTCGATCCGCACTGCCTCCCAGTGTCAGCTCGAAGTTTTCGAGCAGGGTGAACTCCGGGATGAGCCCGAGATCTTGATGGACGAAGCCGATGTTGGGCCGCTGGGCGGCTACGCTCAGGCTCAGAGCCTGCCTCACCCGCCCGCGCCCCGATTGGGTGGCGGACCCGGCCGACGGCTCACGTAGGACGATCTCGCTCCCACGATCGGGGACATGAACGCCGGCGAGCAGCTTGATGAGGGTCGACTTCCCCGAACCGTTCATTCCGACGAGGGAGTGGACCTCGCCCGACCGTAGGTCCAGGTCCACTCCTCTCAGGACGGTGTTCCCGTTGAACGTCTTGGAGACGTTGCGCAGAGTGAGCACGTCACGGTCAGCCCCCTGCGTCGGGGGTTCCTGCCCCCGATCAGACGCGGCACGCGTGTCGCCACCGGTGTCTCCCACGGTTCTTCCCTCCTCGGTCATGAGCGGATCAGAGCGCGCAGCCCGTCAGTTGATGCCCCAGAAGGCGCCATATTCAGCGGCCAGGTCGAAATCGCCAGCCCACTCGTCCGTGTCGGGAAGGTTGTCGACCGTGATGAGCTTCGTCGGCACGACGAGCCCCTCCGGGGTGGGTTCGCCCGCGATGGCGAAGTTCAGTGCTGCCACGGCGGCCCAGCCTCCAGCACCGAGCGCGTTCGCCGCACACGCGCTCTGGCCCGCGCCGTCGCGGATGAGCACGATGTCGTCCGGGTTGCAGTCAACCGAGAGCACCTCGGCCTCGCTGCCCGCGGACTGGATCGCCTGTGCGGTCAAAGCACCAAACTGCCCGATGTCCACGAAGATGTAGTCGAGGTCGGGGTGCGACTGGAGCATGGAGCTCACCAGGAGGGGGACATCGGTTACCGCCTTCGAGAGCAGGTAGTTCTGCGTGTCGACCACTTCGCAGCCCGAGCATGCGTCGATCTGTTCCACGAAACCGGCCGTGCGGTTGCGCGTCACGGCGAGCTCGTCGGTGGAGAGGGTCGCGACCTTGGCGGTCGCGTCACTCTCCACGACGGCGTAGGCGCCAAGCGCCTCCCCTGCGCGCAACGACCCCGAGACCGGCTCCGCATAGACATCCGTCGGGGCGTTTCCCACCACGTTGTCGGCCTGAACGCTCACGACCGGGATTCCTGCGTCAGCCGCCGCGGACATGCCCTGGCTCACGCTCGACGAGTCGATCGCCACGAGGACGATCCCGTCGACGCCTTGACTTACCGCCTGGAGGATCGCGGAATTCTGACCGGCCGCCTGACCCTGCCCGTCCAGTTCCGAGACGGACCATCCGACGAGTTCTCCAGCCGCTTTGACACCCTCGGCGACGCGGACGCATCCGGCTGCCGCCGCGGCACAGGTGATCACCGCGATCGACTGATCCGGAACGATGCCTGGGCTGCTCGCGGGGCCCTCGAAACCGATCTCACCGCTGGCTTGTGCCACCAGATCGATCATGTCTTGACTGACACCCTCGGATCCCTGCGGGGTTTCGGGACTCGCATCGGGGCTCGAACTCGAACATCCCGAGAAGACGAGGGCGGCGATGACGGCGGTGGCCGCGATCGCGCTGTGTGCGAAGGACTTGGTCATGGTCTAGGACTCCTTTGTCGGGCGGGAATTGATGTGGGTTGGGATGTGAAGGGAGACAGCACTGCTCAGTTGGTCAGCGCTCAGACCGCGTTGCTCGCGCTCATTCCTCCGGAGACGTGCAGGACTTCGCCGTTGACGTACCGTGCTCCGTCGGAGAACAGGTAGAGGAAGGCCGCTGTCACGTCTTCGGGCTGAATCCACGGAAGGTCTATCGGCAGCATCGCCGCCGCCTGCTCGGCCGCGTCTTCGCGAGTCGCACCGGGCTTTCCCGCGAAGAACTCGTACGCCGCGGGATTGTTGAGCATCGGCGTGTCGCAGTTGGTGGGAGCGACGACATTCACGGTGGTGCCGAACTGCGCCATCTCCAGTGCGAAGGATTTCGCGAGACCGATGAGTCCCCACTTCGCGGCCGTGTAGTGCGAGAGGTGAGCGAACCCGCCCCGACCGGCCATCGAGGCGGTGGCGACGACCCGTCCGAAGTCCTGTCGAGCAAGGTGACCCGCCACCGCGTGGAACGTGTGGAACACCCCGGTCAGGTTGACGTCAATCATGTCGCGCCACATCGGTTCGGGCATGTCCTCGATCCGTGACCAGGAGAATATTCCCGCATTGGCAGCGACGTAGTCGACGGACCCGAACTCTGCGACGGTCTCGTCGACCGCACTGACGAGCGCGTCCCTCTCACGCACGTCTGTTTCGAACGTCAGACAGCGGACACCGAAGCTGCGCACCTCTTCAGCCGTCTGCTGCAGGTCCGAAGCCCCGCTCAACGGCACCGGCGTGCTCGCAATGGCGACACCGGCCGGCAGATCGACGAGCGCGACGTCGATGCCTCGCCTCGCGAGGGCGAGGGCGTGGGAGCGGCCTTGGCCTCGGGCTCCTCCGGTGATGAAGGCGTGCTTTCTGGACAGCGTCATCGGGGTCCTCAGTTCCTCAGGGCGCGCCGGATCACCCTTCGCCGGGACATCTCGTCACCGTTTCAGGCTCTCCGTCGAGTCGAAGTTATTGCGTAAATGCACACAATCACTCTCGCGCCGTCCTGTCAAGACTTTCTCTCCAGCGAGCGCACGACGCGTCACTCTCCGGGCAATTCCCGCACAAATTGGCGATTCTGAGCCACTTGTCGGCGCGAATCAGGCGCGAGCACTCCACGCTAACGCCTGGGTTCTCAGTCCAACTTGTATGCAAGGTTGCTTGACGAGAGCGGCATTGTCTTGATTGCATACAACCAACGCACCGCCCGGGGGTCTCTCGTCAAAGCGAGTCGGGACCCGGGGGGACAAGCGTCGAACTTCGAGGAGGAATGCCGATGAGCGCACGCGGAACCGCAGACGATGCCGAGTCGCCCGCAGGACCGGCGGTCGCTTCCGGTCCGCTTACCGGCATACGCGTGGCCGAGTTCGGGCAGCTGATTGCAGGCCCGTTCGTCGGACAGCTGCTCGGCGATCTTGGGGCCGACGTGATCAAAGTGGAAGCGCCGCGCACAGGGGATCCGATCCGACAATGGGGTCGCGAACTGCCGCGAGGAGAATCAATGTGGTGGGCCGTCATCGGCCGGAACAAGCGGACGGTCGCAATTGATCTGCGCACTGCAGAGGGCCAGGACGTGGCGCGCGCGCTCGTCGGCCAGGTAGATGTCGTGATCGAGAACTTCCGGCCGGGCACCTTCGAGCGCTGGGGGCTCGACTACGAATCGCTGGCTGCCGTGAACCCCGGCCTGATCATGGTGCGTGTATCGGGCTACGGACAATCGGGGCCGTACGCGGCCCGTGCCGGATTCGGCGCGATCGGCGAAGCCATCGGCGGTCTCCGTTACGTCGTCGGTGACCCGTCGCTCCCCCCGTCTCGAGTGGGAATCTCGATCGGAGACACGCTCGCTGCCATGTTCGGCACGATCGGTGCGCTCGCCGCGCTGAATGAGCGGACCGCCAGCGGGCGCGGTCAGATCGTGGACGCCGCCATCTTCGAATCAGTGCTCGGAGTCATGGAGTCGCTCGTGCCGGAGTGGGATGTTGCCGGATACCAGCGCGAACGATCGGGATCGATTCTGCCGAACGTCGCGCCGAGCAACGCATATCCGACCGCGGATGGAAGCTGGATTCTCATCGCTGCGAATCAGGATTCAGTGTTCAGCCGATTCGCCGAGGCGATCGGTCGCGCCGAATGGGTCGACTCGGTCCAATTCGGGACACATTCGGCGCGGGGGCAGCGCCAGGAGGAACTCGACCGGGAGATCAGTGCATTCACCTCGGCTCGCTCGACCGAAGAACTCGAGCGGCTGATGGAGGATGCCGCGGTGCCCTGTGGCCGCATCTACACGGCGCGGGACATGCTGCACGACGAGCACTTCCGTGCCCGGGAAACGGTCGTTCGGGTGCCGCATCCCGTTTTCGGATCGATACCGATGCAGAACGTTTTTCCCCGTCTCAGCCGGACCGCGGGCACCGTTCGCTGGGCAGGCGCGGGGCTCGGCGACCACACCGAGGACGTGTTGTCGGAACTCGGGTACGACGACCGCCGCATCGCCGGGCTCCGTGAGCGAGGAATCGTCCAGTAGCAGTCCCAACCGCGGAACCGGCGCGTCCCAGGAGCGGCCGACGGCCACCGATCACGAAGGGAGACATCAACATGTCGATCAACGAAAGCCTCCCCGAGCACCCGCGCACCCTGGCTGAGAAGGTCTGGGACGATCACGTGGTCGTACGGGGCGAGGGCTCAGAACCGGATCTGGTCTACATAGATCTACATCTCTTGCACGAGGTGACGAGCCCACAGGCGTTCGATGGGTTGCGGGCGGAGGGCCGCGGGGTGCGCCGTCTGGAGAACACGATCGCGACCGAGGATCACAACACACCGACCTGGGATATCGACAAGCCGATCGCGGATTTGACGAGTCGGACGCAAATCGAAACCTTGCGCCGTAACGCGGCGGAGTTCGGGGTGCGTTTGCATTCGCTCGGGGATGCGGAGCAGGGGATCGTGCACGTCGTCGGCCCGCAACTGGGGCTCACGATGCCGGGCATTACGGTGGTCTGCGGGGATTCACACACCTCGACGCATGGAGCGTTCGGGGCTATGGCGTTCGGAATCGGCACGAGCGAGGTCGAGCATGTGTTGGCGACGCAGACATTGCCGCTGAAACCGTTCAAGACGATGGCAATCACCGTGGAGGGCGAGTTGCGGCCGGGAGTGACGGCGAAAGACATCATTCTCGCGCTGATCGCGGAGATCGGAACGAATGGCGGGCAGGGGTACGTGCTGGAGTTCCGGGGCAGCACGATCCGTGCATTGTCGATGGAGGGTCGCATGACGATCTGCAACATGTCGATCGAGGCCGGAGCGCGCGCGGGGATGGTCGCGCCCGACGAAACGACCTTTGCCTATCTCGAAGGTCGACCACACGCGCCGAAGGGACGAGACTGGGACGAAGCGCTCGCTTACTGGCGCACGCTTCCCAGCGATCCGGGTGCCGTGTACGACGCGGAGGTGTGCCTCGAAGGGGACAAGCTCGAACCGTACGTGACGTGGGGGACGAATCCGGGTCAGGGTGTCGCGCTGAGCGACGTGGTTCCGCCGCCGGAGCGATTTGTGGACCCTGGCGAGCGTGCCGCGGCCCAGCGCGCGTTGGAGTACATGAACATCACCCCGGGCACACCGATGAGGGACATTCCGGTGGACGCGGTCTTCATGGGATCGTGCACAAACAGCCGCATCGAGGACCTGAGAGCGTTCGCATCGGTGATCCGGGGCCGCACGAAAGCCGATGGCGTCCGCGTGATGGTCGTGCCGGGTTCGGCGCGCGTGCGACTGGAGGCCGAGGCCGAGGGTCTCGACAAAATCTTCAAGGATTTCGGGGCGGAGTGGCGCTTCGCGGGGTGCTCGATGTGCCTGGGAATGAACCCCGATCAGCTCGCCCCCGGCGAACGCTGCGCATCGACGAGCAACCGCAATTTCGAGGGTCGGCAGGGCAAGGGCGGGCGGACGCATCTTGTGTCGCCGCTCGTCGCGGCAGCGACCGCGGTGCGCGGGACGCTCTCCAGCCCGAGCGATCTGGAACCCGTCACCAGATCCTTGAGCGCATCGACCGGGGCGGAGGTGTGATGTGGACGCATTCACGACCCACACCGGCGTAGCCGCACCGCTGAAGCGATCGGCGGTCGACACCGACCAGATCATTCCTGCCGCCCACCTCAAGAGGATTACGAAGACCGGCTTCGAGGATGCTCTGTTTTTCAACTGGCGGCAGGACCCCGGCTTCGTTCTGAACCAACCCGTCTACCGGAACGCCAGCATCCTCATCGCCGGACCCGACTTCGGCACAGGTTCGAGCCGTGAGCATGCTGTCTGGGCACTCCGCGACTACGGCTTCAGGGTCGTCCTGAGCCCGAAATTCGCAGACATCTTCCGCGGTAACTCCGGCAAACAAGGGCTTCTCACTGGTGCCATTTCCGATGACGACCTCGAACGCACCTGGGCTGCGATCGAGGCGTCCCCCGGCATCACCATGACCGTCGACCTGCACCAGCGTGAAGCGCGCATCGGTGACGAGTGCATCTCATTCCAGATCGACGAATACACCCGCTGGCGCCTCCTCCACGGCCTCGACGACATCGGGCTTACTCTCCGTAACGAGGACGCGATCGCCCGTTTCGAAGCGCGCCGCGAGGGTTGGCGGCCACGCACGTTGCCCGCCCACTGAGCGACCGCCAACGCGAAGACGGATGCGGACACATCCTGTCCTCATCATCGGGCAGTCTTGGGGCCATGTCCGATACGACGACGAGGGCGCTGACGCTCCTCAACATGTTGCAGACGCACCGGCACTGGCCGGGATCCGAGCTGGCGGAGCGCCTGGGTGTCACCGAGCGGACCGTTCGGCGGGATGTCGAGAGGCTCCGCGAGCTCGGTTACCGCATCGAGTCGGTACCGGGTTCGGCCGGGGGTTACCGGCTGGAGGCCGGATCCGCCCTGCCTCCCCTGCTGCTCACCGACGACGAGGCCGTGACGATGGCCATCGGCCTGCGGGCCGCGGCGACGCAGCGACTGGTCGGCGGACCCGAAACGACCCTGGCCGCACTCGCAAAGCTCGAACAGGTACTGCCGGCGACTCTCCGTCGTCGCGTGAACGCCCTCGCCGCGACGGTGCAGCCGACAGGGATCGGGGCGGGTTCGGCCGTCTCACCGGACGTGCTGGGTGAGCTCGCGCTCGCCTGCCGAGACCACGAACGCGTGCGGTTCACCTACACGTCGGCGTCGGATGTCGTGACCGCGCGACGCGTCGATCCGTATGTCCTCGCGCCCGCCGAACGCAACTGGTACCTGCTGTGCTGGGATCTCGATCGCGACGACTGGCGCACGTTCCGCGTCGATCGCCTGGCCGACCTGCAGCACACCCGCGTGCTGTTCGCGCCGCGCGACCTCACGGCCGAGCAGATCGACGAACACATCACCGTCGCTACCTCGTGGGTCCGCACGGCGGTCGAGGCCAGCGTGGTCATGAACATGCCGATCGACGAGATGCGCGCCGCGTTCGGCCAATGGTCGCAGGGCGCCGAGGCCGTCGACGATCGACGCACCTGGTGGCCCGTCGGCGGGCGGGACTTCCGCGAGACGATGTACGGGATGTCATGGATTCCCGAGGGGGTCGGGTACACGACCGACCTCGCCGAGCCCGCGCGCTCAGAGCTTCGCGAGACTCTGGTCCGGATGCTCGCGGCCCTGGAGGCCGCGCCCGCACAGCCGCATCCCGCGCCCAGTCACGTGTGGCGCTAGTCGCTGACGACGAAGTTCTCGAGGATCGGCGGCGCGGCCAGCACCTCTCCGAGACGCGGAATCGCACCCTCGGGCGTCGCCCGGAAGGCCCGATAGGCGTCCTCGGATTCCCGCCCGGACCAGACCTCGTAGAGCGTCCAGGTGTCGGGGTCCGCTGCATCGCGGAGGATGTCGAGCCGCTCGAGCCCGGCGAAGGTCCGTGTCACCCGGAGCATCTCGTCCACGAGCGCCGGGATCTCGTCCCTGACCTCGGGGCGGAAGGTGAACCTGACGATGCTCGCGACGGCCACGTCAGTGCGCCTGGTCGTCGGGGTATTCCAGGCTGATCGTGTCGGCCGGGACGTCGAGCGCCTTCGCCAGCATCCCGGTCATGACGACCTTGGGGACGAGGCAGTCACTGCAGACGCCCTCGCCCGCCGTGATGACGGCGTTCGTCCGGTCTTGCCCGGTCTCGACGGACAGCACGTATCCGTCGACCGAGAGCATCTTCTGCAGGTCATCGAGTGTGGTGGTCATGTTCGTTCCTGACGCCGAGAGGGGGGAACAGGATGCAGCCGCCCGGCCGCGTCCTGTTCCATGAGTTCGCCTTTCTATTAGGCTCCCGTGACGTCCGTCGCGCCAAGACATTTCCGTCCAGTGAAAGACCGCGACGATCGTTCTGTGCGCCATTCCCGTCGCTGCCCGAGGCATCCGTGTCCGGAATGTGTCATCCGCGGAAACGATCCGTCACGATCGGTCATGGCACTCGACGGCACCGACGGATGTCGTTACGGTCGAGTCATCGCGGCGATCCGGGTGGTCCCGGGCTCCGGTTCATACCGGTCGTGTTGCGGGTTCGACTCCCGCCGTCGCGTCTAGTTTGAAGGGCCCGAGATCCCCGCAATTACGCGGATCTCGGGCCCTCGCATTCTCGTCGAAACGCGTTTTGCCCACATTTTGCCCACATTTTGTGAGCAGGAAACACACGATCAAGGTGTCGCCGCCCTGTCTCCCGGGAGGATGCCGGTCGCGGATTGTGGATGCCGTGGGTAACTGGTAACGGGAGTTATGACAATCGCTCGACGCCGATTCAATACGCTGCATGGGAATCGAAGGCATCGCACGGCGTCGCAGCTTGGATGCCGGGCGCACCCGGCGTGGGGACCCCCGGAGCAGATGCGCACCTCGGAGGCAGAGCATTGAGCGCCGTCAGCGACAGCATGGGCCAGCCCTTCGGTGGAGATGGTGAATTCCACCAACAGATGTCCAGATCAGCCCCGGTGTGCGGTGGTAGATGTCCCAGGCTCATCACTCGAATTCCCGTGAGACATGTCCCAGTGGTGATTGCTTCGATCATCGCTCTGATGCGGGTCACCACTGAAGAATCCTTTGAGGGAGCTCGGTGCTGTGCCCGGCCCGCGACGAGAATGGACGCATGTATCGCGGGCGGGAGCTGCCTCAGCTGCGGTTGTCACCGGCCTGTCTCCGCCGGCGATGGGTACCGCAAACGACGAATTTCAGTTTCGGGGCCTGGGGGTTTCGGCACACGGTTTCGGCACGGCGTGCCGACATCGCGGCGCTGCACCTGGTCGTCGTGCCGCAATCGATCAGTTTTGAACGTTTGCGGAAACCCACAAAGGCGGGCCAGTAGCTCTCTCAATGACCACAGACGATTGGCCACCTCTCAATAAGTCAGCATCCGATGTATAGTCATCGCATGCTGACTATTACCTCGCGACTTGACGTCATGAACCGGCTCGGCCGGGCCATGGCTGATCCGACCCGCTCTCGCATCCTGATGAGGTTGCTCGACGAGCCGAGCTATCCGGCTGTCCTTTCCCGCGATCTTGGCCTGTCACGGTCAAACGTGTCGAACCACCTCACATGCCTTCGGGACTGTGGGATTGTCGTCGCCGAGCCCGAGGGTCGACAGACCCGCTACGAAATCGCCGACCCTCACCTTGCAGCAGCGTTGAAGACGCTCGTAGACGTGACGTTGGCAGTCGATGAGAGCGCACCTTGCATCGACTCCTCCTGCACCGTGCCGGGTTGCTGCGGAACGGGGGCGAGCGCATGAGCGCGGTTCTGAGCGGCGAACGTCGCGCGAAGCTGCACCGCCGAGTGCGCTTCATCGTGGGCTTCACGATCTCCTACAACGTCATCGAGGCGATCGTCGCGATTTGGGCCGGCACGCTGGCGTCGTCCGCAGCACTGATCGGCTTCGGGCTCGACTCCATCGTGGAAGTGCTGTCAGCCGCAGCAATCGCCTGGCAGTTCACGAGGAAAGACCCCGAGCGTTGGGAGAAGGTCACCGTTCGCGCAATCGGCCTCGCGTTCTTTGCCCTCGCCGCCTACGTGACCGTCGACGCGGTAACGAGTCTGATCACCCAGGAGGGACCGGAACACAGCCTGCTCGGCCTGGGTATCACCGCATTGAGCTTGGTCATCATGCCGCTTCTGGCGTGGTTTGAAGTGCGCACCGGTCGCGAACTGGACTCTAAGAGCGTCATGGCCGACGCAAAGCAGCTCATCCTGTGCGTCTACCTCTCGGGGGCCGTGTTCATCGGCCTCATTCTCAACACCCTGTTCGGATGGTGGTGGGCCGACTCCGTGGCTGCTCTCGTGGTTGCCGTTCTCGCAATCCGTGAAGGCATCGAGGCATGGCGCGGCGACGTAGAGTCGCCGTTCGAAGTGCTCGAAGACCTTTCTGACGACGACGACCGCTAAACCATGACCACCTAACTCGGACCCGGCTGGCCCGAAACTGTGTACCGAAACCGCCTGTCCCGAAAGCCGGTTTCGATACGGCCCCCGTTTGCGGACCGCTCGCGGCCAACAGCGGATCATAGTCCCGGAAACGATCGTTTTCGGGTCAGAGCGGTAGCTGTGCCTCACGCACGAACTTGCGCTGCCAGGGGGTTTCGACGGCGTTGCGCCGATAGGCGGCGCGCACCCATGCGACGGCGTCATCGGCCGGTACCCCGTCGTACCGTGCGAGGATGGCGAGAGCGGTTCCCGTTCGCCCTGTCCCGCCACCGCAAGCAATCTCCACCCTCTCGGTGGCCGACCGGTCCTAAGCCTCACGTAGTGCGGATAGCGCGCTCGACGGCTCTCGAGGCAGACGGAAGTCCGGCCACGCAATCCACTGCGATTGCCAACTCGCCTGGTGCATGCGGGCCCTGAGATACACCCCGAAATCCGGCGCGTCAGCCAACGTCGATCGGGCCGCTTCTCAGCCCGCGCCCGCGCACCAATCGACCGCTTGGCAGTGACACCACACCGCCTAGCCCAGCTGCCCACGGTTTCATCGACGAGCACTTTCCGTCAGTCAATTGACTAAGTCGCGGCGACGGCACGCGTCCGCGCAGCATTAAGCGACGCCGACACCGTGTCCAGGTCGTCGTCGAACAGGTCGGCGTAGACATCTAGCGTCATGGCCGCGGACGCGTGGCCGAGCATCCGCTGCACCGCCTTCACATTCGCGCCCGAACTGATCGCGAGCGATGCGGCCGTGTGACGCAGGTCGTGCACCGTCATCCGCTCAAGGCCGGCCATGTCCATCGCGGTCGTGAACCACGAACGTGACTTCCCCGAGGCCCGCGGGCGCGGCAGATAGTCGAGGCCGTCGCCGAACAGGATCGCATCGCGCGACTTCCCCTCGCACAACTGCGCGATCGGCAGTTCGAGAAACTCGGGGTACGGCACCGACCGCAGTTCGTGGGTCTTCGGCGTCCCTACGTGGATCTGCGCGCCCACACGCACGGCGTTCTCGTTCACCGCGAGCCGCCGGCGCAAGGCATCAACATCGCGGACGCGCAGCGCGGTTAACTCGCCCCAACGAAGCCCTGTGTACGCCGCGAGGTACACGACGGTCGAGTGATCTCCGGATGCGACGGCGAGGCGCTCGATCTCCTGGTGGCTGAGGTATCGGTGCGCCTTTCTGCCCTTCCGAGGCAGGTTATCGACACCGCGCGCAGGGTTGTGCGGGATGCGGCGATCCTTGACCGCGATGTCGAGGACGGATGCGAGCACCCCGTGTGCGCGAATCACGACCGTTGCGCTCTTGGGTCTCGCGCCTTGCGCACGAGTGCGCGGATGGTCTCGCCGGTTCGTCTTCGCGGTGCCCGCGGACAGCTGCGAGACCCACGTTCGCACGTCGCTGTGCGCAATTGCCGAGACCTGAGTGGTTCCCCACCGCGGCATGACGTAGACGCGCCATGCGTCTTCGAGCGCCTTGTAGCTCGACGGCTTCAGTCGCGAACGCTTTGCCTCGAGCCATCCGACTCCGAGTTCGGCGATCGTGGTGCGCGCCCGAGCTGGTTCGATGTACTCCCCCGTTGCCTTCGAGACTTCGACGGTGGCGAGGAAGAGGTCGGCGTCGCGCTTGGTGCGGAAGCCGCGCTTGTCGGTCTGGCGGTGATCTGGCGTTCGGTAGCGGACGCGATACCGCTTGCCCGCGCCTGTCTCGTAGGCCTCAATCGTTCCCATGGCGACCGATCAGTGAGTCGAGAAATGCCTGGTGCTCCTCGTCGGAGATGTCGGGCTCAATACCCATCTTCTCCATCAGGCCCATTGCGATGAGTCGCGCTCCGGGCTGATCGACGACCGTCGTCATGTAGCCCCCAGACCGGGCCCGCGCGATCCAGTTCGTCGCTGTCCGCTGCTTCAGCCCCATCGTTTCGGCTACGGCGAGCGCCGGATTTTCGTTCGAGATCTCTGCGATGCGATAGACCAGCGCCGTTAGGTGAAGGGTCTCCGGATGCGTGGGCTCGAACGGCGCGAAGTCGTCGAGCATTCCTTGGCGCTGTTTGTCGCGGAGCATGATGATGCCGATAGTCCACAGCGGCAGCGAGTAGGCGATGGCGCGTCGCGCGATGGTGTGGACGCGAACTGTGCGGAGCAGCGCCCCACCGATCTCGAGCGGCAGCTGGCCCCGATCGAGTGCGAACTCGGCGATCTCGTACCTGCCCGCATCCGAGGAGTATTCGAGTCGCAGGCGAACACGGGCCCGCTCGTCGTCTTCGAGCCCGACGATGTCATCTCTTCCGACGAGCATGTCGGCTTCGATGATCGGCTTCAACGACAGGCCTGGCGGCACGAGAATGCTGCGGCCCGAGAGTCTGATCGTCTTGCTCACATCGACATGATGCCACACGGTGCGCGCTATTGACATAGCTACGCAAGTGGTTCTAGCTTGTGCGTATTGATGACATGGTTACGCAGAGGGGACAGGAAGTGGATGCCGCGGATGAATGGCTCGATCTCGATGACGCCGCCCAGATGATGCACATGACGCGCGCGGCTCTCGCGCAGCTGCGATACCGCGGTGGCGGCCCGACCTTCTACCGCATTTCTGCGAAGACGATCCTGTATAAGCGCTCCGGCGTCCTCGACTGGATGGAGAGTCGGGCGTGCACACGCACCGACGACGTACTCACGGGTCGCTGAGTTAGGGCAGAACGCGGCCTGAACGGCATCGTCCACGGGAACCCCTGCTTGAGGCCGGTCTCGCGAACCCTCACGCCGCGTACATCGCGAGGGCCTCGCGGATGAGATCCGAGCGAGACTTGTGCTCACGAGCAGCAGCTGCGTCGAGGGCGGCAAGCTCCTCGGCCGTCAGACGCAGGGCAACTACCTGCGACGGCTCCGCGCCCCGCCCCGGCCGCCCCCGACCGCGCTTCCTCAAGGCCGGGAGGTCATAGCCGACCTCGGCGTCGGCCGCCCACTCGGCGATCAGCGCTTCGGTGACCGGCGCGCCGTTGATCGTCTCGTCCGCAGCCATGTCATTAATGTAATACGAAACTCCAGCGAGCCACGGCGCCGATGACGATCGGCTGTCATTGACCACTCAACGCGCTTCGCGGGCCCGAAATCATCCGTCAGCGTCGCGGTAGGCGTCGAGCATCCGACGCAAGAGTTGCCGCACGGCCGCGCTGACCTGGGCGGGCGCCTCGATGCCTGTCCTGTCGGCTACAGCGAGGTCGATGAGAGGTGAACGACCAGTCAGCTGATCGTCCAGCCAGTCGACCGCCGCCGACACGACGGGCTGCACGACCGGATTCGTCGCCTCCAGATCACGCAAAGATGCGCCGATCGATTCCGCGGGGACGTTTCGAAGCAATCGCAGCAGGTCACCGGCATCCTTCGATGTCACACGATCCTCGCGAGCACCCTCGACTCGTTCCTGAATCTTGATCGCTTTGGCGATCACGAGAGCGGCCGGCCCAGCCACGCGAACCGCTATTGCCCGGGAGTCCTGAGGCTCCAGCGCCGTGAGCGTGACGGGGGCGCTGTCGAAGAGTGCGAGCTCAAGCCCGCGGGTGCGACGGGCGGTCAGGGAACCGTGCCCCTCGAGCGGCGCGGTGCGGCGCGAACTCGGCGGCATCGCGCCGAGCGGCACCATCAGGTCTACGACGATGCCGTCGACGGACACCCAACTTCCGGGATTGCCCGTCGCGTTCGGAGCGAAGCCAGCGTCGGCAAGCGACCGCGCAATGTCGGGATGCGTGGCGAGTAGCTCGGGATCGAGCGCCAAATCGGCGTCGGTTGTGTAGATCGGTCGAGGGTCACCAAGCGGGGCATGGACGTAGACCGCTTGTGCACCGACGAGCACGATTGCGTCGAGGTGCGGGCCCAATGCTTCGAGCGCGTCCAGCAGGACTCGTCGCGCGGCGACGTACTCGGGACTGACGTTCTCTGCGGGCATCAGCCGGCCATTCCCGGGGAGTGGATTGCCGCAAGCTCTTCACCGACTGAAGCCAGGCGCCCGCCCGCTCCCAACAGGTCGCCGACGATTCGCCATGGGACCGCTAGCCGCGGCTCGGTACCCTGCGTCCCTTCCTTAAATGGAGCCAGAAAATCAGTCCGAGCGACAAGAATGTTGCCGCCTCGGTCCGGAGCCAGGTCCATCGCACGCTCGACGCTCGGGATGTCGTCGGTATAGAGCCAGATACCCGAAGCGGGCAGCGGCGCGACCAGCTCGCGAGACTCGAACTCGATCGCGGCACCACGAACACCCGTCAGCGCGTACGTAAGTCCAGATCGCTGCAGTCGGTCAAGCGCCACTTCTTCGCCCAGGAGCGAGAAGTATCGGGTCGGCTTGAACGTGTTGGCGAATCCGTAGTCGCGGGCCCAACGTTGTGCAAGAGCCAGTCGATCAGCAACGACGATGGGACCCCCGGTGGTGTTCTTAAACAGGCCCTCTTCGCGAAGCAGATCGACCACGCGACTAGCAGTACCCAGACCGGTGCCGGTCTCACGGGAGAGCTCCCGCACCGATGCCGTTCGCCCGGCGCTTAGAAGTTGAACGATGACTTGCGACACCGCTTTGGCCTTCAGTGATCGAAGTCGCTGCGGCCCGTCGTCGCGAGGTTCCGGGTCCCGCGATGCGCCGACCCGATCGATCCAGACAGCCGGGTCGTCGCTCGAGATGCGCATATTTCCGGTCGCATCCCAGTACGACCACCCGGCTCGGATGAGTTCGTCACGCACCGCGGGCGAAAGGAAGGGCGCGACGATCACCGGCACGCTCCCGGGTCGAACGCTCGGCAGCGCTCCGACCTCGGAACGGGTTCGTGGCGGGGTCAGCTTTACGTCGGCGTCCAGCACGAGCGGAACTGATCCGAACTGCGCGCGCACTTCCGCGTCGACCCCACTGCTGCCGGTTTGGCGCTCGACGATCACCGAACGCGCTCCAACCGATTCCAGCGCGGAGCTGAACCCATCTACGAGCGAGTCCGTTCCAGAAAAGTATACGTTCCGCATAAAGTGGAACATAGCAATATATGGAACATCAGTCAACGCGGCGCCATCACCGACTCAGACCCGCGCCGTGCGGCGCCTCTCGCAACCACGACGGGGCCTCACCGACAGGCGACCGAGTTGCGTCCCTCGCCGCACGCGACAAATCCAGCCGTGCGGCATGTCGCGAGTCCTCAAGGGTCGACTCTGGGCTGCCGCGGCGCATCGCTTCGGCGAGTTCGCCCAGCGCCGCATCCTGAGAGCCCGCGACAACTACGGCCTGATTCCAGGCTCGCCCGCGGGTCAGCCCGACGTAGAGTCCCGCCGCATCGACGCCCGGGCCCACGACAGACGCATCCGAGGTGTCGCCTTGAATCCCGTGCACCGTCGACGCGTAAGCGAGCTGCACCTGGTCGGATGCGTACTCGGCCGAGACGTGTCGGCGCTCGGTGGTGTCGGCAAGATTCCGGAGTTCGATGCGCTCCGGCCGGATCGCGGTGATTACCCAGGTCGCCCGATTCTGCACTCCGGTGCTCCGGTCATTCCGCCGAGTCTGCACGACATCGCCGACGAGCAGCTGCTGACCGTCACGACCGTGAGCGACGGCATCCGCGCGGAGTGCGCCGGTCTCGACGCGACGCCGCTGGATTGCTTCGCTGATTGCGGCGGCATCGTCGTTGGTGGCCGTCACGAGCGCGACGCGCTTGCCGCGGTCAGCCCAGTCGAACCAGGCGTCCACCATAAGATCGTGCGCCGCATCCGTGCTTGCGACCCGCGCGACGTGCCCTCCGTCACCGAGGGCCGCGGCGACTTCGGCCGCATCTTCTGCCGTCGTGACCTCGCGCAACCTCAGCGTGAGATCCCCATAGGCGCGGTCGGTGAAGCGATGAATTTCACTCAGCTCGACGACGTTGTCGGCTACTTGGGTCATCGCGGCCATCGCGCCCGCGTGGCCAACGGGCGCAGCCTGGCGCGGGTCGCCGATCATGGCAATGCCGGCGCCGGTCTCCCCCGCGACGATCGCGAGCGCGTCCGCGGTGTGGAGGTCCACCATCCCGGCCTCGTCCACCACGATGCGATCGCCTCGGCTGAGTCGGAAGTCACGCGGGCCGCGGTACGTGCGGCCGGTCGCCGCATCCGTCCGACCGATCTGCAGGCGGGTCCACACAGCCGCTCCCGCTTCGTCGATTCCCCAGCGCCAACCGTGGTCGGCGAGCAACGCGTGCAGGCTGGATGCCGTGGCCCCGATCTCGCGCTCGGCCACGGCAGCCGCCTTCTTGGTCGGCGCGACCACGATCATGCGTCGCCGCTGCAGTCGCAGGGCGTGGAGTGCGACGCGCAACAGCGTCGTCTTGCCCGACCCGGCAGGACCGGTCACCGACACGAGGCGCCCGGTCCCGGCGATGGCGGAGGCCGCAGCGATCTGCGCACCAACGAGCTCCGCGCTCTCCCCCACAAAACGCCGTGCGACGGTACGCATCTGTCGTTCGTCGGGCAGCTGCCCGGGTGTGGCGAGTGCTGCAAACCTATTCGCGACGCGCAGCTTGAGCAGCACCGTCGCTTGGGCCATGAGCGCCTTGATGTGCGCAGGCTTGGCCGGATCGTCGGGCACCAGGTCGATCGTGTGCTCGGTCGCCCGAGACGCGACGTCGTCGACCAGTTCGTCGAGCGTGTCTCTCTCGGCGACGACCCCGGTTCGGGAGATGGCCCGGATGGCGCTGGCACGCAGATCCCATGACGAGAACCGCCCACTGCTCGAGACCGAACGAGCGTCGGCCTCGACGAGCGCCATCCGCGCGAGCAAATCGCGATCGAGGTCGGCGATCGACGTGGGGTCGAGCCGGGCAGGATTCCGCCGCCAAAGAAGGATGGGATCGATATTGGCGAGTTCACTGCGCACCCGTTCTTCCCACTCGGCTTCATCAAGATGTGCAGGTTTTCCCGGGCGTCGCTGCGCCCAAGCCAGCTCGTCGATGTGGTGAAGATCGTCGACGCCAGGTTGCCGCCCAAGGTGCTCCTCGCGCCACTCCGCAATCAGCCGAACACGGTTGGCCTCGATCTGGTTCGAGCGTCGCGAGAGCGGGCGCACGACATGGACAAGCTGCGCGATCTCGCCATTCGCGTCGAGCGTGTAGCCGTGGGCGGCGAGTGCGGCTACCCATCGTGGGTCGCTGCGAGCCGCCAACTCACCCTCCGCGTTGACCACGTTGTGGAGCTTGAGCGCAACCCGTGAGTCGAGGCTCGACCATTTGCCGTCGGTCCCCTGCACCTTCATGTTCAGCCACAGGTGTCGATGGATGTGCGGGTCGAGCGCCCGCGACCGCCGATGCTGCAACTCGACGACTTCGAGCCGAGCGATGTCTTCACGGATGCGTCCGCCCCGGCCACGACGCGCGTTCAACTCGCGCTGCCAGAGCAGGATGGTGCGGTCGCGCATCCGGTCCTGCAGCAACTCGAACTCGTGGGCGAGCTCCGGGTCAAGGAGCGCTGCGACGCTGTAGGACTTCGGGAAGTTGATCGTCCCGTCTAGGAGCAGGTCAGTGTTATCTGATCGGTGCATGAGTCCGCGTGGTTCACCCGTCTTGGGGTCCTCCCCTTGGATCCACCGCCGCAGCGCGGACGCATCCAGCTCGTCGCGAGCCAGCTCCCCCGCTACCGCCACGAATCGTGTGACGGTGGCCTCGTCGGTCGCACCGTAGTGCCGTGCAGATTCAACTCCTGTCGGAGCACGGTGCGCATCACATGTGCCGTCGAACGCGTACGAGATCGCATTGCGGATGCCGCGGGATTCAGCCCCGCGCTTCCAACTCCGCAATCCGCCTCGCATGACAGCAGGATACATGCGTAGTTGTGTCACCACCAGGAATGGTGCCTACGTGCATTGTCGTTTCGTCACTCTTGTCGCTCTTGCGTCGCGGCTCGTATCGTCGGCGATCGCGTTCCGTCGATCGTCCCAAGGCGTCTCGACGTGTTCGCATGAGCGACCTTCATCGGCCACCTTCGCGGGCGGATCTTACGAGAATCGGTCCACTCCTCAGCCTGCGGCCTCGTCGATTCCCCAGCATGGCCCGGCGTATCGCTCGAGGCAGGACCCGCTCTCGATCACCCACCCGAGGAGCGAAGCGGGAAGAATGGCTTCATGCCCACAGACGACGACATGAAGTTTCAGACTGGCGCGAGCAATTTCGGCGAGGACTGGACGCTCGAGGGCGAAGAGGCTGCGCTCCACATCCTCCTCATCGGGAGTCGTCGTGACCAGGATCTTCAGGCTCTTCTAGCCGAAGCCTTGGGCCGCACGGTCGACGGTGTCGACTGGAAAATCGACAGTATGGCGTCCAACCTCGAGCAGTTCCGGACGCCGAATGAGAAACCACTGGGCTTGAGTTCCCGACAGACGAGACTCCTTCGTGACTACGAGCGCGACTCTGATCGGGTAACCGAACGTTGCAGACTCTCTTACGAGCGCCTTGTCGGCGGCGAGAAGCCCGCGACCTTGTCCGCAGAGCGCCGACTCGCGGAGCAGCAAGCGCGAACTTGCCCAGTCTGCTTCACCGAGTACACCGCCGACGGATCGTGCATGTGCGTGTGACGTCCTCATGTCGCCACTCGCGACCGGGGTGGGGTGGAGGAGTCGTCAGGGGTGGGTCGCGTTGATCTTCTTGGCGAGGGCCTCGAAGTTGTCGAGCGTCGTTGCGGACAACGCGTCCACGCGGGCGGGGTCGCGCAGCAGCATCTCGGCGGGCCGCCAGTGGTCGAACTTGGGCTCTCCCGCGGACTCCAGCCGCTTCAGGATGCGATCGTGGTGCTCCGACAGCCTCTCAGCCGTGACGCTCCTGCCCAGCGCCTCGTTGTAGAGCGCGAGGTAATCGTCCACCGAGAACAGGTCCTCGATATCGGCGTGATTCTGCTGAAGCACCGAGCTGACGAGAATCACCCGATCGCTGTCGATCTTGTTCGCGTTCATCGCTGCTTCGACCTTGCCCGCGCCCTCGACACCCGAGTCGAGCAGGACGGTGACCGAGACCTTCCGGCCGAGGAGTGACACGAAGGTGGGTACGTTCGAGGAACCGCCAGCGGGAAGGATGCGCCAGCGTTCGTCGAGCCCCACCCTTCCGACCTTGCGGAGGGCACGACTGATCAGGTCGAGATAGGCAAGGTCCGACGGGCCCTCGACGAGCAGGTTCCGCTCGCCGATGAAGAGGTTCTGACTAAGGTCGTAGCCCAGCGCGGCCTGCAGCGGGAACGCGCTGTCCTCGCCCACCTCCAACGCGTCGGAGGAGGTGACCGACCCGATGTCCTCGCCGCGATCCTCGACCACACGGACGCGCTCGATCTGGTCGACCATGAACGGCGAGTGTGTCGTGTAGATGACCTGCCCGGCCGGCGCGAGGCGCTCGTTGATGAATCGCAGGAAGTCCCTCTGGGCCTTGGCGTGGAGCGTGAGGCCGGGTTCGTCGAGCAGGATGACGACGTCCTCGCCGCGGCTCTCGAACTCGCTGAATGCCGCGAGGAACGAGAAGAACCACCTATAGCCCGACGACCGGCGGGAGAAGTTGTTGGTGAAGTCGTGCTTGCGGTCCTCGACGCGAAAGTTGAGATAGCGGATGACGCTGCGCTCTCCGCGAGCGTCCGCGACCGTCTCGGGCTCCGTCATGATCTTGATGCGGAGCTCGGGGTTGGTGCTCCAGTACGCCTTCATCTCCCTGGACAGGTCGTTGGAGACCGACTCGAGTTCCGCCGTGCTCGACTCGAAGTTTGAATTTGCCATCGCGTTGACGTCGGTATTCGCGAGCTTCAGGAGAGCACGAGCGGTCTGCCGGGGAGATGCACCAGGCTGCTCGTCCGCATCCTCCCTGAGCGTCGCCACATCAACCCGTCCCTCTAGACTCTGGTAGTCCGAGAAGAGGAAGAACTTGGGCATGCGAGCCAGGATGATCGAGTTTGCGACGGCCCCGAGATCGCCGGTACCGACGACCGCAGAGATGCGTGCGAGCACCTCCTGGGTGGACGTGCCAGGCGCAGAAGTGGGAGCCGACGATCTGACAGTCTCGCCCGCGTCCTCGACCCCCGCTGCTGCATCCGCGGCTTCGGCAGCGGCACGGGCAACGCCATCGGCCTCCTCCTGAGCCACCGCCTGAAGCGCAGCGCGTAGTGCGGCGACGGTGTTGTATTGCTCAGCGAAAGCCTGTGCGTCAGGGTGCCCTTCGAGAACGTTCTGGAGGAACCGTGCCTCGTCGAGCTCGACCTGTGCCCACGTCTCACCGCTGTAGCGGCGACCGACCAGCGCACTGTCGGCAGCCACGACGCCCGTCGCCAAGGGTCGCCGTCAGCGTGTCGAGATCGGCCTTGTCGAGGCGGAAGGTCGCCTGGATCGGCGAGACCTGCAGGAGGTCCTCGCTGCGGCTGTCGCGACTCCGCCTCCAGCGCGGGTAGTCCTCAAGCTCTACGAAGCCGTCGCCGTAGACGGGATTGAGCCGGTAAAGCGCGTCCAGCATCGTGGACTTACCGGACTCGTTCATTCCCACGAGGGTCGTGATGTCCTCCTCGGCGGACACCTCACTCGAGTCCAGCACATTCTTGTACTTGTACACCTGAAACGATGACAGCTGCATCGCGCCCCCCTCACGCCTCGAAGATCAACGCCTCTGACCCTAGCTGGGCGTACGGACACGTCGAGGTTTCAACCGGTGAGGGTCTCAGGTGAACCCATCGCCGAAAGCTGGACTGCTCGGAAGCGAGACGCCGCGCAGCGAGCCGACGACGTCATGCGCGAGTCTCTCGGTGTACCTCTCGCGACCCGCAGCGACGAGCAGCGACCTCGGAATCGTCAAGCCGCCTCGGAGCGGACAGCGTCCCATGCCTGCGTTGTCACCACGAGCTTAGGATCGGAACGGGATAGTGCTTCGAGAAACGTCGACATCCGGGTAGCCGTTCACTTCTAGGTGCGTGGGTCAGATCCTTCCGTTAACGCGCCGGGGTGAATCCGGTGGATAGCGCGGGGTGCTGGGAGAATCGATTCATGACGGTGACTGCCAGCCTGGAGGGTCTGTTCGAGGTCGAGCCGGGTGAGGCGCGGGCGCCGGGATCGGCTGCACCGGCGGGTGCGGGCAAGACGTTCCGTGGGTATGACCAGGGGCAGTGTTTCCTGCTCCCGCCGAGTCTGGATGACTGGCTGGACGAGGATGATGAGGCCCGGTTCATCTCCGAGGTCGTCGAAGAGCTCTTGGATCTGACGCCGGTCTACGCGTCGTACGCGTCCGCCTCGGGTGCGCCTCCGTATGACCCGCGGATGATGTTGAAGCTGCTGCTGTTCGCGTACGCGACGGGCGTGACCTCGTCTCGTGAGTTGGAGCGGCGCTGCAAGCGCGATATCGCCTTCCGGTGGCTGTCGGGCAACCAGGCGCCCGACTACCGGTCGCTGGCCCGGTTTCGTCGGCGTCACCTGGATGCCCTGCCGGGGTTGTTCCTGCAGGTGCTGCGGGTCTGCGCGGAGGCGGGGCTGGTGCGGTTGGGGCGGGTCGCGCTGGATGGCACGAAGCTGGCTGCGAACGCGTCGCGGCATAAGGCGATGAGCTATGACCGGATCGTGCCGAAGATCGATCAGCTCCAAGCCGAGGTCGCTGCGCTGCTCGCCGAGGCGGAGGCGGTCGATGAGGCCGAGGATCAGCAGTTCGGCCAGGACCGGCGCGGGGACGAGGTCGCCCCGGAGCTGGCCCGCCGTGAGGGGCGCCTGGCAAAACTACGTGCCGCGAAGGACGCGATCGAGGCCGACGCCGCCGAGAAGGCGGCAGCCGTGGCGCGGAAGAAGGCCGACGCCGCCGGTCAGCCCCCTGAGCAGGCCGACGCGGCCGTCGCGACTGCGGTGGACACGGCGGCGCCGAAGCCGAAAGCGCAACGCAATTTCACCGATCCTGAGGCGCGGATGATGAAGACGGTCCGCGGCTTCGATTACGCGTTCAACGCGCAGGCCGTTGTCGATGAGGGCCACCAGATCGTGTTGAGCGCCGAGGTCACCCAGCAGGCCACCGATATCCAGCAGTTCGTCCCGATGGCCGAGCAGACCCTACGGAACCTCGACGCGGCAGGAATCGAGCGTTCCCCAGAGGTCGTCCTCGCTGACGCGGGCTACTGCTCGGAAGCCAACCTCGAAGCCGCCGACGATCTGGACGCACAGGTGTTGATCGCGACGGGACGGCAACGTCACGGCGAGAGCTTCCCTACCGCCGGCGCCCCGGACCCGGCCCCAGAGGACGCGAGCCGGCGGGAGCGGATGGCGCACGCGCTGCGCACCGAGCAGGGCCGCACCGACTACGCGCGCCGCAAAGCCATCGTTGAACCCGCGTTCGGGCAGATGAAGACCCGGCAAAACGCCGGACAGCTCCGGCTACGCGGACTCGCCGGCGCCCAAGGCGAATGGCTACTCCACACGATCTGCCACAACCTCCGCAAGCTCCGCGTCGCTACAGCCGCCGGGCTGGCGCCCGCATAGGCCTCCCCAGGGGTCCCTGGGCGTCACAGCACGCACCGACAGTCGCCACGAGCCCCTCGCCGTGCGATCCCGCACGCTCTCACACCGCAACGGCCCGCCCGTTCCCGTTCGCGACCGTCAGCGCGCGATGCCAGAGTCAACGCCGCGCGCCACGCCACCCGATTCTGACCCGCGCACCTAGGAATTCCCGTGTCGCATCGATGACCTCATCACCGAGCGGCGTAGGTCCAATCGTCACGGAGCGGATGGGAAGCGGGCCAGCCTTCGTGAGGTATCTGTCGTTCGCGTACCGCTGATTCTCACCATTGAGGGCGGAGAGTTCAATGAATGGCGTGACCCCGAATCGTCCTTCGTAGTGGTAAACGAACTTCCAGCGGGGAGCCACTTCGAGGATCATCCTCGCTTCCCGCTCATCTTTGAAGGCAGGGTGTTTCAGCTCGAGCATCTTGATGTCAGCGAGTTCGTGCCATGGCAGGAACATGTCGGTGAGCGCGTGCTTGGGCTTCTCCGCCAGCTTGGCGATCCTGTCCACCCGCTGATCCACACCGGCCGTGTCGTAACGAACTTTCCGCCACGGGACCGCTTCGATGTGCAGCTGGTCAGGGTCCTGAACGATGTAGCCGTCTTCGTCGCGCTCGATCTCGTGTCCGGCTGGAGGGTGCGGGTGGGTTTTCTCCTTGCTTCGCTCAACGGGGAGAAGGTCAACAGTGGCGTCCAGCTCGATGGCGTATGAGACCCTGCCGCCATAGCCTCGCCAAACAGTCAGTAAGTCCGGCTTTCGGGCCGCACAGAGAAGGAAGAGGTCAAGTCCTCGCCGTTCGGCGTACTCCATGAGCTCATCGAAGCGCGCCTGATAAGGGGCTGGAACGGAGTCACGGCGCTTCTCGGCTGCGGCTTTCAGTAGGCCGGTCGCATAGTCAGCTTCTCTGGAGTCGTTGAGATGCCGAAACGACGTTGCTCGGAGCTTGTCGTGCGTGACGATCCCCTCCAGCCCGCGACCGTCCGTGTAATGCCAGATCGAGTTCAATGTCATCGCATACCCCAGGGTCAGACGGCGTTACCGGTCGGCGTGCCCAGCGCTTCAGCGCAATCCTAGAGAGCCTTCAGCCCAGATGGCTCGGCGGTCCGACGACCTGTCTCAATACCTGTAGCGAAGCTACGATTCCCGCCGCATCGACCCCCTTTCGCCGACAGATCATCAATCCCGGAGTTCTCTCGGAGGCGCCCTGTTCATGGGCAGCCTTCGAGGGTGGCTCTAACTGCGCACGGTCTTGGGCGAAGCACCTGCCGCACACGCACCCCAAGGGTTAACGCCTGCTCTTACTCCTGGCGATCATGGTCGCCGATCATGCTCCTGCGCGTTGCTCGTCCAGCATCTCCTGCAGCGCCTGTCGGATGGATCTCCCGAGAGCTATGTGTATGCGTCGAATCCATTGCGTCGCGGCCTGGGCATCGTCATCGCCGGTCCCGAGGAACTCAAGCAGTCTGGGATTGTCATACTCGCGCTGGTAGTGAAAGACCTGATTGCGAAAGCGGCGAAGGCGATCGACGCGGTCGTCGCTGAGCAGCAAGTCGACGTCCGAGTCGGCGAGCCCAGCTTTTCGCCAGCCTTCGATCACGATGTAAACGGTCGCGTACCAAAAGCTCATGGCGATTTGGTCGTCCAGCGCGGTGACGAAGTCAACTTCACCTGGCGACCGTTCACGCGTGACCCGCTTCATGAACACGTCGCGCTGGAAGTCCGCGTTGAGGAAGTACTTGTGCAGGGACAACAACGCCTCGAATTGCTTGCGGGTTGCATCGTGATCGGCTGCATCGTGATCGTCGGTCATGCTCCGACCTTAAGGCGCGAAAGTTAAGGCCCTGCTCACCGCTGCGCCGGTGCAAAGAGGCCCCAACCCCTTGACCATCACCGTCGAGTCAGAAGGTTTGGGACCCGATCAGTCGAGGCGATCGGACACATCGCCATGAGTCGCGGCACCAACTCATCCCGCCCGCTGAGGGATCCGTGCGACCCAGGCGGAGCAGCAGGCCAGGTTCAAGGTCGAGAGTCAGAATTGAGGACCGGACGCCCGGCTCGGGCCGATTTGTAGGTCTCACGGATACGCGTTGTGCCCGTCCCGTCGACCTCCGCCGATACTGATCAGCTGGCGGAGATGTCATCGATTCGATTGAAGACGCGAACTGTTTTGGGCAGTCCGGCGCCGGTGGGCTCCGGCTGGTGCGACCACATCTCTGTAACGAAGCTGGTGATGACGGGGGCTTCCGGGGTGTCGATGACCACGGTCGACTCCATCGCAACTTTCGTTGTGAGGAGGCGCCCAATGTCGCGCACCTCATCGTCGTCGGCATTCTGGTTGCCGAAAACGACCATCGCGTCCGGCGACAACGGCATCGCGACATACGTCCGCTCTGTGTCCGCATCGGGGCGCAGCGTGAGCGCGTGGACGCCGGCATCGCCGAGCAACATCGGCCCGACGCGGAAGACCTGTGTGATGCGAGGCAACAGCTGCGCGTTGACCGACAAGAGCTGCCGCCGCGCGTCCTTGAGTTGCTCACGGTCCATTAACGTTGCGAGTTGCGCCAGGGGCGCGGTTGCGCCGTCCGCGTTGCCCCAGTTGGCAGGGTTTGGCGCCATTATGGCGTTCCCGCCGTAGACACCATGCTCGTCAACTGCTGAGCCGCGAAGCGCGGGGTACCGGTCGTGCATGAGTACGGTGTACTCCCGGACGGCGCGCCACTCGTCGTCTGTCGGAGCGCTCGAGAAGTCGAGCAGTCGTCGCAGCGCCCGACTGAAGGCGTCCTCCACTTTCCCATAGGCCGCCTCGAGCGCCGGGTCGTTGAGCCCTTGTTCGGCGGCAACCTTTTTGCCCACCTCGATCACTTTGGGTTTCCTACCGCGCTGCAGCATGCTGACCCGATGGTTCGTGGCCCATTGGCGCATGTGCGCCCGGCTGATGTAGTGGTCGAAGGGCATCCCCACGCGAGCCGTTCCTCTCTTGTCTCGTCCGACGGGATTGCTCTTCAGACTCGCCGCAGTTGTGGTTTCTGTCGGTCGCTACGCGCGCCACTTCCTACGCTCGTGTGGGAATAGGTTGGGCGGGGCCATTCAGGGAGCTCTTCGAGGTGTGCACGGTGATTTTCCCACCGGTCTGGATATCGCTATAACCGACCCCTGCGTTCATCGCACAGGTGGGGGAGCTGGAATTCCAGCGATCCATCCAGCAAGATCATTCCCCTATCTTCGACCGCTCGTCTCCCTATGGGGCGTGGCGCTCGAGGTACGCTGCGCCCTCCTCCGGGCTCCCGGCCCACGTGAGCTCATTCTCCTCGTGATCCAGCACTTGCCAGCCGCCTCGGTTGGTGGAGGGGACGAGGTATCCCACGATGACGCCGTTGTCCGCCCACTTCACGTGGAGCGCATCAGTCCCAATCTTCTTCTCGACAGCGAGCCGCCCGTAGACGTGGCGCCCCGGGACTGAGCTACGGACACCGGAGCGCGGAGCCGGAGTCGGCGCCGAGGCGGGCTTGGGCTTCCAGGACAGGACTACCCATGCCACGAAGAAGATGACGGCGCCGGCGATCAGCCACCACGTCCACGGGTAAGGGATGAACGAGAAGCCGTTCTTCGCCCAGTCCTGGAACGGCAGCACAACAAGGTAGACCGCGCCGCACACTGATGCCGCCGCCCAGCAGATCGTCGCGGCCAGCTGTTTCGTCACGGGCACGAGCGTAACCGAGGGCACCGCCGCGACAGCAATGGACCGCTTCCGCGCCCTGCACGAACAGCGATCGAAGACGCACGCCGCCGTGCCCTCAGCGTGCATCGCCCGGATAGGGATCCCTCAGCGGAGACGCCGTCCACGTCTTCGCCACGGCTGTGATGTCTCGGGACTGTGATCTATCAGGACATCGGTGACGGTTTGCCCACATTTTGCCCACACTTGATCGAGATTCACCCCGATCGAACCGGTTTCAGCCCCGCCGAGGCAAGCGAAAATTCCGCATAATGACGCGGTTTTCCCCGAATCTCGCGACGCGGCCAAAACCGCCCGCCTGAGTTCGACTCCCGCCGTCGCGTCTCCGGGGGGACGCCAGAGGCAGCCCTCACCGCACGGCGTCGGCTAGCATTCCGGCATGACGAATCCGGCTCCGATCGAAGACATCCCGATCGGCAGTGAGATGATTCGCCTCGGCCCGTTCATGAAGTTCGCGGGGCTGCTCGACTCCGGCGGGAACGTGAAAGAGGCCATCATCGACGGCTTCGTGAGCGTGAACGGCGAAGTCGAACGCCGACGCGGACGCCAGCTGCAGATCGGTGACATCGTCGCGTTCGGCGGGAGCAGCGTCCGCGTCTGCCCGTAGAGCCGCGACCCGGAATCAGGATTCAGACGGCACCATCGGCAGCGCCAGCCCGTAGTTCCAGGACAGGATCGCGGGCTGCTCGCGGTAGTAGCTCAGCACCGACACCGACCCGGCATCCAGCGTGATCTGAGCACCGAAACGGGGGGCCATCCGCAGATACACCGCCGTCAGGATCCGCAAGAAGTGGCCGTGCGCGACCAGCGCGACATCCCCCTCGACCATCGCGGGCAGCACCCGCGTGAGCACGCGAGACGCGCGCCCCGCGACCTCTTCGACCGTCTCGCCGGGGGTCTGACCGCGGACGACCCCGTGGGTGAAGGCGCTCCAGTCGTAGCCGAGCTCGGCACGGATGTCGCGCGTCGTGCGACCCTCGTATCCGCCGTAGTCCCATTCGACGAGAAGCGGATCGACCTCAGCCTTCAGCCCGGCCAGCTCCGCGGTGCGTCGCGCGCGCTCCAGCGGCGACGTCAGGATGAGCGAGAAGTCGTAGTCGGCGACCAGCTCCCCCGCCCCGCGAGCGAGATCTTCGCCGTGTGCGGTGAGCGGAATATCCGTCAGACCCGTATGCCTGCCGAGCTTCGACCACTCCGTCTCGCCGTGGCGAAGGAGAACGAGCTTGCCCGAGGGGTTGTCGGGGGCGGGGCGATCGGGCAGCGGATCGTTGGTGGGCACACCGCAACCCTAGAGCCCAACACGATCCGAGGATGCGCCGAGAGCCGACGAGAACGCGCGGCCGGCCGTCAACCGACGCCGAGGATCTCTTCCAGGCGCGCGATCGGGTCGTAGAGGCCCGCATCGAGGATCCACGTCTGAAGCTGCTTGTCGAAGCCGATGATCACGGCCACTCCCACGAGGACGAACAGGATGCCGATGATGCGGCGGAACCATCCGTTCGGGTTGGCGAGCCAGCCGAGGCGCCGCACGAGCCCCCGACCGAGCAGGGCGATGAGCAGAAGCATCCCGGCCAGTCCGATCGCGTACGCGACGATGTACACAACACCCTCCGCGAACGACACCGGCAGCACGGCCGCAACGATCAGCGCATAGGTGGGGCTGCAACTCGAGAAGACCGGCCCGAGAGCCGCGCCCGTCAGGATGTCGCCGCCCGCGCCCCGCCGTCGCATCGACCGATCCAGCATGTCGCCACTGCGGGATTGCAGCCGCATCCGCGTCGACAGTCGATCCCAGAGCACCGGAAAGATCATGTCGATGCCGAGCAGAAGGATGATTCCGCCCGAGATCACCTGCCAGACCTGGGGTGGTACACCCAACAGAGCAGTGGTTGCCTTCAGCAGAAGGGTGAACAGGACGATGCTGACGACGAGCGAACCGACGATGAGGAACGGACGCCAGCGCGCGCGGCGCTCATCATCACCGCCGCGCACCACCGCGCCACCCACCACGACCGGGAGGAGCGGCAACACGCAGGGAGCCGCAACCGTGAGGATCCCAGCCACGAATGCGAGGCCCAGGGTCGCAGTCACCGTTCCGCCTTCGACCGGGACATCCGGCTACGGCGCCGCGGCGACGAGTGACTCGATGGACGGATCGTCGTAGAGCACGGTGCTCGAGAGGAGTTCACCCTCGTCGTCGACGAAGACGACGGTCGTCTGCAACGTCACGCCGTACTTCTGGCGCAGGTCCGAGCGCGAGTCGTAGTCGACCTTGAAGACGGTGAGCCCGTCGGGTGCACCCTCCGCTCGCAGCTGATCGTCGAGTTTGCGGCACTGCGGGCACCACGGGGCGTGGAAGAAGAGGACCTTCGCGCCCTCCGTCTGCTCGATGACCCCGTCTTCGTAGTCCTCGTAGGCGCCCGCCGTCGATGGAGCCGGGGCATCCGATTCCTCGGCAGTGTCCGGCGCGGTCGACGCGGGGGCCTCCCCGGACGCCGATTGCTCGGCGGATCCCTGATCGGCTGTCGAATCCGATGCGGCGGGAGCGCAGGCCGACAAGAGAAGGGCCCCGAGAAGCAGGGGCGTCCACACGAGCCGACGGTTGAACATGGCATCCATCCTCATCCCGGGCCTCCGTGCCCGATTCTCCAACGGTAGCCATCTCCAGAGGCACCAGGCCCGTTTGATGGTTACGAGATGGCGACGGTCCGCGGATCGCTAGCCAGGTATCTCGCCACGCCTCACCTCGTATGTGAAGTCTCCCGAATACCCGTAGATCTCACCGATCACGGTCACGTCGGCGAGTGCCGCGCGCCCGCACCGAGTTGTCCACGCGTGACCGCGACGAGCACGATCGCCGTGAGTCCGAATCCGATGAGCACGGGAAGGAGTCCGTATTCGTTGAAGATCGGCGCGGGGAAGAGCGGAGCGGCAACCCGGTTCGCGAAGGTGTTGAACGATGCGTGCATCAGAATCATGATCAGCAGGCTGCCGCCGACGTGGTTGAAGACCCAGGTCATGATGACGGTGAGCGCGATGATCATCGCACCGAACATGACGATGTTGGCGACGGTGGGAGGAGTCCATACACCGCTCCAGAACAGCGGGAGGTGCCACGCCGCCCACACCGCGCCGAGGATGAGGCTCCCCCACAGCGGGCCGTGGCGCTGTTGCAGGCGCGGCAGCGCGAAGCCTCGCCATCCGGGCTCCTCCCCGAGTGGACCGCCGAGGAAGAACGTCAGAACGAACGCCATCGGATAGGCGGCCAGAGCGACGAAGGCCGCGGGGTCGAACCAGGACAACGCGCCGGGGACGAGCACGGCACCGAGCAGCACGATGAGCGGTATCCCGAGGAGAACGAATGCGTACCACAGCACGCCGACCCGCCAACGGACGAACCGTCGCAACAGGCCGGCGACGCCTGAGGTGCCCTCGATCAACGCGGTGACGACGAATGCCCCGAGCAGGGGACCGAACGTGGCGGCAATGATGGAGATCGCGACGACGGGCGCGGGAAACGGCGCGATGAAACCCTGCGCCGAAAGCGCCACCGGCACCTCGATGAGCCACGAGAATCCGAAGGCAACGAGCAGATAGCAGGCGAGGGAGTGGCGCTGCGCGATACCGCGCGCTCCGGCTCGCGGTGTTCGCGTCGAATCGTCGGTGACCGCCATCCTGCGTTCCTCTCCGGGCACGCCCACGGCGCGTGACGCGCTCAGTTTGGCATCAGTACCGCTCGCTACGCCATCCGGACACCGCGCGCGATCCGCGACGTGCGCGGCCGGATGCTCTTGCCACAGAACCCCGGGCTATTCGCGCGGAACAACGAGTCCCGATTCATACGCCACGACGACGGCCTGCGCTCGGTCACGCAGGTCGAGCTTGTTGAGCATGCGGCTGACGTGGCTCTTCACGGTCTGCTCGGCGAGCACGAGCTCACCGGCGATCTCTCGGTTCGAGAGACCTCGCGCGACGAGCGTGAGCACATCGCGCTCGCGGGGAGTCAGCGCGTCGAGCGAAACGGGCTGCGCCGGCGGCGTCATGGTGCGCACGAAGTGCTCGATCACCCGCTTCGTGACGGCGGGGTCGAGCAGAGCGTCGCCCCGCGCCACGACCCGAACCGCTGCGGCGAGGTCATCCGGGAGGGCGTCCTTGAGAAGGAACCCACTGGCCCCCGCTCGCATCGCCTCGTAGACATAGTCATCGATATCGAATGTGGTGAGCATCAGGATGCGTGGGAGTGAACCGTGCCTGGCCGCATCGTGCTCAGACAGGATGCGGCGCGTCGCCTCGATGCCGTCGAGGTGGGGCATCCGGACGTCCATCAGGATCACATCCGGCTGCAGCGCTCGCGACAGTTCTAGAGCCTGAAGCCCGTCCGCTGCCTCCCCGATCACCTGGATGTCGTCGGTCGCATCGAGCAGGGCCGCGAAGCCCGCGCGCACCATGGCCTGGTCGTCGGCGATCAGGACGCGGATGCTCACTTTCGCTCCGTTTCGGTCGGGGCGCGCAGAGGAAGGACGGCGTGTATCTCGTATCCGCCATCTCCTGTCGGGCCGAACGACAGGGTGCCGTTGACGATGGCCGCACGCTCCCGCATACCGAGCAGGCCGCTGCTCTCGGTGTTCGCTGCGGCGCGATGACTCGCCTGATCCGCGCCCGAAAGATCCGTTCCGCGTTGATTCGTGATCCGGAGGTCGAGGTTCTGGTCGCGGTGCACGCGCACCTCGGCGGCGGCCCCACGGGTATGCCGGCGGACATTGCTCAGCGCCTCTTGCACGATGCGGTAGGCGCTGAGTCCGACCGCCTCATCGATTCCGTCGTCGGAGAGGGCGTCGGCCCCCAGCAGCCGAACCTGGAGCCCGGAGCGCCGTGCCTGCGCCACCAATTCGACGATGCCCGACAGGCCGGGTTGGGGGGTGCGAGCGACCGGGGCATCCGGCTCGCGCAGAACCCCGAGGAGCGAGCGCATCTCGGTCAGTGCCTTGCGGCTCAGAGCAGCGATCTCGTCGAACTCGTGCCGTGTCGGTGCGTCCACGTGGGGTAGGCGTGCGTGCGCGCTCGTGGCCTGGACGGTGATGGTCGACATGCTGTGCGCGACGATGTCGTGCAGCTCGCGGGCGATCCGCGTCTTCTCCTCGGCGACCAGCCGACGCGCGCGCTCGTCCTCGGTGAGACGCCGCTCACGCTGCAGCTGCCGTCCGACTGCCTGCCACTCTCGCGCCAGGATGCCGACGGCGAGCGCGATCCCCCCGATGCAGCTGAAGATCACGAGGTTCCCGGCCACCGATTCCTGATCGCGCGACGGCACGACGAGAAGCGCCAGCACACCCGAGAGCGCGACGACCCCGATCAATGTCCCGGCGCCGAGCAGCCAGCTGGCGCGATATCCCAGAGCGGCCACGACCAGCATCTGGGTGATCATCGTCGTCACCGCCCACGGCCAGGGCGCCTCTCCGGCGTGGGCGGAACCCATGATCACCAGTGCCCCGGCGATCGAGAGCATCGCGGCGACTCGAGGGCGGATCAGCGCGAGGGGAAGCGACGCGACCTGGGCGAGCACCCCGACGAACAGCACCAGCAGGAGCCCGTCGTAGAGGCTGGCACCCAGGGCGACCGAGACCACGACGAGGACGATCGCCGCCGCTGCCGCCGCAATGCGCAACCACGCCTCGCGGCGGCGGGAGAGCCTGGGGGTCACCATGCCGAAAATGGTACGCGGACGAAAACCATCACGCGGCCGAGATCGTAGCGCCCGCGTCAGCGCAGCTGGGTCGCCAGAGGGCAGTCGAAGGGATCGGCGTACTTCAGCCCGACCTTCTGCAGGTACCTCAGCACGATCCGGTACGACCCGACCAGGGTGGTCTCGGTATACGCGATCCCCTCCGCGGCACAGAAGGCGCGCACGACGGGTCGGGCCCGGCTCAGGTTCACGCTCGGCATGCTGGGAAAGAGGTGGTGCTCGATCTGGAAGTTCAGTCCGCCCATGCCGGTCGCCACCAGCGGGCCACCGCTGATGTTGCGGGACGTCAGTGTCTGCCGGCGCAGGAAGTCGATCGACATGTCCTTGGGGATGATCGCCATGCCCTTGTGATTGGGGGCGAAGCTGCCTCCCATGTAGACACCGAAGATCGCGAGCTGCACCCCCATGAATGCGAGTCCCATCAGCGGCCCCGCCGCAAGCAGAACCAGGATCGGGAATCCGATCAAACGGATGGCGAGCAGCGCCGCCTCCAGGCCACGGGCCTTGACGGGTTCGCGGCCGACCACGGCCTTCACCGCATTGATGTGCAGGTCGACCCCGGCGAGCGTGAGGATGGGGAAGAAGAACCAGTGCTGCCGCGCCATGATCGCTGCGCGCCAGCCGGTGTGCTTCGCAGCATCCTCCTGTGTGAAGACGATGGCACCGGGGACGATGTCGCCGTCCTTGCCGACCTTGTTCGGGTTCGCGTGGTGCTTGGAATGCTTGTTCATCCACCACCCGTAGCTCAGGCCGACCAGCAGGTTCCCGAAGATGCGCGAGACCCATTCATTGCGTTTTCCCGAGGCGAAGATCTGCTTGTGCGCGCCATCGTGCGCCAGGAAGGCCGTCTGAGTGAACAGCACCGCGAAGAAGACGGCCACCAGAAGCTGCCACGGCGACGAGCCCAGACTGAACAACGCCACGAATCCGCCGACATAGCCGGCGAGCAGGATCAGACTGCGAACCAGATACCAGCCCCGGCGACGCTCCATCAGACCCATGCCCTTGATGGTGTTCGCAAGCTCGGCGTAGGTGCTGCCGTTGCGCTCCTGCGCTCCCCCGGGCGCGACCCGCCGCGGGACCGTGGTGCGCACACCTGTCGAGGTCGGACCGATCCCGGTCGCGCGGTCGAGAGTCCCCTGAGTAGCCATATCAAAACGCTACGGACAGCCTCCCTGGAGCGCGTCCCGCCATGGAGCGCATTCGACCCGCTACCCCGGTAGCGGGTCAGGCCGGGCGCCAGTAATCCGATTCGATGTGCGACCCGGCCTGAGGCCCCATCTGCAGCATCCCGCCGTCCACGGCGTATGAGGTACCCGTCACGTACGACGCCGCGGGTGACGCGAGGAACGCGACGACCGCAGCGATCTCGCGGGCATCGCCCGGCCGACCGAGCGGTACACCCGGACGATCGGTGCCTCGCGGATCCTCGTCTTCCTGCCCGGTCATGGGTGTCGCGATCTCTCCCGGAGCGACCGAATTCGACGTAATCCCCTCGCGTCCGAGCTCGAGGGCGATGGTCTTCATGAGGCCGCCGAGACCGTGCTTGGCAGCGTCGTACGCCGCCGAACCGACCCGGGGCTGATGCTCGTGGACGCTCGTGATCGCGATGAGTCGGCCGCCGCTGCCCCCAACCATGTGCCGGGCTGCGCGCTGCAGGCAGACGAAGGCCCCCTCGAGGTCGACGCTCACCGTGTGGCGCCACTGTTCGAGGGTCAGTTCGAGGAACGGTGCGTTGTCGCCTGTGCCGGCGTTGTTCACGAACACGTCGAGCCCACCGAGTTCGGCCGTCAGCTCGTCGATGACGTCGCCGCACGCGGGGATGTCCGAGGTATCGAGTCTTCGCACGACCGCCCGCCGACCGAGCGCCTCGACTTCGCGTACGGTGTCGCGGGCGCCTTCCTCATCCGAGTGCCAGGTGACACCGACGTCCATTCCGGCCGCGGCGAGCGCGACGGCGGTCGCCTTGCCGATACCCGAATCGGAGCCGGTCACGATCGCGCGCGTGGGCTGGAATGTCATGCATCGAGGATCGTCCGCGCGAGAATTGTGCGGTACGGGGTTGACAGAGTATGTGCAGGTCCCGCCGCTTCTTCAATTCCCGTGCGGCCACGATTCGCGAGGCGTCGTGAGATGTGAGGACTCTCATTTTCTCGTTGAGATTTCGCCGTGATTTGGGGGCTTTTCGCGTCTCCGATGTCGGTGGTCATCCGTAGAGTTTCGAACATGCATTCGAACTGCGACGACGCCGAAACGACTGGGGTGGACGCGATCGCGCGCGAGCTCGCCGGGGAGGGCATCGACGCCCGGCGGGCGATGGCGCGCGCGGAAGCCGCGCTCGCGCGAGTGTTCGCGAAAGCCGCACACGTCGGTGCGCGCCGGGTCGCGGAACTCGCCTCACCCTCCTCCCGCGAAGCAGAGCTGCCGTATCGTGCTCTGGCGGCAGAGCTCGGTGCCGCAATGAACATGTCCGATCGCACCGTCCAACGCCGCATGAACGACGCCGCCGTGTTGGACGAGTCGTTCCCCGCGACGTTCGCGGCGTGGGAAGACGGACGGATTGCTGGCGGCCATGTTGCGGTGATCATGGAACACGGACTACCGCTCAAAGATGCTCAGGCGCGGGCGGAGTTCGAGACTGAAGCGCTCACCCGTGCCGAAGGGACCACCCCGGGGCGGCTCGGGGCATCGTTGGCGCGTCTCGCGGAATCCCTGCAGCCGTGCCCGCTCGCGGAGCGCCACAAGGAAGCACGCGCGTCGCGGGGTGCGTGCGTTCGAGACATCGGGGACGGGATGGCGGAGTTCATCTCAACCCAACCCGCCGTGTTGGCGCATGCAATGCACGACCGCATCACCCAGCAGGCCCGAGCGTTGAAGAATGCAGACCCGACCGACACGCGAACACTGGACCAGATCCGTGCCGACCTCGTCGCGGACATGATGCTCACCACCACGCCCACCGTCGAAACCGGCGCCGGGCTGTCAGATGGGCTTGGAGGTCTTGGAGCGATCAAGGCGATCGTGAACGTCACGGTGCCTGCGCTCGCGCTGGCCGGAGTGACGGACGAGGCGGCCGAGCTGGTCGGGCGGCGCCCGATCGACCCGGCCACTGCCCGCCAGCTCGCGGGGTACGCGACCGGGTGGGATCGGGTCCTGGCTGACCCGATCGCCGGGTGCGTGCTCGCGGTCGACCGGTACACCCCGTCGGCGGACATGAAGCGGTTCCTGCGGGCGAGGGATCAGCACTGCCGATTCCCCGGGTGCCGGCAACCCGCGCACCTGTGCGACCGGGACCACACCCTCGACTACGCGTTGGGCGGTGAAACCGCCGTCTGCAACCTCGCCTGCCTCTGCAAACGACACCACACCCTCAAGGGCGAAACGGCGTGGACCGTCCGCCAACTCGGCGGCGGAGTCCTCGAATGGACCTCCCCAGGCGGCCACGTCTACATCGATACGCCACCCCCGGCGATCCACTTCACCCCGAACACGGATCCGCCCCCGTTCTAGGGTGCGCACACCCTCTCGGTAACTGCGCTCGTCGAAGTGACCCGTTGCGCCGCGCCCGTGCGCGCCTACGCGCGGTCGTGGCGCGGCGAACGTTCAGGAGCCGGCGTGCGCGGCGAGTCGGCGGAGCCCTTCGTCGATGCTGACGGTCGGAGCCCAATCCAGGGCTTGCCGCGTACCACGCTGGTCGAACCAGTGCGCGGTCGACAGCTGCTCCGCCAGGAACCGCGTCATGGGCGGCTCGTCCTCGCCGGGGCGCAGCGCCCACGCCAGCTCGATGAGCGACCCGGCCGCGCGGGCGACCCCCGCCGGGATGCTCCACCGCGGGGGCCGCACCCCCGACGCTAGGCAGATGCCCGCGAGCAGTTCGCCGACGGATCGCGGTTCGCCGTTGGTGATGACGAAGGCGCGGCCGCGAGCGGTATCGGCACGGTGCAGGGCCGCGACGATTCCGGTCGCCGCGTTGTCGACGTAGGTCGAGTCGATGAGGGCCCGTCCGCCGTCGAGCAGGGGCAGTCGCCCCCGACGGGCACGATCGAGGATCCGGCCGACGAGCTGCGTGTCGCCCGGTCCCCAGACGAGGTGCGGGCGCACCGCGACGACCCGCATCGCGTCGGAGTCGCGTCCGAGCGCGATCAGCTCGGCCTCGGCCTTCGTCCGCGCGTACTCGCCGCGAGCGTCCGTCGGCGAGGCCGGCTCGGCACCCACTCCGGCGAGCGCTGCGCCCGCGTGCGCGACCGACGGCGACGAAACCTGCACGAAACGGGATGCGCCGGCCCGCTCGGCCGCGTCGAGCAGCGCCCGCGTCCCCTCGACGTTGACCGCGCGGAACTCCGCGGGATCCCCCGCCAACGACACCTTCGCGGCGAGGTGAACGACGCCTTCGGCTCCGTCGACCACCCGCGCGACGGCGGCGGCATCGGTTATCGAGCCGAGCACATCCGTAACCCCGTCGACGCGCGAGGGTCGACGCTGCAGGGCGCGGACGTCGTGTCCGGATGCGACGAGCTCGGCCGCGACCGCGCGGCCGAGGTATCCGGACGCTCCCGTGACGGCGACGATCACGGCCGCGTCATCCGTCCGCCCGCGAGTGTGCGCTCCGCCCACTCGGACAGCCGCGTGCGGTCGATCTTGGAGTTGTGACGGATGTCGGTGGGCAGGTGCGGCACGACCAGCACCGCGACGAGGGGCAGGGCGGTGCATCCGCGGACGTCCGCTGTCAGCTCGGGCGATGCCAAGCCCGGGCGCGCGACTGCCGGGGCCGTCTCGACGACCGCCACGGCTTGCCGGAGACCCTGGGGCCCCATGCCGACGACGGCTGCGCGGCGCACGGATGTCGAGGCCTCGATCTGTTGCTCGGGCCCGACCGGCGCGACGGGACCGTCGGCCGTGACGAGCACGTGCGGCAGACGCCCCTCGATCCAGAGTCGCCCCTCGGCGTCGAGGTGACCGACGTCGCCCGTGCGGTGCCAGCGACCCTCGGCGGGAGTGTCGCGAACGGCACCCCGATCGGTGAGCCACAGGCGGTCGTACGACGTCTTCAGGTGCTCGGCCGAGACGACGACCTCGCCCAGCACCCCGGGCTCGTCGCTCGGGGCGCCGACAGCCCGTCCCGACGCGTCCAACGCACTGATCAGCACACGGTTGGACCCGATCGCGGAGCCGACGCAGACGCCGCGGTCGGCGGCATCCGACACCGCGCGGATGCCGGCGAGCGTCACGTCCGTGACGAGCAGGCACTCGGTCATGCCGTACGGGGTGTGCGGCTCGGCATTGGGCATGAGCTGCGCCGCCGCGGCGAGAAGCGGTTCGCCGACGGGAGCGCCCGTCGACAGGAACGTGCGCACCCGCTCGAGCGCGCGGCGATCGTCGGCGGAGAGGGCGGCGGCGGTCGCGACGACGTTCAGGATCGCGGCGGGCGAGAGGAACACGATGCGGGCATCGGAGGCCCTGACCGCGGCCGCGACAGCGCGCGCCGTGAGGGTGCGCGGCGCCGAGACATCCATGTCGGGAGTCGCCGAACGCGTGCCGAGCGCGGGCCCCAGCAGCGCGAACGGCGCGAAACCGGTGACCAGGCCCGTATCCCCGCTCACCTCGAAGTGAGCCGCGAGCACATCGCGCAGCGCCGAGAGCTGACGATGCGTGTAGGCGACGCCCTTCGCGGGACCGGTCGATCCCGACGTGAACAGGATCGCCGCGGGATCGTCGGCAGCCGGTTCGGGGGGAAGCGGAGCCGAAGCCCTCGCCCGAGCGATCGCCGTGAGGTCGTGCGAAACACCGAGAAGCCGTGCGGATGCTCGGGGCAGGCGCGCGACCGAGATGCGCGTGCCGGGCCACCCCAGTGCCCGGGCGGCTGAGAGCCCCGGCAGCTCGCCGATCACGACATCCGGCCAGGCACCCCGCACGGCGCGCGAGAGTCCGCGGACGCCGAGCCCGGCGTCCGCGACGACCACAACAGCGCCGATGCGCAGGCACGCGTAGATCACGGCCGTCAGCGTCGGCCCCGGGGGCACGAGCACCGACACGCGCTGCCCCTTCTGCACACCGATGCGCGCGAGTCCCGCGGCCAGGCTCCGCACCCGATCGTCGAGCTGTCGCCAGCTGACGCGGCGCTCGCCCCCCGCGCCCCTGCCCGCGGCCATGTCGATGATCGCGACATCGTCGTCGTCGCGGCGCGCCTCGAGCGCGGCCCACAGCGGCGTGAAGGGAACCGGGGCGGAGACATCCGCTGATTCTCTCGGAGCGGCCTCGTCCAGTCTCCCGGCCAGACGCTCGGCGTTGTCACCCAGCCACGTCAGGATCGCGTCCGCGTACGAGCGGTCCTCGGCGATCAGGTGCCCGGCGCCCTCGAAGCGGTGCACGTCGGCGTGCGGCAGCCGGTCGATCAGGTCGTCGAGGTAGCGGTCGCCGAAGATCGGATCCTTCGGCCCCCACAGCAGCAGCGCCGGAACCTCGAGCTCGGTAACACCGGCGGCGATGCGCTGCAGCTCGGCGAAACCCGGATCGGCGGCATCCACCGGAATGTCCGCGACGAAGCCGCCAATCCCGTGTCGCCGCGCGGCGGTTCGGTATGGCGCGCGGAAGGCATCCTTGACCTCGGGCGCGAGCGGCGGCTGAGCGAGGGCGAGTGTGGTTTCGAGAAACGCGGGAGTCGAGACGGTGGATGCCGCGAGCACACCGCGGGCCCCCGCGAGCCGCAGCGGCGCGGGGATCGGAACACCCTCGGGGTGGTGCACGGCGGTGTTGAGCGTGATGACTCCGGCGAGCATCTCGGGGTGATCGACCGCCCAGCCCAGCGAGATCACGCCACCCCAGTCGTGACCGAGCGTGATCACCGGGCCTTCGAGGCCCAGGTCTTCGGTGAAGTCGGCGAGGTCGGTCACCCGCTGCGGCAGCGTGCGGGTCGTGCCGGTACGCGCCGAGAAACCCATGTCGAGCTGGTCGACCGCGATGACGCGCCAGGCGGGCCCGCCCTTCTCGGCCGCTCGCAGCGATGCCGACGCGAGGCGGCGCCACAGGTACGACCACGTCGGGTTGCCGTGCACCGCGAGGATCGTGCCGACGACCTCGCCGCCGCCCGGCCGCACGAGGCGCGCGAGTTCGTCACCCGTGTCGAGGTAGTGCCACTCCCGCGAGACATCCGTTCCCCGGTGGCGCACGAGGCGCGTGCGGCTGAAACGGATGTCGAGCTCAGGCAACCCTGCGAGCATCCGCCGATCGGCGTCAGTCACCAGGCGAGCTCCATCATGGCCGTGTTCAGGCCCGAGCCGACGCCCATCAGCAGTACCCGGTCGCCCTTCTTCAGGCTGGCCTGCTCTTCGACGAGAGTGATCGGAACCGAGGCCGGGCCGATGTTGCCATAGTGCGGGAAGGTCGTCGGAACGCGGGATGCGTCCAGGTTCACGGCCTTGACGATCGCGTGGGTGTGGATCGACGACACCTGGTGCGTGATGTACCGGTTCATCGACTTCCAGTCCCACTCGCTCGACGCGTCCTTCCACGCCGAGACCACCAGGTCCAGGCCGCCCTTCAAGAGCGCCTTCGCGTCGGTGAACATGCCGTCGACGCTGCCGACGCAGAGCCTGTGGAACTCCGTCGCGGCACGCGTCACGCCCCCGAGAATCCGGTGCCCCTCGGGGTGCTCGTCGGCGCGTCCGAGCACGGCCGCGGCAGAGCCCGAGCCCAGCGTCAACGACGCGAACTCGCTCATGAAGCCGTCGCGATCACCGTCGGCGTGCAGCAGACGCTCGATCGTATTGATCTGGATCTCGTCGGCGTCCTCGCCCGCAACGACGACGGCGTACCGGATCTGCCCGGACTCGATCATCGTCGCGGCGAGCGACATGCCGTTGATGAAGCCGAGGCAGGCATTGGCGATGTCGAAGTTGACCGCGGAGCTCGGCAGGTCGAGGCCATGGTGCAGGGCGACGGCGACGGATGGCTCGAGGTTCGTTCGCGTGACGGAGGTGTTGATCAGCAGCCCGACCTCGGACGCGCTGACGCCGGCTTCGGCGAGCGCCTGCCGGCCCGCCGAGATGGTCGACGCGTCGGCGGTCTCGCCCGCGGCCCAGTTGCGGCGTTCGAGCACACCCGCGACGCGTTTCAGCAGTCCGCTGCGCAGCTTCAGTCGCTTGAGAGAAGGCGCGAGGCGATCCTCGATCTCGTCAGAGGTCGTCACACGACCGGGAAGAACGCTCGCAACGGAAAGCAACGCGACGTTGCTGAAGCGGGCGGTGGCATTGCCGGGCACAGAGTCTCCTTCAGGGGGGCCGATGCATTCCCCCTCATATGGTTTTACCTCACTCTGTCTGTGCATTGGCGGGGTTGCATACGAAGGCGGTCGCGTCTATCTCTCAAAGCATGCGTCTCATCGGGTCGTTGGCGCCCATCGGTCGGGTGCCACCAGCGTTTCTCGACGAGCAGATCGCCGGCATCGCGACGCATCGTGGGCGGGGTAATCGACCGTCGGCGTACCGAGCCGGACGAGCATCTGGATGGTGCCCCCGTCTGTGGCGTATGCGGAGTGGATGGCAGCCCGCTCGGCCCTCATCGACGGGTACTCCTCGAGGACCTGACTGACCGGCTGGACGACGAGCCCCATGCTGCGAGCGCGCAGCGACACTTGTGCGTAGAGCATCCCGGACCGGACCTGATCGATCCGGGTGTTGCCCGCCGTTTCGAGCACGATGTACGCGGGGGTGTGCACCGCGCCATTCGTCGCGAGCGCGACGGCTCGTTCGGCGGCCGCCTCGGCGCTGTTGGTGCCCGGGAGCAGAGTCGTCAGGCCCTGCAGGAGGTACTTCATGAAGCCGTCGGTTCCCTGCCCCTCGACCGCGAAGCCCGAGCGCGTCTCGTTCTTGCGGTATTCGTTGGAGCGGAAGATCCTCGCGCTCTCGGCCGCAACGGCCTGGTTCTCGGACTCGATGACGGTGCCGCGCACGGTCGCGGCACCGATCGCCGAGACGTCCTCACGGTCTCGGTGGACGGTCAGGGTGAGGCCTGTCATCGTGGCCAGCGCCTCGAGGTCGCTCGCCTGCTCGGCCGTCACCTCGATGGGCGCGTAGGGGCCGCGATTCGTGTCTGAGAGGAACAGTGACGCGTAGTCATCGCTGTTCGCATCGGAGCGAGGGCTGAGCACGATCCGGGCGACGGGGAGTTCGTCCATGCTGGCCGGCAGGTCCGCCTCGTCGTATGTCCCGTCGGGAAACAGCTCGATGGTGACATCCGTTCCGACGTGCCGTCCAGCAATCACGAGGTACTCCAAGAAGGTGCCCTGAGAGATCATCGTCTGCCGGGCGAGCGGGTCGACCTCGGGGGTCAGCCGGTGAGAATCCGTGTACAGATAGAGCACGTTTTCGTCGGCCTCGTCCAGGCGCACCCGCCATGGTTGTTCGTTGTGGCTGCTCGGCGCGAGCACGGCGCGCGCGACGAGTTGCATTCGCGGGTCATCGAACCTCGCGGCATATTCCTCGTCCCACGGTTCCCGATACGTGGCTGGGGCGAGGATGCCCCCGGCTATCAGGACCACGACCAGGAGCGTGGCCGCCAGCGCGACGATCGAACCGCCGACGATGGCGACGATCTTCACCCCCTTGCGGGTCGACCGGGGGCGTTGACCGTTCATGATCTTCTTTCAGCTGCCGTCGGGCTGCGGATCGGCCGGCCGCCAGCTCCACGCCGCCGTCACCCGCCGGGTACGACGCTCGCACCCCGCGGGGCGTCGCGGCAGGGCCGAAGGTCCCGGATGCCTCAGCACGACTCCATGCGGCCGGACACGCCGTCGTGCGGTGGGACCTTCGGCACTATTTCAGGGCGCTCGAGCGCGAGAACGTTGGGTCATCAGCCCAGCCGGTCAGCAGATACGGCGGGGAACCCTATCGAGGAGCATCCGGTGACGATCACCAGCGCACGCGCAACCATTTCCCTGTCCGGAGCCACCATGCCGCGCCAGGTCTCGGGCGAGCACGATACCCGGAATGTGACAGCCGGGACTGCGGCCGGCCGTTACTCCCTCGCAATCCTGCGATTGGCGACCGGCTTCATCTTCCTCTGGGCCTTTCTCGACAAGACCTTCGGCCTGGGCTTCTCGACCCCGCCCGAGCGCGCCTGGATGAATGGCGGCACCCCCAGCCAGGGATTCCTCAACAGTGACGCGGTCGTCGGTCCGCTCAAGGGGTTCTTCGCGAGCATCGCCAGCCCCCTGACCGACGTGCTGTTCATGGCCGGAATGCTCGGGATCGGCGTCGCGGTCATGCTCGGGATCGGCCTGCGGGTGAGCGCGGTCGTCGGTTCGGTGATCATGGTGCTGATGTACCTGGCCGAGTGGCCGTTCGCGCACCTGACGGCGTCGACCAACCCCCTCGTCGATTACCACATCATCTACGCCCTCGCCCTGATCGCGGTCGCCGCGACGTACGCCGGAGACACGTGGGGCTTCGGCATCCCGTGGCGCAAGCTGTCGATCGTGCGCAGCCAGCCCTGGCTGATCTGACCCCGCCCGTTCCGAGAGCGCCGCACCTGGATCCCCTCCGGGTGCGGCGCACTCGCGTTGCTGGCACACTCGGCCGGATTCCGCCAGCCCCTCGGCACCCCGGGGGGTCATGCCGTTTGCTGGAGTCATGTCTGCGTCATCCGCGGGTCCTGTGGCCGTCCTCTTCGACATCGACGGAACCCTCGTCGATTCCAACTACCTCCACATCGACGCCTGGAACAGGGCGTTCGTCGCCGTCGACCACCCGGTCGACGCATGGCGCATCCACCGCGCCATCGGCATGGACTCGGGCAAGCTCCTACAGAGCCTGCTCGGGGACGATGCCGATGCACTCGGCGACGCTGTGAAAACCGCGCACCAACGGCACTACTCGTCCACCACCGACAGGCTCCGGCCCTTCGCATCCGCTCGGGATCTGCTGCGAGAGCTCGCGAAACGTGGCCGCACCGTGGTTCTGGCCACGTCGGCACCCCAGCACGAACTCGACGCCCTCCTCGCCACGCTGGATGTGTCCGACGCGGTCGATGCGGTCACCTCGGGCGAGGATGTCGCGACAGCCAAGCCGGAGCCCGACCTGATCAACGTCGCACTCGAACGGGCGCGAGTCACCGCTGAGCAGGCGGTGCTGGTCGGCGACTCGGTCTGGGATATGTCGTCGGCAGCGCGGGCGGGGGTGGCGAGCATCGGCGTCCTCAGCGGCGGGTACGGCGCGGAAGAGCTTCTCGTGGCGGGCGCCGACGCGGTGTACGAGGATGTCGCTGACCTGTTGGTTCACCTCGACGACAGCCCGATCATGCGTGACGAGACCTGACGGCCCCAGATCCGGGGCGCAAGAACACGACAGAAGAAGGAGCAAGCGATGAACGAATCGACCGCGGGAACAGGCAACGGCCCCCTCGACGACGAACAGCGCCCGCAGCAATCGAACGATGCGGCCGCCGACGCCGGCTCGGAGTCACCCGAAGAGGGCGCCGCGGCGATGGATGATGCGGAAGACGCCGTGGTCGAACCCGACGCGGACTGAAGACGCCTCGTCCGGCGCCGTGGCACGCATCGGCACATCGGGGTGGAGCTACGACCACTGGGAGGCGGTGCTGTACCCGTCTGGGCTGCCCCCACGCGAGAGACTGGCGTGCTATGTGGCCGCTTTCGACACGGTCGAGCTGAATGCCTCGTTCTACCGCTGGCCTCCCCCGGCCACGTTCGCCTCGTGGCGACGGCGCTTGCCCGAGGGGTTCGAGATGGCCGTCAAAGCTCCCCGCGGACTGACGCACGCACGCCGCCTGCGCGAGCCCGAGAACTGGATCGAGCGGATGAGCGCGGGGCTGCACGAACTGGCCGGCCGCCGCGGACCGCTGCTCGTGCAGCTCCCGCCGACGATGGAGCGCGACGACGAGCGTCTGGACTGGTTTCTCGCCCGGCTGCCCGGATGGACGCAACCGGCGATCGAGTTCCGGCATCCGTCGTGGAACGATGAGGGCGTCTTCGAGCTGCTCGAGAGGCGTCGCGCGGCGTACTGCGTCATGAGCGGTGCGGGGTTGCCGTGCATCCTGCGCGCGACCTCCGACCTCGTCTACGTGCGGCTGCACGGACCCGACGATCGGGCCCTCTACGGCGGTTCGTACACGGACGACGCGCTCGCCTGGTGGGCGGATCGCATCCGGGAGTGGGAGGGCCAGGGGCGACGTGTCTACGCCTACTTCAACAACGACGGAGACGGCAACGCCGTGCGCAACGCCGAGACGCTGCGCACGGCGTTGACTCCGTGACACCCCGTGACACACCCGCGGCGACCTGGCAGCATGTCATCGTGAGCATGCCGACGCCCGCCGAACTGCGGGACCTCGCGTTGCTGCGCCGCGTCCGCGACCGCATCGACCGGGAGTACGCGCAGCCGCTGGATGTCGAAGCCCTTGCCCGGGGTGTGCACATGTCATCCGGACACCTCAGTCGCGCATTCCGCCGGGCGTTCGGCGAATCCCCGTACTCCTACCTCATGACGAGACGCATCGAACGCGCGATGATGCTGCTCCGCCAGGGCGACCAGAGCGTCACCGAGGTCGCCATCGCCGTCGGATGCGCATCCCTCGGCACGTTCAGCACCCGGTTCACCGAGCTCGTCGGCGTGCCCCCGAGCGCCTATCGCGATCGCGGCGCATCCGCGACCGACGGCATGCTGCCGTGCATCGCCAAACAGGTCACGCGACCGGTCAGGAATCGAGAAGCGGCGGGCGCCGCGCGTCGGTAGCGTGGCCGCCATGAACGTCACCATTCACTCCAGCTTCCTGCCCCACACGGACCCGGATGCCTCGCTCGCGTTCTATCGCGACGTGCTGGGCTTCGAGGTCCGCCTCGACGTCGGATACGAGAATCTGCGCTGGATCACGGTCGGCCCGGTCGGCCAACCCGACACCGCGATCGTCCTGCACCCGCCGACCGCGAACCCCGGCATCACCGAGGACGAGGGCCGGCTGCTGATGGAGCTCATCGCCAAGGGCACCTACTTCGGCGTGAATCTCGCCACCGACGACCTCGATGCCCTCTTCGCGACGCTCGAGTCGCGGGGCGCCGAGATCGTGCAGGAGCCGATCGAGCAGGACTACGGGGTGCGGGACTTCGCCGTCCGCGATCCCGCCGGCAACCTGATCCGCGTGCAAGAGAACAAGCGCTGAGCCCCCGGCCCGGGCTCAGCCGGTGAGCGCCTCGAGTTCTTCGAGCACGCGCGGGTCTTCGAGCACGCGGAAGTGCCCCATCGTGTCGAGCACGACGTTGCGCCCCCCGGGCAACGCGCTGCCCCCCGGGATGTGCGGGTCGAACCGCCCGTAGACCGACACGATGCGCGCGTCGATCGCCGTCTCGAGCAGCAGCGCGCGGATTGTCGCGTCGCGCGGCGAGAACCCGCGGAGCGCGGGATTGACGAAGTACCGGGCGTACCGGGATCCGGCGAAGGGCGTCGCAACCGCGAGCATCGCCGTGACGTGGGCGGGTGTCGCGCCCGAGATCATCGCCTGTTTGCCGATCAGGCCGCCCTTGCTGTGCGCGAGGATCACCGCGCCGCGCACATCCTGTTCGCGCAGGTACTCCACGACGGCGACGGCGCTCTCGGTGACCGGTCTGCCGTTGCGTCGGAGGGCGTCGACGACGTGCACCGGATGGCCCCGGTCGTGCAGCGCCGCGATGAGCGGGCGCATGAAGTGCCACGACTCGTAGATGCCGGGCAGCACCACGACGGGAGTGAGATGCCCCGTTCGGAATACGGTCGGGTCCGTGCGATCGAGTGCCCCCCGCGCCTGCGCCGCGATCGCGTACGCGTAGTCCCCCGCCCACGCCCCGAGCATCTCGAGACGCCGAGCGCGCCGTTGCGGGCGCGCCGTCATGCCACGCCCAAGAGGTGGCCGGTCCGGCGGCGCGATGCCAGGAAGGCGTCGATCGCGGATGCCACGGCCCGCGGCGCCGCGAACTGCACGACATGTCTGCACCCGGGCACGATCACGAGCGATCCGTCGTGCGCTCGATCTCGCAAACGCCGACACCAGTCGAGTCCGGCGACGGGGTCGTTCCCGCCCCGCACGACCAGCACCGGCACGGAGAGGTCCGCGATCCGCTCCTCGATCGGGTACGTCATCATGTGGCGAAGCTGGGTGAGATACCACGGCATGCCGCAGCGCACGTAGTCCGCGAAGACGATCGCGTTGACGCGCGGCGGTTCGCCGAGGGTATCCCGTGCGAGGGCGACGCTCTGCGCTCGCAGCGTCCGGCGCTCGTCGTCCGCGACCGGCCCTATCAGGACGACTCCCTCAGCGAGGTCGCGTCGCTGTCGGGCGAGTTCGACGATCCACTGCGCGCCCATCGAATGGCCGACGAGCACGGCGCGCGGTACGTTCAGCCGCTGCAGCACGGCGGCGAGCGCCCGCGCCATCCGTTCCTGTCCGAACTTCCCCCGAGGACGGCCGAACCGCCCGAACCCCGGGAGGTCGATCGAGTGCACGTCGCGCGAGCGCGCGAACTCGCGATGCAGGCGGGCGAAGTAGCGGTGCGACATCCCGATTCCGTGGATGAGCACGACGGGCGTCGGCTCGACCGCGGGTGCCGCGTCGGTGCGCGGCGCGAGGGACGAGTACGCACGGAACAGGCCCCCGTCGATGTCGATCTCGATCTGCCGCATGACCCGAGCCTGACAGCCCGGGCGCTATTTCTCGCTCACGGCCTTCGAGATCATCGTGTTCGCGCTCATCTTCGGGTGGATCGCGGTTTTCATCCGCTTCCTCGGGGTCACGGGTCAACGCGAAAGCGGCGCGACTTCCGCTCCCTGAGCAGCGTCCCCGCGTCAGCGCGCGAAGACGTCCATGCCGAGGTCGGGGTGGTCGACGAAGACGCCGTCGACGCCCGCATCCCGGATCACGCGCCACTCGGCCTCGTAGTCGCCGAGCGCCGCGCCGCCTCCCTTGCCGCGGAAATCCGCGACGAGGAAGGAGTTCTCGGGACGGCAGGTCCACACGAAGACCTTCAGCCCGCGCGCGTGGGCGTCCGCCACGACAGAGGTCGGTCCCGTCATCCGGCCGAGCTTGTTCGGCGCCAGGATCACACGCTTGTCGACGCTGATGCCGTCGAACCTGCCGACCAGAGCGTCGAGACCCTCGGGCTGCACGGTCTGCCGATAGGTCGGAGCGTCGTCGCCGAACGCGGCCACGAGGTCGAACGGCCGCCCGCCGGCTTCGATCAGGTAGATGTACTCGGCGCGAACACCGCGTTCGCGCAGGCGTTCCAGGACCGTCGACTCGAACGACTCGATCACGAGCGCGGGCGAATCGGACCATCCGCTCCGGCGCAGTTCGGCCTCGACGAGCGGAACGACGTCGAGGCCGACGCTCTCGAAGTACGTCGCGTGTTTGATCTCGAGCACCACGCCGATCGCACGCTGCTGCTCGTCCGACGCGGCGCGCACGAGATCGAGCACGTCCGCGAGGCGCAGGATCGGCTGCTGGTCGTCGAAGCTCGCGCTGGCCGGCCGGATCTTCGGCAGGCGCTCACGGCACTTCAGGGTCGCCAACTCGGCCCACGTGAAGTCCTCCGTGAACCAGCCGGTCAGCTCCGTGCCGTCCACCGTCTTCGTCGTCCGGCGGGTGGCGAACTCCGGTCGGGTCGAAACATCCGTCGTCCCCGAGATCTCGTTCTCGTGCCGTACCACCAGCACGCCGTCGCGCGTCGGCACGACATCGGGCTCGACCGCGTCGACGCCCATCGCCAGGGCCAAGTCGTAGGACGACCGGGTGTGCTCGGGACGATACCCCGGTGCGCCGCGATGACCGATCACGAGCGGCCGGCCGAACGTGCGGTCGAGAGGCATATTTCCAGGCTATCCGGGACGCGTTCGTCGACCGGGCGTATGACGGATGACAGGGCTCGCTCATAGCCGTCTCACAGCGGAATGCGGCGTCGGTGGGTGGGGTGTCGGATATCGTTGATGAACAGCACCCCGCTGTGGACCCCCATTTCTTGGAGTGTGAGCGAGGCGATGGCCTTCAACAATCCCGCATTCAACAGCCCGGCCTTCCAGGACCCGCGCGCCGTGAACACCTACCCCGGTGGATCGCAGGCCGCGAACCTCGGTGGTCGCACGCAGACCTCCGCGGCTACGCAGGCCGGCACCGATGCCGCCGCGCAGGCGCACCTCGAGGGCATGTACGCCGCGCCGCCGGCCGGTGCGATCGAAACCGACCGCATGACGGTCGAAGACACCGTCATGAAGACCCTCGGGCTGTTCGCGGTGCTTCTCGTGACCGCGGCCATCGGCTGGGTGTGGACGCTGGGCGGCCTGACGATCACGGGCGACCAGAACCAGACCACCAACATCGTTCCGTGGCTGATCGGTGCGCTCGGCGGTTTCGTGCTCGCGATGGTGGTCATCTTCACGTCGCGCAAGAAGGTCCGCCCCGCACTGATCCTCGCCTACGCCGCGTTCCAGGGTCTGTTCGTCGGTGGAATCTCGGCGTTCTACGAGGTGCAGTGGCCGGGCATCGTCATGCAGGCGACGCTCGCAACGCTCGCCGTCGTCGGCGTGACGCTCGCGCTCTTCGCGAACGGCAAGATCCGCGCGTCCAAGAAGGCGACGAAGATCTTCCTGATCGCGATGGTCGGCTATCTCGTGTTCTCGCTGCTGAACATCGTGCTCATGTGGACCGGGGTCCTTCCTGCGGGCCAGCAGTTCGGTCTGCTCAGCGCTTCGATCAGCATTCTCGGCATCAACATCCCGCTCGGTCTGATTATCGGCGTCCTCGTCGTCCTCATGGCCGCCTACTCGCTGGTGCTCGACTTCGACCAGATCCAGCAGGGTGTGCGCAACGGCGCCCCCCGCAAGCTCGCCTGGCTCGGTGCGTTCGGCATCATGGTCACGGTGATCTGGCTGTACGTCGAGATCCTGCGCATCATCGCGATCGTCCGCAGCAGCAACTGACGCTGCTCGCACGAGAAGGGGTCGTCCGATTTCGGGCGGCCCCTTCTTCGTACGCCGTCGGGGCTGGCCCCAGGGCATGCGTCCGGCCTAGCCTGAGGCGATGGCCTCGTCCTCACCCGCGGAGATCCTCGACGTCGAGGGTCACGAGGTGCGCGTCAGCAACCCGGGAAAGGTCGTCTTCCCCGAGCCGGGACTGACCAAGCTCGACATCGTGCGGTACTACCTGGCCGTGGCCGATGGTGCGCTGCGGGGTGCCGGCGGGCGGCCCATGGTGCTCAAGCGATTCGTGAAGGGCATCGGCGCCGAGGCGTTCTTCCAGAAGCGCGTGCCCGAGAACCACCCCGACTTCATCGACACCGCGACCCTGCGTTACGCCTCGGGCACGTCCGCCGAAGAGGCCGTGATCCGGGATGCCGCGGGGCTCGCCTGGATCGCGAACCTCGGATGCCTCGACCTGAACCCGCATCCCGTCCGTGCCGAGGACCTCGACCATCCCGACGAGCTACGCATCGACCTCGACCCGATGCCGGGTGTGGCGTGGGAGCAGATCGTGGACGTCGCGATGATCGCCGGCGAGGTGCTGGCCGACCACGGGCTCATCGGATGGCCGAAGACCTCGGGATCGCGCGGGTTGCACATCCTGGTGCGGATCGAACCGCGCTGGACCTTCCGCGCGCTCCGCTCCGCCGCCGAGGCCCTCGCCCGCGAGGTCGAGGCGCGGGCACCCGGGCTCGCGACGGCGCGGTGGTGGAAGGAGGAGCGCGGCGAGAGCGTGTTCGTCGACTTCAACCAGAACGCCAAGGACCGCACCGTCGCATCCGCGTATTCGATCCGCCCCTTGCCGGACGCCCGCGTCTCGACGCCCCTCGCGTGGGACGAGCTGCGCACGCGTCGGCCCGAGGAGTTCACCGTCGCGACCGTCGTGCCGCGGTTTCGCGAGCTCGGCGATCCGCACGCCGGCATCGACTCCACTGCGGGGTCTCTCGAGGGCTTGCTGAGCCTCGCCGAGCGCCTGGGCCCCGCCGAGAAGCCGCCGCGCGCGGGCGACGGGTCCGGGCGGCGGGTCTCGACGATGCCGTTGATCGAGGTCGCGCGGACGAAGTCCAAGCCCGAGGCCCTCGAGGCGCTGGAGCGGTGGCGTGCGGAGCATCCGTCCGCGGCGGCGGCACTGCATCCGGCCGACGAACTCGTCGACGGGATGCGCGGCAGCTCCTCGCTCTGGTACCGGGTGCGCGTGAATCTGCAGCACGTGCCCGAGCACGAGCGTCCGGAGCAGGGCCCCTTATTGGCCGACTACGACCCCTGGGCCGGCCGCACCTTCCCCGGTCGCGCCTGATCTCCTATACCTCGCCCGACGACGGGGGGGTCTTCGCGGGCTCACTCCCACTCGATCGTGCCCGGCGGCTTCGACGTGACGTCGAGCACGACGCGGTTGACCTCGCGCACCTCGTTCGTGATGCGGTTCGAGATCTTCGACAGCACGTCGTACGGCAGGCGCGTCCAGTCCGCCGTCATGGCATCCTCGGATGACACGGGCCGCAGCACGATCGGGTGCCCGTACGTGCGGCCATCGCCCTGCACCCCGACCGAGCGCACATCGGCGAGCAGCACGACGGGGCACTGCCAGATCTCGGCATCGAGGCCGGCGCGGGTCAGCTCTTCGCGCGCGATGGCGTCGGCATCACGCAGGATCTCGAGGCGGTCAGCGGTAACCTCGCCGACGATCCGGATGCCGAGGCCCGGCCCCGGAAAGGGCTGTCGGCCGACGATCACCTCGGGCAGGCCGAGCTCGCGGCCGATCGCCCGCACCTCGTCCTTGAAGAGCGTGCGCAGCGGCTCGACGAGCTCGAACTGCAGATCCTCGGGCAGGCCACCGACGTTGTGGTGCGACTTGATGTTCGCGGTGCCCGAGCCCCCGCCGGACTCGACGACGTCGGGGTACAGCGTGCCCTGCACGAGGAAGCGGATCGGCTCGCCCTCGGCCGCCGCCTCGGCGACGAGCTCGCGCTCGACCTGCTCGAAGGCGCGGATGAACTCGCGGCCGATGATCTTGCGCTTCTGCTCGGGGTCTGAGACTCCGGCGAGCGCGTCGAGGAACGTCTGGCGGGCGTCGACCGTGACGAGTCGAACACCGGTCGAGGCGACGTAGTCCTGCTCGACCTGCTCGCGCTCGCCCTTGCGCAGAAGTCCGTGGTCGACGAACACCGCGACGAGCTGGTCACCGACGGCCTCGTGCACGAGCGCGGTCGACACGGCGGAGTCGACGCCACCCGACAGCGCGGACAGCACGCGCGCCGACCCGACCTGCTCGCGGATGCGCGCGACCTGCTCGGCGATCACGTTGCCGCTGTTCCAGTCGGCGGGCAGGCCCGCGGCCTTGTGCAGGAAGTTCTCGATCACGCGCTGGCCGTGGTCGGTGTGCTTGACCTCGGGATGCCACTGCACCCCGTACATCCGGCGCTCGTCGCTTCCGAACGCCGCGACCGGCGTCGCCGTGGTCGAGGCGAGCACGGCGAAACCTTCGGGAGCCCGCGACACCTGGTCGCCGTGGCTCATCCACACGTTCTGCGCGGCGGGCTGGCCTGCGAGCAGCACTCCCCCGTCCCCCGTGACCGAGGCATCCGTCGCGCCGTATTCACGCAGCCCCGTGTTCGCGACCTCGCCGCCGAGGGCCTGAGCCATGACCTGGAAGCCGTAGCAGATGCCGAGGGTCGGAACATCGAGGTCGAACACCGCGGGATCGAGAGCCGGCGCACCGGGCTCATACACCGACGATGGACCGCCCGAGAGGATCAGGCCGACCGGGTTGCGCGCCGCGATGTCGGCTGCCGTGGCGGTGTGCGGCACGATCTCGCTGTACACGCCCGCCTCGCGTACGCGCCGGGCGATCAGCTGCGCGTACTGCGCGCCGAAGTCGACGACCAGGACGGGTCGCTGCGAGGTCTCTGTGGCTTCGGTCAACGGGGGCCTTCCGGGGTGGGAACGGGAACGGCGGATGCTTCGGATGCCTCGCGCTCGGCGAGGTACGTGCGCACCTCACGCGCGACGCGTGCCTCCATGAAGAACGACAGGAGCGGCACGATGCCGCCGAGGGCGAGCACGATGAACCGCAGGAACGGCCAGCGCATCAGGCTCCAGATGCGGAAGCACGCGAAGAGATACACGACGTAGAACCAGCCGTGCACCACGAGGATCGCGAGCGAGATGTTGATGCCGTCGCCCGTCGAGACCATTTCGCACCCGCTGCCGGGGAAGAAGAGCGAGTACCACTCGCAGTCGACGCCGGCGATGACCGTCGCGAACCACAGGAACCCGCCGGATCCACCGAGAAAGAGCTCGAGGTGAATCGGCGTGTATTTCAGCACCATCTCGGTGACGAGCAGCAGCAGACCGACACCCGTGATGATCGAGGCGACCTGGTAGAACTTCAGCGCCCCTCGGATCGCCGGAAACGAGGCGAGTTTGGGAGCGCGCGGCATGGGCCCAGTCTACCGGCGGCGGACCGCCGCGAGTTCCGGCACCCAGCCGGCGGACGGCTCACGACGCATCGGCGCGCGCGTCTTCGAGGTCCTCGAGCTCCTTCTCCCACGCGTCGCGCGCGAGGCGGTACCAGAGGTAGAAGGCGAAGCCCGCGAACACGGCCCATTCGACGGCGTAGAAGATGTTGAGCCAGTTCACGGTCGAGGACTCGTCCGGCGCCCGGGAGGAGATCGGCACGAGGCCCGCGTCCTCGGCGGTCCCGCCCGGCTCGAGCATCGCGAGATACGGCCGGTAGACGAACAGACGGTCGACGTCGTGCCACTGGCTGAGCAGGGCCGCCGGCGACATCCGTGTCATCTCGAGGGGATCCCCTCCCCGAGGCGGCAATTGCGGCCCCTCGTCCGAGATCACACGCCCCGTCACCTGCGTCGCGACACCGGCCGCCGTCGTCGCGGCGCTCTCCGAGAGCTCGGATGCCGCGGCCTCCGCCTGCTCGAGCGTGGGAGCCCAGCCGATCGCGACAGCGATCGACGTGGGATTGAGCGGGCCGTCGATGCGCAGCTGGCCGGTGACCCAGTACCCCTCGACACCGTCGTTGAATCGCGACGAGACGACCAGGAAGTCTTCGGGAACCCACGACCCCGTGGTCTGAACCTGCTGACCGACGAGCGGTTCTTCGAGATATGCGCCGGGCTCGACGACGTCGTCGAGGGGACGGACCTGCTCCGTCGCGCCTACGGCGGGCGGGTCGGTGTCGACAGCGCGTCCGAGCTGCCACTGCCCGAGCCACGCGAAGACACCGGCTACGAGCAGACAGAGCCCGAGCATCGCGAGCCACTGCGGACGCAGCATGACTTCGCGCAGCGTCGGGGGGAAGACCTCGGGCGCGTCTGGCACCGAGGCGGCGGGGTCGTGCTCCGTGCTCACACCGCTCATCCGCCGGAGTACGGCGCGACGACGACCTCGACGCGCTGGAACTCCTTGAGGTCCGAATACCCGGTGGTCGCCATGGACTTGCGCAGCGCCCCGATCAGGTTCGCCGTGCCGTCGGCCACGGGGGCCGGACCGTACAGGATGCCCTCGAGCGAGGCGACCTGGTCGACGCGCACCCGGCGTCCGCGCGGCAGCTTGGGGTGGTGCGCCTCGGGCCCCCAGTGAAAGCCCTGACCCGGAGCATCCGTCGCGCGCGCGAGCGCAACGCCGAGCATGACGGCGTCGGCGCCCATCGCGAGCGCCTTGACGATGTCGCCCGAGGTGCCGACTCCCCCGTCCGCGATGACGTGCACGTAGCGGCCGCCCGACTCGTCGAGGTAGTCGCGGCGCGCTCCCGTGACGTCGGCGACCGCGGTCGCCATGGGGGCATGGATGCCGAGGGTCGCGCGCGTCGTGGACGCGGCACCGCCCCCGAAGCCGACCAGCACGCCCGCGGCACCGGTGCGCATGAGGTGCAGTGCGGCGGTGTAGGTCGCGGCACCGCCCACGATCACCGGGACGTCGAGGTCGTAGATGAACTTCTTGAGGTTGAGAGGGGCAGACACGCTCGAGACGTGCTCGGCCGAGACGGTGGTACCGCGGATGACGAAGATGTCGACTCCGGCGGCGACGACGGTCTCGTACAGCTCTTGCGTGCGCTGGGGGGTCAGGGCACCGGCGACCGTGACACCCGCCGCCCGAATCTCGGCGAGACGCGCCGTGACCAGCTCGGGCTTGATCGGCTCGGCGTACAGCTCCTGCATCCGGAGCGTTGCGTCGCCGTCTTCACGGCCGGCGATCTCGGCGAGCAGCGGCTCGGGGTCTTCGTAGCGCGTCCAGAGGCCCTCGAGATCGAGGACTCCGAGCCCGCCGAGCTGCCCGAGCATGATCGCGGTCAGAGGGCTGACGACCGAATCCATCGGCGCACCCAGCACCGGGATGTCGAACTGGAAGGCGTCGATCGACCAGGCGGTCGAGACATCCTCGGGGTTGCGCGTGCGCCGCGAAGGCACCACCGCGATGTCGTCGAAGGTGTACGCGCGTCGCGCTCGCTTCGCGCGCCCCAGTTCGATCTCCATGCTCACCCGTCCAGCCTACCGGCTGACCCCGTCGCCGCTCCCGACCGGACCGCCGGGGCACTCAGGCGACGGAGTAGCGACCGGATGCGACGGCCCGAGCTCGCGCCTTCGCCGCCTCTTCCTCGCGGTTCTTCGGCGGGGTCACGGCGACGAGATCCTCGAGCAGATGCCCGGTGATGTGGGCGATCTCGTGCACGGCTCGATCGAAGGCCTCCTGATTGGCCTTCGACGGCTTCGTCGTGCCCGCGATCTTGCGGACGTACTGGAGAGCTGCGGCATGGACCTCGTCGTGGGATGCCGCGGGCTCGAAGTTGTGAAGGGTTCGGATGTTCCGGCACATGCGTAAAAGGTACGCCCGGCCGGAGCAGCCGTCACGGGGTATCTCGGTCGCCCCTACCGCGGAAGAGACGCGTGCCGACGGGATCGAAGACGAACAGCGCGAAGGCGAAGGAACCGATCAGCGGGGCGAGGACGACGACGGCCGCCGAGATGATGAGCGCGCTGACGGCCCCGCGCCCGTATGCCTTCGCGTCGGCGTCCGAGAGGTCGGGCATCATCGTCTCGCGGTTGCGCACGGCCCACATCCATTGCAGATAGCTGCAGAGGATCGCGAAGAAGAACGTCACGGGCATGAGCAGACGGCCCGCGACCCACTCCGAGTACTCGGTCGTGAGGCTCGTGGCGAACGGCACGAGGACGATGAACAGCAGGCGTCCGCTGTTGAGCCAGACGATCGTTGCGTCGACGCGCGCAACGTGCTCGAACTGCTGCACGTGCGTCATCCACAGCAGGCACAACAGCACGAAGCTCAGGACGAAGTTGAAGAACAGCTCCCACATTCCCGCGAGCGCCGACCACATCTCGGCATCCGATGTGATCGTGCCGAGCGTGTAGCTCGTCAGATCGAGCACCAGCAGCGTTGCCGCGATGGCGAAGACACCGTCGGTGAACGCCTCGAGGCGGCTTGTGCCCTGCGTCGCTGCGGGATGGCGCCGTTGCCGGATCATGCCGCCCAGCGTACCGACGCCGCGCGGCTACTTCTTGTAGTTGGGGGCCTCGACCACGATCTGCACGTCGTGCGGGTGGGACTCCTTCAGCCCCGCCGCCGTGATGCGCACGAACTTCCCCTTGGCCTTCAGCTCGTCGATCGTGCGCGCGCCGACGTAGAACATCGACTGACGGAGACCCCCGACGAGCTGGTACGCGACGGCCGAGACGGGGCCGCGATAGGCGACCTGACCCTCGATGCCCTCGGGGATCAGCTTGTCGTCGCTCGGGACATCCGCCTGGAAATACCGGTCCTTCGAGTACGAGGTCTTCTTGCCACGCGTCTGCAGGGCGCCGAGCGACCCCATGCCGCGGTACTGCTTGAACTGCTTGCCGCCCTGGAAGACGATCTCGCCCGGCGACTCGTCGGTTCCGGCCAGGAGCGAGCCGAGCATGACGGTGTCGGCGCCTGCGACCAGGGCCTTCGCGATGTCGCCCGAGTACTGCAGACCGCCGTCGGCGATGACCGGCACGCCGGCGGGGCGTGCGGCGAGGGATGCCTCGTAGACGGCCGTGACCTGCGGCACGCCGACGCCGGCCACGACGCGAGTGGTGCAGATCGATCCCGGACCGACGCCGACCTTGACCGCGTCGACGCCCGCGTCGATCAGCGCCTGCGCGCCCTCACGGGTCGCGACGTTGCCGCCGATGATGTCGATATGGGCGAAGGATGCATCCGCCCGGAGCCTGCGGACGATGTCGATCACGCCCGCCGATTGGCCGTTGGCGGTGTCGACGACCAGCACATCGACTCCGGCGTCACGGAGGGCTTCGGCACGCTCCCACGCATCGCCGAAGAACCCGATCGCCGCACCGACGCGCAGACGGCCCTGTTCGTCCTTCGTGGCGAGGGGGTACTTCTCGCTCTTGTCGAAGTCCTTGATGGTGATGAGACCCGCGAGCTTGCCGTCGTCGTCGATCAGCGGCAGCTTCTCGACGCGGTGCTTGGCGAACGTCGCGATCACATCGTTCGCGCCGATGCCGACCTTCGCCGTGATCAGGCCCTCGCTCGTCATGACGTCCTTGACGAGAGTCGTCTGACGCTCGAAGCCCGAGACGAAGCGCATGTCGCGGTTCGTGATGATGCCGACGAGGCGACCATCGTCGTCCACGACCGGCAGCCCCGAGATGCGGTACTGCGCGCACTGCGCGTCGACCTCCTCGACCGTCGCGGTCGGGCTCGTCGTGATGGGGTTCGAGATCATTCCCGACTCGCTCCGCTTGACGCGGTCGACCTGCGCGGCCTGATCTTCGATCGACAGATTGCGGTGCAGGATGCCGAGGCCGCCCTCGCGCGCGATCGCGATGGCCATGCGAGCCTCGGTGACGGTGTCCATCGCCGACGACACCAGCGGCGTCGCCACGGTGATCCGCCGCGTCAACCGCGAAGACGTGTCCGCCTCGCTCGGGATGACGTCGGTGTGTCCCGGCAGAAGGAGGACATCGTCGTACGTCAGCCCGACAAAACCGAACGGATCGTAATCGGGCATGTACGCGCTCCTCGTGCGGGTGTGATCGGGGTGCGGATCGAAGCGATTTCGCGCAGAACATCCGCTTGATGAAGTCTAAGCGGCGAGGCTGTGCGAACATTCCTCCGGGAGCGATCCCATTGCGATCTCATCACGTCCCGCGATTGACCGATGGGGGAAACAACGCGGACACATTACGCTCGTACCGTCGTCCATCAATGCCGATGGACGCGACCCTCGGCAACAGTGCCGAACTGGAGGATCTGTGAATCCCAAGACCGCTGCGGCGCGACGTTCCCGCGGGGGGACTCTGCTCACGATCGGGGCACTCCTCGGTGTGCTCTTCGCGATGATGAGCTTGACCGCGTCCCCCGCCTTCGCGGCCGAAGACGACCCCTACCGCATCAGCGGCAACGTGCAGCTCGACGGGCAACCGCTCGAGGGAGTGCGCCTCGTCATCGACGGTCCCGGCGGCGAGCAAGAGGTCGAGACGGATGCGGAGGGTCAGTGGCGCGTCGGAGTGCCGGAGCGCGGCGAGACCTACACGGTCACCCTCGACGAAGAGACGCTGCCCGACGGCATCGCCGTCGTGAACCCCGAGGATGACACCCCCAACGAAGAAGAGGTCGAGATGGGCGCCGGAGGGCGCGTCACCGTCAACTTCTTCATCGGTGAGGGTGAACGAAGCGTCACGAGCTTCGCGGACCAGCTCATCCAACGCATCGTGCAGGGCCTGAGCTTCGGTCTCATGCTCGCCCTCGCGGCCGTCGGACTCTCGCTCGTCTTCGGCACGACGGGCATCTCGAACTTCGCGCACGGCGAGATGGTCACCTTCGGCGCCGTCGTGGCCCTCGCGCTCGTCGGTCCGGCGAGCCTCGCACTGCCGGTGTGGGTCGGCTTCCCGCTGGCGGTGATCCTGAGCGCGGGCCTCGGGCTCGTGCTGGACATGATCCTGTGGAGACCCTTGCGCCGACGGCGCGTGGGCGTAGTTCAGCTCATGATCGTCAGCATCGGTCTCTCGCTCGCGCTCCGCTACACGTTCCAGTTCTTCATCGGGGGCGGCACGAGCCAGCTTCCGTTCGCCTCCGAGCCGAAGATCCAGCTGTTCGGTTCGGTGCAGATGAGCATCATCGACATGGTCTCGATCGCGATCTCCGTGATCGTGATCATCGCATTTGCCGTGTGGCTCACCCGCAGCCGCCTCGGCAAGGCGACGCGAGCGATCTCCGACAACCCGTCGCTCGCCGCGGCATCCGGTATCGACGTGGACTTCGTCGTCCGGATCGTGTGGGTCATCGCGGGTGGCCTCGCGGGGCTCGCGGGCATCCTGTACGCCTACTACCGCCCCGGCATCAAGTGGGACATGGGTTCGCAGGTTCTGCTGCTCATGTTCGCCGCGGTCATCCTCGGCGGTCTCGGCACCGCGTACGGCGCGCTCGTCGGATCGATCATCGTCGGGCTGCTCGTCGAGGTCTCGAGCCTGTGGATCCCCGCGGACCTGAAGTACGCGAGCGCACTCTTCATCCTCATCGTGATCCTGCTGTTCCGACCACAGGGGATCCTTGGTCGACGCGAGAGAATAGGTTAGGCGCGCCATGGACTTGCTCCAGATCCTCTCGAACTCCGCCTCGTCGATCCTCAGTCCCGCCACGATCGGGTACGCCCTCGCCGCCCTCGGCCTCGCGGTGCACTTCGGTTACACCGGCCTGATCAACATGGGCATCGCCGGATTCATGGCGATCGGTGCCTACGGCTACGCGATCGGCGTGCTCACCTTCGGTCTCGAATGGTGGGTGGCTGCGATCGCCGGCCTCGTGGCATCGGCGATCTTCGCCGTGATCCTCGGTATCCCGACGCTGCGGCTGCGCGGCGACTATCTCGCGATCGTGACGATCGCGGCAGCCGAGGTCGTGCGTCTGCTGTTCCTGACCACCGCGTTCGACGAATACACCGGCTCGGCCGACGGCCTGAGCGGGTACCACGGCAGCTTCCGCGCTTCCAATCCCCTGCCGCAGGGCACCTACGGTTTCGGTCCCTTCACGTACAACGAGACGCAGTGGTGGGTGCGCATCATGGGGCTCGTCACGCTCGGCATCGCGGTGCTCGTCGTCTGGATGCTGATGCGCAGCCCCTGGGGGCGTGTACTGAAGGGCGTGCGCGAGGACGAGGACGCCGTGCGCGCACTCGGCAAGAACGTGTACGCGTACAAGATGCAGTCGCTCGTGTTGGGTGGTGTGCTCGCCGCGGCGGGCGGCATCGTCTACGCCCTGCCATCGGCCGTCAGCCCCGGGGTGTACGTCACGTCGCTGACATTCTTCGTGTGGACCGCTCTTCTCCTGGGTGGCGCCGCGACCGTCTTCGGCCCCCTGCTCGGGTCGCTCATCTTCTGGGTGCTGCAGACATTCCTGAGCAACTTCCTCCCGGCGCTCGTCTCGGCCGGGGTCCTTCCTTTCATGTCGCAGATCCAGGCCGGAACGCTCCGATTCATCCTCGTCGGCGTCGCCCTGATGCTGCTCGTGATCTTCATGCCGCAGGGGATCCTCGGCAACAAGAAGGAGCTGACCTTTGTCAAGTAACGAGCAGTCAAGTAACGAGCAGTCAAGTAACGGGCAGTCGGGGGCCGAGCACACCACCACCGGTCGGCTGGGCGAGGCGGCTTCGGGCGCACCGCTCACGGCACCGGTCGAGCGTCCCAAGACGACGGGTCTGCACGTCGGAGAGGCCGTACCGGGAGCGAAGAAGGTCGACCCGATCATCATCGCCGACGGCGTGCGCCGCACGTTCGGCGGCGTCACGGCCGTCGACGTCGAGCACCTCGAGATCCCCCGCGGCGCCATCACGGCGCTGATCGGACCCAACGGTGCCGGCAAGACGACGCTGTTCAACCTCCTCACCGGCTTCGACAAGCCCGACGAGGGTACGTGGAGTTTCGACGGCAGGTCGCTGTCGGGGGTCCCCGCCTTCCGGGTCGCGCGGATGGGCCTCGTGCGTACGTTCCAGCTCACCAAGGCTCTCGGGCTCTTGACGGTGCTCGAGAACATGAAGCTCGGCGCGACGGGTCAGCGCGGCGAGAAGTTCTGGCAGGCGCTGATTCCCGCGATCTGGCGCAAGCAGGACTCGAGCATCGACAGCCAGGCCATGGCGCTGCTGAAGAAGTTCAAGCTCGATACGAAGGCGCCCGACTTCGCGGCGAGCCTCTCGGGCGGGCAGCGCAAGCTGCTCGAGATGGCGCGCGCGCTGATGACGAAGCCGACACTGGTGATGCTCGATGAGCCGATGGCCGGGGTCAACCCGGCCCTGACGCAGTCGCTGCTGGACCACATCCTCGATCTCAAGGAAGAGGGCATGACCGTCCTCTTCGTCGAGCACGACATGCATATGGTGCGCCACATAGCGGACTGGGTCGTCGTCATGGCCGAGGGGCGCGTCGTCGCCGAGGGCGACCCGCACACGGTCATGCGCAATCCCGCGGTCATCGACGCCTATCTCGGCGCTCACCAAGAGCTCGACCTGGGTGTCGTCACGGGGCGCATCACGGCCATCCAGGCCGACCCGACGACGGATGCCGAGGCATCCGCTCACGCGCGCGCCGCGACGCTGGTGGACGAGGGCGTCGCCGAAGACGAGGAGAACCGCTCATGAGCACGGTAGCTACCGAGACCCCCGTCGTTTTCGTCGACAACGTGCACGCCGGGTATCTGCCGGGCGTCAACATCCTGAACGGCTGCTCGCTGGTCGCGAACCAGGGCGAGCTGATCGGCATCATCGGCCCGAACGGCGCCGGCAAGTCGACCCTGCTGAAGGCGATCTTCGGTCAGGTCAACGTGCGCGAGGGATCGATCACGCTCGAGGGCGACGAGATCACGGGCCTGCGAGCGAACAAGCTCGTCGCGCGCGGTGTTGGGTTCATCCCGCAGACCAACAACGTCTTCCCGACACTGACGATCGAAGAGAACCTGCAGATGGGCCTGTACCAGCGCCCTTCGGCATACAAGGAGCGTCTCGAGTTCGTCACGGGCATCTTCGCCGAGCTGGGCAAGCGCCTCAAGCAGCGCGCGGGCTCGCTCTCGGGCGGTGAGCGCCAAATGGTGGCGATGAGCCGTGCGCTGATGATGGACCCGAAGGTGCTGCTCCTCGACGAGCCGTCCGCGGGTCTCTCCCCCGTCCGTCAGGACGAGGCGTTCATCCGCGTCTCCGAGATCAACAAGGCCGGGGTGACGTGCATCATGGTCGAGCAGAACGCGCGGCGCTGCCTGCAGATCTGCGACCGCGGCTACGTGCTCGACCAGGGCCGCGACGCCTACACCGGCACGGGCCGCGAGCTGCTCGGCGACCCGAAGGTCACCGAGCTGTACCTCGGCACGCTCGGCACCTGACCCGCCGCACTTCGTCTCCACGCGCAGCGAGCGCGGGGACGGAGCACGGTGCAGCGGGGCCCCGTGCAGTCGCACCCCCGTCGGAGGCCGCAGCCGGGTCGCGTGCGCGGGAACCTGGATGTGCACGGTCCGCTTCTCCAGAACGAAGACTCCGTATTCGGCCAGCAGGCTCGTACACGCCACCCGGCCGCCGGATCGCGCAGCGGTCACCCCCGCGACCGAGGAAGCGGGATGCAGATAGGTGTCCCGCCGCGCTCGCAGGATGCCACCGCTGCGCACCAATTGGGTGATGCTGCCCTGCGAGAGGCCCGCGGACTTGAGGTCGGCGTGGACGTAGACGTGATCCGGATGGAGGGCGCGCACCTACGCAGCTTTGCGCGCCGTTCACTGGCCTGACCCGCGTCGGTCCGCAACGGGGGATGTTGCCACGGGAACGGGTTCTGGGGAGGACCTACCGTGTGACGTTGGTGGCCCGGATAGGACAGTACTCCGGTCGAAGGCGCGCTCCGGGCTCTGCGGGCGGGCTTGCCGGCCCCGCAGACCCGGTTTCACCGGAGAAGTGTCGACAGACCGGGGCACGACAAGGGGCCCCGGTCCGAAGACCGGGGCCCCTCATTGCGGGATGCGTGGGGCTCAGCCCATGTATGCCGTGTAGGTGTTGTCCTCACCGAACTCGTAGATGCCGATCGACGCCTCGGTCGGGTCGCCGACCTCGTCGAACGTGATCGGACCGGAGATGCCGTCGTAGTCGGCGACTCCACCGCCCAGGATGATGTCGGCGCACTCCGCGTAGGACTCGCAGGTCTCACCGTCGCCCGAACCACCCGAGACCTCCATGAGCTTCTCGGCCATGGCTGCGCTGTCGGTCGAACCGGCAGCGAGGGCGGCGAGAGCCAGCAGGATGGTCGCGTCGTAGGACTCGGCCGCGTAGCTGTAGTCCTCGAGCGGTGCGGTTCCTTCGGCCTCGAGGAACGCATCGAGCTCGCCCGTGAAGTCCGCGATCGAATCGATCGACAGTCCCGGGAGCGTGCCCTTCGCGCCCGTCAGGGAACCGGTCGGGAAGGCGTCTGCGAAGTTCTTCAGGTTGCCGTCGACGAAGTACAGCTTGTCTGCCGGGATCTGGCCGAACAGGCTCGGCAGCATGGTCGAGACCTCGTCGAACGTGATCAGGGCGATCGCGTCGGGGTCGGCCGCGAGGACCTCGCTGATCTGAGCATCGAAGGTCGCGTCACCCGTGTTGTAGGTCGGGGCCGCAACGACCTCGCCACCGGCGGCCTCGAAGGCCTCGGTCACGTACTTGGCGAGCCCGGTGCCATACGAGTCGTTGAGCACGATCAGACCGAGGGTCTGGTTGCCGTCCTCGGCGATCAGGTTACCGAGCACCTCGCCCTGCAGCACGTCGGAGGGAGCGGTGCGGAAGTACAGCCCGTCGTCCTCGTAGGTGGTGAAGGCGTCCGAGGTGTTGGCGGGCGAGAACTGGATCACGCCGGCGCCGACCACCTGGTCGATGAACTGCAGCGACGTACCCGAAGATGCGGCACCGATGATCGCCGAGACGTCCTCGCCCAGCAGGCGGGGGATCTCGGTCTCGTAGGCCTTGTTGTCGGTGTCACCCGAGTCGCCGTAGACCACATCGAGGGTCAGGCCGGTTTCGGCCGAGACTTCGTTGATCTGTGACGCGGCGTACGCGACACCGGCCTCTTCGGGCGGGCCGAGGAAGGCGAGGTTACCGGTCTGCGGCAGTGCCGTACCGATCTTGAGGGCGAGGTCGTCACCGGCGGGTGCGCCCGACGACTCGGTGTTGCCACCGCTGCCGGCACAACCTGCGAGAACCAGCGCGCTGACGCCGACCACGGCGATGCCGCCGAGGACCTTGCCCGTGCGCGAACGGGAGAAGAAGTTCATGTTGCTCCTAGCTGTGGACGAACTCGGGGCCGAACTGCGGCCGACCGGGGTTGCTTCACCCTATGCGCGCGGGCGTCTCCGGGATGTTGCAGTGCGTTAACGATGTGAAACAGTACGGTCACAGCGTGATAACGCTCCCATCCCCCGAACGACGGGGAACCGGCGCGGGGCGTCAGGTCAGCTCAGCGACATCCGAGACGCCACGACCGCGCCGCGAGAAGAGGACGGAATCGACCGACAGGACGATCAGCGCGACCCAGACCAGGCCGAAGCCGATCCATCGCTCGAGCGGCATCGGCTCGCCGAGGACCCACGCGCCGATGATGAACTGCAGCACGGGAGCGATGAACTGCAGCAGCCCGATGACGGTCAGGGGCACCCGTCGGGCGCCCGCGGCGAAGAGCAGCAGCGGGATCGCGGTGATGATCCCGGCCAGCGACAGCAAGACGGTGTGGAGCGGCCCGGCGCTGCCCATCGTGATGCCGCTGGTCGAGGCGACGACGATCAGCTGCACGATCGCGACCGGCACCAACCAGAACGACTCGAGGGTCAGGCCGCCGACCGCGTCGACGCGCGGCCCCACCTGCTTCTTGATCAGGCCGTAGAAACCGAACGAGAACGCCAGGGTCAGGGCGACCCAGGGGAACGCCCCGTAGCCGACGACGATGACACCGACGGCGACGACGCTGATCCCGATCGCGATCCACTGCGTGAGACGCAGGCGCTCGCGTAGCACGAGCACGCCGAGCAGCACGGTCACGATCGGATTGATGAAGTATCCGAGGCTCGTCTCGATCACGTGCCCGGTCAGCGTGGCGAGGATGTAGACCTGCCAGTTGACGTAGATGAAGACCCCGGCCACCGCGGTCAGCAGCAACAGACGTGGCTGACGCACGATGCGAACGAATGCCGGCCATGCGCGCGTGACCGTCAGCAGGATCAGGCAGAAGACGAAGGCGAGCAGGATGCGCCACGCCACGATCTCCCACGGGCCGGTCGGCACGAGCAACAGGAAGTACAGCGGCAGGAAGCCCCAGATGAGGTACGCGCCCAGGGCCGATGCGACGCCGACGCTGCGCTCACGCACTTCCGCGGCTGCGGCGGCACCCGCGGGTTGACCGCCCGGCCCCTCGGGTGCGGTGGTGGGATCCGGTGTCACCTCCCCAGCCTACGGGCGCGATGAGCGGCGAGCGCGGCGGCCGGACGGGCCCCGCCCGGCTCGGAGGCGGTCGTCCGGGAACGACGAAGGACCGGATGCCGAGGCATCCGGTCCTTCGTGTGTGTCAATCGCTCAGCGAACGACGACCGCGAGCACGTCGCGGGCCGAGAGCACGAGCAGGTCGTCGGCGCCGAACTTGACCTCGGTGCCTCCGTACTTGCTGTAGATCACGCGGTCGCCGACGGCGACGTCGAGCGGAATGCGGTTGCCGTTATCGTCGATCCGACCCGGGCCCACCGCGACGACCTCGCCCTCCTGGGGCTTCTCCTTCGCGGTGTCGGGGATGACCAGGCCGGAAGCCGTCGTCTGCTCCGCCTCGACCTGGCGGATGACGATGCGGTCCTCGAGCGGCTTGATGGAAACCTGAGTGGAAACCGTCACGGTCTACCTCTTTCTTGATCCAAGACTTATTAGCAACCTCGATGCGAGAGTGCTAATGCCAGTGTAGGCAACCGCTGGCACTCACGCAACGCGAGTGCCAGCGAGCGGGCGATGGGCCGTGCCGCGAACATCTCGAAGGTACTCCGAGGCTCGGTGGCGCGAATCCGGCCCGCGCGGGCGACTTCCGCACCACGGAACCTCTGTGATGCACGGGAAGGGTCGTTTCCGGCCCGGTCCGACGCGCCGGGTGGGCGTCTCAGACCCATGCCGGCCGCATGCGCTCACCGCCTCGCACCTAGGCTGGACAGGTGGAGATGGCCGAACTGCGGGCGCTGCTGACGCCCGAGGGGCTGCGGCTGCTCGATCAGACCCCGCCGCTCACGACCACCGCGGACGTCGCCCGCGAGGTCACGCGGCTGCGGTCCGCGGGGCACTCCCCCGACCTCGTGTCGGCCGTCGTCGGCCAGGCCCGCCTGCGAACGCGCGCCGAGACGAAGTTCGGCGCTCACGCGGCCCGGATGCTCTTCACCCGGGCCGGACTCGAGCAATCCACGCGCCTGTCGGTCGCGGCCCTGCACGCCGGACGCTTCCGGGACGCGGAGGTCGAGAGCGTCGCCGATCTCGGCAGCGGAATCGGGGGCGATGCCCTGGGATTCGCCGGGCTCGGGCTGAGGGTGCTCGCGGTGGACGCCGACGAGGTCACGGCCGCGATCGCCGCGTACAACCTCGCCCCGTTCGGTCCGTCGGCCGAAGTACGCCACGCCCGGGCCGAGGACATCGACGTCTCGGGCTACGACGGCGTGTGGCTCGATCCCGCGCGCCGCACGGCCGGTCACACGGAGACATCCCGCCTCTCGCGTCCCGAGGACTACTCCCCCTCGCTCGACTGGGCGTTCGCGCTCGCGACCGAGAAGCCCACCGGCATCAAGCTCGGGCCGGGCTTCGACCGCGACCGCCTGCCCGCGTTCGCCGAGGCGCAGTGGATCACCGCGGATGGCTCCACGCTCGAACTCGTGCTCTGGTCGGGCGTACTCGCGCGGCCCGGGATCACCCGCGCCGCCGTCGTCATGGCGGACGGCCAGTCACACGAGCTGACGGCGGCCGCCGACACCGAGGATGAGCCCGTGCATCCCTTGGGCGTCTTCCTGCACGAACCCGCCGGCTCCGTCATCCGCGCGCGCCTCGTCGGCGATGTCGCCCGCGCCCTCGAGGCGGGGCCGATCGCTCCCGGAATCGCGTACCTGACGGGAGACGCGGCGCTGACGAGCCCGTTCGTCGCGAGCTTCCGCGTGCGTGAACAGCTCCCCGCCGACGTCAAGAAGCTCGCGCGGGCACTGCGTGAACGGGGCATCGGGCGCCTCGAGATCAAGAAGCGCGGCGTGGATGTCGACCCCGCAGTGTTGCGCACGCGCCTGGGTCTGAAGGGCGACGCATCGGCGACCCTGCTGCTGACCCGGATCGGATCGACGCGCATCGCGGTGCTCGCCGACCGGGTCTGAACTGCGGCGCGGCTCAGAGCGGAAGCGGCGTCAGAACAGAGGTCCCCGGCTCACGGCGACGGCGATCCAGAGCGCGCTGTAGAGGACCGACAGGATGCCGAGGGCCAACGCCCACCCGGCCGCCTGGCGTCGGCTGTCCGGGCGGCGCAGCGCCGCGATCGCCGTGACGATCGCGATGATGCCGACCGGAAAACCCCAGCCGACGACGAGCGAGACCACGAGGCCGACGATCGCGACCGCGAGGGCCCACCCGGCGAGGGCCGGAGGCTGACGGGGCGCGGGCGGAGCCCACGCGAGTTCGGGCGGTGCATCGGCCTCGGCAGCGGGCGCGTCGGGGCGAGCCTGCTCGGCATCGGTGCCGGACGGGGCCGCCCCTCCGGACCCGGGCGCGGCGACGGAAGGCTCTTGTGCAGCGGCGAGCACCGATGAGGGGACGACAGGAGGCACGGGCGGGGCCCCGGGCGCGGTCTGCGGCACCGGCGGCGGCACGGGCCGAGCCGCCTGCGTGGAACGGCGCGTGGGCGCGGGGGCCGCGGCATCCGTCGGTTCTTCGCTCATACGGGCACCCCCTCTGCCGCGCGCGGTTCGGACCCACTGTCACGCGCCGCGACCTGGATCTGGGTGACGGGCAGCGTCGAATCGGCACCGAACTCGAGCGTCGACGGGGCGCGTCCCGAAACGATCAGCTCCGCGGCGAGGGCGGCGATCATGGCGCCGTTGTCGGTGCAGAGCGACAGAGGGGGGATGCGAACGGCCACGCCCGCCTCCTCGCCGCGAGCCAGCGCGACCTCGCGTAGGCGGCGATTGGCGATCACGCCTCCGCCGAGCAGGAGGCGCGGCACGTCGTACTGCGCGCAGGCGTCGAGGGCCTTCGTGACCAGCACGTCGATGACGGCCTCGCGGAAGGAGGCCGCGACATCCGCGATCGGCACGTCTTCACCCGCGGCTTCACGCTGCTCGGTCCACCGGGCGACGGCGGTCTTGAGACCCGAGAACGAGAAGTCGTAGCGGTGCTTCTCACGGTCGGAGGCGCGCGAGAGCCCGCGCGGGAACGCGATGGCCCGCGCATCGCCGGATGCCGCGGCCCGATCGATCTCGGGACCGCCCGGGTAGGGCAGCCCGAGCAAGCGGGCAACCTTGTCGAAGGCCTCGCCCGCGGCATCGTCGATGGTCTCGCCGAGCAGCTCGACATCGCTCGTCAGGTCGCGGACGAGAAGCAGCGAGGTGTGCCCGCCCGACACGAGCAGGGCGACGGTCGGGTATTCGAGGGGCGGAGCGTTCGCATCGAGCAGGTCCGCCGCGATGTGGCCGACGAGGTGGTTGACGGCGTACAGCGGCTTGTCGAGAGCGATCGCGAGCGCTTTCGCGGCGCCGACGCCGACCATGAGCGCGCCCGCGAGCCCCGGACCGCTCGTGACCGCGACGGCGTCGAGGTCTTCGAGCCGGATGCCCGCCTCCGCGACAGCGGCGTCGAGCGCGGGTCCGAGCGCCTCGAGGTGCGCTCGCGCGGCGACTTCGGGCACGACCCCGCCGAACCGGGCGTGCTCGTCCATGCTGCTGGCGATCGTGTTGCTCAACAGCGTGCGGCCGCGCACGATGCCGATTCCGGTCTCGTCGCAGCTCGTCTCGATGCCGAGCACCAGCGGTTGGCGAGTGTTCACGTGCACGCTCCCGCCTCGGATGCAGCCGGCTCAGTTGCGGGGTTCGACTCTGCTCCGGGGTTCGGCTCCGCCGCGGGGTTCTGCTCTGCCGCGGGGTTCGGTTCTGCCGCGGGGTTCGGTTCTGCCGCGGGGTTCGGTTCTGCCGCGGGATTCGGTTCTGCCCGCGCGGCGAGCCAGCCGCGCAAGTCGAGGCGCATGACGATCGCATCCACCCCATCGGGTTGGTAGTAGTTCGGGCGGCGGGCGATCTCGGCGAAGCCCTCCGACACGTACAGCGCCTGCGCGACGGGGTTGTCGGCACGCACCTCGAGGAACACCTCGCGCGCACCCCGATCCCCCGCCTCGGTAAGCAGCGACCGCAGCAGGCCTCGCCCCCGACCCCGGCCCCGGGCACTCTCGGCGAGCGCGATGGTCTGGATGTCGGCATCCGTCCCCCCGTGGACGGCACGAATGCCGCCGTAGCCGATAAGCCGCCCCGCCTCTTCGAGCACGAGGTAGCGTCCGTGGGGCGAGCGGAGCTCTTCGCGCATCATCGCGTCCGACCACGCATCGGTCGGGAACGAGGCACGCTCGAGCGCCATGATCGCGTCCAGGTCTTCGGGAGTCGCCGTCCGGAGTGTCATACGCCCACCCGCTTGGGCGCGTGACCCAGCGTGACGTCGGGCGAGCGAAGGTAGAGAGGCTCGACGGATGCGCCGTCGCCGGCGATTCCGGCAGCGAGCATCCGTCCCGCCAGACGACCGAGTGCTCCTGCGGAGATCGACGTGACATCGACGCGCCGGATGGGGTTCGCGGGCAGGGCGAGCGAGAGCAGGCGCGCGTCGAGGTCGTCGCGCGGGGCGAGTGCGGGGTAGGTGGTCCGGACGGGAAGCTTTTCGACCAACCCCGCATACACCGTGAAGGCGAACTCGCGGCGGCGAGCGTCGGTGACGATCGCGATCGGACCGGACGCATCCGCCTCGAACGCTGAGAGCGCCGCGGCGTCGTGGCTCGCGACCGCGACGAGCGGCACGGCCCGGGCCAAGGCGAAGGTCCGTGCGGCGGCGATGCCGATGCGCAGGCCGGTGAAGGGTCCGGGACCCATCCCCGCGGCGACATGAGTGATGTCGCGCGGGGCGACGGATGCCTCGGTCAAGGCCCCTTCGAGCAGCGTGCCGATGATCTCGGCATGGCCGAGCGCATTGGGGCTCGAGGCTTCGCCGAGCGTGATCCCGTCGAGGTCGACGACCGCGACGGCAGAGCCGAGGGAGGTGTCGATGGCGAGGATCACGCCCTCCAGGTTAGTCGGGGTTTCTCGTGCCCTCAGCTCCCCGCCACCCGGGGCGTGAGAAGCCCGTTGGGGCGCTGCAGCCGCGCTCGGCGCTGGCGCTTCGTCCATCCGGGGCGTCAGAATCACGTTGGGGCCTGGGGTCCCGCGCCCCAACGGGGTTCCAGCGCCCCACGGCTGTCCAGATGCCCGCCTCGCCACCGTCGGGCGCCCGGGGCGCCAGAATCACGTCGGGGCGTGGGGTCCCGCGCCCCAACGGGGTTCCAGCGCCCCACGGCTGTCCAGATGCCCGCCTCGCCACCGTCGGGCGCCCGGGGTGCCAGAATCACGCTGGGGCGTGGGGTCCCGCGCCCCAACGGGGTTCCAGCGCCCCACGGCGTGCCGGGGGTACCCCGCGTCCACGGTCGTGTGCCCGGGGAGGCGAAACACCGCGACGAAACTATGGGCGGCGCGAGATCGTCACGACGCGCGGGGCATCGTCGTCCAGGGCTTCGGTCGAACGCGACAGATCGCCGCACATCGTGTCGGCCCCCCGCCCGCCGACCGGGCGCTCGATCTCGAGCTCCCACCATTGCTCCCGCAGACCCTCGGCCATACCTCGACCCCACTCGACCACGACCACCGAGCCGTCCGCGTCGATGTCGAGGTCGTCGAGCTCGAGCGCCGAGCCCAGGCGATAAGCATCGGCGTGCACGAGCGGCGGGCCGTCGACGAGGGACGGATGCGTGCGCGCGATCACGAACGTCGGGCTCTGGATCGGCCCCCGCACGCCGAGTCCCTCCGCGATCCCGCGGGTCAGGGTCGTCTTCCCTGCGCCGAGCGGGCCCGTCAGAACGAGCAGATCCCCGGCGACGAGGCCCGCACCGAGCCGGCGCCCGAGCTGTTCCATGTCGTCGGCCGTCACGATGTCGTGGCGGCCCAGCAGGTCGTCCGGAACGCTCACGACGACACCTGCCGACGCGGCACCCGCGGCCCGATCCGCGTGACGATCTCGTAGTTGATGGTGCCCGCGGCATCCGCCCAGTCGTCCGCGGAGGGGACGCCGAGCGTCGGGTCGCCGAACAGCACGACCTCGTCGCCGACGGCTACCGGGGTGTCGCCCGCGTCCACCACGAACTGGTCCATCGCGACGCGCCCCGCGACGTTGAGGCGTGCCCGACCGATCGTCACCGGGCCGCGACCGGATGCCGCGCGCGGCACGCCGTCCGCATACCCGAGCGGCACGAGGGCGAGGGTGGTGGGCCCGCCCGTGCGGTAGTCGTAGCCGTACGACACGCCCTGCCCGGCCGAGACGCGCCGCACCGCCGCGACCGCCCCGCGCAGCGTCATGGCGGGGCGCAGGCCGAGCTCTGCCGACGACCGTCCCGCGAACGGTGAGAGGCCGTAGAGGCCGATACCGATGCGCACGCAGTTCAGGCGAGCCTCGGGCAGGTCGATCGCGGCGTGGGTCGCGGCGATGTGCCGCAGCGACGGGTTCAGGCCGAGGCCTGCGGCCGCGACGACACCGGACTCGAACGCGGCGAGCGCCGCGAGATCGTCCTCGCGGGTCGCGTTCGACAGGTGGCTGAACAGCCCCACGACCCGCAGCTTGCCGATCCGCTCCAGGCGTGCGGCCTCGGCGAAGACGACGTTCCAGTCCCCCGGCGCGATGCCATTGCGCGACAGGCCCGTCTCGAGCTTCAGGTGCACGCCGACCGGCCGGTCGACGGATGCCGCGGCCGCTGCCTGCAGCAGCTGGTCGAAACTCGAGATGCCGAGCTCGATCCCCACGGCGGCGGCCTCCACGAACGACGCGCCGGGCGCGTGCAGCCAGGCCACGATCGGGGCCATGATGCCCGCACGGCGCAGAGCGAGCGCCTCCGAGACATCGGCAACACCGAGGCGCGTCGCGCCGCCCTCGAGGGCCGCTACGGCCGAGCGCGCGGCGCCGTGCCCGTACCCGTCCGCCTTGACGACCGCGATGACCTCGGCACCGGTCAGGCGACGCAGGTGCCGCGTGTTCGCCGTGATCGCGCCGACATCGATGAGGGCCTCGCGCATGACCCCGGCGGGCAACTGGGTCATCGGGTCTCCTCGGGTCCGGCGGGAGCGGCGGGAGTGGCGGGAGCGGCGGGAGCGGTGGGTGCGGTGGGTGCGGGCCGCACAGGGCGCACGACCGCAACGGCGGATGCCGATGCATCCGATTCCGCGACGACATACGCGGTCGCGAGCCCGGCGTCGTGCGACATCGACAGGTGGACGGCGGTGATACCGCGAGACGCGACGACGTCGGCCGTGGAACCACCGAGGGTGAACCAGGGGCGTCCGGATGCCTCGGGGGTGACCTCGATCTCGGTCCAGTGCACGCCGTCCGAACCGCCGAGGGCCTTGATCAGCGCCTCTTTCGCGGCGTAGCGCGCAGCGAGCGAACGGGGCGGCAGCATCCGCTCTCCCGGTGAGAACAAACGCTCGAGCAGGCGTGGCGTGCGCTCGAGGGTTCGCTCGAAACGGGGGATGTCGACGATGTCCACACCGATCCCGACGATCACGCGTGGGCTCCGATCTTCACCTCGCCACCCTATCCCCGCTGGCTTTCGAGCCGCTCCCCGGCACTTCTCGTCGTCCGCCGACGCCCCGCGCGGCATCTACTCCCGGGCGAGCCCACCCCGGCCACCCCGGGGGGCTACTCGACGGTGACGGACTTCGCGAGGTTGCGGGGCTGATCGACGTCCAGGCCCTTCGCCGTCGCGAGTCCCATCGCGAAGATGTGCAGGGGAACGACGGCGAGCAGCGGCTCGAACAGGGGGGCGGCGAGCGGAATGCGCAGCACCTCGTCGGCGAAGGGCAGCACGGCGGCATCCCCCTCTTCCGCGATCGCGATGACGCGTGCGCCGCGAGCCCGGATCTCCTGGATGTTCGAGACGACCTTCGCGTGCAACAGCGCGGATTCGCGCGGCGACGGCACGATCACGAACACGGGCTGGCCGGGTTCGATCAGCGCGATCGGCCCGTGCTTGAGCTCGCCCGCGGCGAAGCCCTCGGCGTGGATGTACGCCAGCTCCTTGAGCTTGAGCGCACCCTCGAGAGCGATCGGATAACCGACGTGGCGCCCGAGGAACAGCACCGACCGGGTGTCGGCCATCCAGTGCGCGAGCTGCTCGATGCGGGGCTGCTCGCGCTCGAGGATCTGCGCGATCTTCTCGGGCACGGCCTCCAGCTCGACCACCTGCTGCGCCGCCTCGGTCGCACTCATCGCACCGCGCACGCGGCCCACGTGCAGGGCGAGCAGGTAGAGCGCGGTGATCTGGGCGACGAAGGCCTTGGTGGATGCCACGGCCACTTCGGGTCCCGCGTGCGTGTAGACGATCGCATCCGACTCGCGCGGGATCGTCGCGCCCTGCGTGTTGCAGATCGAGAGCGTCTTGGCGCCGCGTTCGCGGGCGTACTTGACGGCCATGAGGGTGTCCATCGTCTCGCCCGACTGGCTGATCGAGACGACGAGCGTGCTGGCGTCGATCACCGGGTCGCGATAGCGGAATTCGTGGGCGAGTTCGACATCCACGGGGATGCGTGCCCACTGCTCGAGCGCGTACTTGCCCACCAGACCGGCATAGGCGGCCGTGCCGCAGGCGATCACGACGATGCGCGAGATGCCCGCGAAGAGTTCGTCCAGCCCATCGAGTTCCGGGATGACGACCTGACCGTCGCGGGTTCGCCCGAGCAGCGTCTTCGCGACGGCCTCGGGCTCTTCCGAGACCTCCTTGGCCATGAACGACGACCAACCGCCCTTTTCGGCGGCCGACGCATCCCACATCACCTCGAACGGCTCGACCTCGACCGGCGATCCGAAGAAGTCGGTCACCGTGACGCCGCCGGGTGTGATCGCGACGATCTGGTCCTGTCCGATCGCGAGCGCGCGGCGCGTGTGCTCGACGAACGCCGCGACGTCGGAGCCGAGGAAGTTCTCGCCTTCACCCAGTCCGATCACGAGCGGTGAGTTGCGGCGAGCGCCGACGACCAGATCCGGGTGCTCCTCGTGCACGGCGAGCAGCGTGAACGCACCGTCGAGGCGGCTGACGGTGGCGCGGAACGCCGTCGCGAGGTCCTCGCTCTTCCGGTACTCGCGGCCGAGCAGCACCGCGGCGACCTCGGTGTCGGTCTCGCTCTGGAAGGTATATCCCTCGTCGAGCAGCTCGGCCTTCAGCTCCGAGAAGTTCTCGATGATGCCGTTGTGGATGACGGCGAGGCGGTCGTCGTCGGCAAGGTGCGGGTGCGCGTTGACGTCGGTCGGGCCCCCGTGCGTCGCCCAGCGGGTGTGTCCGATGCCCGTCGTCCCTGTGGGGAGCGGGTCCGCGGCGAGGTTCTCGGCGAGCACGCTCAGCTTGCCTGCGCGCTTGCGCATCCCGAGTTCGCCGGAACCGTCGATCACGGCGATGCCCGCCGAGTCGTAGCCGCGGTACTCGAGTCGGGCGAGCCCGGCGAGAAGGATGGCCTGGCTCGGCCTCGGGCCGACGTATCCGACGATTCCACACATGAGGGACATCCTAAGTCGCCGCGGCTGTGCAGCAGGTGAGCCGGTCACTCTGCGGGGAGCGCCCCACGCTCAGAGTCGGGGCGCCCAATCCCCGTTGGGGCGTGGCATGCCGCGCCCCAACGGGGATTGGACGCCCCAAGACAGCGGGGATGGCTACGCGACGCGGCTACAGCTTGCGCAGGAACACGCGATCAACCGCGTGCTCGGGCCCCTTCTGCAGGATCAGTGTCGCTCGATGCCGCGTGGGCATGACGTTCTCGACCAGGTTGGGCATGTTGATCTCGTCCCAGTACTTCATCGCCGTCTGGACGGCCTCCTCGTCACTGAGGTGGGCGAACACGTTGAAGTACGACGTGGGATTCGCGAACGCTCCGCGTCGGAGCGCCAGGAATCGTTCGACGAACCACCGGGCGATGTGCTCGGGATCGGCGTCGACGTAGACGGCGAAGTCGAACAGCTCACTGACCGCGACGTCGTTCGGCAGCGCCGGGGGCTGAAGAACGTTGAGGCCCTCGACGATCACGACGTCGGGGCGTCGGACGACGACGCTCGCGTCCGGAACGATGTCGTAGCGCATGTGCGAATAGAAGGGCGCTCGAACCTCGGGCGCCCCGCTCTTCACCTCGGTCAGAAAGCGGATCAGTGCGCGGCGGTCGTAGGACTCCGGAAACCCCTTGCGGCTCATGAGCCCGCGCCGCTCGAGTTCGGCGTTGGGAAAGAGGAACCCGTCGGTCGTGACGAGTTCGACGCGCGGCGTGCCCGGCCAGCGGCTCATCAGTTCGCGCAACAGACGCGCGATCGTCGATTTGCCCACGGCGACCGAGCCCGCGACGGCGACGACGAACGGCGTGGTCGTGTCGGGTTCGCCGAGGAACCCGCTCGTGTCGGCACCGAGACGTTTCGTCGCATTCGCGTACAGGCTCAGCAGGCGGCTGAGCGGGAGGTAGACCTCACGAACCTCGTCCACATCGAGACGGTCACCGAGGCCACGCAGCTGCACGATCTCCGTCTCGGAGAGCGGTTGCGCCATCCCGGCCGCCGTTCGCGCCCACTCGGCGCGCTCGATCTCACGGTAGGGCGTCAGCAATGACGTGGTCGCGATCTCCTCGGCGGGCACCGTTCGATGGTATCGCGCGGGGTCTGGCCATTGCGCGACGAGGGGCACTCCGGCCGCGCTACGCTTCACCGGTGCGCCTGGGAGTCCTCGATATCGGATCGAATACCGTCCATCTGCTGGTTGCCGATGCGCGACCGGGCGGCCGTCCGCTGGGCACGACCAGCCACCGCACGGTATTGCGCCTGATGCGGTACTTGGCGCCGGACGGATCCATCACGGAAGAAGGCATCCGCGCGCTCGAGACCGCCGTATCCGAGGCACGCGACCGCGCCACCGCCGAGGCCGTCGATGAGTTGTTGGCAACCGCGACGTCGGCCGTCCGTGAGGCGACGAACGGCGCCGTGGTCATCGAACGCATCGAGGCGGCTCTGGGACAGCCGCTGCAGGTGCTCGGCGGGGAGACCGAGGCGCGGTTCACGTTCCTCGCGGTGCGCCGGTGGTTCGGGTGGTCTGCCGGGCGCATTCTGCTCTTCGATATCGGAGGGGGTTCGCTCGAGCTGGCATCGGGTTCGGAGGAGCTGCCCGAGACCGCGGCATCCGTCCCCCTCGGAGCGGGGCGGATGACCGTGGGCTTCCTGCCCGACGACCCGCCCGGCGAGGCCGCGACCGATCGCCTGCGCGCCCACGCCGCCGAGGTGCTCGCGCCCGTCGCCCGCGAATTCAGAGCACAGCCCAAGCCGGACCACGTCGTCGGGTCGTCGAAGGCGATCCGCTCGCTCGCGAAACTCGCGGGGTACCCGATGCCCGGGTGGTCGGGAATCGAGCGGATGGTGCTGCCCCGCGCCGCCCTCGCGTCCTGGATTCCTCGGCTCGCACGGCTGCCCGCGAGCGCACGGCAGGAGCTGCCGGGGATCACCGCCGACCGAACGATGCAGATCGTCGCGGGTGCGGTCGTGCTGCACGAGGCCATGACAGCGTTGCGTGTCGAAGAGCTCGAGGTGAGCCCCTGGGCCCTTCGAGAGGGAGTCCTGCTGCGGTATATCGAGTCGCTGACCTGGGGCTGAGTCACGAATCCAATACCGTGCGGCGTGCGGATTATCGGCGCGAGTGCCGCTAGTATCGGCCTCGGCGGGGGGACGCCATTCCCGCCAGCGCTTTCGGAGGTACACACGTTGTCAATCAACGACCGCCGCGATACCTCCGATCCGCCCCGCGCTTCGTGGCTGTCTCGCGGGCGTGCACCCGCGGGTGTGCCCACGGACAGCGAAACCCGTGCGCACCGCGAAAAGGCCCGATCGGCGGCAGATCGACACGCGGATACCCGCACGATGCTCGTCACGATCGCGGTACTCGGCGGTGCGGTGGCCCTCGCCGCTACGGCACAGGCCATCATCGTCCTCGGAGTCCCCGACGAGTTGGTCGGGGAACCCGTTCCGCTCAGCTGGGATCTGGGACGACGCATCTTCATCAACCTCTTGACCGTGATCACCACGCTCCTGATCGTCAGCCAGCTTCGCATCGAGACGCGGCGCCCGGTGACCGCGGCGGCCCTCGTGCTCACCGCCGGGGTGGGAGTGGCTGCACTGCGCGCGGTCATGCAGATCACGGTCGGCATCTACTCGCAGCACGATGTACTGCCAGCTCTCGCGGACGCCGCCGTATCGGGAGTCATGATCAGCCTGATCATCGCGTTCGCGGCGTATGTGACCCGCTCGCAGCAGCGGATCCGCTGGGCCGAACGCACATCGCATCTGTCGGCCGCGCAGAGTTCCCAAGCTCTCGTGACGTTGCTTCGGACACAGGCGCGGACACGACACCAGCTCGCATCGGACAATCACGACACGCTGAAAGAGCGCTTCGGGCATGTGATGGACGAGATCGCGGAGATCATCGGCGATGCGGACGGCCTCATCAAGCTGCGCATGCAATCCGTGCAACGTGAACTCGCCGACGTAGCCATCGCGGGGCAACAGGGGTTGGCCATGTTCAGCTATCCGGAGGCGCTCGATCATGGCCTGGTGCCCGCCGTTCGCGCCTTCATCACGGTCGTCCCGAACCCCATCGCGGTCCGACTCCGCGTCAGCGACCCGGGAGAGGTACATGCGGCAACGGGCGCCGGTTCCGTGCAGATCGAGCGGCGTGCCGTGCTGTTCCACACGGTCGTCGAAGCAACGCTCAATGCCCTCGAGTTCTGTCGCGCTCAACGGATCGATGTCGAGATCGGCGTAACGGCGGGGATGGTCCGCGTCTCGGTTGCCGACGACGCAGCGGGAGACGGCAGCCATCGCGAGGCCCCGGGACTCGACAACCTGCGGCGACAGGTGAGCGGAATCGGCGGCAGACTCGAGTCCGAACTCACACCGGCGGGTGGGTGCCGCGTGATCGCGTTCGCTCCGCGGATACCCGCCTTCGCCTGAACCGCCTCCGCCGCGACGTCGGACGGCAGGCGCGGTGCGCGAACGATGACCCGCGCACTCCCTAGAGGGCGAGTGCCTCGCGCACCACGTCGGCGAGCTCGTCGGCGTGGCGGCGGGCCGTCTGCTCGTCGGCGGCCTCGACCATCACGCGAACGAGCGGCTCGGTGCCCGACGGACGCAGCAGAACGCGACCGGTGTCGCCGAGTGCAGCGGATGCTGCGGCCACTGCGGCCACGACGACCGGGTCGCTGTTGGCACGCGACCGGTCCACGTCCCGCACGTTGACGAGGACCTGCGGAAAGACCGTCATGATCGACGCCAGCTCCGCCAGCGACTTGCCCGTGCGCGCCATCTCGGCAACCAGGTGCAGCCCGGTCAGCAGGCCGTCGCCCGTCGTCGCGTAGTCGCTCATGATCAGATGCCCGGACTGCTCGCCGCCGAGCGAGTAGCGGCCGCGCGTCATCTCTTCGAGAACGTAGCGGTCGCCAACGGCGGTCTGCAGCACGCGGATGCCTCGCTCGGACATCGCGCGGTGCAGGCCGAGGTTGCTCATGACCGTCGCAACGAGCGTGTCATCGTGCAGGCGTCCGCGTTCGTGGAGTGATGCCGCGAGGATCGCCATGATGCGGTCACCGTCGACGATCCGGCCCGAGGCATCCACCGCGAGGCAGCGATCCGCGTCACCGTCGTGGGCGATCCCGACATCCGCGCCGTGTTCGAGAACGGCCGCGGCGAGCACATCGAGGTGCGTCGAGCCGACACCGTCGTTGATGTTCAGCCCGTCGGGGTCGGCGCCGATCACGACGAGTTCGGCTCCCGCATCCCGGAAGGTCTCGGGCGAGACCCCGGATGCGGCTCCGTGGGCGCAGTCGAGAACGACCTTCACTCCCTCGAGCCGCTGCGGCAGAGACGCCAGGAGGTGCATGACATAGCGGTCCTCGGCATCCGAGAATCGCGCGATGCGCCCGACCTCCGCGCCCGTGGGCTGGAGCTTGGGTCCCGACATCGCTCGCTCGATGCGCTCTTCGACCGCGTCGGGTAGCTTCATCCCGCCGCGGGCGAAGATCTTGATGCCGTTGTCGGGAGCGGGATTGTGCGAGGCCGAGACCATCACACCGAAGTCGGCGTCGCGGTCGGCAACGAGGAAGGCGAGCGCCGGGGTCGGCAGGACGCCGGCCTCGAGCACATCGACCCCCGACGAGGCGAGCCCCGCCGCGACCGCGGCCGTGAGGAACTCCCCGGACACCCGCGGGTCGCGCGCGACGACGGCTGTGAGCCGGCGTCCCTGCGCACGCCGGGCCTCGGCCGTGCGACCTTGCCCGAGGACGACGGCCGTCGCCTGGGCAAGCGAAAGAGCGAGGTCGGCGGTCAGGGTCCCGTTGGCGAGACCCCGAACGCCGTCCGTGCCAAACAGTGGCATCGGAGCGCTGACCGCTGGTTAGCGCTTCGAGTACTGAGGCGCCTTGCGGGCCTTCTTGAGACCGGCCTTCTTGCGCTCCTTGACGCGAGCGTCACGCGAGAGGAAGCCGGCCTTCTTGAGGGTGGCGCGGTTGTTCTCGACGTCGATCTCGTTGAGCGAACGCGCGATGCCGAGGCGCAGGGCGCCGGCCTGACCCGAGGGTCCACCACCCGAGATGCGGGCGATGACGTCGTAGGCGTCGGTGAGGTTGAGGACCGTGAACGGGTCGGTGACGAGCTGCTGGTGCAGCTTGTTCGGGAAGTAGTCCTCGAACGAGCGGCCGTTGACCGTGATCGTGCCCGAGCCGGGGACGATGCGCACGCGGGCGATGGCCTGCTTGCGACGACCCACGGCTGCGCCGGGAACGGTCAGGACGGGACGCTCTGCCGCGACGGCTGCTGCCGCCTGGTCAGCGGGCGTCTCGGTCGAGTAGCTCTGGGGGGCCTCGTCAATCGAGGAAGTGGAGTCGGAGATGTTCGCCACGAGTATGTCCTTTGAGATGAGTGCGGCGCTTACTGGGCGACCTGGTCGAGGGTGTACGTCTTGGGCTGCTGGGCAGCGTGGGGGTGCTCGGCACCCCGGTAGACCTTGAGCTTGCCCAACTGCTGGCGACCGATGCTGTTCTTGGGAAGCATCCCGCGAATGGCCTTTTCGACGGCGCGTTCGGGGTTCTTGTCCATGAGCTCGCCATAGGTGACGGACTTGAGTCCGCCCGGGTAGCCGGAGTGGCGGTAGGCCTTCTTCTTCTCGAGCTTCTGACCCGTCAGCGCGACCTTGTCGGCGTTGACGATGATCACGAAGTCGCCGGTGTCCATGTGGTTGGCGAAGGTGGGCTTGTGCTTGCCGCGCAGAAGCGCTGCAGCGTGGCTCGCGAGGCGGCCCAGAACGACGTCGGTCGCGTCGATGATGAGCCACTCGCGCTGGATCTCGCCAGCCTTGGGGGTGTACGTGCGCGTCACAGTAGTGCTGCTTTCTTGATCGAACGGAGATGTTCGTGAATCCCGCTCCGGGGTGTTGACTCCGGATGGATGTCCGGGCAACGAGCCAGTGGAGGGCTCACGTTCGCGGTGCCGGGCCAGCAGGGCACAGGCACCAAGGGATCAGCTTAGCGCAGGCGGGCCCGCGAGCCAAACAGTGGGGCGAGGGCATCGCGGGGCGGACGCCTGACCGAACCCGACGTGCGCGTCCGGCGTGCGGAACACGCGCCCCGGTGGCGCGCAGACGACACCCGAGGGTCGGCGGCTCGTCAGTAGTCGCTCCGGCGGAAGTCGCCGACGGCGCCGCCTCCCCCGCTCCCTGCGGTTCCGAGTGACATGCCGATCAGCTGGGCCGTGTGGATCAGGCGTTCGGCGGCACTCTCTGCGTCGAAGTCGACGACGGAGACCAGAGCGACGACGAGGGCAGCACCCGAGAGGGCGGAATTCGGCACGACCGCCGCGACGGCGTAGCGCACGGGTGCGACCGAGCCGCGCGCGATCGCGTAGCCCTGGCGACGCGCCTCGACGATCGCGTCGGAATCGTCCTCTGCGGGCGGGGCGGACGCCTGGAGGGCGATGCGGGTCGCCAGCGGCCCATCAGGATGCCGGAAGCCGGGCGGGGTGAAGACGTGCTCGGCGTTCGTGCTGGGGGTCACGGACAGCACCGTGGTGAGCACGTCACCCTCGGCGGAGACGAGGGTCGAGGTGACGCCGACGTCGTTGGCGAGCTCGGCGAGGAGCTGCTCGAGGCCCGCCGGGAACTGCACGGAGTAGGCCCGCGCCAACTGGATCGTGCCGATCCCGAGCCGATAGCGCTTCTGGTCGTCACGGCGCACCAGCCTCGCCCGGATGAGCGCCTCGAGGATCCGATACAGCGGCGCGCGCTGGGTGTTGAGGTGACGCGTGAGGACGGTGATACCCAGGCCGTCCGGATTCTCGGCGAGGAGCTGCAGAAGCATCGCCGCCCGAGCCACCGTGGTGGAGTACTGCGGGCCCGCATTCGTATCGGTCAATCGGGTTCCCTTCGCCAGGTGATCGTTGCCAGGGACCGGCGATCTTCCGGCGTTTCGGGCGCCTGCCCGGGCCCCGGTCAGAATATCGCAGAGATGAGCCACGGAAGGTGGGCGCGGATCTTCCCCGGGCCAGCCGTTGCGGGCCCGAGGAAGATCCGGCCGTGGACTCAGCCGCCGAAGAAGGCGATGACCTCCTTGACGTACGGGCCGTAGGCCGTGATGGCCTCCTCGTCAGGCAGCGCGTGCAGCAGATCGATGTCCTCGAGCGGGGGCAGACCGCCGGGGCCCGGCATGCCGGGCATCGTCGGGTACCAGCCGGAATCGGCGAGAACCGTCTGTCCCTCGTCGCTCGTTAGCCAGTTCATCCACAGCGCGCCGGCATTGGGGTGAGGAGCGTTTTCGATCAGGCAGTTGCCGCTCTTCGTCCACATGTTGCCGCCACCCTCGGTGAACGGGAAGACGAACTCGATCGGCGCGCCCTGGGCGGCCGTCTCGACGAAGTACGGATAGTAGGCGAGGGCGCCGATCGGGTACGTGCCCTGGGCGACCTCCTGCAACACGAGTGCATCCCGGGCCACGAGCGTGACGTTGTCCTTGATGCCCTCCTTGATGCCCGCATACTTCTCAGCGTTCTCCTCCGGCGTCTGCATCATCGCGAACGTGAAGGCGGCGGCGCCCCCGGCCGCGGGACTGACCATGACGACCTTTCCCTCCCACTCGGGCGAGATCAGCTCTTCCCAACTCTGGGGCGCATCCTCCGCATCCATCATGTCCGTGTTGATCACGAGCCCGAAGACCGAGACATACGGGAACATGGCCGCGTTGTTCGGGCCCATCCACTCTTTCGGCACATCCATGATGGTGTCCATTTCCTGGCACCATCCATCGACCGCCATGGAGACGATCGGAGTCCGGCCGTCGGAGGCGACATCCGCCACATAGTTCTCGGTCTGCTTCTCCTGCTCGAGCTTCGCGATCCGCTCAGCCGTCTGCAGCTGCTGGTAGTTCACCTCGATGCCCGGGAAGCGCTGTTGGAAGGCGTCAATGAGGGCGCGCGCGGGCGGCGGTCCGTATGCAATGACCTGGTTCTCTCCCGCGTCCACTGCCGCCTGGTAGAGGGCTTCGAACTCGGCCTCCTGCTCGGCGCTGCCCAGGGCCCCACCGTATCCACCGTCGCCACCCGAAGCACCCGGGTCTGCGGGATCTGCTCCAGACGAACAGCTCCCGAGCAGGGCGAGGGGGACGACGAGCGCGGTTGCTACGAGCCACCTTTGGCGTTTAGACATACGCGACACTTCCTTTCGTTATGAGTGCTCTCTCGATGCGGGTGAGTCGAGCACGCTTGAGCAGGCGGGCTCCTCCCGAGACCACCACCCACGCAACCGCACCGACCGCGGCAACGGAGAGCATGAGCAGCAGGAACAGTGCAGCCGCCTCGGACGCGTAGCCCTGTCGATACGAGTCGTATGCCTGGACGGCGACGGTCTGCATGGACGGCGAGGACAGCAGGACGGGGAGGCTGAGGTTGCCGGAGATACCGATGCCGGCGATGAACCAGCCCGCGAGGAAGCTCGGCAGCACGAGGGGCAGGACCACCGTGAAGAAGGTGACGACCTTCGACGCCCCCGAAATCCGGGCCGACTCCTCGAGCTCGGTCGCGATCTGCAGCACCCCGCCCTCGATGGCGCGCGTCGCGATCGGCGTGACCACGACGATGAATCCGAGCAGCAGCATGAACGGCGTGCCGATCATGTTCCGCAGGCCCGGGATCGGGAGGTACGCGGTGATGAGCGCAAGACCGACCAGGACCCCCGGGATGGCAACCGGTGCCCAGCTCACGAGCCCGGTGACGCCGCGCAGGAAGCGGCCGGAGCGCGCGGACAGGTGGCTCATGATGAGTGCGACGGAGGCTGCGACGAATCCGCCGATCGCCGCGAGGATCAGCGTGAAGACGATCAGCGAACCGGTCCCGGGGTCCCGCAGGAGCAGCTCGTAGTTGGCCGTCGTGAAGCCGAGCGACACGCCGAACATCGGCTGGAACGAGCCGAGGATCATCTGCACGAGCGGGATCAATCCCGCCCAGCACACCACCGCGATGAAGATCGCGAGAAAGAGCCACTGGATGCGGCCGTAGCTCTTGGGCTCGGGGCGGAAACCCTTGCCGGTGATCGTGGAGAAGCGGCGTCCGCCGAGGATTCGCGAGCGCACGAGCACGAGCAGGATCACGAGCGCCATCAGGATGAGCGACAGGGTGCTCGCACCCGCGTAGTTGGGCACCGCCTCCTGCGCCGTCAGCGTGGTGTACACCGCTGTCGAGAAGACGTTGATGTCGGCCTGGATGCCGAAGAGGAGTGGCAACTCGAACGCGCTGAACCCGTAGGACGTCATGAGCACGAAGACGCCGAACATCGTCGGGCGCAGGAGTGGCAGCGTTACCGTGAAGAACGCGTTGCCGCGTGTCGCGCCGCTCATTCGCGCGGCGTCGTCGAGGGCCGCGTCCATGCGCGCCATGGGGCCGACCATGAAGAGGTAGCCGACGGGGATGACGAAGCCGATCACGACGAAGAGCATGATGGGCCAGCCTGAACCGAGAGGCGATCCGGTTATCCCGAACCACTCTCGCAGCATGATGTTCACGGGAGCCGCGTTGCCGTTGACCACCAGGTACCAGCCGAGACCGTAGAAGAGGGAGGGGATGACGAGGATGACGGCCATGATGGGCGTCATCCACCGTCGCAGCGGCGTCGTCGTGCGAACGGCGACCCAGGCGAGAAAGGTGCCGATCGCGAGGGCCCCGATGCTGGATGCGGCCGAGAGGATGATCGAGTTCAGAGAGACGCGCCAGGTGCTCTCGCGCGAGAGCGTCTCGATGAAGGGAACGACGCTCCACTCCCCTTGGCCCGCGAGGTTGCCCACACGGAATGCGGCGATCGCCATCATGACCGGCGGCCACAGGAAGAGGATGAACAGGATCGCGATCGCGACCCCGAGCAGCACCTTGCCGAACAGCCGCTCGCCCCGCCACTCGGCGGGCAGACGCGTCATACGACCGCACCCGTGACGGCGACCGGCTCGGGCAAGGTCGTGGCGCTGCGCCGACCGGTCGGGATCACCGAGCACAGCTCCGCGTCGACCTCGACCCAGACGCGGGCGCCAGCTTCGCGGCGCAGCTTCTGGCGACGGTAGTCACGCTCCGATTCGGCGACGCGCAGCGACGCCCCACCGCTCTTGATGCGGAACTCGTTGCGCGAGCCGAGGAAGTCGACGCTCTCGATGACACCGGCCAATTCCAGCCGTGGCGCGCCGGGCTCGCATTCCGACACCACGACCGCGTTGGCCGATCGGAAGGCCACGACGACCTCGTCGCCGCGGGAGAGGGGGCCTGTCGTGGTGGACCGGGGCAGGGTGACATCGACCCCCGCCGCCTCCATCCGCAGGGTGACCTCGTCGGCGTAGACCGCCTCGACGCTTGCGGCGAGCAGGTTCTCGAATCCGACGAACTTGGCGACGAACTCGTTGGTGGGCTTGGCGAAGATCTCCGCGGGGGTACCCGACTGCTCCAGCAGACCGGACTGCATCACGATGATGCGATCGGAGAGATGCATCGCCTCCTCGAGATCATGCGTCACATACAGCGACGTGGTGCCGTTGGATCGGTGCAAGCGCAGGATCTCATCGCGGACCTGACGGCGAAGCGAGGGGTCGAGGTTGGACAGCGGCTCGTCGTACAGCATCAGCTCGGGGCGGCTCACGAGCGCACGTGCGAGTGCGACGCGCTGCTGCTGTCCACCCGAGAGCGATGTCGCGGGTCGCGTGGCGAAAGGACCGAGGCCGACGGTCTCGAGCACGTCCCGCGCCCGCTGCATCGCCTCCTTGCCACGGACCTTGTGGCGCTTGAGGGGATACAGGATCGTCTCGAGCACGGTCAGGTGCGGCCACAGCGCGTAGCTCTGGAACACCATGCCCGTCTCGCGCCGCTCGGGCTGCACATCGATCCGCTCGCCGCTGTCGTAAACGACGCGGTCACCGATCGCTATGTGCCCCGACGTGGGCGTCTCCAGGCCGGCGATACAGCGCAGGGTCGTGGTCTTTCCGCATCCGCTCTCTCCGAGCAGGGTGACGAATTCGCCGTCGGATGCGGCGAGATCAGCGCCGCGGATGGCCTGGTAGTCGCCGAATCGCTTATCGAGGGCGCGCACGGTGATTGAAGACAAGGGAAACTCCATCGTTTGCCAGGGTGACTCTCTGCGTCGAGAGCCTCGGTATCTAGTTGCACTGCTCTGTCGCGGTCCGTCAGCGCACTCGACCGCCACCAATCGAAAGTATCAATGGTGTCTGTCGCGTCTACTTCTGGTCTCGCGCAGGACACTTGTGCGTCCGCGTCGAGGGCGAGATCCGTGCGGCCGAAGACCCCCACGGACGTCTCCCGTCACGCTCGGTCCTGCGCCCCTTCCGCCTTCTTCCGATCGTGCTGAGGGTGCGGGCCCGGCACGTAGCCGATCTCGCGGATCTCGATCTCCGGCCCCGTGGGGCTGTCCTTCGACATGATGTACTGCCCGATCCGGTCATATGACGACTCGGCCATCAGGGCGTGGTTGGCCGCCGTGAACATGTCGCGGTGGATCCGTTCGATGCGACGACCACGGAACACCGCGGGTGCGCCGGCCTGCTGGAAGATCAGGTCCACCGCCGCGCGCGAGGTGTGGACGGCGTTGATGACCGCACCGTGCAGAAGGACACGCAGTTCATAGTCGATCGGCCACTGCTTCTCGGCGTTCTCGTACGCCTGACCCACCAGGTCCCATAGGTGCGCGCGCGCCGCCCGCACCATCGTGTCGGCCTTGCCGAGCGCGTACTGATGCATCGCCTCCTTGCCCAGACGCGCCTGGCGGTACGAACCGCGCTTCGCCGACACGTGGACGAGATTCACGAACTCCTCGATCGCCCCCTTCGCGAGCCCGAGGGCGTGCGCGCCGTGGGCCATGACATTGAACCAATAGCGGAACAGCGCACGATCGTACTTGCGCTCCCAGATGCCGGCCTCGTTGACCATCTCCGAGGGCACGAAGAGATCCTTGACCTCGAAGTCGCCACTCCCCGAGCCGCGCAGGCCATGGCCGTCCCAGGTGTCGTAGAGCGTCACTTCCGAGGCGGGGAACATCGCGACGATGAACCATGGCAGTCCGTCATGCGGGTGCGTGACGGGCTCGTCGTGCTCGTCGTAGAGCACCGAACGCCCCGAGAGCCAGGTGGCCTCGGGGGACCCGCTGCTGAAGGGCCACCGTCCGCTGATGCGGTAGCCACCCGGCACCCGCACTGCCTTGCCCGCAGCGCGGCCGACGTTCGAGGCCGTGATCCACTTGTCCTGCTCGAGGAGGTCGTGCATGACGCCCTCCTCGACGAAGGTCTGTCCGGAGTGCAGCATGCAGAGCCATCCGACCGAGCCGTTGACCCGCGAGATCTCCTCCACGGCATCGAGCCACTCGAGCGGGTGGGCCTCGATCCCACCCAGTTCATAAGGCAGGAACGCGCGGTAGATCCCGTTCTCGTACATAGCATCGGTGATCTCCTGCGGGACGCGACGCTCGTTCTCGATGACCTCCTCGGCGGCCAGAAGCATCGGCTCCATCGCGCGCGCGGCCTCGAGCAATGTGGGTCGATCGACGCCGGGTACCGGCGGGGCCTGCGGTGTATCGACGGTGATACTCATCGTTCGGTCCTCCCTGACCCGTGACGGGAATCCATCAGGGGTATTTTTATGACACGTACTGAACTTTCTTCGTACTTTCGGCCAGTGTTCCCCACCGAGCGCAACGTCGTCAAGGTTCCGTGCAGCGTATTTTTAAAGTACTGCTTGTTTACTCATTAGTACTTCTCGTATCGTGATGATCGTTCGCCAGAACTGAGAAGAGGTCTCGAAGATGAGCACTGCAACTCCGTCCCCGGTCGTCCGCCCCCTCGCGGCGATCGACACCCACCAGGACTCCCGCGGCTTTCGCGACGCGTTGGGTCGCTATCCCACCGGTGTCGCGCTCGTCGCCGCAGCGACGCCGGACGGCCCGGTCGGAATGGCCGTGAACTCGTTCACTTCCGTGTCGTTGTCGCCACCGCTGATCTCGTTCTGTGCGATGCTCACGAGCGCGTCATGGGCGGGCATCCGTCCCGGCCGACGGTTCGCCGTCTCGGTCCTTCGGCTCCACCACGAGGACGTCGCACGCCGCTTCTCGCAACGCGGAATCGACCGGTTCGCGGAATCGTCCTGGCTGACGAGCCCCTCGGGGCACCCGATCCTCGAGGACTGCCTCAGCTGGTTCGATGCCACGATCGAGACCGTGGCGGATGCCGGTGACCACGAACTCGTCATCGCCCGCGTGAACGCATGCTCACAGCCCAGTGAGGGCGAGCCCCTCGTGTTCTACAGCGGCCGGTACGCCAACCTGGCCTGACGCCGGGGCCGAATCCGCGGCGGCGCGGTCAGCGTGTCCGCGTGTACCTCAGATGCAGGTCTCCCGCGTCTCCCCGTAGAACGTGCTCCAGCGACATCCCACGCTCCGCGGGCGAACCGACAGCGATGCGCGGCCCCTGCCCCGCGACGAGCTGCGCGGCCAGCGTCAGGCACAGTTCGTCCAGCCCGTCCGCGGCGACGAGCGCACCGAGCAAGCTCGGGCCACCCTCGCACAGCACATCCCGATAGCCCGCGCGCTCGAGCCACGCACGCAACTCCGCCACGTCCACGTCCCGCTCGCCGCACGCCACCACCGTCGCGTACGGGGCCAGCGAGCGCGCCGCGTCGGCGGGAGCGTCGCGCGTCGTGATGACGACCGGCCGCACCGGCGACGCGTCAAGGGTCGCGGGATCGATGTCGAGGCTTCGCGACACGATCAGGAAGTCCGGATGCTCTGCCCGTCCGTGCGCGCCACGCCAGTCGCTCTGGGCTTGGTCGACCAGCGCCCCGGCATACCCCTCGGCGCGCACGGTGCCTGCCGCGACGAGCACGGCATCGGTCAGCCTGCGCAGGACGCCGAAGACCTCGCGATCCGATGCTGAAGACAGCGATCCGCTCAGCCCGTCGGGTCCGACCGCCGAGCCGTCGAGCGTCGAGACGAAATTCACGCGCACCCACGGCTGCGTGCGCTCCTGGGTGTCGGGCCGCGCATAGAGGCTCGCCAGGCCGTCGACGTCGAGCTCCGCACCCGCACCGCTCGCGAGTCGGATCGTCATATCGGGCACCTCCGTCCGTGCGAGCGCGCCCGCCCGGGTCTCATCAGTTCTGCCCGTTGTTGTGCCAGACGCGCAGCGGCTCCCGTGTTCCGAGAATGGCCTCGGTCATCCGGAGCGCGTCGACCGTCGCCCGAACATCGTGGGCGCGCACGAGGCGCGCTCCGGCCAGCACACACGAGACCGCGGCGGCGATGGAGCCCACCAAGCGGTCACCGCGTTCGCGCCCGAGCGTCTCGCCGACGAAGTCCTTGTTGGACAGCGCGACGAGCGTGGGATAGCCCAGCGCGACGACCTCGGGCAGGCGCCGGATCAGTTCGAGCGAGTGCATCGTGTTCTTGTTCAGGTCATGGCCGGGATCGACGACGATGCGGTCTTGACGGATACCCGCGGCGAGCGCCGTCTCGGTCAGTCCACTCAGCCGCGTGCACACGGCCGTCACGACGTCGTCGTAGTGCGGTCGGGGCGGCTCGGATCTGGGCGGGCCGAGACTGTGGGTCAGAACGACCGCCGCGCCGGTGCGCGCCACGACCCCGGGCATGTCCGGGTCCCAGAATCCGCTCGTGTCGTTGATGACCGAAGCGCCCGCCGCGATCGCCGCGTCGGCGACGACAGCTCGGGTGGTGTCGACCGATATGACCACGTCGGACGCCGCTGCCACGGCCTCGACGGTCGTGACGACGCGATCGAGCTCCTCTGCGACCGAAACGTCCGGGCCGCGCCCGAAAGGCACTCCCCCGATGTCGACCCAGTCGGCCCCGTCCGCGACCGCGCGCAGCGACGATTCCACGGCACGCTCGAGCGCGAAGTCCGCTCCTCGATCGTGGAACGAGTCGGGTGTACGGTTCACGATCGCCATGACGGCGACGCGGCGGGCGAAGTCGAAGTCGTGCCCCCCGATGCGCCGCACGCTGTCGTCGCGCAGGGGGATCGCCGGGTCGAGCCGTAGGAGTGGGTCACGTTCGGTCGTCGCAGGGATGCGGGCGGTTTCGACGATGTCTGTCCCCTCTCGGTAGCGAGTCATGCCTTGCCGACACGGGATCGGGGCGCACCGGACCAGGTTCCCACGGACGGGATGCCCTCGGCGGGCTCAGTGGTGCGGAGCATCGTCCTCCATGAGGGGCGTCGGGTAACCGGCGATCTTGGCGTCGATCACGAGCGGGCGATCTCGTGGCCCCGCCAGCCAGTCCTCGACGCCGCCGAGATCGCCGAGGCTCCGCACCGTGATCGCCTCGCATCCGAATCCGCGGGCGATGGCCGCGACATCCGTTTCCGGAAAGCGGACGACTCCGTGGCGATCCTGCTGCCCCGGGAACAGGTGCACCTCCGCGCCGTACGCGTCGTCGTTGTAGACGACGATCACCATGCCGAGACCCAGGCGCACGGCCGTGTCGAGCTCGACCAGGCTCATCATGAACGAGCCGTCGCCGGTGCCGAGGATCGGCAGGCGCTGCGGCTGGGCGACGCCCGCGCCGATCGCGCTCGCCAGCCCGAGGCCGATCGATTGGAAGCCGAGCGGGACGACGTAGCCCTTCTCATCCGGCACCCGGAGGAAGGCACCCGCGAAGAAGTTGACGTTTCCGCCGTCCGGCACGACGACACGCTCGAGGGGCAGCATCGCGTCGAGGACGTTCGTCAGCGCCTTCGCGCCGACCAGTCCGTCGTCGTCGGGCTCGTCGACGGGCTGATCCACCCAGTTGCGGGCGCCGCGGACCCGTTCGGCGACCTCGGGGGTGCGATATCCGGCGCGCGCGTCGCCGCGTGAGGCGAGTTCGGCCGTGACCGCCGAGGCGACCTGCGCGGTGTCTCCGAGGATGGCGAGCGACACGGGGCGGTGCAGCCCGAAGGCCTCGCGCCTGTCGTCGACCTGGATGACCACGGGCTGCGCCGCAAGCGTGCCGCGGTGCGTCGTCCATCCGTTCAGCGCCACCCCGAACCCGACGAGCAGGTCGGCCTCGCGGATGAGTTCTGCCGCTCCGGGCGTCGAGAAGCCGCCCATGACGTCGAGGGCCCATTCGTCGCCGACGAAGAGGCCTCGCCCGGCGGCGGACGTCGCCAGCAGGGCGCCGCTGTGCTCCGCGAGCGCGCGCAGCTCGGCCGAGGCGTGTCGGGCTCCGCGACCCCCGACGATCACCGGTCGCTCGGCGCTCGCGAGGGCGTCGGCGAGCCGGGCGATGCTCTCGTCCGAAGCACCCGCGGGAAGGACCTCGCCGCGCGGCGGCACGGTGACCTCGCCCTGCCAGGGCCGAGCCTGCAGATCGATGGGGAGGGAGAGGACGACGGTGACACGGTCACGCATCGCGCGGTCGTAGGCGGCGACGGCGTCGGCGACCGCGGTCTCGGCGGTGTGGATCCGCATCGCGACGGCTCCGAGCGCCTCGACGGCGCGGTCCTGATCGATCGCGAAGTTGGTGGACACGTCGCCGAGCGCTGTGTCTCCCGTCACGACGAGGATCGGGGTGTGGCACTTGGCCGCCTCGGCGATCCCCGTCATCGCGTTGGTGAGCCCGCACCCCTGGTGCACGCTCACGACCGCGAGCTCCCCGGTCAGGCGTGTGTAGGCGTCCGCCATGCAGGCCGCGCCCATCTCGTGCCGGGCGGCGACGAAGCGCGCCCCGCCCTCGATCATCGCGTTCGTGGCGACGAAGTTCCCGCTGCCGACGACGCCGAATATCTGCGCGACCCCAAGTTCACGTAGAGCCTGGCCCACGGCGTCGCCCACCGTCACCGTTCTACCCATACAGGCGCTCCCTTGCGCTCGATCCCTACCGCTTCACCGTAGGCACGCGGTGGAACATGAGTCCAATGCATTATGTTGATAGTCGACATGACGATGACGAATGATCTGGGTTCGGGCCGAGGGATGGACCTCAACCAGCTCCAGACCTTCGTGACCATCTACCGGCACCGCAGCATCACCGCGGCGGCGCAGGCGCTCAACCTCTCGCAGCCCGCCGTGAGTCACGCACTGAATCGTCTGCGGCGGCGTTTCGCCGATCCCCTGTTCGTCCGGAGCGGTTCGGGAGTCCGGCCGACCACCGTCGCGACCGCGCTGTTCGACGCGATCGCGCAGCCGTTGCAGCAGATCGCCCGGGAACTGGCCGGCGCCGTCGATTTCACCCCGGCGACGTCGACGCAGCGCTTTCGGATCGCCCTCACCGATCTCGGCGAGACCACGCTGCTGCCCGCCATCGTGCGCCTCTTCGCGATCGAAGCGCCCGGCGCCCGGCTCGACGTGCTGCCCCTGGACACCGAGAGGATCGGCGCCGCCCTGGCCGAGGGCGCGGTCGATGCGGCCGTGGCGAGCACGCACGTGCGCGGCGCGGGCCGTCACGAGACGCTCTTCACCGACCGATACGGATGCCTCGCCCCCGCGTCGCTCGCGGCGCCGGGCGGCCGCATCGAGGAAGAGGCGTTCCGTTCCATGCCGTGGGCGGCGGTCGCCGCCAACACCGGTCACACGATGATGGCCCGGGCGGCCGAGGCTGCGGGTATGGCGATCGCGCCGCGCGTCACCGTGCGGAGCTTCTCGGCGTTACCCACACTCGTGGCGGACCAGGGATTCCTTGCCGCCGTACCGTCGGATGCCTTCGCGCACACTCCCCCGCCGGCGGGCACGCAGGTGCTCGATCCCCCCTACCCGGCGCCGACCGCCGACGTCATGCTGCTCTCGGCGCGTCCGCAGACCCTGGGTCCCGCGCAGCGGTGGTTCCTCGACATCGTCCGCCGGGCCACGCGCCCCGTCCCGCCGGAATAGGGACGGCGCCGGGGCGGTTGGGCGAGGGGAACCGCCCGTTCGACCCTGAGGAGCCTCATGACCATCGCGCACGCGAACCCCGCCCAGACCGAAGCACCGATCCTCGATGTGCTGGCGGAGCGCTGGAGCACCCGCGTCTTCGACGCCGAGGCACCGCTGGACGAGGCTGCGATCCAGAGCGCGCTGGAAGCGGCCCGCTGGACTCCCTCGGCGAACAACACCCAGCCGTGGCGCTTCATCGTGGCGCGACGCGGCACGGCCGAGTTCCAGGCGGTGCACGACGCGCTGCGCGGTTTCAACCAGTCGTGGACCACCGCGGCATCCCTGCTCGTGGTCTTCGTCGCCGAGACCGAGACCGCCGATGGCACGCCGCTGCGCATGGCCGCGTACGACCTCGGCCAGGCGGCGGCGCACTTCACGGTCCAGGCGCACGCGAGCGGATTGCACACCCATCAGATGGGCGGGTTCGACGCCGACGCGATCTCGGCGAAGTTCTCACTGGAGTCGCGGTTCGCTCCCCTGACCGTGATGGCCGTGGGTGCCTTGGGCGACATCGCCGAGGCCACGGAGGAGCTCCGCGAGCGCGAACTCGCGCCGCGCACGCGTCACGCGGTCAAGGATCTGGTGCTCGCGGGCGTCTAGCGGTGCAGCGCCGGACCCGAACGGGACACGACCGGATCTGCCCTTAGGGTGTGAGGCATGGCAGCGACCCCCGGCGACGACACCGACGCGCGCATGACGCTCGAGCTCGGCCGCCGGATCAGCGTCCTGCGCAAGGAGCGCGGCCTGACACTCGTGGCGCTCGCCGCGCGAACCGATCTCTCACAGCCCTTCCTGAGCCAGATCGAGCGGGGACGCGCCCGCCCCAGCATGCCCTCCCTGCACCGTCTGGCATCCGCGCTCGGAACCACGACGCCCGCGCTCCTGTCGGGCGGCGAGCACGGCAACGGATCGGCGGCCGAGATCGACGAGGACGCCGTGAGCCTCGTGCGCGTCGACCAGGGATCGATGGTCACCCAGTCCAACGGCCAGGCGAAGTCGCTCGTCGTCGGCGAGCGCGCCATGTATCCCCTCGAGTTCGTGACCAGCGTCACCGAGTTCGAGGACTATTACCAGCACCCCGGCGCGGAGTTCATCTATGTCATATCGGGCCACCTCGAGGTCGACCTCGCCGAGAAGGGCATCCATCGCATCGGCCCCGGCGACACCCTGTACTTCGCGGGGAACGTGCGCCACCGCTGGCGCGTCGTAGGGCTCTGGCCCGCCCGCCTCCTGGTCACGCAGGCGGGGACGAACACCTCGAGCGAGAATATTGTCAGCGAGCATATATGACACTCGACCGACCTTCATCACACGGCAATTGAGCTGAAATCACCCCGAAACATCCCGAGACAATATTGATCTTGTCAATATTTCTCAGGAGGATCGATGGCCGGCGCACAGCTTGTCTTCTCGGACGTCGCGATGCGGTTCCCGAACGGAACCGTCGCGCTGGACGACGTCAACCTGTCGATCCGGCCCGGCGAATTCGTCGCCCTCCTCGGACCGTCCGGGTGCGGCAAGTCCACCCTCCTGCGGTTGGCGTCGGGGCTGGACGTGGCGACGTCCGGACACACCGAGACCGACACCGATCGCATCGGCTATGTCTTCCAGGACGCGACGCTGCTGCCCTGGCTGAACGTCGAACGCAACGTGGCGCTGTTCGGCGAGCTCGATCACCTGCCCCAGGCAGGAGTATCGCGGCGCGTGGAGCACGCCCTCGACCTGGTCGGGCTCACGAGGTTCGCCAAGCACCTACCCCACCAGCTCTCCGGCGGCATGCGCATGCGCGCCTCGCTCGCCCGTTCACTCGTCAACAACCCTGCTCTGTTCCTCTTCGACGAGCCCTTCGGTGCGCTCGATGAATTCACGCGCGAGAAGCTGAACGACGACGTGCGCGCCCTCTGGCGCGATGAGGGGTTCACGGGTGTGTTCGTGACGCACTCGATCGCCGAGGCCGTGTACATGGCGACGAGGGTGATCGTGATGGGAGCCGCGCCCGGCCGCATCATCGGCGAGTACGCCGTTCCCTTCGGCGACGAACGAGACGAGCACACCCGCTACTCCCCCGAGTTCGCCGAGCTGTCGGCCGAGATCTCCGATCTGCTGAAGGCGGCGATGGTATGAGTCGCGTGTCCGTCAAGTCCGTCCTGCTGCCCGTCGCGTTCGCGACCGCGGTGCTGGCGCTCTGGTACGTCACCAGCGCGTTCCTCTTGTCGCCGTCGAAGCGGTTCATCCTGCCGATGCCACACGAGATCCTCGTCGTGGCTTTCCTCGACCCGGCCAACCTGAGCGATCTGCTGCGTCAGCTGGGCACGACGGCGGTCGTCGCGATGACCGGCCTCGCGATCGCTGCGGCGATCGGCATCATCACGGCGATCCTGATGAGCCAGGCGAAGTGGGTCGAGACGACGCTCTACCCCTACGCCGTCGCGCTGCAGAGCGTGCCGATCCTCGCGCTCGTGCCGCTGATCGCCTTCGCGCTGGGATACGGATTCGGCAGCCGCATCCTCGTCGTGATCCTGATCGCGCTCTTCCCGATCGTCACGAACACCCTCTTCGGGCTCCACTCGGCGAACGCGCAGATGAAGGACCTGTTCCGGCTCAAGCGGGCAAGCCGATGGACGATGATGTGGCGTCTGCAGTTCCCCGCCGCACTCCCCGCCCTCTTCACGGGGCTGCGCATCTCGGCCGGGATGGCCGTCGTCGGTGCGATCGTGGCCGATTTCTTCTTCCGCCAGGGCAACTCCGGCATCGGTCTCGCCATCGACACCTACCGCAACCGCCTCGACGGCGAGATGCTCTACGGCGCCATCCTGCTGGCGTCGCTGTTCGGCCTCGTCGTCTTCTGGCTCTTCGGCCTTCTCTCGCGCCTCGTCGTCGGCTCGTGGTACCAGCCCGACACGCGCTGATCCGGTCCTGCTCCACCCACACCACCCGAAATCACCTGGAGATCACATGAACCGCACCCGTTTTCTCGTGTCCACCGTCGGAATCGGGGCCGCCCTCACGGTCGCCCTCGCCGGCTGCAGCAGCCCCGAGCCCACGGCGCAGGACGCCGAAGCCGCCGGCGGCGAGGGCGCGCTCGGCGCGTGCCCCGCGACGGTCGTGCTGCAGACGAACTGGTTCCCCGAGCCCGAGCACTCCGCCGCGTACGCGCTGATCGACCCCGCCGAAGCGACGACCGATCCCGATGCCGGCATCTACTCGGGTCCGGCCATCGCCGACCCGAACATCACCATCGAGGTGCGCTCGGGAGGACCCTTCATCGGGTTCCAGCAGTCGACGGCCCTGCTGTACTCGGACGACTCGATCATGCTCGCGATGATCGACACCGACGAGTCGGTCAAGCTGTCCGCCGACCAGCCCACGAAGGCGGTGTACACGCCGCTGCAGATCAACCCGCAGATCCTGCTGTGGGACCCCGAGCGCTACTCGTTCGGTGAGATCTCCGACATCGCCGAGAGCGACGCGACGGTGCTCTACTTCCAGGGCGCGACCTACATGGACTACCTCATCGCCCAGGGCGACGTGCGCGCCGATCAGGTGGACGGATCGTTCGACGGCTCGGTCACGCGCCTCGTCGCCGACGAGCCGGTCGTCATGCAGGGCTACATCACGCAGGAGCCCTACCGCCCGAAGGTCGACTTCCCCGACTACGGTCGCGACGTCGATTCCTTCCTCATCGCCGACTCGGGGTACGACATCTACCCGGCCGCGTGGTCGGGCAAGCCCGAGGTCGTCGAGGCGCAGTCCGAGTGCCTCGCGCAGCTCGTCCCCGCCATGCAGCAGGCGCAGATCGACTACATGAACGACCCCGAGCCGGTCAACCAGGCGATCGCAGACTACCTCGTCGAGATCGACCAGTTCTTCCAGGTGACGCCCGAGCTGGGTGCCGAGATCCACCGGGTCATGAAGAACGAGGGCATCGTCGCGGATGGCACGGACGGCGTGTTCGGCTCGTTCGACGCCGAGCGGATGGATCGGATGACCGCACTCCTGGCCGACATCTACGCCGAGTCGGGCGTCGAGATCGCCGAGGGACTCACGGCGGAGGACATCTACACGAACGAATTCCTCGACCCGAGCATCAGCTACGCGGGTTGACGGTGTGGCGGGTGGCGTCCGTTCGGCGCCACCCGCCCGCACCGCCCACCGGCACCACCCACCGGCACCGCCCACCGGCATCGCGGCGAACGGCCGCATCCACCGAAGACCCCACGAACCCGACAGACACCAAGCCCCACCGAGCGCCCGCCCCGCGCGATCGAAAGCAGCAACCTCATGACCACCTCCACCATGACCTCCACGACGACCGCGACGATCGCCTCGATAATTCCCTATCCGCTGCGCCTGCCCACCGACTACGCCGAGATGACGCTGTTCCTCGTGCGCGTCGAGACGAGCGACGGGGTCGTCGGCTGGGGCGAGAGCTGCGACAGCTTCGGCATCTCGTACCCGACGGTGCTCGCGCGTTTCGTCGAGGATGTCTGGGGCCCGGTCGCGGTCGATGCCACCTGCACGGCGGCCCTCGCGGCGCTCGACGCCAAGCGCCGCGCGGTCGCCCGCACGCTCGGCTTCAGCCACTCCGCCGCGCAGTCGCTCGGCGCGGTCGACATCGCGATCCGCGACGCCCAGGCCCGCAGCGCGGGCGTCTCGCTCTCACCGGTCGAGGGACGTGCGAGCGCTCGCCTGCGCGTCTACGCCGGCAACAGCCACTTCCTCGAGTCGCGCGACGCGGCCGGGCATGTCGAGCTGCTCACGCCGCTGCTCGAGCGCGGCGTCTCGATGGTGAAGATGCGCATCGGCCCCGACTGGCGCTCCGCGATGCGCGTGCTGTCGGACCTGCGCACCACCCTCCCCGACATCGATCTCATGGTCGACGGCAGCGAGCTGTTCTCGGTCGCCGAGTCGATCGAGATGGCAGCGCGCCTGGCCGACCTCCGCATCAGCTGGTTCGAAGAGCCCGTGTCGGCGGCCCGGCTCCCCGCGATCGCCCGCATCGCCGCGGCATCGCCGGTGCCCGTGGCGTACGGCGAGCACATCTTCAGCACCGAGCACATGCTCGACACGATGGATGGCGCGGCCATCTCGGTCGTGCAACCCGACGCATCCATCTGCGGCGGAATCGCCGAGGCCGATCTGATGGCGCGCACGGCCCTCGGCCGCGGGGCGCGCGTCGTCATGCACACGCACGGCAGCCCCGTGACGTTCGCCGCCAACGCGCTCGTCGCCTCGGCGATCCCCGGCATCGACCTGATCGAGTACCCGTTCCACCTCTCGCCGATGCTCGAGCGCGTCGCGCCCGACTCCGGGTTCGGGGTCGCGTCGATCGTGGACGGGACGGTCGCGGTGCCGTCCGGCCCCGGGCTCGGGATCGACGTCGACGTCGACGTGATCGAGGCGGGACGCCGGGCGTTCCTCGACGCCTGACTACCGTGGAATCGTGAACATGTCCTTTCCTCAGCGCGTGCTCGTGACCGGATCCCGCGGCAAGGTCGGCCGTCACGTCGTCGCCGCCCTCGTGGCGGCCGGGTTCGACGTGCGGGCGACCGACATCGCCCGGCCCGTGTACGACGCCGACGAAACGAACGTCGCCGCCTACGTGCAGGCCGACCTCACGAACGCCGGTGACGCTTTCGCGGTCGTGCGCGACGTGGACGCGGTCGTGCACACGGCCGGCATCCCCGAGCCGACGAAGAACGTGGCGCACACCGTTTTCGCCACGAACACGCAGTCGACGTTCAACGTGATCGAAGCGATGGAGGCCCGCGGCATCCGGCGCCTGATCAACCTGTCGAGCGACTCGGTGTCGGGCATGACGTGGGCGCATCGGCCGTTCCTCGGGTCGTTCTGCCCGATCGATGAGTCGCATCCCGATCTCGCGCACGACGCGTACGGGATGTCCAAGCGCGTCACCGAGCTGCTGTGCGACGCCTTCGTGGCCCGTGCGGGTGGCGGCGGCGGCGCGAGCGCCGTGTCGATCCGCCCGACATGGGTGTTGACGCCCGAGACGTATGCGGCGAACCTGCGGCCGTTCTTCGACGACCCCGATCTGCCGAGCGCCGTGTTCTGGGCGTACATCGATGTGCGGGATCTCGCCGACCTCGTCGTCGCGTGCCTGCGCACCCCGACCCCGGGGCACGAGGTCGTGTACGCCGCGGCGGCCGACAACATCGGCGGGCGCGACCTGCTCGCGAGCGTCGCCCGCGTGCACCCCGAGGTCGAGCTGCGCCCGGTACCGCGCGTGGATGCGAGCGGCATCGACTCGTCGAAGGCCGCGCGCCTGTTCGGCTGGACGGCGTCGCGTTCGTGGCGCGATCACCTCGCCCCGGACGGCACTCCCCTTTCCCCCTCCGCGCCCTGAGGCGCCACACGATCATCGGACTCTCCCCATGACGGACTACGTCGACGCCGGCAGCGTGCGCGTCGCTCGCCCCCTCTACGAATTCATCGCGAACGAAGCGCTCGCACCGGATGCCTCGGCGTCGGCCTTCTGGGCAGGTTTCGCCGCGATCGTCGAAGACCTCGCGCCCCGCCGCGCCGAACTCCTCGCGGAGCGCGACAGGCTGCAGGCCGAGCTCGACGACTGGCACCGCACACGGCGAACTCGCGACGGTGACGGCCGCACCGACCATGACGACGCCGCCGCGTATCGCGAGCATCTGCTGAAGATCGGATATCTCGTGCCCGAGGTATCGCCGTGTCGCCTCACGACGACGGGCATCGCTCCCGAGCTGAGCTCGCTCGCCGGACCGCAGCTCGTGGTTCCCGTCACCAATCCGCGGTACGCCCTGAACGCCGTGAACGCGCGGTGGGGGTCGCTGTACGACGCGCTGTACGGCACGGATGCGATCGAGCCCGTCCATCCGTCGGCATCCGGATACGACGTCGAGCGGGGCGACCGTGTCGTCGCGCACGTGCGGGACCTGCTCGACGAGTTCGTGCCCCTGGCCGGGGCCGGGAGCACCCATCGCGCTTCGCGGGCGTACACGGTCATCGACGGCGCCCTCGTGATCGCGCTCGCCGACGGGGGCCTGACGAACCTGGCGGACCGCTCGCAGTTCCGCGGATACCGGGGCCGCCCCGAGTCGCCCACGGCGATTCTCCTCGAGCATCACGGCCTGCATCTCGAGCTGCAGTTCGACCCGCAGTCCCCGGTCGGGTCGCGGGACGCGGCGGCACTCCACGACGTGCTGCTCGAGTCCGCCTTGTCGACGATCGTGGACTTCGAGGATTCGGTGGCGACCGTCGACGCCGACGACAAGGTCGCCGCGTACCGCATCTGGCTCGGCCTCAACAGGGGCGACCTCACGCACGCGTTCGAGAAGCGGGGGCGGATCATCGAGCGCGCGCTCGCCGCCGATCGCGAGTATCGCGCCCCGATGGGTGCGCCGATCATCCTGCCCGGGCGCTCGCTCATGCTCGTGCGCAACGTCGGGCTGCACATGGCGACGGATGCCGTGGTCGATGGCGACGGCGAGCCCGTGAGCGAGACGATCGTGGATGCCGTGGTGACGACGCTGTGCGCGCGCCCCATCGGTCGCCCCACCGATGCCACTCACGCGGCGCTCCCCATCGTGGTCCCGAAGCTGCACGGGCCGGACGAGGTGGCGTTCGTCGTCGATCTGTTCGGGCGCGTCGAGGCGCTCCTCGGCCTTGCCCCGCAGACGCTCAAGCTCGGGCTCATGGACGAGGAGCGCCGCACGTCGGCGAACCTCGTCGCGTGTCTGACCGAGGCCCGCTCGCGCCTCGTGTTCGTCAACACCGGCTTTCTCGATCGCTCGGGAGACGAGATCCACACCTCCATTCAGGCCGGTGCGTTCGTACCGAAGGGCGATCTGCGCGATCAGCCCTGGATGCGCGCGTACGAGCGGCGCAACGTCGCGTCCGGGCTTGCGACCGGGTTCGGTGGCCGGGCGCAGATCGGCAAGGGCATGTGGGCGATGCCCGATCGGATGGCGGCGATGCTCGCGCAGAAGGTCGCGCATCCGCTCGCCGGGGCGTCGACCGCGTGGGTCCCGTCGCCGACGGCGGCGACCCTGCACGCCCTGCACTACCTGCGGGTGGACGTGTTCGAGCGGCAGGCGCAGCTCGTGGCAGAGCCCACGGATCCCCTCGACGATCTCCTGACGATCCCGCTCGGTGACCCGGGGTCCTGGTCTGTCGATGGGATCCAGCGCGAGCTCGAGAACAATCTGCAGTCGATCCTCGGCTACGTCGTGCGGTGGGTGGACCAGGGCGTCGGATGCTCGACGGTTCCCGACATCGAGGGCGTGGGGCTGATGGAAGACCGCGCGACGTTGCGGATCTCGAGTCAGCATGTCGCGAACTGGCTGCTGCACGCAGTCGTGACGGAGGATCAGGTGCGCACGACGATGGAACGGATGGCCGAGGTCGTCGATGCGCAGAATGCCGGCGACGCGGGGTATCGGCCGATGACCGATGACCTGGCGTCGAGTCTGGCCTACGCGGCCGCGCTCGAGCTCGTGTTCGGCGGCACGGCCGCCGCGAACGGGTACACCGAGCCCGTGCTGCACCGCTTCCGCCGTGCCGCGAAGGACCGGGACCGAGTGCGAGACAACGCCGCGGACACCGTGAGTCCCACACGCGCCTGAGGGTGGGCAGCACGGCTCCCTTTACCTCTCGCTCCCCCTCTCCCCCCTCCCCCCTCTCCCTCTCCCTCTCCCTCTACCGCGATCGCGATCGCTGGAGGAGCCGGCCTTCGGGCGATCCATCCTGCGTGCGGAGCCCGTCGGGCGGGGCGCCTCCGTGTCGGCTTGCGTCGACGCGCACTCTTCGCCGCAACCGTGACCCCGCGGCGGGTCGCCATCTTCGCTCCGGATCCCACCAGGCGGGCCCGCGAATGTGCGGCACCCCGTCGATCATCATCACCGACCACCCGGATGTCGCCAAGGTTCTGTGGTGGTGCCAGCAGAGCAAGACACCGTTGTCTGTGTGCGTCGGTCCACCTAGCGCATGGTCTGTCGCGTGGTGGATCTCACACCATCCGGCCGGAACCTGGCAGCCCGGGATCACACAACCACCGTCGCGCAGACTGATCGCCTTGCGCTGGATGGCGGTGAAGACCCGATCCGCCACACCGAGTCCCACGATCCGGCCCCGATCGTTCAGTGTCACGCGTTGGATGCTCCCACTGCACGCGACCCGCTCCGCTACCCCGATGCCGACAGGCTCGCCGATGCCCTCGACCTCGGCCCATCCCGTTCCCGCGACCAGATCCTCTTCGCGCGCGTAGACGACGAGCGTCGGCGCACCGCCACCGACCGTGGGCAGCTCGCCCGACCGAGCCGCGACGTCGAGCGACGTCGCCAGCGCGTCGTGCATCTTCTGCGCGCGCGTCCGGGTGTCGCGGGGGTCGGCGACCGCATCGTCCAGACCACCAGCACCAGCACCGCCGCCGCCAGCACCATCGGCACCACCGTCCGGCGCGAACCCGACCCCAGCCCGAACCCTGGGGTTCGACAGCGCGTCGCAGGTGCGCTGCCACTGTGCGGCGACCTCGGCGAGCACGTCGCCGCTGACCCGCGCCAGCCCATCGCGCACGGGACCGACCGTCAGGCCGCGCCGCCGCATCGCCGACGCCTCGATGGGCTCCGCGCCGTCCTGGTCGAGCACGCTCGCCCACACCTGCGCCAGCACCCGCAACTCGTTCGCCGACGCATGCGGTCCGGTCTCGACCGCACCCGTCGCGACATCGCGCGTCACGCCCAGCGCCGCCTCGCCCAACGCCGCGTCCGCGACGAGCAGAGCGTCTCGATCGATGCGAGCGGATGCCTCGACCAGAACGGACGCCGCAGCCACACCGTCGCTCCCCACAGCACCCGCGATCATCGCGTCGCGCAGCGCGGGCAGAGGCGCGGGCAACCACTCCCCCGACGTCATCGAACGCTCGCGATGCACCACCCCGGCCGCACGCACCAGCGCGCCGGCCGATGCCCCCGACACGCGGGTCGCCCGCTGCACGACCTCCACCACCGACCCACACCCCGCGCGCGTGGTCATCCGCTCATCTCGCGGACCCGCCGATCGCCCGCGCACCACGTCCGTCGCCTCGACCAAGAACCCCTCGACCCGCCGCAGGATCGATCCCGCGACCGCCATCGCCTCGAGCACGTGAGCATCGGATGCCTCGTGCACCGCATCGCTCGCGAACACCGGCGCGAGGGCCGCGGCGAGCGCAGCATCCACGTCTCGGAGTGCCTCGAGATCCGGTTCCATAACTCCATTCTGGCGAGGGCCACCGACATTAGCGGCGCGCAGAACGGCCAGATCGGAGGAACAATCTGAACCCGTGGAGAAAGCAGAAAGAGCCCGCCTGTGGAGGACTCGACGTGCGCATTCGACAGGACCGGAGCATCCGCGAACAGCATGCTGCCACGCTAGTACCGACGGATGCCTCGACCGAGCAGGCCGCACGCCACGAGCGAGATGCCGGCCGCGCGACACCTCGTTGGCGGGTCCGCCGAGAGCCATCGAACCTCCTTCTCTTCGCGCCTTTCGTGTTCCTCATCACGCTGGTCCTGCGCCGTGCGCGCGAAGCGGCACTGCCACCCGGCGGTGACGATCGCGGCGGAATCCCGGCTGAGCCTGCTGGTCGTGCTGGCCCGGTTCACCCGCCGGCAGGCCGCGCTGCCGACACAAGTGTTCGCGCGGCGTTCACGCGCAGGTCGTGAGCCCTGCATACGCTCGCGGATCATGTCGGCACCTGCCCTCCAGAGCGTGCGCGTTCCACCGAGTCCCCGCCCCCGCCGAGGACTCGCGTGCGACTGTCGGTGATCGGGTGCGGATACCTCGGTGCCGTCCACGCAGCAGCGATGGCGCACATCGGACACGACGTCATCGGCGTCGACGTCGACGACTCGAAGATCGAGGTGCTCTCGCGCGGAGACGCCCCATTATTCGAACCGCGCCTGAAGGAGATGCTCCAGGCGGGTATCGCATCCGGCAATCTGCGGTTCACGACCGACATCTCGAACGCTCGTGGCGCCGCGGTGCACTTCGTCGGAGTCGGGACTCCCCAGCGTGCGGACGGCTATGCGGCCGACCTGACCTACGTCGACGCGGCGTTCGATGCGCTCGTCCCGCACCTCTCACCCGGCGACGTCGTAGCCGGTAAGTCGACCGTCCCCGTCGGGACCGCGACCCGGCTTGCCCCCACGGTGTCATCCACGGGCGCCACCCTCGTCTGGAACCCCGAGTTCTTGCGCGAGGGATGGGCCGTGCAGGACACGATCGACCCGGACCGACTGGTCGTCGGGGTCCCGACGGACCTTTCCGGCGAGCGCGCGGCCGATGTCCTGCGAGAGGTCTACCACCCGGCCGTTGCGCTGGGCACGCCGTTTCTCGTCACCGACTACGCCACGGCCGAGCTCGTCAAGGTAGCGGCCAACGCCTTCCTCGCCACGAAGATCTCGTTCATCAACGCGATGGCCGAGATCGCCGAGGTCACGGGCGCGGACGTGACCCAGCTCGCCGACGCGATCGGGCATGACGTGCGCATCGGGCGTCGCTTCCTGGGCGCCGGAATCGGGTTCGGTGGCGGATGCCTGCCGAAAGACATCCGCGCCTTCGCTGCGCGGGCGGAAGAGCTGGGGCGTGGCGAGTCGGTCGCGTTCCTGCGCGAGGTCGACGCGATCAACCTGCGACGCCGCGACCGCGCTGTCGATCTCGTCATTGCCGCCCTTGGGGGCTCGGTCTTCAAGAAGAACGTCACGGTGCTGGGCGCAGCGTTCAAGCCGCACAGCGACGATGTGCGAGACTCCCCCGCCCTGGATGTCGCCGTACGTCTGCGCGGACTCGGCGCGTGGGTCACGGTGACCGACCCGCAGGCCATCGCGAACGCCGAGCGGCTGCATCCGCAACTCGACTTCGTCGCCGACCGCGATGAAGCCCTGCGCGGCGCCGACGTCGTCGTGGTCGTGACCGAGTGGGACGAGTACAGACGCGACCTCGCGCCCGAGCACGCGGCCTCGCTCGTCTCGTCGCCGGTCATCGTGGACGGGCGCAACTGCCTCGACGCTTCGGCGTGGCGTGCCGCGGGATGGACGTACCACGGCATGGGACGGCCCTGAGGATCTCGGGCGTCGTGAACGAGCACGCTCCGCGGGTCGGGCGGTGTGACAGGCGGTTCGGACCCGTCCCCCCGGATACGGCCCGAACCGCCTGTCACACCCCCGCTCGGCGCAGGGCGTTCGACGAGAAACATTAGAGCGCCCTCATAAAAGCTCCACGGGCTTTCGGGAGATATCACCCCCGAACCGCCCCGAATTCACCCGTGCGGGCGCCGTCGTCAGAGCGTGCGAGCGAGAGCGGCGGCCTCGCCGCGGCTGTGCACGCCGAGTTTCCGATAGAGGCTGCGGGTGAGGGTCTTGACCGTGTTGAGACTGATGAAGAGCGACTCCGCGATCTGGGCGAACTGCCGACCCTCGGCGATGAGGACGAGCAGCTCGCGCTCCCGCCGTGTGAGCGCCGCCATGTTCGCGCTCTCTGCTGGACCAGGACGTGCTGCTTCGGCGGCGTCAGCAACGGTCGCGAGAGCCGGAATGCGCAGACCCGACAGCTCGGCGAGCGCCCGGAGGTCTGCCGCGCCGATGGTGCCGTAGCTGCGGAGCAACCCCTCGTGAGCGATGAGAGCGTGGGCGCGACAGAACGCGGAGCGGGCGGCATCCGATCCCCCGAGCGCGAACTCCGAGGCCGCCAGAATCAACTGGGCCGCGGCCTCGTCACGCACCGGCGGGGACGCGGCGAGCGCCGTTCGAGCGAGCCCCCTCGCTGCCGCGAACGAACCAGATCTGCAGAGGGCGCTGGCTTGACGCACGATGTCCGTTGGGCTGGGCGCTTCGGGGCTCGCCGCGGGGATGGGGGGCTCGCACGGCTCGATCTCTCGCTCGATGGCGTCGGCGGCACGCACGAGATAACGGCGGTTTGCACCCTCGTCGTACAGCTTGCGCGCGCGGCGCTCCGTCTCGCCGACGAAGTCGTGACGGATCATCAGGGGTGCGATCGGTCCACGGGCGATCATCGCCCGCACCCACAGCAGCGCCGCCCAATATTCGCCGATCCCGTTGTCGTCGATCCGGGCCAGCGCGCGCTCGGCGAGCTCGTCGTCGAGCTGGTCAGCGGCGATCAACGCATCGGTCAGGTGCAGGACCGCTCCGTGTCGCGGGCTGACGCGGCCGGTGGCGCGCGCGCGGGCGAGCCACTCTCGTGCATCGGAGAGGCGACCGCGCTCCGCGAGCAGCCACGCCAACGAAGCTGCCGCGCGCCCCGCGACCTCGGTCTGCCCGGTTATCGTGCCGAGATGATGGCTCTGCTCGTATTCGACAATGGCGCCGTCCGCATCGGCGGCTTCCCGGCAGCGCCCCCACTGGAGCATCAGATGCGGCAACGCCTCGCGGGCGCGCCCGCGCGCAGACTCGTCGGCGCGCTCCAGCGTGCGTCGCGCCTCGGCGGAACGCAGCCGCGCCGTGTCGAGCCCGCCCTCCGCACGTGCCCCGGCCGCGCGGCCCGTCAACGCGATGAGAGAATCCAGCAGTTCGCGGGGCTCACGGGCGCCGCCGTAGGTGTCACGCGCACCGTCGTGGAATCGCCCCGCGCCTTGACCTGACGCCACCTGCTGGAGGTAGTCAGCGGCGATCAACATGCTGGGTCGTTCGACGAAGACCTCGCCCGGCAGACCCTTCAGCGCCTCGAGCATCACCCGGGGGACGCGCGTGGCGTACAGATCCCAGTGGCGCTGGAAGACATCGGCTGCGGCCCGCCAGCCATGGTCGCGAGCAGCATCCTCGATCGCGGAACGCAGGCGCTCGGGCTCGACGACCACCCTGTCACGCGCAGAATCGACCTGCTCTTCGTCGCTCATGGGAGTGACCACCCTTCGACGCATTCAACCCCGGCAGAGGGCGCGGCGATCGGTCGGGCCCTCTCATGAGACGCGCGTCCGGGCGTTTCATGACGCGAGTGGAGCCAGCGGAATCAGGCGCTCGCTCTGGGCATCAGGGGCACGTCCGCTGTCGTCGCGTCATGGACGGTGGCCGTCGTCGCAGCCACAGCTCTGCCCGTCACGAGGATCGGTTTGTGGTCAGACCGGCCCTGCGGCAGGGTCCGCACCTTCTCGATCTCGAAACCTACCGACGTCGCGAAATCGTAGTGCCCCCGGAAGAAGCGGTAGCGGGTGTAGGTGCGGGCGTCGCTCAGGTTCAACTCGTAGCCCTGATCACGGATGCGCTGGCCGAGGTTCTCTTTGAATACCGGGTAGTTGTAGTCGCCGACCATGAGGGTGGGCAGGCCCGGTCCGAGCGCATCGAGTTCGTCGAGCGCCGTACGGATCTGGTGGCGGCGCAGTGAGTTCAGAGCCGTCAGCGGTGCGGCGTGAAACGAGGCGACGATCATCTGGTGGCCCGCGTCGATGTCGTGCAGGCGGACGCCGAGCAGCCGCTCCTCGGCGGGCTTGAGGACGCGGTCGTGCAAGGACTTCTTCAGGCTCATCGCCCGTACGGCCTCAGCACGGTAGGTGTTCTCACGGAAGTACACCGCGAGTCCGAGGCGATTGCGACTCGTCGCATCCGCCAGCGTCAGTCCGTGGATCGTGCTCGGGATGTCGGTGGAGTCACATTCCTGCAGGCAGAGCACATCGGGTTCGTAGCGCTCGGCGAGCGCCGCGAGCTCGGTTGCCGCACGATGCTTGCGCAGGTTGTAAGAGATGACCTTCATACCGCCACCAGGATAGGCGCGGGACGTTACCGGCGGGTGACGTCCGGCTCGCCATCGCGGGGTTCTTTGACAACTCCCAGGTGAGCCCCATCGCGCGCTGACCACTTAAGCTATTGACAATAGCTGGTAGATGATGGAGTCTAGCTTTCATGACTTCCTCCTCCGCTTCGGTTTCGGACGCCGCGACGCGCTACCTGGCCCGTCCCGAGGGGCGCATCGGATACGACGTCCAGGGGTCGGGGCCGCTGCTCGTACTCGTTCCCGGCATGGGCGAGCTGCGCTCGTCCTACCGTCACCTCACTCCCCTGCTCGTCGAGGCGGGCTACCGGGTCGCAACGACCGATCTGCGCGGTCATGGCGACAGCGACACGTCGTTCTCGTCGTATGGCGACGTCGCGACGGCGGGTGACATCTCGGCCCTGATCGCGGATCTCGGTGGCAGTGCCGTGATCGTCGGGAACTCGCTCGCGGCGGGAGCCGCCGTGATCGTCGCGGCGGAACACCCGGAACAGGTGACGGGTCTCGTGCTCGTGGGTCCGTTCGTGCGCAACCCGCCGGTGAGCGCCATCACGCGCGCGCTGTTCCGGGCGATGATGGCGCCGCTCTGGATCGCCAGCGTCTGGAAGAGCTACATGCCCACGCTGTACGCCGGCCAGAAGCCCGCCGACTTCGAGCAGTACCGCACCGCGGTCATCGCCAGCCTGCGGCGCCCGGCATACGGCAAGGCGTTCTCGCTCACGACCCAGCAGACCGACCACGATCCGGCCGAGGCCGCGCTCGATGCCGTGGCCGCACCGGCGCTCGTCGTGATGGGCGACCGGGACCCGGACTTCAGGGACCCCGCGGCCGAGGCACGATGGATCGGCGACGCCCTGAAGGGCGAGGTCGTGATGGTCGCCGAGGCGGGGCACTACCCGCATGCGCAGCAGCCCGACATCACCGCGGACGCCGTGCTGCGCTTCCTCGAGAGAGTGACGCACGGTGCCTAGGGTGGGCCTCACCCGCGACCGGGTCGTCGCCGAGGCGGCGATCATGGCCGACGAGGTCGGTCTCAGTCGACTGACACTCGCCGCATTGGCCGAGAAGCTGGGTGTGCGCCAGCCCTCGCTCTACAAGCACATCGACTCGATGGCGGGTTTGCAGCGGAGCATCTCGCTCCGGTCCCAGCGCGAGCTCGGCGACGTGCTCGCCCGAGCCGCGGTCGGGCGAGCGGGCACCGACGCGATCCACGCGATGTCGCACGCCTACCGAGGCTGGGCCCTGCTGCATCCCGCACGCTACGAAGCGTCACAGATGGCACCCATCCCCGGGGATCTCGAAAGCGAGTCCACCGCGAGCGCGGTCGTCCAGGTCATCGCCGACGTTCTCGCCGCCTACCGCCTCGAGGGCGACGACGCGGTGGACGCGATCCGCGCATTCCGGTCGGCCCTGCACGGATTCGTCGCGCTCGAGGCCCAGGGCGGCTTCGCCCTGTCAGCCTCGATCGAGCGCAGCTTCGAGCGCCTGGTGCACGGCTTCACCGTGGCGCTGACACGCTGGACCGAAGAGTCCGAGACTCTTTCGTCCCCCGGCGTCGACGGGACCTGATCACTCCTCGTCGCGACGGGCGCGGGTCACCTCGGCGCGCGAGGCGAGCTGATCGTCGGCGGGGTAGCCGACCTCCATCAGGGTGAGTCCCCGCGCCGCGAGCACGGGGAACGCGCTCGTCCGCTCCCCCGCATCCCGCAGACTCGCGACATCCTCGACGCTCAACCGGCCGCGCCCGACCGAGACGCACGCGCCGACGAGGGCGCGCACCATGCTGTGACAGAACGCGTCCGCCCGCACGTTCGCGATCAGGACGCCTTCGTCGTTGCGCCGCCAGTCGAACTCCAGCAGGGTACGGATCGTCGTGGCGCCCTCTCGGGGGCGGCAGTACGCGGCGAAGTCATGCAGTCCGATCAGCGACCGCGCCGCGGCATCCATCGCCGCCACGTCCAGGTGAGCGTTGACACTCGTCGTGCGGGTGCGCTCGAGGGGGTCATAACCGGCCGTGGAATCGGCAATGCGATACGCGTATCGGCGCCACACGGCCGAGAACCGGGCGTCGAACCCATCCGGAGCCTCACGGATGCCGCGGACCGTGACATCCGCGTACTTGCCCAGCACGCCGCGCACCCTCTGCGCGAGCAGGTCGAGGGGTGTGCCGTACTTCGGGCGCGACCGACCGAGGGCTTCGAGGAGCCGTGTGTCGAGATCGAGGTGCGCGACCTGACCGGCGGCGTGCACGCCCGCGTCGGTACGCCCCGCCACGACGAGCCGAGGCATCTTGCCGTGCGCGTGACCGGGAATGTGTCCGGACCCGAGCACGCGGGCGAGCGCATCCTCGAGTGTGCCCTGGACGGTACGCAGGTTCGTCTGGCGGGCCCAGCCGCGAAAATGCGTGCCGTCGTAGGCGATGTCGAGGCGGATCCGCACCCGGACAGCCTATTGCCGCGCGCGACGAGCCATTCGTTCTCGCGGTGTCGGTGCCCCCGACGTAAACTTGGCGAGCGTCAACGCCACACCCGCAGCGCCCATGCGCACGCCCCGAAATGCACGTGTGATGCGCGGACCACCGCACCCATGACTCGCACTGACCCCCTTCCCTCCGCTGCCGCTCCCGCACCCCGCCCCGATCCTGTCGGCGGGCGCTACGCGGGCCTCGATGGACTGCGCGCGATCGCGGTCGCGCTGGTCGTGGCCTATCACCTGTTCCCCGCGTGGTGGCTGCCGCAGGGTTTCATCGGTGTGGACGTCTTCTTCGTCATCAGCGGATTCCTGATCACCTCGCTGTTGCTGCGCGAGGCCGGGGTGTCCGCGGCAGAGGGACGCGGCCCACGCATCTCGCTGGTCGAGTTCTGGCGGCGCCGAGCCCGCCGGCTTCTGCCGGCGCTCATCACGCTCATCGTGGTCTGCGGCCTCTGGGCATGGTCCGTCGGAGGCGACGTATTGGTCGGCTTCGGTCGTCAGGTGCTCGGCGCCCTCACGTTCACCTTCAACTGGATGTCGATTTCGGCGGGCAGCGGATACTTCGAGTCCGGCACGCCCGAGTTGTTCCGCAACCTGTGGTCGCTCGCGGTCGAGGAGCAGTTCTACGTCCTCTGGCCGTTGCTCTTCCCTCTCCTCCTGCTGATCCCCTCGCGGCTCATCCGTGCCGGTGTCGCCGCCGTCGCGGCGGCAGGCTCGGCCCTCTGGATGGCAGTCCTGGTATCGGGTGCGACGGCGGGCGGTGCGGCAGCGGACGTAACGCGCGCCTACTTCGGAACCGACTCACACGGCTTCGGCATCCTGCTCGGGGTCGCGCTGGCGTTCACCGTCGGCCGAGCGCTCCACGAACCGACCGCCTGGATGGTTCGCCCGAACGTTCGACGCGGCGTCACCGCCGTCGGCGTCCTCGCGGTCGCGGCGATCGTCGCGGTCGCGACAGTGCCACCCGCGCCCGACACCGCGACGTTCCCGGGCGCCCTGCTCGCCGCCTGCCTGCTCACCGTCGCCGCCATCACCGCGGGCGCATGGCCGGGCTCGGTGTTGGGACGCACGCTCGATGTCGCGCCGCTCCGCTGGGTCGGGGTGCGGTCCTACGGCATCTACCTCTGGCACTGGCCGGTCCTCGTCCTGCTGATGGCGGGCACGGCCATCGCACCCGGAGACGAGCCGCCGCTCGCCGTAGGCCTCTGGGCGCTCGCCATCACCCTGGTGGCCGCGACCGTGTCTTACCGGTTCATCGAGACTCCGGTCCGACGCCACGGCTTCCGCGCCTCCCTCGCGGCGCTGCGCGCACGCCTGTCCGGCGCCCCCGCGGGCCGGTTCGTCGCCCTCGGAGCTGTGACCGCGTTCGTCCTCGCGGCGGGTGCGACGACGAGCGCCATCGCGATCGCGCCGCAGGCGACGTCCGGGGCCGCGGCGGTCCAGGCGGGCCAGCAGGCCTTGGACGAAGCCTCGGCATCCCCCTCGCCGACGCCGACCGCGATCGAGGTCTCGCCGCCGCTCGCCGTGCAGACCGGCGATGAGCCCGTTCCCGGGCCGCGCCCGACCACGGTGCCCGGCGATCAGGTCAGCGCGATCGGGGACTCGGTCATGCTCGCGTCCGCGCCGGGACTGATGGAACGACTCCCGGGGATCCAGATCGATGCATCCGTGTCTCGGTCGATGAATGCCGGTGTCGGGATCGCCGAGGCCCAGGCGGCCGCGGGCCAGCTTCGCCCCTACGTCGTCGTCGCGCTCGGCACGAACGGGCCGATCAGTGCCGAAGCGCTCGCCCGCCTCGAACAGGCGATCGGCCCGGACCGGCACCTCGTGCTCGTGAACGCATTCGCCCCACGGGACTGGATCGCGGGGGTCAACGCAGAGCTCGCGGCCTTCGATGCCGCGCAACCCGACGTCGTCGTCGCGGACTGGGCGGGAACCGCCGCGGCCCACCAAGACCTGCTCGCGGGTGACCGGATCCACCCCGGTGCGACGGGTGGACGGCTGTTCGCCGAGACCGTCGCGGCGGCCGTGCAAGGGGTGGAGGATGCACGCGCCCAGGCCGCGTTCGACAGATCCGTGCGCGTATCGGCCCTCGCCTCGCGCCTCGTGGATGGCGACGGGTAACGCAGGCTCCCCGCTCTCGCCGCGGCGGCCTCGTGGACGGTCCCGCCCGCTCGGGCGCGATAGATTCGAGCGGTGAAGTCCTCTCGCCGACGACGCTCGATCGTCGTGACATTCGTGGTGCTCTTGGTGATCGTCGGCGGCGGTGTCGCGGCGTGGGTTCTGCTGAACGGAAGCGGAAACGTCGCGACGCCGGACGCGCACATCCGGGTGGCTGTGTACAGCAACACGGAGGCCGCCGTGCAGGCCGCGGTCGCGCCCGAGGGTTCGCCAGAGCGGGCGGCAGCGGCCTACCTGGCGGGGCAGCCCACTGCCTTCTGGTTGGTGCCCGAGCGCGATCCGATCGGTGAGGTCGGGCCGCGGGTCACGTCCCTGGCACAAGAGGCGTCCGACCAGGGCGCGACATCGACGATCGTCATCTACGGTCTTCCCGGCCGCGATTGCGGCAACTTCTCCGCGGGTGGACTCTCCGAGGACCAGTACGCCATCTGGACCGCCGAGATCGGCGCGGCAGTTCGCGCATCCGGCATCGACACGATCATCATGCTCGAGCCGGACTCGATAGCGCTCGCCCAGGAGTGCGGCAACCTGGCCGAGCGCGCACCGCAGCTGCAGGGCGCCGCCGCAAATCTCTCGGCCGAGAATGCCCGGATCTACATCGACGGCGGCCACTCGACGTGGCACTCCCCCGAGGTCATGGCGGGCTTCATCCGTGAGATCGGGGTCATCGACCAGGTCCGCGGGTTCGCGACCAACGTCTCGAACTACAACACGGACGGCGACGAGATCTCGTATGCGCACGCACTGTCGAGGCAGCTCGGAGGCGCTCACGCCGTGATCGATTCGTCGCGCAACGGGGTCGGGGCGACGGGCGACTGGTGCAACCCGCCGAACCGCCGCGTGGGAGCGCCAGCGGGCAGCGTGCACGATGACGTCGTCGACACGAATCTGTGGATCAAAGTGCCCGGCGAGAGCGATGGCGCCTGCAACGGCGGGCCCCCGGCCGGCGCCTGGTGGCCGATGGCCGCGGTGGAACTGACGCGCGACGTGGTCGTCGTGGACGACGGCACCGAATGACCGGTCCCGGGACACGCGATCACGTCGGGTCACGGTCCACAGGCGGTGAATGACGGGGCCGTACGTATGCGAGAATTCGACGGGATCCATCATCAGCAAGGGGAGCGCCCGCATGGCCGATGCCGATGAGCTGCGTACCGCTGTCATCGTCGAGGACGACCCCGACGTCCGACACCTGATCGCGAGCGTTTTCGAGTCCGCAGGCTTCTCCGTCGTCTCGGTGGGCAACGGACTGGACGGCGTGCGCGCTGCGCTGGCGTACAAGCCCCTCATCACCACGCTCGACGTGAGCATGCCCGGCATCGACGGATTCGAAGCTGCCCGCCGCATCCGCGCGGGTGGTAGCCCGACCTTCATCATCATGGTCAGCGCCATGGCCGAAGAGTCCGATGTCATTCAAGGACTCGGCGCCGGCGCCGACGACTACATCGTCAAGCCGTTCCGCCCGCGCGAGTTCCGGGCACGAATCGATGCCTTCCTGCGCAGACCCGCGCGCACCGAAGCGCCCGTGACGCCCACTCCGCGTCAGCAAGAGAGCGCCGGGCCGTCTTTCCCCCGCATCAACACCTCGAGCATCCCCGTCCAGGCCCCTGCTCCGCCCGTCGCTCCTCCGCCTGTCGAACCCCCGATCTATCGCGGGCCGCCGCGCACGCGCCTATACGAGCAGGCGCCGCCCCCGCGTCAGCCCCACCCGAGCGAGTGGGAGAGGGCCGAGGAGCCGGTCCCAGCCATGCGGGTGATCCCGCGCGCTGAGTACGACCATCTGGACCCGGCATACGATGACGTCATCGTGGGCGAGATCGATGGACCCGGCTCGGAGCTCGAGCGCCGCGACCCGCACATCGGCTGGATGCGCCATCGCGACCTGTATCTCGAACCCGAGTCACGCCGGGTCGAGGTCGGAAGCCAGCCGATCGACCTCACCGAAACCGAGTTCGAGCTGTTGCTGACGATCATGTCGTCCCGGCGCCGCATCCGGAGCAAAGCGGACCTCACACTGGTTCTGCGCGGCGAGTCCTACGTCACGTCGTACTACGTCGGCGACGCCGACAAGCGAGCCGTGCAGGCCCATGTCGACAGCCTGCGACGCAAGCTCGGCGAGATGGACTCGCCGATTCCGATGTACCTCGAAGCCGTGCGCGACGTGGGCTACCGGATGACGCCCGAGGTCGACAACTAGCCTCGACGGTTTCGGCTCGGCACTACCGCGGTCGGTGCGTCAGACCTTGAAGCCGTGCTGACGGCGCATGAGCCGCATGAACATGCTCAGCGTCTGCAGCACGGTGATCACGCCCAGCACGGGCCAGCCGACCGCGAGGATCCCGGACTGCAGCGTGATCGGGATCAGCTGCCACGAGATCGCCACCGCGGCCACGACACCGATAGCGATGAACATCGGCGTCCAGTGGCCAATACCCGCGCCGCGCTCCGCTTTGGCCTGCATGGCCCAGTTGTCGACCTTCTTACGGGACAGGAAGCGTGTCCACGACCGCAGGAAGTGCCCGATTCTGATCCACATGTAGAGCTCGGCCGGAACGATCAGCGCGGCGAAGAGCACGTCGTGCCGGTCCCGGTTCTTCATCGACAGAGCCATCCGCAGGTTCAGCAGCATGGCCATCGCGATCGGGATGAGCCAGAACGCCGAGAAGATGAACGCGTTGATCGACAGCGAACCGGCCAGCAGCGTCACGAAACCCACGCGCACGAAGAGGTTCACGAGCATGCTGAACTGTTCGAGCCAGCGCACGCGCAGGTTCGGGTGGAACGGCTGCCCCTTCGTGTCGCCGCGCTGCCCGGGCCACATCAGCTCGATGGCACCGTAGTTCCACTTGACCTGTTGGGCGTCGAGGCCGCGCAGCGTCGTCATGCCACCCACGTCGGCGCGGGCATAGGGGCTGATCTTGGTGAGATATCCGGCACTCTTGATCTGCAGCGAGAGGAGTGAGTCCTCGACCTCGCTGTCCTTCACCCACGGAGTCTGCTGGTGGTTCTCGCGCATGACATCGCGCAGCGCCCGCGTGGAGAAGATCGAGAATTGTCCGCCGAGGACGGCCATGTTGCGTCCACGCAGCAGGTTGTGGAGGTTGAACGCCGCGAACTGCGAGCGCTGGCCCGTGATCAGGAAGCGCGCGAGCCCGCGGAACGGGTGGTCATCGATCGAGTAGATCGCCGAGATGCCCCCGATGCGCGTGTCGCTCGTGATCTCGGTCTCGAGAAACTCGACCGCACGACGGTCGGCGATCGTGTCGCCGTCCACACCGAGAAGGAAGTCGTAGCCCTCCACCAGCGCGAACCCGTAATTGAGCGCGCCGACCTTCTTGTCGGGGTTCTTGCCGATGTCATGGACGAAGACCTCGGTGAACTGCTCACCCAGCTCGGTCGTGATCTCGTGCGGACCCGCGAACTCGGAGGCGATCGCGACCGTCTTGTCGTTCGAGTTGTTGACGACCAGGTGGATCACGTCGGGTACGCGCGACTGCTCGAGCAGACCCTGCAGCACTCCGGCGATCGACTCCTCTTCGTTATAGGCCGGGATCACGCATCCGATCGTCGCGCGCTGCGTGTTCAGGTCCTGCAAGGACGCGGCGAAATCCTGCGGGAATGCGTTATCGGGCTCGACGGCTTCGGGCTCGGGAGCGGGGCGCGCGGAGGAAGGACGCGAGTAGGGCATGACCTTCTGTCCGGCGGGCGGGGGCATCGACATGGGGACCTCGTGTTTCGGCGCGGACGCCGGGGGAATAAATACGGGTGACTGTTGTTCGATTGTGTCCGCACTGACTCAGGGGATGCTCAGTGCGGCCTTGGCGGCACCGCAGGATCTGTCGAAGACTGACAGGTGCGGCACCTGGGGAAAAGGGTCTTACTCGCGAATGTTACTACTCCGTGGGCTGCGGGACGATTGCGACGGTCAGGGTGTCGGACGCGCTCTGTTTGGCGTACTCGGTGGATGTCGGCGTCGTCTGGACGAGGAAGTCGTAGGTGAACTGGAGGGTGACGAGCGTCGCCTCTGCCGGCACCGGGCCGACGTTGAAGGTCTGCGAGTAGCTGTAGGGGTCGAGAACAAGATACCCGGGGGCAACGGTGGACTGGTCGTTCTGGGGTGCGAGCGGGTCAAAAGTCGTGTCGAGCGTTCCCGGAACGGCCACCATCGTCGCGCGCTGCAGGTAGACCTTCTGGCCATCGTTCGGGGTGACGCTCGTGATCAGGCTGATGCTGACAGGCTTGAGCGCGCCGGAGGTCCAGTCGGCCATGTTGAGCGTGGACCAGTAGTTGATCGAGACCCCCACGGCACCGGCCGAGAGGGTGCGTGCGGTCGAGCCGCTCGACAGGTCATTGGGGACCGGTGCGGGCACGGTGGTACCGGATGCCCCGGCGGATGCGGATGGCTGATCCCACGGCAAGCCCCCCGAGCACCCCGTCAAAGCGAGCGCCGAGACCATCGCCATCGCGGCGAGTGCGCGAAGCGCACGACGACGGACGTCGGAACGCGCCGAAATCGAGCGATGTGACAGCGTTACCGCGTTCTCCAAGTCAAAATTGATCACAGAGATCCCTCCAGCGCTAAGTGTTGCACTGGATGCGGGTGCAGATGAAATCCGCGCCGCGACGCGCCGCACACAGCATGAGGCCCGCACCCCCGGAGGGGCGCGGGCCTCATGACGGCATACGAGTACTACTTCGCTTCGGCGTCCTCGGCGGCAGCCTCCGCGGCACCGGCCGGGGCCTCGGCGTCGGTGTCCGACACCTCAACATCGGCGTCTTCGACGGCGACCGGAGTCTCGTCGGCGGGCGCCTCTTCGACAGCGGCAGGCGTCGCAGCGGGGGCCGCGGCATCCGACTTCTTCGACGACTTGACCTTCGGCGTCACCGGCTCGAGCACGAGCTCGATGACGGCCATGGGGGCGTTGTCGCCCTTGCGGTTGCCGATCTTGACGATGCGCGTGTAGCCACCCTCGCGCTCCGCGACCAGCGGGGCGATCTCGGTGAACAGCACGTGCACGACCTCGCGATCGCCGATGATGCCCAGCACGCGACGACGCGCGTGCAGGTCACCGCGCTTCGCGAACGTGATCAGGCGCTCAGCGAGGGGACGGAGGCGCTTGGCCTTGGTCTCGGTCGTCTGAATCGACTTGTGCGTGAAGAGGGCCGCGGCGAGGTTCGCAAGCAGCAGGCGCTCGTGGGCAGGACCGCCGCCGAGGCGGGGACCCTTCGTGGGCTTGGGCATGAGTATCTACTCCAGGATGAATCGGGTCGGGGTCCGCGGTCAGACGGTCTCGTCGTCGTAGCCGCCGTAGAAGTGCGCGCCGTCGAAGCCGGGCACGGAATCCTTGAGCGACAGGCCGAGCGAGATGAGCTTGTCGCGCACCTCATCGACCGACTTCTGACCGAAGTTGCGAATGTTCATCAGCTGGGTCTCGGAGAGCGCAACGAGCTCGCTGACCGTGTTGATGCCCTCGCGCTTGAGGCAGTTGTACGAACGGACGGACAGATCGAGGTCTTCGATCGGCATCGACAGCTCGTTCGAGAGAACGGTCTCGACCGGCGCGGGGCCGATCTCGATGCCCTCGGCCTCGACGTTCAGTTCGCGGGCGAGGCCGAACAGCTCGGTCAGCGTGCGACCGGCCGAGGCGACCGCGTCACGCGGGGCGATCGAGGACTTGGTCTCGACGTCCAGCACGAGCTTGTCGAAGTCGGTGCGCTCACCGGCACGCGTCGCGTCGACCCGGTAGCTGACCTTGAGGACCGGCGAGTAGATCGAGTCGATCGGAACCTGACCGGCCTCGGCGTACTCGTTGCGGTTCTGCGTCGCCGACACGTAGCCACGGCCACGCTCGATCGTCAGCTCGAGCTCGAACTTCGCGGTGTCGTTGAGCGTCGCGATGACAAGCTCGGGGTTGTGGATCTCGACGCCCGCGGGAGCGGAGATGTCGGCGGCCGTGACCTGGCCGGCACCCGTCTTGCGCAGGTAAGCCGTGATGGGCTCATCGCGCTCGGACGAAACGACGAGCTGCTTGATGTTCAGGATGATCTCGGTGACATCTTCCTTGACACCGGGGATCGTGGTGAACTCGTGGAGGACGCCATCGATGCGGATGCTCGTGACGGCTGCACCGGGGATCGACGAGAGCAGGCTACGACGGAGCGCATTGCCGATCGTGTATCCGAATCCGGGCTCGAGCGGCTCGATGATGAAGCGGCTGCGGAACTCCGCGATCTTTTCCTCGGTCAGAGTGGGACGCTGTGCGATGAGCACTGTGTGTTCCTTTCGGCTAAGTGCCCGCTATATGACACTTGCATGGGTGAGGTTGTTGAGTTTTTCTCGGGGGATGCTCGTACCCGCGCATAGAGCGCACGTCCAGGCATCCGCAAATCAGTGAGACGGCGCGACGACCGATAGCCGGAGCGCACGAGGCGCCCCGGCTCGGGGATCAGACGCGGCGGCGCTTGGGGGGACGGCAGCCGTTGTGTGCCTGCGGCGTGACGTCCTGGATCGAACCGACCTCGAGGCCCGCGGCCGTGAGCGAACGGATCGCCGTCTCGCGTCCGGAACCGGGTCCCTTGACGAAGACGTCGACCTTCTTCACTCCGTGCTCCTGAGCCTGGCGAGCGGCCGACTCGGCGGCCATACCGGCCGCGTACGGGGTCGACTTGCGCGAGCCCTTGAAGCCCACGCCGCCCGACGAGGCCCAGCTGATGACTGCACCCGAGGGGTCGGTGATCGAAACGATCGTGTTGTTGAACGTCGACTTGATGTGGGCGTGACCCAGCGCGATGTTCTTCTTCTCTTTGCGCCGCGGCTTGCGTACGGCGGTCTTGGCCTGTGCCATTGCGTTGTTCTCCTAAACCTGGGAGCCGGTGCCTGAGCCCGCGAGGACTACTTACGGCCCGCCTTCTTCTTGCCGGCGACGGTGCGCTTGGGGCCCTTGCGCGTACGGGCGTTCGTCTTGGTGCGCTGTCCGTGGACGGGCAGGCCACGACGGTGGCGGATCCCCTGATAGGACCCGATCTCGACCTTGCGGCGGATGTCGGAGGCGACCTCGCGGCGAAGGTCACCCTCAACCTTGTACGTGGCCTCGATGTGGTCACGCAGCTGAACGAGCTGTTCGTCCGCGAGGTCCTTGACGCGGACGTCGGGGTCGATCTCGAGGGCGTTCAGGATCTCGACGGAACGGGTACGGCCGATGCCGTAGATGTAGGTCAGGGCGATGACCACGCGCTTATCGCGCGGGATGTCGACGCCAGCAAGACGTGCCATGCGGCTCTCCTAGGAGGTGTGTGGAGGTGTGGAGCAGAATCGGTGCCCGGGCCTCCGCCCGGGGTGTCCCCCCGCCCTGACTTCTCGGGACGGGGTTCTGAAACTGCCGTATGTGTTCAGTTGTGTGCTGTGTTGCTGTTCTTGCAGAAAGAGCGGGAGCGTCTCAGCCCTGGCGCTGCTTGTGGCGCGGGTTGCTCTTGCAGATCACCATGACCACGCCGTGACGGCGGATGATCTTGCAGTGATCGCAAATGGGCTTGACGCTGGGGTTGACCTTCATGATGTTTCCTGTTCGCTGTCTTCGTACCTGCGACCGGCTCAGCACGGTTGCTGAGCCTGCCGAAACAGGCCGTTACTTCTCGACCGGTCTAGCGATAGCGGTAGACGATGCGACCGCGCGTGAGGTCGTAGGGGCTCAGCTCCACGACGACGCGGTCTTCGGGAATGATGCGGATGTAGTTCTGCCGCATCTTGCCCGAGATCGTGGCCAGGACCTTGTGTCCGTTGCTCAGCTCAACGCGGAACATCGCGTTGGGAAGCGCCTCGGAGATCACGCCCTCGATCTCGATGACACCGTCTTTCTTGGCCATACACTCGCTAACGCTGGGCAGACCGGTCGGTCTGCGGTGGGTGGGATTTCGGTGCGACGACTCGCCCGAGAGCGAGGTCGTGAGACACGCCGATAGACGGCGCAAGGCACCAAGGATCTATGGTATCCGAGACGGATGCCCGAGGCAAATGCTTGCGGCACGCTGCGCTACGCCTCCGGCGAACCGGGCACGGACGCCGCAGCCGTCAGCGCAGGCGGTTGACGATATCAACCTGCGGATCACCGGTCAGATCGATCCGCTCGCCGTTGAATGTGGCGGTGGGGGTGCCGGCTTGGCCCTGGGAGTTCCGGGGGATCGTCTTCGTCTGCGTCGTGACGAAGCCACCGTAGGTGCGGTCGGTGACGCACGACGCGATGTCCCCCGCCCCGGCATCCGTCGCAATCGAGATGATCTCGTCGTCCGTGAGTCCCGGCGTGCCCTCGGCGGGCTGTTTCGCGTACATGGCGGTGACGAACGGCGTGACCGCCTGGGGCGTCGTGACCGCGACGCAGTACAGCGCGTTCGCCGCGCGCGTCGAGAACGCGGTGCCCTGCGACCTGCTGTCCAGGATCGCGACGGGGTGGTACTCGAGCGTGATCGACCCGTCGGCGACGAGCTTGTTGAGCGTCTCGCCGTAGACCCCCTCGAACTGCTTGCAGATCGGGCACATGAAGTCGATGTAGGTCGCGACGACGTCCGGACCGTCCCCGACCGAGATCGCACCGGTCTCGGTGTTGACGATGGCGGCCTCGGGCGCCGGGCCGGGGTCCGACGCCGCGTTGTTGATGAGAACGACGGCGACACCCGCCACCACGACGACCGCGACCACGGCGACGCTCACCCAGATCGCGAACCAGTTCGTGCGCTTGCCAGCAGTGGCCATCATTGCGTGCTCCTACTTCCGCCTCAGCCGATCGGCCGAGGTTCGATCCCGAACGCGGCCAGGCCCGCGGCCCCGCCGTCGGGTGCCGTCAGCACCCAGATGCCCCCATCATGCACGGCGACGCTATGTTCCCAGTGTGAGCCGGCTGAACCGTCAACCGTCGACACCGTCCAGTCGTCGTCCTCGACGAGCGTCTCGGGCGAACCCGCGACCACCATGGGCTCGATCGCGAGCACCAGACCCGGTCGAACCGCGGGGCCTGCGTCGCTCACGCGGTAGTTGAAAACCGACGGCGACTCGTGCATCTTCCGCCCGATGCCGTGCCCGACGTAGTCGGCGAGGATGCCGTAATCCCCCTGCGCATCCACGTAGTCCTGAATCGCGGCTCCGACCTCGTTCACATGCCGTGCCGACGCGAGGGCGGCGATCCCCGCCCAGAGCGACCCCTCGGTCACCCGAGAGAGCTCCTCACGTGCGGCGACGAGCTCGGGGCGTGAGGGATCGGGCAGAACGATCGTGAACGCGGAATCGCCGTTCCATCCCTGGTATTCGGCGCCCGCATCCACCGACAAGATGTCTCCGGCCTCCACAACGCGATCGCCCGGGATACCGTGCACGACCTGCCCGTTGACCGACGTGCAGATCGTGTGCCGGTAGCCGCGCACCATCTGGAAGTTCGACTTCGCGCCGGCCGCCGTGATGACGCGGGATGCCTCCGCATCCAGTTCGAGCGTCGTCACCCCGGGGACGACGAGCTCGCGCACGGCGTCCAGGGCACGCGCCGTGATGAGCCCGGGTTGCACCATCGCCCGCAACTGCGCGGGGGTCTTGTAGATCGAGCGCCGCAGCGACACGTCAGGCGTTGCGGCGAACGAGCCCGCGGGCCTCGAGCGCGGCGAAGATGCGGCCGGTGATCTCGTCGAGCGTTCCGACACCGTCGATCGTCGCGACGATGCCCCGCTCGCCGTAAACGTCGAGGATCGGTGCCGTTTCGTTCTCGTAGATGTCGAGGCGGTGCGCGATGACGTCGTCGGTGTCATCCGAACGACCCTCCTGCGCGGCGCGCAGTCCGAGACGCGCGATGCTCTCGGTCCGCGGAACGCGCAGTTCGATCACGGCGTCGAGGGACTCGTCGCGGCTGGCGAGGAAGTCGTCGAGATGCGCGACCTGGCCGAGGTTTCGCGGATAGCCGTCCAACAGGAATCCGGCCGCCGCATCGGGCTGCGCCAGGCGATCGCGCACGATCTCGCTCGTCAACTCGTCGGGAACGAGGCGACCCTGTTCCACGATCTGCTGCACACGCTGACCGAGCTCCGTACCGTCCTTGATGTTCGCCCGGAAGACGTCTCCCGTCGACACGACGGGGATGTCGTAGGCCTCCGCGATCCGGACGCCCTGCGTACCCTTGCCGGATCCCTGCGGTCCGACGATCAGCAGGCGGGTGGTGGTCATCGGAGCAGCCCTTCGTAGTGGCGCTGCTGCAGCTGCGCGTCGATCTGCTTCACCGTCTCGAGACCGACCCCGACGATGATCAGGATCGATGCGCCGCCGAACGGGAAGTTCTGGTTTGCGCCGACCGTGGCTAGCGCGATGAGCGGGAGCAGCGCGATCAGACCGAGGTAGATCGAGCCGGGAAGCGTGATGCGGGTGAGGACGTAGTCCAGATACTCGGCCGTCGGCCGACCCGCGCGGATGCCGGGGATGAAGCCGCCGTAGCGCTTCATGTTGTCGGCGACCTCGACGGGGTTGAACGTGATGGCGACGTAGAAGTACGTGAAGCCGATGATCAGGAAGAAGTACACCGCCATGTAGAGCGGGTGGTCCCCCGTGGTGAGGTTCTGCGAGATCCAGACGACCCAGGCCGCGGGCTCTTGACCTGCGGCCGGCTGGTTGAACTGCGCGAGCAGCGCCGGGATGTACAGCAGCGACGAGGCGAAGATGACCGGCACCACACCGGCCATGTTGACCTTGATCGGGATGTAGGTGTTGGTGCCGCCGTACGTTCGACGCCCCACCATCCGCTTCGCATACTGCACCGGGATACGCCGCTGCGACTGTTCGACGAACACCACCAGCGCTACCACCACGATGCCGACAGCGAGAACGAGAAGGAAGGTCTCGAAGCCACGTGCCTGCCAGATCGACCACATGGCGGCAGGGAACGTCGCGGCGATCGAGGTGAAGATCAGGAGGGACATGCCATTGCCCACACCGCGCTCGGTGACGAGCTCGGCGAACCACATGATCAGGCCGGTACCGGCGGTCATCGTGATGATCATGAGCAGCTGGGCCCACCACGCGACGTTCGTCAGCAGGTTGTCACAGGCGGCAACACCCGTGTTGCCGAAGAGCTGGCCGCTGCGCGCAACCGTGACGAGCGTCGTCGACTGCAGCAGCGCGAGCGCGATGGTCAGGTAGCGCGTGTACTGCGTCAGACGCGCCTGTCCGGCCTGGCCCTCTTTGTAGAGGGTCTCGAAGTGCGGGATGACGACGCGCAGCAGCTGCGTGATGATCGTCGCGGTGATGTAGGGCATGACGCCCAGCGCGAAGATCGACAACTGCAGCAGGGCGCCGCCCGAGAACAGGTTGACGAGGGAGAGGAGGCCCTCCATGCCCTGGTTCTGCCCGATGCAGGACTGCACGTTCGCGAAGTCGACGAACGGCGTCGGCACATGAGCACCCAGCCGATAGAGCACGATGATGCCCAAGGTGAAGGCGATCTTCCGGCGCAGGTCGGGTGTCCGGAAGATGCGCGCGATAGCGCTGAACAAGAAGGATCCTCCTGAAGGGAAGGGAGATGCCCGCGGGCGGGCCAAACATTAGGTTAGCCCAGGCTGTCACCGCGAGCGGCCCATGCCCGAGATCCGCTACGACGAGTGATGTGTCCCGGGAACGGAAACAGGGGGCCGGAGGATGCCTCCGACCCCCTGTTTGAGAACAGTTCGTCCGAACTACTTGACGCTACCGCCGGCCGCGACGATCTTCTGCTCGGCCGAGCCGGAGACCTTGTCGACGGTCACGGTGAGCTTGACGCCGATGTCGCCGTCACCCAGCACCTTGACCTTCTCGTTCTTGCGAACGGCGCCCTTGGCCACGAGGTCGGCGACGGTGACGTCGCCACCCTTCGGGTAGAGCTCCGCGAGCTTCTCGAGGTTGACGACCTGGTACTCGACGCGGAACGGGTTCTTGAACCCGCGCAGCTTCGGGGTACGCATGTGCAGAGGCATCTGCCCACCCTCGAAGCCGACGCGCACGGTGTTGCGGGCCTTGGTGCCCTTCGTGCCACGACCGGCCGTCTTGCCCTTCGAGCCTTCACCGCGACCCACACGGGTCTTCGGCTTGTTGGCTCCCGGGACGGGACGAAGGTGGTGGACCTTCAACACGCCGGGGCGCGACGCCGGAGCGTCGTCCTGGACGGGCGTCTTCTTCGCGGGGGCCTTGGCCGTCGCAGCCTTCGGGGCGTCGGCGGAAGCCGAAGCCTTGGCAGCGGATGCCTTGGCCGGAGCCTTTGCGGGCGCCTTCTCAGCAGCAGGCTTCTCGGCCGGAGCCTTGGCAGCCTTCGGTGCAGCCTTGGCGGCGGGCGCCTTCTTGGCGGCCGCAGCCTTCTGGGGCTCTGCGGCCTCGGCCGTGTTGTCCTTGTCAGCCATTAGTCGATCTCCTCAACCTTCACGAGGTGAGCAACCGTGTTGACATAACCACGGTTCTGGGCGTCGTCGGGACGGACGACCGAGTCGCCGATCCGCTTGAGGCCGAGGCTACGCAGCGTGTCGCGCTGGTACTGCTTCTCACTCACCTTGGACTTGATCTGCGTGACCTTCAGTCGTGCAGCCATCATGCACCTGCCTTTGCTGCCGCAGCGGCGTCGGCCTCGGCACGAACCAGGCGCGCGGGGGCGACCTGATCGAAGTCCAGGCCACGACGTGCGGCGACGGCGCGCGGCTCCTCGAGCTGCTTCAGCGCGGCGACCGTCGCGTGCACGATGTTGATCGTGTTCGACGAGCCGAGCGACTTCGACAGGACATCGTGGATGCCGGCGCACTCGAGTACGGCGCGGACGGGACCGCCCGCGATAACACCGGTACCGGCGGCGGCGGGGCGGAGCAGGACGACGCCCGCTGCTGCCTCACCCTGCACGGGGTGCGGGATCGTCTTGTCGACGCGGGGAACGCGGAAGAAGTTCCGCTTCGCCTCTTCGACACCCTTGGAGATGGCCAGCGGCACCTCGCGCGCCTTGCCGTATCCAACGCCGACGAGTCCGTTGCCGTCTCCGACGATCACGAGAGCGGTGAAGCTGAAGCGACGACCACCCTTGACGACCTTCGACACGCGGTTGATGGTGACGACGCGCTCCAGGAACTGGCTCTTGTCGGCATCACGCGAACCGCGGTCACGCTGGTTGGCGTTGCGCTCGCGGCCACCGCGACGCGGCTCGCGCTCACGCTCGGCCGGCGCCTCGGTTGCAGCAGCCGTCGCCTCGGGCGCGGCCTGCTCGGCAGTCGCTGCCACTTCGGTCTCCTTGTTGTCACTCACAGGTTCAGTCCCCCTTCGCGGGCGCCGTCGGCGATCGCAGCGACGCGGCCGGCGTAGCGGTTGCCGCCACGGTCGAACACGACATCCTCGATGCCGGCAGCCTTCGCACGCTCGGCGACGAGTTCGCCGACCTTGCGCGCCTTGGCGGTCTTGTCACCGTCGAACGAACGAAGGTCCGCTTCGAGGGTGGATGCCGACGCGACGGTGTGGCCCTTGGCGTCATCGACGACCTGGACGAACACGTGGCGTGCGGAGCGGGTCACGACGAGGCGCGGGCGCAACTCGGTGCCCACGACCTTCTTGCGAAGGCGGGCGTGGCGACGCGAACGGGCGTCTGACTTTGACTTGACAGCCATGGTTACTTACCACTCTTTCCGGCCTTGCGACGCACGACCTCGCCGGCGTAACGCACACCCTTGCCCTTGTAGGGCTCGGGCTTGCGAATCTTGCGGATGTTGGCCGCGGCTTCGCCGACGGCCTGCTTGTCGATCCCGCTGACGGTGACCTTGTTGTTGCCCTCGACCGTGAATGTGATGCCCGCGGGCGGGTCGACCAGGACGGGGTGCGAAAAGCCGAGAGCGAACTCGACCGAGCCGCCCTTCTGCGCGACGCGGTAACCCGTGCCGACGACCTCGAGCCCCTTGGTGTAGCCGGTCGTGACACCGACGATGTTGTTGGCGATCAGGGTACGGGTGAGCCCGTGGAGCGAACGCGACTCGCGCTCGTCGTCGGGGCGCGTCACGACGACCTGGTTCTCTTCCACCACGACCTCGATCGGGCGGGCGATGGTCAGGCCGAGTTCACCCTTGGGTCCCTTGACCGCGACATCCCGACCGGTCACCGTGACGGTGACGCCCGAGGGAATGTCGATGGGCAGTCTTCCAATACGTGACATCTGCGATCACCACACGTAGGCGAGGACTTCCCCACCCACGCCCTTCTGCTCGGCCTGACGGTCGGTGAGAAGACCGGAGGAGGTGGACAGGATGGCGACGCCCAGGCCACCGAGAACGCGCGGGATCTCGGTCGACTTCGCGTAGACACGCAGTCCGGGCTTCGAAACGCGCTTGATGCCCGCGATGGAGCGCTCGCGGTTCGGACCGTACTTCAGCGTCATGGTGAGCGTCTGGCCCACGCGGGCGTCCTCGATCTCCCACTCCGCGATGTAACCCTCGCGCTTGAGGATCTCGGCGATGTGCGACTTGAGCTTGGAGCTCGGCAGGCTCACGGAATCGTGGTGTGCCGAGTTCGCGTTGCGCAGCCGGGTCAGCATGTCTGCGACCGGGTCTGTCATTGTCATGTGCTTGTTTCCTTCGTTCACCAGGTTTCGGATGCCTGTGCAAGGCAGACGACCTGTGGTGGTGGTGTGGAGTATTACGCCTCGGCGCGGAACGGGAAGCCGAGGTGACGCAGGAATGCGCGACCCTCGTCATCCGACTTCGCGGTGGTGACGACGGTGATGTCGAAACCACGGACGCGGTCGATCCGATCCTGATCGATCTCGTGGAACACGGACTGCTCCTGGAGACCGAACGTGTAGTTGCCGTTTCCGTCGAACTGCTTGGGCGACAGGCCCCGGAAGTCGCGGATACGGGGCAGGGCGAGCGTCACGAGACGGTCGATGAACTCCCAGGCGCGGTCGCCACGCAACGTGACGTGGGCGCCGATGGGCTGACCCTCGCGCAGCTTGAACTGGGCGATCGACTTGCGGGCCTTCGTCACGAGCGGCTTCTGGCCGGTGATGCGGGTGAGGTCGTCGACCGCACCGTCCATCACCTTGCTGTCACGCGCGGCTTCGCCGACACCGGTGTTCACGACGACCTTGACCAGACCGGGGATCTGGTTGACGTTGGCGTACCCGAACTCTTCCTGCAGCTTCTGCTGGATCTCGGCGCGGTACTTCTGCTTCAGGCGGGGCTGGATCTTGCCAGCCTCCACGGCAGTGGGGGTGCTCATCAGAGGTCCTTACCTGACTTCTTCGCGTAGCGGACGCGCACGGTGCGCTTCACGCCATCCTTCGTCCGCTCCTCGACGCGGTGACCGACGCGGGTCGGCTTCTTCGTCTCGGGGTCGACGAGGGCGACGTTGGAGATGTGGATGGGGGCTTCGAGGGTCTCGAGACCACCGGTCTTGGTGCCGCGCTGGGTCTGGCCGACGCGCGTGTGCTTGGTGACGTAGTTGACGCCCTCCACGATCACACGATTGCGCTCGGTCAGCACCTCGAGGACCTTGCCCTGCTTACCGCGGTCTCCGCCACGCTCGGGCTTGGCGCCCGTGATGACCTGTACGAGATCACCCTTTTTGATGTTGGCCATGATCAGATCACCTCCGGTGCGAGCGAGACGATCTTCATGAACTTGCGGTCACGAAGCTCGCGGCCGACCGGCCCGAAGATGCGGGTGCCGCGGGGCTCCCCGTCGGCCTTCAGGATGACGGCGGCGTTCTCGTCGAACTTGATGTAGGAGCCGTCGGGACGACGGGTCTCCTTGACGGTACGGACGATGACCGCCTTGACGACATCGCCCTTCTTGACGTTTCCGCCCGGGATGGCGTCCTTGACGGTCGCCACGATCGTGTCACCGAGTCCGGCGTAGCGGCGCTTCGAGCCGCCGAGCACACGAATGGTGAGCAGCACCTTGGCACCGGTGTTATCGGCGACCTTGACGCGGGATTCCTGCTGAATCACTTCTTACTCCTTGGGTTCCAAGTGGGCCGAGGGCCTACTTGGCCTTCTCGAGGATCTCGACCAGGCGCCAGCGCTTGGTGGCGCTGAGCGGGCGGGTCTCGTTGATGACGACCAGGTCGCCGATTCCGGCGGAGTTCGCCTCGTCGTGGACCTTGACCTTCGACGTGCGGCGGATGACCTTGCCGTAAAGCGGGTGCTTCACGCGGTCTTCGACCTCGACGACGATCGTCTTGTCCATGCGGTCGCTCGTGACGTAGCCACGACGCGACTTGCGGTAACCACGGGCCGCGGCGTCGCGCACGTCGTGTGCGGACGACTCGTGTCCCGATGCCTGGACGGCAGCCGCGGGCTCCACGACCTCGGCCTGAGCGGCCTTCGGTGCGGCGGCCTTGGCGGGTGCCTTCTTGGCGGCAGGCTTGGCAGCCTTGGTCTCAGTTGCCTTCTCGGTGGCCATTACTCAGCCTCTCCTTCGGCGCCGGCCGAGGCATCCTCGGTCTTCTTCGCCTTCGTCTTCTTGGCCTTCGTCGCTACCTCAGCGGGTGCGGGCGTGGCACGGATGCCGAGCTCGCGCTCACGGATGACGGTGTAGAGCCGCGCGATGTCGCGCTTGACGGCGCGGATGCGGCCGTGGCTCTCGAGCTGGCCGGTGGCCGACTGGAAGCGCAGGTTGAACAGCTCTTCCTTGGCCTTGCGCAGCTCCTCGACGAGGCGGTGGTCTTCCATCGTGTCGAGCTCAGACGGGCTGAGCTCCTTGGTACCGATAGCCATTACGCGTCGCCTTCCTCGCGCTTGATGATGCGTGCCTTCAGGGGCAGCTTGTGGATGGCACGGGTCAGTGCCTCGCGGGCGAGCTCCTCGCTGACGCCGGCGACCTCGAAGAGGACGCGACCCGGCTTGACGTTGGCAACCCACCACTCCGGCGAACCCTTACCGGAACCCATTCGGGTTTCGGCCGGCTTCTTGGTGAGCGGACGGTCCGGGTAGATGTTGATCCAGACCTTTCCACCACGCTTGATGTGACGGGTCATCGCGATACGAGCGGACTCGATCTGACGGTTCGTCACGTAAGCGGGCGTGAGGGCCTGGATGCCGAACTCACCGAAGGAAACCTCGGTGCCTCCGGTGGCCTGACCCGAACGGCCGGGGTGGTGCTGCTTGCGGTACTTGACCTTGCGGGGAATAAGCATCAGGCAGACGCTCCTTCTGCGACGGGGGCGTCGTTGCGCGGACCACGGCGACGGTCGCCACCACGGTCATCGCGGCCACGGGGCGCCTTGGGGGCGTTGGCCTGCTCGCGAGCGAGCTCCTTGTTGGTGAGGTCACCCTTGTAGATCCAGACCTTCACGCCGATGCGGCCGAACGTCGTCTTGGCCTCGTAGAAGCCGTAGTCGATGTTGGCGCGGAGCGTGTGCAGGGGTACGCGACCCTCGCGGTAGAACTCCGAACGGCTCATCTCCGCGCCGCCGAGGCGACCCGAGACCTGGATACGGACGCCCTTGGCTCCGGCGCGCTGCGCGCCCTGGAGACCCTTGCGCATCGCGCGGCGGAACGCCACACGACCCGTGAGCTGCTCGGCGATGCCCTGGGCGACCAGCTGAGCGTCGGCCTCGGGGTTCTTGACCTCGAGGATGTTCAGCTGGATCTGCTTGCCCGTGAGCTTCTCGAGGTCGGTGCGGATGCGCTCGGCCTCAGCACCACGACGACCGATCACGATGCCCGGGCGGGCGGTGTGGATGTCGACGCGGACGCGGTCGCGGGTGCGCTCGATCTCGATGCGGCTGACGCCGGCACGGTCGAGCGAGACCTGCAGGAGCTTACGGATCCGGATGTCCTCGGCGACGTAGTCGGCGTAACGCTGGCCGACCTTGGTCGAGTCCGAGAACCAACGGGACACGTGGTCCGTGGTGATCCCGAGGCGGAAGCCGTACGGGTTGACTTTCTGTCCCATTACTTGCTCGCCTTCTTGGTCTTGGCGGACGCCGGGGCGTCAGCGGCCACGGGCGTCGCGAGCACGACCGTGATGTGGCTCGTGCGCTTCTTGATCTGGAATGCGCGGCCCTGTGCGCGGGGGCGGAAACGCTTGAGCGTCGTGCCCTCGTCGACGTAGACGTTCGCGACGTACAGGTCGCGGTCGTCGAGGAACTCGCCGTCCTTGTCCGCCTTGACCCGCGCGTTGGCCATCGCCGAGGCGACGAGCTTCGATACGGGCTCCGACGCCGACTGCGGCGCGAACTTCAGGATCGCGAGGGCCTCTTCGGCCTGCTTCCCCTTGATGAGTGCGATGACACGACGAGCCTTCTGAGGGGTCACGCGGATGTGTCGCACGCGTGCGATGGACTCCACCATTTCTCTCTCCTCTGTCGCCGCCTCAGCGGCGACGGCCCTTCTTGTCGTCCTTCTCGTGGCCGCGGAAGGTGCGGGTCGGGGCGAATTCGCCCAACTTGTGGCCGACCATGGTCTCGGTCACGAACACGGGGATGTGCTTGCGACCGTCGTGGACGGCAATCGTGTGGCCGAGCATGGCCGGCACGATCATCGACCGGCGTGACCAGGTCTTGATGACGTTCTTGGAACCCGAATCGTTCTGGACGACAACCTTGCGAAGCAGGTGCTCGTCGACGAAGGGGCCCTTCTTGAGACTGCGTGGCATCTTCTGTTCCTACCTACTTGCGCTTCTTGCCGGCCGTGCGGCGGCGGACGATGAGCTTGTCGCTCTCCTTGTTGGCGTGCCGGGTGCGGCCTTCGGCCTGACCCCACGGCGAAACCGGGTGACGTCCACCGGACGTCTTACCCTCACCACCACCGTGCGGGTGGTCGACGGGGTTCATCGCGACACCACGAACGGTCGGGCGGATGCCCTTCCAGCGGTTGCGGCCGGCCTTGCCCCAGTTGATGTTCGACTGCTCGGCGTTGCCGACCTCGCCGATCGTCGCGCGGCAGCGCGCATCGACGTTGCGGATCTCGCCCGAGGGCAGACGCAGCTGAGCGTACGGGCCATCCTTCGCCACGAGACGCACGGAGACGCCCGCCGAACGGGCCATCTTCGCGCCGCCACCGGGGCGGAGCTCGATGGCGTGGATGACCGTACCGGTCGGGATGTTACGCAGCGGCAGGTTGTTGCCGGGCTTGATGTCGGCGCCGGAACCCGACTCGACGATGTCACCCTGCGACAGCTTGTTCGGAGCGATGATGTAGCGCTTCTCGCCGTCCGCGTAGTGCAGCAGCGCGATGCGTGCCGTGCGGTTGGGGTCGTACTCGATGTGAGCGACCTTCGCGTCGATACCGTCCTTGTCGTGACGACGGAAGTCGATGACGCGGTACTGACGCTTGTGTCCACCACCGATGTGGCGCGTGGTGATGCGGCCCTGGTTGTTGCGGCCACCCGTCTTGGAGAGCGGGCGCAGCAGCGACTTCTCCGGCGTCGAGCGCGTGATCTCGGCGAAGTCGGAGACCGACGAGCCGCGTCGACCGGGGGTCGTGGGCTTGTACTTGCGAATTGCCATGGTGTCTCGTCCCTATCCCGACCGTCAGCCGACTGCCGTGAAGATGTCGATGGTGCCCGACTTCAGCGTGACGATGGCGCGCTTGGTGTCCTTGCGGCGGCCGGTGCCGAAGCGGGTGCGGCGGGCCTTGCCCACGCGGTTGATCGTGTTGACCGAGGCGACCTTCACACCGAAGATCTTCTCGACGGCCAGCTTGATCTCGGTCTTGTCGGCGCGGGGGTCCACGAGGAACGTGTACTTGCCCTCGTCGATGAGCCCGTAGCTCTTCTCCGAGACGACCGGCTTCAGGATGACGTCGCGCGGGTCCTTGTTCAGGGCACTGTTCAGGGCGCTCATGCCGAGACCTCCGTGGTGGAGACCGTCTTGGATGCGACGAACGCGTCGAAGGCGGCCTTGGTGAAGACGATGTCGTCCGAGACGAGCACGTCGTACGCGTTGAGCTGGTCGAACGTCAGCACGTGGACATACGCGAGGTTGCGGATGCTCTTGATGCTGATCTCGTCGTCACGCTCGATGACGACCAGGACGTTCTTGGTCGGCGCGACCGTGGCGAGGTACGTCGCCGCGGCCTTCGTCGACGGGGCGCCGGCGACACCGAGCGACTCGACGACGTGCAGGCGGTTGCCGCGCGCACGATCGCTGAGGGCTCCGCGGAGCGCTGCGGCGATCATCTTCTTGGGCGTGCGCTGCGCGTAGTCGCGCGGCTTCGGCCCGTGGACGATGCCACCACCGGTCATGTGCGGCGCGCGGATCGAGCCCTGACGGGCGTTACCCGTGCCCTTCTGCTTGAAGGGCTTGCGGCCGGCGCCCGAGACCTCGCCACGACGCTTGGTCGAGTGGGTGCCCTGGCGAGCCGCCGCGCGCTGCGCGACGACGACCTGGTGGATGAGAGGAATGTTCGTCTTGACGTCGAAGACCTCGGCGGGCAGGTTCACGGAACCGGCCTTCTTGCCGTCGGTACCCCGCACGTCGAGCGCGAGAGTCGAGTCAGTCATCTGCTCAAGCCCCCTTCACTGCGTTGCGGACGTAGACGATGCGGCCGCGCGCGCCGGGGACGGCGCCCTTGACGAGCAGCAGACCCTTCTCGGCGTCGACGGCGTGCACCGTGAGGTTCATGACGGTCACGCGCTCGCCGCCCATACGGCCGGCCATGCGCATGCCCTTGAAGACACGGCTCGGGGTCGACGAGGCGCCGATCGAGCCGGGCTTGCGGTGGTTGCGGTGCGAACCGTGCGATGCCGAGACGCCCTTGAAGTTGTGACGCTTCATGACACCGGCGAAGCCCTTGCCCTTGCTCGTGCCGACGACGTCGACGAGCTGGCCGGCCTCGAACGTGCCCTCTGCGGTGAGCTCCTGACCGAGTGAGTAGTCAGAGGCGTCCGCGGTGCGGATCTCGGTGAGGTGACGACGGGGAGTGACGCCCGCGGCCTCGAAGTGAGCCGTCTGGGGCTTGTTCACCTTGCGCGGGTCGATCTGCCCGTACGCGATCTGGACGGCGTTGTAACCGTCCTTCTCGGGCGTGCGGATCTGGGTGACGACGTTGGGTGCGAGCTCGATCACCGTGACGGGGATGAGCTTGCCCTGCTCGTTCCATACCTGGGTCATGCCGAGCTTGGTGCCCAGCAGTCCCTTCGAAATCTTGTTGTTGATGTCAGCCATGTCGTCCTCAGAGCTTGATCTCGATGTTGACATCGGCCGGCAGGTCGAGACGCATCAGCGAGTCGACGGCCTTGGGCGTCGGGTCGATGATGTCGATCAGACGCTTGTGGGTGCGCATCTCGAAGTGCTCGCGGCTGTCCTTGTACTTGTGGGGAGAACGGATGACTGCGATGACGTTCTTCTCCGTCGGAAGGGGCACGGGGCCCACGACGGTTGCTCCCGCACGGGTCACGGTGTCGACGATCTTCCGCGCCGACGTGTCGATGACCTCGTGGTCATACGACTTCAGGCGAATGCGGATCTTTTGTCCCGCCATTGTCTGCTCACTCTCTATATCGCGTCGTACGGTTCCCGGATCTCTCCGGACGCATTGGACGCATGTGACGCTTGCGCGCCTCTGGCACTTTCTGCTGCACCGCTGTTCTGATGTCACACCGGATGCCTGAGCATCCGGATCACCGCCCCGCACGCACGCGTGCGAATCCCGCTTTCGCGGCTGCGCATGTGCGGCTGGGCCTGTGGATTGTTCTGCTGCCCGCGGCCTAGTCCTGCGCTTCCGCGCGGACTATGCACTGCCTGGCAGTGATCCTGCGCGCACCATATGGCACGCCGGAATGTGGAACTGGACTAGTCTACGTGTCGCCCGGGCGTGTCGCAAACTCGGGCGTGTCGTCGACGGCGTGTCGCGCGGAGATGGCCGGGCCGATCGCATGACCACCACGCCGAACTCCGCGACCCATGTCCCACTTTGTTGGCTCCGTGTCCCGCTTTGGGCCGGTAAGCGCGCCGGGTAACGGTGGAAAGTGGGACATGCGTGTGGGGCGCGTCCCACTCTCTCGCGCGAACCCGACAAATTTCCGGGGCGAAGTGGGACACCCCAGACGGCTGAGCCGGCGCTACTGGTTGCCGATGTGCTTGTCGACGTTGTCGCGCGTCTCGTCGACCTTCGCGTGGTGCTCTTCGGGAACGACCTTCTTGATCGCGTCGGCGGCGCCCGCGAGGAACTCGTCGCTGACGTCCTCGGCCTTCTCGCTCTTGAGAGCCTGTTCGATCTTGTCGCGGTTCTGCTCGAACATCTGCTTGCCCTTATTGACGATGTCGTCGACGCCCACGGTGTCCTCCTCTGGCGCCCACGCGGGCGCACCCGTCATCCATCTTCCTCCGGCGCGGCCGCGACATCCAGCCCGCCGAAACGCAGAAGTGCCCCCCGACCGAGGTCGAGGGGCACTTCTTGGCAAGCAGGTGTTACTTCAGGATCTTCGTGACCGTTCCGGCGCCGACGGTGCGGCCACCCTCACGGATCGCGAAGCCGAGGCCATCCTCGAGGGCGATCGGCTGGATCAGCTCGACCGTCATGTCGGTGGTGTCACCGGGCATGACCATCTCGGTGCCCTCGGGCAGCGAGATGACGCCGGTGACGTCGGTGGTGCGGAAGTAGAACTGCGGGCGGTAGTTCGTGTAGAAGGGGTTGTGACGGCCACCCTCCTCCTTGGACAGGATGTACGCCGTGCCCTCGAAGTTGGTGTGGGGCGTGACCGAGCCCGGCTTCACGATGACCTGGCCGCGCTCGACGTCGTCACGCTTGGTGCCGCGCAGGAGCAGACCACAGTTCTCGCCGGCCCAGGCCTCGTCGAGCTGCTTGTGGAACATCTCGATACCGGTGACGATCGTCTTCTGCGTCGGGCGCAGACCCACGATCTCGACCTCGGAGTTGATCGCGAGGGTACCGCGCTCGGCGCGGCCCGTCACGACGGTGCCACGGCCGGTGATGGTGAAGACGTCCTCGACGGGCATGAGGAACGGCTTGTCCTTGTCACGCACCGGGTCGGGGATCGACTCGTCGACGGCTTCCATGAGCTCGACGATCGCGTTGACCCACTTCTCGTCGCCCTCGAGAGCCTTGAGGCCCGAGACGCGAACGACCGGGGCGTTGTCGCCATCGAAGTCCTGGCTCGAGAGCAGCTCGCGAACCTCGAGCTCGACGAGCTCCAGGATCTCTTCGTCGTCGACCATGTCCGACTTGTTGAGCGCGACCATCAGGTACGGCACGCCGACCTGCTTGGCGAGCAGAACGTGCTCACGCGTCTGGGCCATCGGGCCGTCGGTCGCGGCGACCACGAGGATTGCGCCGTCCATCTGGGCGGCACCCGTGATCATGTTCTTGATGTAGTCGGCGTGACCCGGTGCATCGACGTGCGCGTAGTGACGCTTCGGGGTCTCGTACTCGACGTGCGAGATGTTGATCGTGATGCCGCGCTGGCGCTCCTCGGGAGCGGAGTCGATCGACGCGAAGTCACGCTGCACGTTGGTGGCCGACGGGTACTTGTCGGCGAGCACCTTCGAGATTGCGGCGGTGAGCGTGGTCTTGCCGTGGTCGACGTGACCGATCGTTCCGATGTTCACGTGCGGCTTGGTCCGCTCGAACTTGGCCTTAGCCACTGGGTCCTCCTAGGACATTCGTGTAGATCCTCCGGGCGCTGGATTGCGACCGGTTCTCTACGGGGATTGGTTCTCAGCTTAGTAGAGAGAGTTGAAGTGATTCTGTGTGAAGTTGTGGACCGGCCCCGTCGACAAGCTCAGGACGATTCCCCGGCGGGCGAGGGGCCGGAAATCGAGCTACTCGCCCTTGTTCTTCTGGACGATCTCGTCGGCCACCGCGCGCGGTACCTCGGCGTAGCTGTCGAACTCCATGGAGTAGACGGCACGACCGGAAGTCTTCGAGCGCAGGTCACCGATGTAGCCGAACATCTCGGACAGCGGGACGTTCGCCCGCACGACCTTGACGCCCGCGGCATCCTCCATCGACTGGATCTGTCCACGGCGGCTGTTGAGGTCACCGATGACGTCGCCCATGTACTCCTCGGGAGTACGCACCTCGACCGACATGATCGGTTCGAGGATGACGGGGTTCGCCTTGCGAACGGCCTCCTTGAAGCCCATCGAGCCGGCGATCTTGAACGCCATCTCCGACGAGTCGACATCGTGTGACGCACCATCGAGCAGGCTCGCCTTGACACCCACCATGGGGTAGCCGGCGAGAACGCCGACGTTCATGGCGTCCTGGAAGCCCTGGTCGACCGGCGCGATGTACTCACGCGGGATGCGTCCACCCGAGACCTTGTTCACGAACTCGTACGTCGTCTCGGCCGTGACCTCGAGCGGCTCGATCGCGAACTGGATCTTGGCGAACTGACCCGAACCACCGGTCTGCTTCTTGTGCGTGTAATCGTGACGCTCGACGGCCTTCTTGATCGTCTCGCGGTACGCGACCTGCGGCTTTCCGACGTTCGCCTCGACCTTGAACTCGCGCTTCATGCGGTCGACGAGGATGTCGAGGTGGAGCTCGCCCATGCCCTTGATGACCGTCTGGCCCGTCTCGGCGTTCTGCTCGACGCGGAACGTCGGGTCCTCTTCGGCGAGCTTCTGGATCGCGGTGCCCAGCTTCTCCTGGTCAGCCTTGGTCTTCGGCTCGATCGCGACCTCGATGACCGGCTCGGGGAACGTCATCGACTCGAGCACGACCTGGTGCTGCGAATCCGACAGCGTGTCGCCCGTCGTGGTGTCCTTGAGGCCGATGACGGCGTAGATGTGACCCGCGGTGACCGAGTCGACCGGCATCTCCTTGTTGGCGTGCATCTGGAAGATCTTCCCGATGCGCTCCTTCTTGCCCTTCGTGGCGTTGACCACCTGGGCACCCGAGTCGAGGTGACCCGAGTAGACGCGGATGTAGGTCAGGCGACCGAAGAACGGGTGCGTCACGATCTTGAACGCCAGGGCCGCGAACGGCTCCTCGCTGTCGGCGTGACGCTCGATGATCTTCTCTTCGTCCTTCGGGTCGCGCGCCTCGATGGCGGGGACGTCGAGGGGCGAGGGCAGGTAGTCCACGACCGCGTCGAGCATCGGCTGCACACCGCGGTTCTTGAACGCCGAGCCGCAGAGCACGGGGTAGACCTCGGAGGCGATCGTCATCTTGCGGATGGCGCCCTTGACCTCGTCGACCGTGAGCTCCTCACCACCGAAGTACTTCTCCAGAAGAACCTCGTCGGACTCGGCGACGGTCTCGAGCAGCTTCTCGCGGTACTCCGCGGCCTTGTCTGCGAGGTCGGCCGGGATCTCCTGGATCTCGTACTTGGCACCCATGGTCACGTCACCCTTGGCATCGCCGGGCCAGACCAGGGCGCGCATGTAGACGAGGTCGATGACGCCCACGAAGTCGTTCTCGGCACCGATTGGCAGCTGGATGACGAGGGGCTTCGCCTTCAGACGGTTGATGATCGTGTCGACCGTGAAGTAGAAGTCCGCGCCCAGCTTGTCCATCTTGTTGACGAAGCAGATGCGGGGAACGTCGTACTTGTCGGCCTGACGCCACACCGTCTCGGACTGGGGCTCGACGCCCTCCTTGCCGTCGAAGACGGCGACGGCACCGTCGAGCACGCGGAGCGAACGCTCCACCTCGACCGTGAAGTCGACGTGCCCGGGGGTGTCGATGATGTTGATCTGGTTCTTCTCCCAGAAGCACGTCACGGCAGCGGAGGTGATCGTGATGCCACGCTCTTGCTCCTGCTCCATCCAGTCGGTCGTCGCGGCGCCGTCGTGCGTCTCGCCGATCTTGTGGTTGACGCCCGTGTAGAACAGGATGCGCTCGGTGGTCGTCGTCTTGCCGGCATCGATGTGGGCCATGATGCCGATGTTGCGGACCTTCGTGAGGTCGGTGAGCACGTCTTGTGCCACGGGGTGTCCTTACTTCTCGACTCGGTCGATCGGGCTGCTTGTCGCTCGGCCGAGCGACCAGGTGCTGGGGGCGGACCCTTCGGCAGGTCCGGGGAACCATTCGGCTATCGCCGCGCTCCCCGGACCTGCCGGCGGGTTACCAGCGGTAGTGCGCGAAGGCGCGGTTCGACTCGGCCATCTTGTGGGTGTCTTCGCGGCGCTTGACCGCGGCACCCAGGCCGTTCGAGGCGTCCAGGATTTCGTTCTGCAGACGCTCGGTCATCGTCTTCTCACGACGACCCTTCGCGTAGCTCACGAGCCAGCGCAGCGCCAGGGTGTTGGCGCGGTGCGGCTTGACCTCGACCGGGACCTGGTAGGTCGAGCCACCGACGCGGCGGCTGCGGACCTCGAGGGTCGGACGGACGTTGTCGAGCGCCTTCTTGAGCGTCGCGACGGCGTCCTGGCTGTTCTTCGCCTCGACGCCCGCGAGGGCGTTGTAGACGATCGACTCAGCGAGGGACTTCTTGCCGTCGACGAGGATCTTGTTCACGAGCTGCGTGACGATCGGAGCGCCGTATACCGGGTCGTTGACGACGGGGCGCTTCGGGGCGGGGCCTTTACGAGGCATGGTGCTTAACCCTTCTTCGCGCCGTAGCGGCTACGAGCCTGCTTACGGTTCTTGACGGCCTGCGTGTCGAGAGCGCCACGCACGATCTTGTAACGCACGCCGGGGAGGTCCTTCACACGACCGCCTCGCACGAGCACCATCGAGTGCTCCTGCAGGTTGTGTCCCTCGCCGGGGATGTACGCCGTGACCTCGGTGCCGTTCGACAGCTTCACACGGGCGACCTTGCGCATCGCCGAGTTGGGCTTCTTGGGGGTGGTCGTGTACACGCGCGTGCAGACGCCGCGCTGCTGCGGGTTCGCCTTCAGGGCGGGAGCCTTGGTCTTAACGACCTTCGGCGTCCGTCCCTTGCGAACCAACTGCTGAATAGTTGGCACTTCTTCTCCTTGATGGTGCTGCACGGTGACAGCGAGCGTGTTCTCTGCCCGACGCGATCCGGAGATCTTGTCGGGTTCACGTCGACCCTCCGACGCGCCAGATGACTGCCGCGTGTGGTGGGGGTATGCCGTGGGGGTGACCTGTTCGCAGGCCCTTCCCTGAGATGTGGCGTCTGCGACCTGTGTTGGGCCGAGAGCACGTCGCGGATGAACCGCTCCGCACCCGAGGCACGTCACATGGCGCGCGCGAGCGCACACCCATCCATGATACGCCGGGGTTCGGCACGGGGTCAAACGAGTGCCGTCGGCCCTCAGACGCCGACAGCGAACACCAGCGCGATGAGCGCGCCCGCGAGCACCACGACCAGGGCGACGATGGCGACGACGACCGCGACGAGTCGGCGACGCGCGCGGGCACGGACGGCGCGACGGATGCCCGAGGCATCCGGAAGCGGATGCTCCACCCGTGGGAGCGGCACACGGGAGTCGCCCCCGCCTCGGTGTGTCGGCGGCGGCTGCGTCCTGCGCGAGCCGCGCACCGGCGCCGCGACGCGGCTCGGGTAAGCCGCGACAGCCCCCGTGCTCGTCTCCTGGAGACCAGGGGACGACGACTCGCCCAGCGGGCGAGACCCTGCAGCGCCGCGGTCGCGCGATACGCGACGCACGACGACGGTGTCGTTCGCCTGGTCCCCTTCCACGAGCGCTGCCGCCTCGGGCGAGGACGGAATGCGGGGTCGACGCACGGTCGTGTCGCCGATCGAACCGTCCGGACCACCGTCGGCGCCCGGCACGGGGGTGCCGGTCACTCGCCCTCCCGCCGCAGCCCGAACTCCGCATCACCGAGCAGGAAGCGCGGGGTGAGTCGCTCGGGGCAACCCGCCGGGGCATCCTTCTCGGCGCCGTCCTCACCGATCAGAATCACCCCGTTGGTCGAGTCGAGATCGACGATCGTCCACCCGTCTGCGGTCAGCTCCATGCGCGCGTGGGTCTTCGACACCGTGCGCGTCTCATCCGGGATCGCAACGAGCTGAGCATCACCGTAGTCGGGCTCGCGGTGGGGACGACGACCGATGATCACGACGTCGGCCGTCAGCGGGATCGGCGCACCGAGAGTGGGCACCAGCGTCCATACGGTGCGGCGACGCACGGCGACGATCGTCTCGTCGAACGATTCGTCGAGAGCCTCGTTGTCTGGAATCTCGGGACGCCTGTGCTGCGCCGACACCGAGGTGCGCGCCGAACGGGGTGCACCGGAGGTCGGCGCCCCCTGCTCGGCCGACACCTCGGCCGAGGATTCGTAGGTCAGCTCCGACGAACCCAGGAACGGCTGGAACGCCGCGGGGCGCACCGCGGCGGACGCCGCGGGAGCCCAGGGCTCGGTCGACGGCCGAGCCGAAACGGGCGGTTCGGCTTGCGGACGCGCCCCCTCCGTGTCATCCATGTCTTCCGGTGTGAACGAGGGCCGGGAACCGGGAACTCCGAGATCGTCGGCGGATGCGCCGTGAGTTCCCGGAGCGGAGCGCCGAGGGGACGTCGCGTGCAGGAATGCGCGGGCGGGAACGCCGGATGGCTCGCCCGCGCCATCCCCCGTCGCGAACGCGGCCGGGGTTTCCTGCATCGTCGAGCGGAAGGTCGGGACCGGCGGGAGCGTCGGCGCCTCGCGTGCGGAGTCCGACCGCAGCGGCACCCCGCCGCGCCCCACCGGGACCGGCACGACCGATGGATACCCGTCGATGGTCGGAGGGGCGGGACGCGGTGGCAGTTCGGGACCACCGGCGGGACCGTGGGCTCCGAAGACCGAGCCGAGCACCGCTCCGTCGGCAGGTGTCGCCGACGGCGTGCGGGGCGACGGATCGGGTGTGCCCCACCCGGCGTCAACACCGACACTGCGCCGAGCGGGTGCGATCGCGGCCGAACCGGGCAGCCACCGCGCGGATCCCCAGCCGACGATGCTGGCCCACACGGGGAAGAGCAAGGCGCCCAGGACCGTCATTCCCACGCCCAACCCGAACGACCGGTTGATGCGCTGGAGGGCGATGATCGCGACCACGAAGAACGCGAGCGTGCCGACGACGGGGACGAACGCGAGCAGCACGAGCCAGGGCGAGAGCCCTCCGAGACGAAGGAAGACGACCGTGTTCAGGATCGGAACCCAGGCCTGCCAGGGGTGCTCCCCGGCCTTGCGGAAGACGGCGGAGAGGCCGAGCGCGACCCAGAGGTACAGGACGAGTGCGACGACCAGCGAGGTCGTGATCAATTCCGTTGTGTTCATGATGGGCGCGAGCCGCCGTCGCGGCGCCGCGACCTCCTCTCCTGACGACGTGAAGCGCCCGATGGGGCACTCTTCGGCGAGATTTCCCGGGTGAACGATCTCAACGATACGGCCGCCATCAGCCGGCGCCATGCGCTCTCTCGCTGAGAGAACACGCGACGCTCCTGTTCGACGATGCCCCAGAACTCGTCGGACTCCGCCGTCGTCACCGCGTCCTTCGCGAACACGGCCCGATCCGCTCGGTCCGCGAGCAGGATACCGCGGGGGGTGGCGAAGCCGGCCGCGGTCTCTTCTCGGGTGTGCGTGCGCGGCGCCGGCTGTCCGTGGTCGACCGCGGCATCGACGTATTCGTCCCAGCCCGCGACGATGCGGACGACCGGGTCTTCGCTCCGGCGACGGGCCCGGCGGCGGAACGCCTTCGCTGCCGTGATCACGCCGAACGGGCCCAGGAGCAGGCCCGCGATCACGAGGGCGATGCCCGAGACCCGGACCACGGCCCACAGGCCGCTGAGGTCGGCGGCGGCCTCGTCGTCCGAATCGTTGGCGGCAGGAGCATCCTGCTGCACGGGATCCGGGGGCACGACCTCCTCCGCGTTCTCGGGACGCACTTCCGTCTCGTTCTGGGGGTCGCGCTGCAGGGTCAGGTCGGTCTGGGGTGCCACGGCGCTCTGGGGCGTGACGTCGATGGGCACCCAGTCGCCCGTGGCCGACTGCACTTCCGTCCAGGCGACGATGTCGCCGCCTCGGCACGCGCCCCTGTCGCAGGTGCGCAGCCCGTCGTCGGATGTGAGCCGTGCACCGACGACCACGCGCGCGGGGAATCCGAGCTCGCGGGCCATCAGCGCCACCGCGACCGAGAACTGCTCGTCGTCACCGATCGCCGCGACGAGCGGCAGTTCGGCGCCGCCCACCTCCGCCTCTCGATCCAGGAGCGCACGGAAGAGGGAGTCGATACGGGCGAGCGAATGCCCGGACGCACTCGACTCGAAGACGTAGCCAGGCATCTCCGACAACCACGTCGGCGGCGCCTCGAGGTCGACCGAGACGGCGTGCGAGAGATAGCCTCGCCCGCGCAGCAGGTCGACGAGACCGGCGAGCGCGGCGCCGCCCTGTCCCTCGACGTGTTCGTCGACCCAGCGGCGCAGCGATTCGGGCGCCTCGACCTGATCGGCGGGGACGCCGGGCGCATCGATCCGGCTCAACTCCACGCCCGAGGGCATGACGGCCGTGACGGTGTAGGCATCGCCGGCCCGGACCCCTCCGTCGGCGACCTGGATGCCGCCCCAGGCGTCGCCGCTGTAGTAGAACGAGTCGGCGAGGGCGCTCGCCCGCGCGCCCTCGAAAGCGATGGACTGCACCCGTCCGAGCGTCGGCAGCCAGATGCCCGTGAGTTGACCGATCCGGATGTCCGCGGTCACCGTCGCGCCCGCGCCCGCGTCGAGGCGCGCGGGCACCCGCAGGTAGCGCCCGGCGTCGACGTTCCCGCGCGGATCGACGGCGCGGTAGGTCTCGCCGTCGTAGTGCGAAAGCGTCGCCAACCGAACGCGGTCGGCGGCGCCGTCGGTCCTCTCGACTCGGAACAACACCGATCCGGAGCGCGGTTCGCTGAAGTTCCCGCGGTATTGGGTGAGGGGGCTGATGGCGGTACTCAGCGCCGTATCGGGTCCGACGCCCGAGCGCAGCACCGTCCGCTCCGCGCCCTCAGCGACGGCCGGCACGAGCACGGCCGCCACCGCGACGGACACGGCGATCATTCCGGCGCCGAGCACCATCCGCCGGGCGTCCGACCCGCCGCGAGAGCGCGAGAGGCGCACCCCGCTCGCGGATGCCGCGCGGCGGAGTGCACGCGAGCGCTCTTCGTACGTCTGCCAGGCGAGCCAGACGAGGCTCACCACCAGACTGAGCGCGCCGACGGCCGTTTCGACGGGCGCGGGGAACGCGAGTCCCCCGAGAACGAGCGGGGCGCTCACGCTCGGGCTGCCGAACAGCAGCCCGAAGGCCACCATCGCCAGCCCCACCGGGACCGCGAGCGCCGCGGTCGGTGGACGACGCCACGCGAGAAGCAGCGCGGCCGTGATCCCGAAGAGGAACACGATCAGCGCCGGAACGAGCAGGTTTCGATAGGCGCCCGCCGGCAGCTCGACCGTCAGCAGGTCTTTCCAGGCGGTGATGCTCCCCCACAGCACTTCACCGAGGCCCGCGATGGCCTCGGGCAGGGAGGTCATCCTCGAGGGCACGGCGACCGGGACTCCGAGCACCATCAAGCTGCCGAACGCGATCAGCGCGGTGAGCCAGGCCGGCCAGCGGAGCGCTCGCGCCGTAACGGCGATCGCTGTGCCCGCGACGACTGCGGCCAGGACGAGGATGAGGAACGACAGCGAACGGTAGATCGGCCACGCGGCGACGGCGGCGAGGACCGTGATCGTGGCGACATAGAGGCTGCCCGCCGCGATCCGCGCGCCTGCCTTCCGCTCGATCACGCGCTCTCTCATGCGCCGGCTCCGCGCAGCATCAGGCTCGCGAGGTCGTCGAGCACCCCGATCGTGAGCACCGTGAATCCACCGATGCCCTGCATCCGTGGATGGGCGCGCTCGTCGCACACGACGGCGATCACGGCCGTGTCCGCCGGGAAGGCGAGGGCCGCACGACGCAGGGTCGCGGTCGTCACGCGCGAACCACACACGATCACGGCGATCGAGAGGTCGTTCTTCGTCTCGGCTGTCAGGCGACAGATGCCCTCCAGCGGCATCGTGTGCTCGAGGACTTCGACGGTGCAGAACCCGTCCAGGAGGGCGCGCGGCGAGGCCGCCGAGATGCCGCGGATGGCGCGTAGCCGACCGCGCACGACGCGCGGAATCTCGGCGCCCGTGACCACATCCAGGTCCCGGCCGTCGCGCACCGCCTGGACGCCGAGCGATGCAGCGGCGCCGACGGCGAGCTCGAACTCGTCCGCGTCGGCGAACTCCTTCTCGGAGAGTCCGAGCACCACCGCCATCCGCGACCGTCGCGACTCCTCGAACTGGCGCACCATGAGCTGGCCGGTCTTCGCCGTGGATTTCCAGTGGATCTGTCGCCGTGCGTCACCCGGCGCATACTCACGGATGGCGTGAAACGACATGTCGGCATCGACGAGACGACGGGTCGGCTGGCCCTCGAGATCGCGCACCAGCCCAGCACTCGTCGAGGGCACCGCGACCGTTCGCGGGTGGACGTACACGCGGCGCACATCGTCCCAGGCCCGTTCCCGGCGGAGGAGCCCGACGGGATCCGTGCGGACCGCAGTGGGCGGGCCGACCGTGATGATCCCGCGCCGGACTGCCGGAATCGTGAGGGGTTGTGCGACGAAATGCCCGGCGCGCATGAGGGGAACACCCAGCTCGACCAGTCCATCGCCGACGGGAAGATCGAGCCGTCCGGGCAGTGCCGTCGAGCGCCCACGGTTGCGGATCACGATCTCGCCCGTCAACTCTCCGCCCACCACCACGCGCTCGTGGGCGAGGCGCACCACGACGTCGTACGCGCGCGCGCCGAAGAGGAACGGAACGCAGAGCGCGAGCATGACGAGGGACGCGGCGCCGGCGACGATCCATTCGACCCATCCGAAAGCGACTCCGATACCGAGGCCGAGCGTCGCGGCGGCCAGCGCGAGCCATCCGGCCGGCATGATCGCCCCTCCCGCGCGCTCGACGACATCACGGACGCCCTCGCCGACGGCACGACCCGCTTCCACGGCCCAGACGCCGGCGCGCGCGCCTCGCGCACCGCGCGCGGTCGTCGTGACGCGGGTGCGCGCGGCAGACCCGGACGACGACGAGGTCCGGGTGAGAGGTGAGTCGGTGCGTGCGGTCATCCGGACTCGCGTTGGGTCGGCGGGGCGACGTCGAGCAGAACCTGACCGATGACCGACTCGGGGCTGACACCGTCGAATTCGGCCTCGGGGTGCAGGATGAGGCGGTGCGACAGCACGGCGACCGCGAGCGACTTCACGTCGTCGGGAGTCACGTAGGTCCGGCCGCGTGATGCCGCGCGTGTCTTGCTGACGTGCGTCAACCCGAGCGCACCGCGGATGCTGACGCCCAGGCGAACCTGGTCCGCGGAGCGGGTCGCGTCGACGAGGCGAGCGATGTAGTCGAGGACGAGCGCGTCGATGTAGACGTCTTTCGCGATGTCCGCCATCCCGATGAGCGCCTGCGGAGCGACGATCGCCGTCAGCTCGGAGGTCGGAACCGCGGCTCCGCTCAGGATCCGGACGGTCGAAGCGTGATCGGGGTATCCGAGCGAGGTCTTCAGCAGGAATCGATCCAGCTGCGCCTCGGGAAGGCGGTACGTGCCGGCCTGCTCGACCGGGTTCTGCGTGGCGATCACGAGGAAGGGGTCACCGACGGGGCGACTGATGCCGTCGATCGTGACGCTCCCCTCTTCCATGACCTCCAGCAGGGCCGACTGGGTCTTCGGGCTCGCGCGGTTGATCTCGTCGGCGAGAACGATGTTGGCGAAAACGGGGCCTGCGTGGAATTCGAAGGCGCCCGTCTTCTGGTCGTAGACCGTGATGCCGGTGATGTCGCCGGGAAGCAGGTCCGGGGTGAACTGGATGCGCGTGTTGGTGCCCTGCACCGACTGGCCGAGCGCACGTGCGAGAGACGTCTTGCCGGTTCCCGGGACATCCTCGAGCAGCACGTGCCCGTCGCTGATCATCGCCGTCAGCACGAGCTCGACGACGTGGCGCTTGCCGAGCACGGCGCGCTCGACGTTGTCGGCGAGCTGCGAGAACGTCTCCGCGAACCACGTGGCCTGCTCCTGCGTCACGCTCATGAGAACGACTCTTCCTTCGGGGATCGGGATTCGATGATCATGGTGCGGGCGGCACCGGATTGTTCGGGGTACAGGCACCGCCGACGGTGCCCGATGCCGGATCGAGGCCCCAGCCCTGCGCGTCCCAGGAGGCGGTCACGCCGATGCCTTGGACCGAGACCGCGCCGATGGGCACGATCCCGAGAGCCGGGTCGAACGCGAGGGTGTTGCCCGCCTCATCCGTGAAGACGGCGGAGCTGATGTCGGACGAGAACTCCGCGCGTCCCCCGGTCGACGAACCCGTGAGCTGCAGCTGCTCGCCGCCGACGCAGGACGCGACCTGCCAGGCGACCTGCACCTGGAAGGGCGCGCTTCCGGGCGCGGGCGTGACCGCAGCCCACTCGCTCGACGTGCCCCACTGGGTGTGCGTGTAGCGGACGCGGATGCCGGGGTCGACATCGAAGATCGGGTTCGGTGGCGCGCCCTCGAACTGGGCCACGTTCAGGGTCGGGGCCTCCTCGCTCGAGGACGGAAGGTCGCGGATGACCCACCGGGCGCCGTTCGTCCCGATATCCGGTGTCGGCGAAACGACGAACGTGAAGCCCTGCGGCGGCGCGGCGCTCTGCACGGCGCGCACCGACCGCTGGATGGCGGCCGACCCGAAGGTGCTGCCGGAGTATCGCGAAACCGCACACGCGGTGAACGCGTACTCGAGGCCGTCGGGAACCGTGAAGACGGCCGAGCCGTCCGCACTCGTCGGCGAGCAGGTCTGGTCCGCGCGCGAGACGCCGAATCGCAGAGTCGATCCGTCGCCGCCCGATCCGGCGGTGGCCTCGGCGCGGATCGTGGAGGTGCCGTTACCGTCCGACGTCGACGAGAGGGTCAGGGCGATCCCCGTGGGCGCGCCGATCCCGTTTGCCTGGATCATGACGGCCGCGCCCGAGGTGCTGCCCGCGAGTCCGGCAGGGAGCGGGAACCGGGACTGGGGGGTGATGACGACCGTCGTGGACGTGTTCGACCCCACCCGGAACGACGGAACGCTCACGGTGTCGCGACCGCTCGGCACGTCGACGACCACGGTCTCGCCCGCCACGCTGGCGATCTGCACCGAGCCGGTCTCCGCCTGGTCGATCCCCTCGATCGTGAGGCTGATCAAGCCGCCCTCGCCGCCGGTGACGATCGGAGCCCACGAGACCGACCCCGGAGCCGCGGGCGTGTCGTATGCCCACGCGACCGTGCTGACGCCCCTGCGCGACTCGCCGGTGTCGTTGACCGCGACGACCTCGTACGTGCGCTCGACGCCGTTCGGCGCGGGGATGCTCGGGCACACCCCGTCGACCGAGCACGTCGCGACGATCGACCCGGAACCGGATCCGGATGCCGAGGATCGGACCACGAACTCGGTCAGCGCCGGGTATGCCTGGCTGGCGGCGCCCGGGTCGACCCGGAGGGTGACGGATCCATCGGCATAGGCGACCTGTCGCACGCTCGTCGGCGACTGCGGGAAGCCCTGCAGATCGAGCAAGAGCGCACCGTCGCGGCCACCGCCGGTCGTCCGGCCCTGCGCATCGCGCAGCGCGAAAGTGGCCGTGCACGTCGCCCCGGGGGCATCGTCCGTCCATTCCGCGAGCACGCTGCTCGTCGATGCCACCGTGAACGTCACGCCCACGCAGGCACCCGTGGCCGCGACGCCGACGACCTCGAGCGGGGTCCGCGGCAGGGGGTTGACCTCTCCCGCGGCGCCGACGACGGGGATGACGCACGATGACGCCCCCGCCTGCGAACAGACTTGCGTGAGCGTCCCGCCGATGGGCAGTGTCGACGGCGTCGCTCCGACCTTCAACATCAGTCGCACCGGCTCGACGCCCGTGTGACTCGTGATCGAGACGGTGACGGCCTCCTGCGTCCCCGGAACGGCGCTGTCCGCACCCGTGATCGTCAGTCGCCCGTCTTCCGCATCGACGACGAACGACGAACCGCGGTAATCGATCGCGTACGCGATGCGATCCCACTCGTCGCGGCCCTGCCAGCTGGTCAAGGTGCGCAGATCGAAGTCGGCGCTGGCCCCCGGCGCGATCGTCAGGGCACCACCGCGCAACTGCGGCTGAGGCGCGACGGCGAGCACCCGGATCGGGATCGCCAGGACGGTCCACTCCTGAGTGCCGGCCAGGCGAACGGGAACGTAGCAGGCGTCCGCCCACGGGGCCGCCAGTCCCGCGACGTAGCGGACGGTCGTGCCCGATTCGAGTTCGCATGAGCCCTGCGGTCGCGCACCGGAGGCCGCGACGTCCGGTGACACCTGCAGTCGCGTGCCGTTCGGCACGGGCACGAGTCCGGCCACATCGAACGTCTTCGAGCGCCCCTCGGTCACCTCTTGCGCACCAGCCTCGCTGCGCAGCGCGAGCTTCACTTCGCGCTCACCGGGGATCCTGAGGAAGCCGTACGTGGTGACCGATCCGGAAGCCCCCTCACCGGTGAGCTCGAACGCGATGATCCGACTCGTCAACGGCAGGGGCCCCGAGATCGTGGAGCCATCGACCTCGAGATCGGTCGGCACCCCCCAGAGGCTGAGGGTGAGATCCCCGACATCGCCACCCGTCCAGCGCACCTTGCCGGAGACGACGTCGACGCCCCGCACGAACCCATCCCGCGTCTCGGCGGTCAGGACGGTGTCGATGACGACCGGGTAATCGGGTACGGCCTCGCGCACGATCCGGACGACCACCAGGCCGCGTGCGGTGTTGCCCGAGTCGCTCTCGACGTCGTAGAGGAACGACATCGTCCCGGGCTCGGTGCCGGCCGTCACGGCGATCGTGGAGTCGTCGATGGGCCGGACGAGGCCCGCGAGCCGTTCGTACTCCTCGCTCGCCGATCCGTCCTCGAGCGTGGGCGGCAGGTCCGGTTGCACGTCGGTCAGACGAAGCGTGCCACCCGTGGGATCGATGTCGTTCGCGAGGGGACTCACGTTGATCGCGTTCGCCGAGCCCGCCTGCACCTGGACGTAGTCGGTGAACGTCACCGGGCCGGGGTCGGACTGGCCATCCAGAACTCCGATGCGCACGGTTCCGACGCCCGTCGCACCCGCGGCGTCCACGACGCGGTAGAGGAACGAGACCTGCCCACGGAACCCGGCGACGCTCGAGTAGACGATGGATGCGCCGTCGGCGGAGATGGATGCGGCCCCGGATTCGGGCTGGGTGAGGACGGTATCGAGTGCCACCGCGTCGCCGTCGGGGTCGATACCGAAGGGATCGAACGCGACGGTCGTCGTCTGACCGCTGGGCACGCGACCCTCGAGCGTCTCGGGGAGCGGATCACGGTTCGCGTCGTCCGACTGCACGAGGATCCGTACCTCGGCGGTATCGGCCAGGGCGGGCGCGCCCGTCGCGAACACGCCGTATTGCACAACGTATTCGCCGGGGGTCTCGGGCGCGAGGTAGCGCAGCACACCGCCCGAGGCGAAGGCGAGACCCTCGGACGTGGACGACAGCACCGTTGCGGGATTCAGCGTCAGACCCGATCCGGACGGCGCGACGTCATTCGCGAGCACCGGGATGTCGACCTGTGCGCCTTGACGGACGACGACCGAGTCGCCGACGGCGATGGGTGCCAGCTCGGGAGCCGGCGGCAAGAGGTATACCGTCACCTCGCCCAAGACGCGGGCGCCGACATCCGCCGTTCCATCGCTCACGACGTACGACACGGTACCGAGACGGCCGGGATCGCCCGTGGCGGTCGTCCCCGAGACCCGCAGCGAGCTCTGCCCGACGACATCGACGCTGAGCGAGGCGCCGGGATCGATGCGCGGGGCCGCGTCGCTCAGCAGCAGCACCCGGCGGGTGGGGTTCGAGACCGCCGCGAAAACGTCGACCGTCGCGTCCTCGCGCGGATGCACGAACGCAACGACCGGTGCCGTCGCGAGCTGCGCGGCCGCGTCGTCGGCGAGCAGGGTGATCCGGGCCGTACCCGTCGCCTCGCTCAGCCCGTCGCCCACCGAGAAGCTGACGCGGTAGATCCCCGGCTGTTCGGTCGTCAGATCGAAGGCCGTCCCGCCGGGCGTCGCCACCACGCTCGCGGGGGCATCGTCGAGGACGCGCACCGCGGTGAGTGTGAGTTGCCCCGCGGTTCCGGTGACGTGCGGCGACACATCGACCGTCAGGCCCGCGCCGACCGTGTCAACGACCGCGAACGATTGCACACGCAGGCGCGGTTGCGTCGAGACACGCACGGAGAGTGGCCTGGTGGACGTGGCGCCACGGGTATCGGCGACGGTGACCTGCAGATCGATCAGCTGGGCCGCACCGGAACCGTCGTCGGCATGCTGGTAGACGACCTCCCCCGACGGAGACGCCGTGACCACGCCGATGCCGGAGGGGTTCTCGACCGATAGCAGGAGCAACGGATCGCCGTCCGGGTCGACCCAGCCGGGCAACACCGGCACCGAAACCGTTCCGCCCCTCGCAACCTCTGGTGTCGGCCATTCGGCGAGGCATCCGACGCTCCCACACCATTCCGGAGCGGCATTGGATGCCTCGGGCGCGATCGTCAGGGCGACGGTCGTCGGCTCCGAGAAGAGTCCGCCGTCGCTGGCGCCGACGCTGGTGCCGTCGCTGACGCGATATGTGAACGATCCCGAGCCACGCGCACCGTCCGCCACCCGGATCGCGAGCCGCTGGCCGCTGTCGATGACCGCAACCTCGCCGAAGGCGGGGTCGAGCCCCCCGACCGAGAGGGCGTCCACGCTCAGCACGTCTTCGTTGGGGTCGTGATCGTTCAACAGCACGGGCAGGACGACGAGGGCGCCCGCGCGCACGCCGAAGGCGTCGGGTTCGGCGACGGGCGGCTTCGGGTCGAGGACGACCGCCGCCTCTTCTTGCGCATCCTCCGTCGTCGGGTCGACACGATCATCGAGCGACCAGTCCTGGCTCGTCGGTACCAGCTCACCGTCGGGCAGGGTCCACACCCATCCCGAGCGCGTCTCGTTCAGAGCCACGACACCGCTGCCGACGAGGAAGGATGGGCGCCGCTGATCGTCGAGTTCGAGCCCGGCGTAGTCCAGCACCGACTGCCCTGCCGCGGAATTCCACAGGACTCCCCCGCCCGACGGCGCGAGCCACGCTGCATAGGTCGTGCCGTCGACGGTTACGGGTCGCGCGGGCGTCCCCAGCACCTCTTGCCCGGTTCCCACCTCGCGGAGGGCGGGCGAACCACTCACCTCCAGCCGCACCAATCGGGTTTCGTCCGCGACGTAGACCGCGTCCGCGGAGGTCGACGGCCGGCTCAGGACACGACCGCTCAGGGTGTCCGTCTCGATCGGCTCGGCCGCGTCCCTCCGCCACGCGACACCGGTGTCGAGGTCGACGACGAACCACACGCCCGACGCCGCCGAGATCGCCGGTTCGGTGGCCTCGATCTCGAGTTCGTCCACGCCGCGGACCGTTCGAGAGCCGATGTCGTAGCGGAGCACCGAAGCATCGACCCGCGAGTAGCTGTACAGGATGCCGGCGTCATCGACCGCGATCGCGTCGGCCGCGTACTGCGGTCCCTCCTCCGACCCGTCGCCCGACGTCTCGTCCGGATCGACCTGGGTCGGAGCGGTGTCGGACAACCGACCGACCCACACCGCTCCCGTGTCGGTCCGGTACGCCACGAAGTCACCGGCGACAGAGACATCGGTCGTCCCCGCGGGGGTGGCGGGCGAGTCGCGGAGCGCTTCATCGTCGAGATCCAGGGGCGATGCCTCGTCGACGCGGGTCACCCTGCCGTAGCTCTCGGAGAAGAGGTAGGCACCCGATGCGCCCTGCGCCACCAATGTCGGATCCGCGACGGTCCGTACGGTGTCCAGCTCGCCGACGGCCGTGTTCACGCGCGCATATCGGCGACCGTCACCCGTCTGGAGTGCCCACACCGACGTGTCGACCGACGGCGTCTCGCGCGCATCGAGCCCCGGCCAGACGATCGCTATGCCGACGATGGTCGCGAATGCCGTGGCCGCGGCGAGCCCGGCGATCAGGATCCGCCGACGCGGCATCAGAGGCCCCCCGACCCGAACAGCGCACCCAGCGCGCCGGCGATGGCGGCGACCGCAACCACGACGGCCGCTCCGACGATCCACGGCCACTTGCGAGGCGTGGACGGGACGCTGCCCGAGATGTCGGTGTCCTCGTCGCGCGCGAACGCCGCAACCCCCCGACGGGAGGGCGCCTTGCGCGTCGTCTCTTGCGGAACCCACGGGCGCGCGGGGCCGCGCAGACCGGCGTCGGCGAAGTCGACGGATGCCGTGGGCGCGGCCCACTCGTCCACGGCGACCTCGAGGGGGGTCTGCGGCAGGCCGAGCTCGGACTGGACGGAGCGGAGCGCCTCGCCGAACGACAGTGCGCCCGGGTACCGACGCGCCGGATCGCGGTTCATCGCGGTCGCGAGCACGTCCTGCAACGACGCGGGTACGTCGGCGCGACCCAGCGGCGGGTAGCTCGCGTGGGCGATGCGTCGACGCAGCTGCTCCCGCGTGTTCTGCCCTTTTTCTCGCCGCTCGAAGGGACTATGACCCGCGAGCAGCGAATAGACGGTCGCGCCCAGCCCCCAAACCTCGCTGGCGACCGTTCCCGAGGTCTTCTCCGTGATCACCTCGGGGGCGCTCCAGGGCACACTCATGGCCAGGATCTCATCCGCCTGGTTGCGCGCCAGCGACGACGAGATTCCGAAGTCGGCCAGAACGGGGGCGCCGAAACTCGTCACCAGGATGTTGCTCGGCTTGACGTCGCGGTGGACGAGCCCCGCCCGGTGCGCGGTCTCGAGCGCGCTGGCTATCTTGACGCCGATCGAGAGCGCCTCGGCGACGGGGATCCGCTCCACGCGATAGCGCTGTGACAGCGAACCGGGGCAATACTCCATGACGATGTACGGACGACCCTCGGCCGAGACGCCCGCCTGATAGACCGTGACGATCGACGGATGCGCCGACAGGTGCGCCAGCACGTCCGCTTCCGCGTTGAACATGCGCAGCAGGTCGGCGTCGCTCACGTCGCTCGGCAGAACCTTGACGGCGACATTGCGACGCGGCATGTCCTGTTCGTACAGGAACACGTCGGCGAACCCACCCGAACCGAGCGGCCGAACGTACGTCAGACCCGGCAGGATGGGGGGCGCGGACGGCAGCCGTTTGGCCACGTGTTGTCCCCCAGACTGCATTCCGGACGGCAGTCCCGATAAGGATCCGCGCGCCGATGCCCTCGACCACCTCAGACGCTCACTGGCCCCCGCACTGAGAACGCCGCCCTTGCGACCGCGATGGTTCCACACATGCTAACAAAGTGCAACCGTGAGCCGGCTGCCGATCCACAGTCCCTCAGGCGTCGGGGCCGGGCGCCGGGAACGGCGGGACGCCGGGGTCGAACGGGGCATCCAACGATTGCGACAATTCGGCCAACAGGGCATCGACCTGCGGCTCGACGTAGCGGGTGACGGCGGCCTGGATCCGCAGACGGTGGTGAAGCAGGATGGCGCACACCTCGCGGCCGATCAGGTTGGCGTAGTCGTCGGCCAACCCGACCTCCTGACGGAGGGCGGCCTTCGCCTCGTCGGTGAGGGCCGGGAGAGGAGGAACCTCGGCGTCGACCTCTTGCGCGAGACCCGCGATCGTGAAGAGGAACGGAGCACCCGCGACCGGATCGGGATCCATCGGCAGACCCTCGTACTCCGGCTCGAGACCGTCCGCGGGACGGTAGCTGCGCGCGCGGTTCCGCGCGGCCTGCTGGTCGAGCTCGGCCTGCAGCATCGGCAGGTTCAGCGACGTGTAGACGGCGACCGCCTGATCGACGATCGACTTGATGCGCGTCGAGAGGCCGTGCTGGACGGCGTGCGGCACGTCCGAGCCGAGGCCCGCCGCCGACAGCACGGGCGACCCGAAGCAACGGCGGCAGGGAGCGACCCTCCCCCGGTGGGTGGACGGTTCCCAACGCGGGAGCCAGCGCAGCCAGGCGTCGACCGCCCCGCTGACCTGCGTCTCCAGAGAACGCTCCACGTGACCAACGGTAGTACCGGGACGGCGCGACACGGCAGACATCCGTGGCTCGGCACGCTCGTGGCGCTGCCCCGGGGTCGAACGAACGCTCGCGTTCAGCCGTCGCCGCGCTCACTCCATTCGTCTCGGGCTCACTCCTCGTCGTGTTCCGGACGCTCCCACGGCCACCGAGCACCGCCCGGGCCCGCACGCACCACCGCGAGGGCGATCGCCGCCGAGATGACGCCCGCGACGACGATCACGGGTGTCGGCCACGACACGGCAATGCCTCCCGCGACCCCGAGTGCCCGCAGCGGGTCGACGCCCGAGATGAGCGCGCCGACCGCGACACCGACGACGTAGCCGACGGCCGCGGCGATCCCCGCGAGGAGCGCCATTCCCACACTCGCCCGCCGTGCGAGGGCGGGATAGGTCACCGCCGCGAACCCGAGGATCGCGAACACCGTGCCGAGGACCCCGGGCAGCTGCGTCATCCCGGGTTCGACGATGACCGCCGTATCCAGCACGAGGCCGACGATGCCGAGCCCGGAAATCAGGAGCGCGACGAAGCCGACGGCGGCGAATACCAGAATCATCAGTGAGCGCCGGCGATCGGCCGCGCTCACGTCAGCCATCTCGGCCCGTGTCTGAAATCTGTGTCTAGCCCTGCGCGGCACGCGCGAGCGTCGGCCCCGCCTCGAGGGTGCGCTCGTACTCGCGCTGCGCCTCGAGGTTCAGCTCGCTCACCCGTCGACCGCGCGCGGCCACCCAGGCTCCGAACCAGATCGTGAGCTCACGGCCGATGACGAAGGCGGCGAACGCGAGCGGCGCAACCAGCTGCGCCTCGACGAGGTCGGCGCCCTCGCTCCGCGTGAGCTGCCAGAACGGCGCCTGGAAGAGCTGACCGACGAGGTGTGCGCCGTAGGCGACGAACCCGATGAGGAGGCCCCAGACGACCCAGTGGGCCCAGCGTCCTCGGTTGATGATCGCCCCGAGCAGCCAGAAGCCGATGAAGAAGACGGCCGTCGTGATCCACAGCCACCACGAGGTGAGCGCGGTGATCGCCGTGTCGGCGACCGTGTCGAGAGTGAGTGATCGGTCGATCAGGCCGAAGGCCAGGGCCGCAGCGAGATAGAGCACGGCGAAGCTGAGGGCGGCGAGCAGGCCGATCAGACCGGCGGCGGCGCGGTTGCCGCGCGGACGAGGCGGCTCGGGAGCCTGCACGAAGATCGGCTGGGGGCTCGGGAAGGCGACCGGGGCCACCGCGGCCGGGGCGACGTAAGCGTCGGCTGCCGGCTCGCTCGGCGTCACCGCGGCGGGGGCCGCATAAGCGGTGGTCGGGGCGTCGGAGCCGGACGCGTAGGCCGTCGTGGGCGCATCCGCGTCCGCTGCCTGTGTGACGGGGGCACCGGCCGCGGGCGCGGCGTCGCCGTCCGCGGGCGTCACATCGGCCGAGTCCGGCGTCGCCGCCGCGGCCTCGTACATTGCATAGTCGATGTCCTCGCCACGCGAGGTCGTCGGGGTGATGTCGCGCTGGGCCGCTTCGGCGTCTGCGAGGCCTTCGTGCGCGCGGCCCACGACGTCATCCACCGGCCGCGGGTCCTCGACGGGTGCGCCGGGCTCCTTGCTGGCGTCGCTCATGGGTATGCTCCTCACGCGGGGACGGTCATCCGCCCATTCTGTGCGGGGCACTCCCCGCGGGCCTCAGGCTACCCCGGTGTCGCGGCGACGTCGGTCAGCCATGCCGCCGTGTGTCGGATGGCCGCGCACGATGATACCGAGGCGCCCGGCTCACCCCCCGGTCGAGTTGGACGGCCAGACGCGCGCCTCGGCGTTCGCCTGGTCGAACGGGGGCCCGGGGAACGTGCGTACGACGGCAAGCCACCGACCGGTCCGCAACACGTGCGTCTCGGCGGCGGATTGGTCGCCGGCCGGGAGGTCGCACCGGACCCCATCGGTGAGCGGGATGTCGGGGAGCGGCGTGCAGACGAACCCCGTCGCGGGGAGGACGTTCTGCGCGGTCTGGACGGCGGAGGGGTCGACATCGGCGACCGTGACGGTGGCTGCGCCCGAGGCATCCGTCCACGCGCATCCGATGGTGACCTGCGCGCCGAGCGCCTCCGGCAGCCCCGCAACCGATGACGGAGGGAACTCGATGGACTCGTCGAGGGAGGTCCCGTCCGCCGCCTTGAGCTGATCCCACAGCGCACGCGGATACAGATCACCGCACGCGGTCGGCGCACCCACCGCCTCGTTCTGCGCCGGAGGAGGAACGCTGACAGTGGGCGATGGTGACGGCTGTGCACTCGGCGGGGCGGCGCGGGGGTCGAGAGCGCTGTCGACGATCTGCCCGGTCCACGCGAGCACCACGGGTGTCATGGGGGCGGCAAGCCATACGAGACCCGCCACGACGGCGAGGGTCACGAGACCGACGAACCACGCGAAGACCGTGTTGCGTCCCCCGATCTTCGCCACCGTCGTCTCCCGTCGTGCCTGCCCCTCTTCCCCGGACGTTCCCCGCGCCCAGGCTAAGCCGGACTCGCCGTCACCGCCGGTCCGCAACGCGGTGCGCTCTGCGCAGACACGAAAAAGGGGGCCCGCTCGACGCGGACCCCCTTTTCGGGACTACTCAGTTGTACGTGCCGGGCGTGAAGTCGTCCGTCGAGAAGCTGTCGAAATCGACGAACCCGAGGTCGGCTTCGGAGTAGACACCGTCGGACGCGAACACCCGGTTGGGGTAGCGCTCGCTCTTGGCCTCTTCCGTCGCCTCGACGACGACGTTGCGGTACTTGCCGAGGCCGGTACCCGCCGGGATGAGCTTTCCGATGATGACGTTCTCCTTGAGCCCCATCAGCGGATCGCTCTTACCCTGCATGGCCGCTTCGGTGAGCACGCGGGTCGTCTCCTGGAACGAGGCGGCCGACAGCCACGACTCGGTCGCAAGCGACGCCTTGGTGATACCCATCAGCTCCGGACGACCCGACGCGGGGCGCTTGCCCTCGGCGACCGTCTGGCGGTTGATGTCGATGAAGCGACGCGAGTCCACGAGCTCACCGGGCAGCAGCGTCGTGTCGCCGTGGTCGACCACGGTGACCTTCCGCAGCATCTGGCGGACGATGACCTCGATGTGCTTGTCGTGAATCGGCACACCCTGCGAGCGGTACACACCCTGGACGCCGTTGACGAGGTACTTCTGCACCTCGCGGGCACCCTGGACACGCATGATGTCCTTCGGGTCGCGCGTACCGACCTGCAGCGCCTCGCCGACCTCGACGTGCTGGCCGTCCTCGACCAGAAGCGTCGCGCGCTTCAGGACCGGGTAGACCTTGGGCTCGTCGCCGTCGTCGGGCGTGATGATGACCTTCTTGGCACGATCGGTCTCGTCGATCGTGATCCGACCGGCGGCCTCCGCGATGGGCGACGCACCCTTGGGGGTACGGGCCTCGAAGAGCTCCTGCACGCGGGGCAGACCCTGCGTGATGTCGTCGGCCGAGGCCGAACCACCGGTGTGGAAGGTACGCATCGTGAGCTGCGTTCCGGGCTCACCGATCGACTGGGCCGCGATGATGCCCACGGCCTCTCCGATGTCGACGAGCTTGCCGGTCGCGAGCGAACGGCCGTAGCACTTCGCGCAGACACCGACGGCCGAGTCGCACGTGAGGACCGAGCGCACCTTGATGGACTCGACGCCCAGTTCGATCAGGCGATCGATGAGCACGTCGCCCACGTCGTCTCCGGCCGAGGCGACGACCTCGCCCTTGGCGTCGACGACGTCCGAGGCGAGCGTGCGGGCGAACACCGAGTTCTCGACGTTCTTGTCGCGCACGAGCTGACCATCGGCGCCCGGGGCGGCGATCGTGTACTCGAGGCCCTTGCCGGTGCCGCAGTCGTCCTCGCGGATGATGACGTCCTGCGAGACGTCCACCAGACGACGGGTCAGGTAACCCGAGTCGGCGGTACGCAGGGCGGTGTCGGCGAGACCCTTACGGGTACCGTGCGTGGCGATGAAGTACTCGGCGACCGACAGACCCTCGCGGTACGAGGAGATGATCGGACGCGGGATGATCTCACCCTTGGGGTTGTTCACCAGGCCTCGCATACCCGCGATGTTGCGGATCTGCAGCCAGTTACCACGAGCACCCGACGACACCATGCGGTTGATGGTGTTGTCGATGGGGAAGTTCTCGCGCATCGCGACCTGCACCTCGTCGGTGGCCTTGGTCCAGATGTCGATGAGTTCCTTGCGGCGCGCGGAGTCGTCGATGAAGCCCATGTCGAAGTCGTCCTGGACCTTCGCGGCGTCCTTCTCGTACCGTCCGACGATCTCCGCCTTGTTGGGCGGCGTCAGGATGTCGGAGAGGGCGACCGTGACACCCGAACGGGTGGCCCAGTAGAAGCCGGCGTCCTTGATGCGGTCGAGCGTCGCCGCAACCTCGGCCGGGTACTCCTCGGCGAGCTTGTTGACGATCTGCGACAGCTTGCCCTTGTCGGCGATGTCGCGCACGAAGGGGTAGCCCTTCGGGAGCGTGTCGTTGAAGATCGCCTGTCCGAGCGAGGACTCGACGAGGCCGTGGCGCTCGTAACCCTCGGGCGCTTCGCCCTCGAGGAACGACAGACCCGGGATGCGGATCCGAACCTTGGCCTGCAGGTCGAGCGTTCCCTCGTCCTTGGCGAGGATCGCCTCGGAGACGGAACCGAACGCGCGTCCCTCACCGGCGGCTCCATCCTTGACCGTGGTCAGGTGGTGGAGGCCGATGATCATGTCCTGCGAGGGCAGGGTGACGGGGCGACCGTCGGAGGGCTTGAGGATGTTGTTCGAGGCGAGCATCAGGATGCGCGCCTCGGCCTGGGCCTCGACCGACAGGGGCAGGTGGACGGCCATCTGGTCACCGTCGAAGTCCGCGTTGAACGCGGCACAGACGAGCGGGTGCAGCTGGATCGCCTTGCCCTCCACGAGCTGCGGCTCGAACGCCTGGATACCCAGACGGTGGAGCGTGGGCGCGCGGTTGAGCAGCACGGGGCGCTCGCGGATGATCTCTTCGAGCACGTCCCAGACCTCGGGGCGCGTGCGCTCGACGGCGCGCTTGGCGGCCTTGATGTTCTGCGAGTGACCGAGGTCGATCAGGCGCTTGATGACGAACGGCTTGAACAGCTCCAGCGCCATCTGCTTGGGCAGACCACACTGGTGGAGCTTCAGCTGCGGGCCGACGACGATGACCGAACGGCCCGAGTAGTCGACGCGCTTGCCGAGCAGGTTCTGGCGGAACCGACCCTGCTTACCCTTCAGCATGTCGCTGAGGGACTTGAGGGCGCGGTTACCCGTACCGGTCACGGGACGACCGCGGCGGCCGTTGTCGAACAGTGCGTCGACGGCCTCCTGCAGCATCCGCTTCTCGTTGTTGACGATGATCTCGGGTGCACCGAGGTCGATCAGGCGACGCAGACGGTTGTTGCGGTTGATCACGCGACGGTAGAGGTCGTTGAGATCGGATGTCGCGAAGCGGCCACCATCGAGCTGCACCATCGGGCGCAGCTCCGGCGGGATCACCGGGACGACGTCGAGCACCATCGCGGCGGGGCTCATGCCCGTCGAGAGGAACGCGTTGACGACCTTCAGGCGCTTGATCGCACGGATCTTGCGCTGGCCCTTGCCCTCCGAGATCTGCAGGTGCAGGTTCTCGGCCTCGGCGGCCAGGTCGAACGCCGCGAGGCGACGCTGAATCGACTCGGCGCCCATGTGGGCCTCGAAGTACAGGCTGTAGCGGTCCTGCAGCTCCTGGAAGACGTCGTCCTCGGGCTTGAGGTCGCCGACCTTGAGGTTGCGGAAGTCCTCCCAGACGCGCTCGAGGCGGGTGATCTGCTCGTCGAAGCCCTTGCGGACCTGAGCCATCTCCTTCTCGGCGGCGTCCTTGACCTTCTTCTTCTGGTCGGCCTTGGCGCCCTCTTCCTCCAGCGCTGCCAGCTCGGTCTCGAGCGTCTGCAGGCGCGTCGCGATGCGGGAGTCGCGCTGGTCTCCCAGCGTCTTCAGCTCGAGGCGCAGTTCGTTCTCGAGCTGCGGCATGTCGGCGTGACGAGCGTCGTCGTCGACCGAGATGACCATGTAGGCCGCGAAGTAGATGACCTTCTCGAGGTCCTTCGGCGCCATGTCGAGCAGGTAGCCGAGACGCGAGGGGACACCCTTGAAGTACCAGATGTGCGTGACGGGCGCGGCGAGCTCGATGTGGCCCATGCGCTCGCGGCGGACCGAGGACTTGGTGACCTCGACGCCGCAGCGCTCGCAGACGATGCCCTTGAAGCGGACGCGCTTGTACTTGCCGCAGGCGCACTCCCAGTCACGGCTCGGTCCGAAGATCTGCTCTCCGAAGAGGCCGTCCTTCTCGGGCTTGAGCGTGCGGTAGTTGATGGTCTCGGGCTTCTTGACCTCGCCGAAGGACCAACGACGGATGTCGTCGGCGGTGGCGAGACCGATGCGAAGCTCGTCAAAAGTTGTTACGTCGAGCACGTGTTCTCCTGTGTCGAATCTTTAAGTCAGTTACGTGAGTCGGGCCGGAATCGGGACGATCCCTGAACCTGTCGAAGGGTCAGATCTCGTCGATGGACGACGACTCGAACCGGCTGGAGATGTTGATGCCGAGCTCTTCCGCCGCGCGGAAGGCCTCGTCATCCGTGTCGCGGAGGTTGACCGCCGTGCCGTCCGCCGAGAGGACCTCGACGTTCAGGCAGAGCGACTGCATCTCCTTGATCAGCACCTTGAAGGACTCGGGGATGCCGGGCTCCTGGATGTTCTCGCCCTTGACGATGGCCTCGTACACCTTGACGCGGCCGAGGATGTCGTCGGACTTGATCGTGAGGAGCTCCTGCAGTGCGTAGGCGGCGCCATAGGCCTCGAGGGCCCACACCTCCATCTCACCGAATCGCTGACCACCGAACTGCGCCTTACCACCCAGCGGCTGCTGCGTGATCATCGAGTACGGGCCCGTCGAACGCGCGTGGATCTTGTCGTCGACGAGGTGGTGCAGCTTCAGGATGTACATGTAACCGACCGAGACCGGCGCGGGGAACGGGTCGCCCGAGCGGCCGTCGAACAACAGCGCCTTACCGGTGCCGTCGATCAGGCGGTCGCCATCGCGGGTCGGGATCGTGACGTCGAGCAGGCCCTGGATCTCGGCCTCGCTCGCACCGTCGAACACCGGGGTCGCGACCTTGGTGCCGGGGGCGGCCTCGAAGGCTTCCTGCGGCAGCTTGGCGGCCCACTCGGGGGTGCCCTCGACCTTCCAGCCCTGCTTCGCGATCCACCCGAGGTGGGTCTCGAGGACCTGACCGAAGTTCATGCGACCGGGGATGCCGAGCGGGTTGAGCACGACGTCGACGGGGGTGCCGTCGGCCATGAAGGGCATGTCCTCGACGGGCAGGATCTTCGCGATGACACCCTTGTTGCCGTGACGACCGGCGAGCTTGTCGCCCTCGGTGATCTTGCGCTTCTGGGCGATGTAGACGACGACGCGGCGGTTGACGCCCGAACCGAGCTCGTCGTCACCGTCCTCGGCGTTGAACTCCTTGACGGCGATGATCGTGCCCTGCTCACCGTGGGGGACCTTCAGCGACGTGTCGCGGACCTCGCGGCTCTTCTCGTTGAAGATCGCGCGGAGCAGGCGCTCCTCGGCCGACAGCTCGGTCTCGCCCTTGGGCGTGACCTTGCCGACGAGGATGTCACCGGGACGGACCTCGGCGCCGATGCGGACGATGCCGCGCTCGTCGAGGTCCTTCAGCAGGTCGGGCGCGACGTTGGGGAGGTCACGGGTGATCTCCTCCTTGCCGAGCTTGGTGTCGCGCGAGTCGACCTCGTACTCCTCGATGTGGATCGACGAGAGGGTGTCGTCCTTCACCAGGTTCTGGTTCAGGATGATCGCGTCCTCGAAGTTGTGACCCTCCCAGGGCATGAACGCCACGAGCAGGTTCTTGCCGAGCGCGAGCTCGCCGTTCTCCGTCGCCGGGCCGTCCGCGATGACCGCGCCGACCTCGACGCGGTCGCCGGCCGAGACGATGACGCGCTGGTTGTAGCTCGTGCCCTGGTTCGAGCGGTCGAACTTGCGCAGGTAGTACTCCTGCGTTCCGCCCTCGTCGAGCTGGAGCGTCACGACATCCGCCGACACCTCGATGACGACACCGGCCTTCTCTGCCGTGACGACGTCACCGGCGTCGATGGCCGCGTAGCCCTCCATACCGGTACCGACGAGCGGCGAGTCGCTGCGCAGGAGCGGCACGGCCTGACGCTGCATGTTGGCACCCATGAGGGCGCGCTGTGCATCGTCGTGCTCGAGGAAGGGGACGAGGGATGTTGCGACCGACACCATCTGGCGCGGCGAGACGTCCATGTACCCGATCTCTTCGGGGTGGAAGAGGTCGACCTCGCCACCCTTCTTGCGGGCGAGCACGCGCTCTTCGACGAAATGACCGTCGCCCTTGAGGGGCGCGTTGGCCTGGGCGACGATGAAGTCGTCCTCTTCGCTGGCCGTGAGGTAGTCGATCTGCTCGGTGACGCGACCGTCGACGACCTTGCGGTACGGGGTCTCGATGAAGCCGAAGGCGTTGATGCGCGCGAACGATGCGAGCGATCCGATCAGGCCGATGTTCGGGCCTTCCGGGGTCTCGATCGGGCACATGCGGCCGTAGTGCGAGGGGTGGACGTCACGGACCTCGACGCCGGCACGCTCACGCGACAGACCACCGGGGCCGAGCGCAGAGAGGCGACGCTTGTGGGTCAGACCCGCGAGCGGGTTGTTCTGGTCCATGAACTGCGAGAGCTGCGACGTTCCGAAGAACTCCTTGATCGCGGCGACGACGGGGCGCACGTTGATCAGGGTCTGCGGGGTGATGGCCTCGATGTCCTGCGTGGTCATGCGCTCGCGGACGACGCGCTCCATGCGGGACAGACCCGTGCGGACCTGGTTCTGGATGAGCTCGCCGACGGCGCGGATGCGACGGTTGCCGAAGTTGTCGATGTCGTCGGTGTCCATGCGGATCTCGGCCGGCTTGCCGTTGCGCAGACCCGAGAAGGTCGCGTCGCCGCGGTGCAGACGGACGAGGTACTTGATCGTCGCGACGACGTCCTCGACGGTCAGGACCGAGGCCGAGAGCGGCTCGTCGAGACCCAGCTTCTGGTTGATCTTGTAGCGACCGACCTTGGCCAGGTCGTAGCGCTTCGGGTTGAAGTAGAAGTTGTCGAGCAGCGCACGCGCGGCCTCGGCGGCGACCTGCTCGCCCGGACGGAGCTTGCGGTAGATGTCGCGGAGCGCGTCTTCCTTGGTGACGATCGTGTCCTTGGCGAGCGTCTCTTCGATCGAGTCGAAGCCGGCGAACTCGGTCATGATGTCTTCGCTCGTGAGGCCCAGGGCCTTGAGGAACACCGTGACCGACTGCTTGCGCTTGCGGTCGATGCGCACGCCGACCTGGTCGCGCTTGTCGATCTCGAACTCGAGCCAGGCGCCACGGCTCGGGATGACGCGCGCCGACACGATGTCCTTGTCACTCGTCTTGTCGGGGGTCTTGTCGAAGTAGACACCGGGCGAGCGGACGAGCTGCGAGACGACGACGCGCTCGGTGCCGTTGATGATGAACGTGCCCTTGCCGGTCTGCAGGGGGAAGTCGCCCATGAAGACGGTCTGGGTCTTGATCTCACCGGTCTGGTGGTTCATGAACTCGGCCTCGACGTACAGCGGGGCGGCGTACGTCTTGCCGCGCTCCTTGCACTCCTCGATCGAGTACTTCTCGGGCTCGAGGTAGGGGTTCGTGAACGACAGCTGCATCGTCTCGGAGAGGTCCTCGATCGGCGAGATCTCTTCGAAGATCTCCTCGAGGCCGCTCACCTCCGGGACATCCGTCCGACCGACGGACTTGGCTTCGGCGACGCGCGCCTTCCAGGCGTCGTTGCCGACGAGCCAGTCGAAGGACTCGGTCTGCAGCGCGAGAAGGTCGGGGACCGTCAGCGTGTCAGAGATCTTCGCGAACGAGAGGCGGGATGCTCCGCGACCGGTCTTGGGAGTGGTGGTGGATGCGTTGCGCGCAGCGGCCAAGGGAAAAACCTCCATGGGCCCAGAAGGGCTCGTGTTTCCTCGTCGTGGGTGGATCGCTCACCTTCCCCGAAACCAGAGGGCCGCACGCCGCTTTCGCGGGGGGCACACAGGCACAGCCGACCACCATATGAGGGCAGGGGGAATCTAGGAGCGCAAACAACAACTATACGTCGCGAACGGCCGACTGTCCAGTCGGATTCTTGACGAGTGTTGCTTCCTGCGGTATAACCGCGCGCGCCTCTTCCTATTCCCCGGCTCTGCACCCGTCCAGATACCCGGGCCTGCACCCGCGTCCTCCCCCAGCCCTGCACCCGCCGCCGGGGGGCTGGGGCGACAGCATCGCGTTGGGGCGCGAGTTCCGGCGCCCCAACGCGAATCCGACGCCCCAAGCACCCGCACAGGGCGGCGGAGGTGCGTCAGGCGTGCGAGCGAGCGTGACGGAAACGGATGCGAGTGCCCGGGCGGGCCTGCCCGAGGGCGTCGAGCGAGGCATCCGTCACGACCGCGATCACGGGGTAACCACCTGTGACGGGTCCATCGGCGAGCAGAACGGTCGGACGCCCACCCGGCGGCACCTGCAGGGCGCCCGGCACCATGCCTTCACTCGGCAGCTCGCCCGGAACGGCGCGCACGAGCTCGGGACCGTCCAGCCGGGCGCCCACCCGGTCGGCGTCGCGCGACACCGTCCACACGGATTCGAACAGCGCGCGCAGGGCGGACGGCTCGAACCAGTCGGCGCGCGGGCCCGGCGCGAGTTCGAGCTCGAGGTGGTCGGGCGGCGCACCCCAGGGCGCGATATCGAGCGGAGGGACGGGGTCGCGCGGCGCGCGCCCCACCGGGAGCGATCCGCCGGCTCGGAGCGGGCCCGGGCCCAGCCCCGCGAGGGTGTCGGTCGATCGCGATCCGAGCACCTCGTCCGCGACGATGCCGCCGCGCACGGCGAGGTAGGCGCGCGCGCCGTGCTCGAGCCATCCGATCCGCAGCTCGGACCTCGCGGGCCAGGGGCGCGCGACATGTGTGCCGACCGGGCGACCGTCGATCGTGAGCGGACCCGAACCCCCTGAGACGGCGATCCACAGATCGCGCGCCGCGACCGCCCGGAAGCCCCCGAGGGCGACCTCGATCCCGGCCCGTCCCTCGGCGTTGCCCACGAGACGGTTGGCGATACGGAGCGATTCGCGGTCGAGGGCACCCGATCGGGCCACCCCGATCGAGGCATGGCCGGGACGCCCGAGATCCTGCACCGTCGCGAGCAGGCCGGGCTCGACCACCCGGATCGCCGGGGATTCGGCCTCGCCCGCGGTTCTTGCGGGGACGACGGATGCGGTGGGCGTCGCGCGGACCGAGGGACGCCCGATACTGCGGAAGCGGACGCGATCGCCCGGCCTGAGAAGCGCCGGGCGCGCGGCGGCCGGATCGAACAGGGCTGCGGTAGTCGTGCCGATCAGGCGCCACCCGCCGGGAGTCTCGCGCGGGTAGGCGCCCGAGAAGGCGCCGGCGATGCCCACCGCGCCCGCCGGCACGCGGGTGCGCGGGACGTGGAGACGGGGCACGTCGAAGGTCCACGCGGGGCTCGTCAGGTACCCGAAGCCCGGCGCGAAACCCGTGAACGCGACGGTCCACGGGGCGCGCTCGTGCCTTTCGGCCAGCTCGCCGGGGCCGAGCCCGAGCATCTCGGCCACCTCGGCGAGGTCGGGGCCGTCGTACGCGATATCGAGCGTGATCGGGTCGGCGGGCGACGGGGGTGCCGCGGCATCCGTCGCCTGCGACCACGCGCGCTCGATCACGTCCCGCACCGCCGCCGCGGAGGTTCGGGCGGGGTCGAACGGCACGAGCATCGTGCGGGCGGCGGGCACGAGGTCGACGATCCCCGGGAAGGCGGAGGCCGAGATGGAGAGCGCGGCGTGCAGGGCCAGGACGTCGGCGAGGCCGGCGACCTCGGCCAGCAGCGCCCGCTCCCCCATGGGCAGGATCCGCAGGGTCCGCGACGCACTCACCATGGGGCTGCGCTCACCACGGGCTGCACTCACCACGGGGCGCGGACCTCGACCCCGGCGACATCGAGGGCGGCACGGACGGCCCGGGCCATCGCGACCGCCTCGGGCGTGTCGCCGTGCAGGCACAGCGAGGCCGCGTCCGCCACGACGAGCGTCCCGTCGATCGCCTCGACGACGCCGTCGCGCGCGAGCCGCACGGCCCGCTCGGCGACGACCGACGGATCATGCAGCAGCGCCCCCGTCATCCCCCGCGGCACGAGCTCGCCGCCGGGCGTGTATCCGCGATCGAGGAAGGCCTCGCGCACGAAGGGCAGCCCCGCAGCGGCGGATGCCTCGGCCGCCGCAGCGCCCAACGCCAGGACCGGCACGGCGCGGCCGAGGGCGTCCGAGAGGTCCACGACCGCCCGAACGAGCGCCCGTGCGAGATCGGCATCCATCCCGACCGCGTGGTACAGCGCCCCGTGCGGCTTGACGTAGCGGATGTCGGCCCCTGCTGCGCGCAGCGCGGCGAGCTGGCCCGAGACGACGACCGTCAGCTCCGCGGGTGCGAGGTCCATCGCGGCGCGGCCGAACCCGCCGCGATCCGGGTAGGACGGATGCGCGCCGACCGCGACGCCGTACCGCGCGGCGCGCTCGACCGCCAGGCGCATGGACGAAGCGTCCCCGGCGTGCCCGCCGGTCGCGATGTTCGCGCTCGAGATGACCGCGAACATCGCCTCGTCGTCGGCCGTGGGCGCTCCGTCGACCGTCTCGCCGAGGTCGGCGTTCAGGTCCACGGATGCGGCTGTCACGGGGTGCACGGCACCATTCTCGCTGGTGGCTCGCGCGGGTCTCGCGCGCCCCGCTCGGCTAGCGTGGGCGGGTGAGCAGAAAGCGAGATGGCGATGCCGAGGCATCCGCCCCCTCGACCCGGCTCTCGGACGGCTCGATCGCCCGCGTCGTGCCCTCGCCGTACACGACGGGATGGGAACTGGATGTCGCGGGCACCCCGCAATCCCATGTCGATCTCGACGATCCCACGCACCTGCACTTCGAGTACATCGCCCGCATGGGCGCCGTCATCGACCGACTCAAGCTGCCGGGGCAACCCCTCACCGCCGTGCACCTCGGCGCCGGAGCGCTGACCCTCCCGCGATACATCGCGTGGACGCGACCGGGATCGCGTCAGCAGGTCGTCGACATCGAGCCCGCCCTCGTCGATCTCGTGCGCGCCGAACTGCCGCTGCCGAGTGGCGCATCGATCCGGGTGCGGATCGGCGACGCACGCGCCGTGCTCGGGCGGCTCCCCGTGGGTCTCGTCGGCACGGTCGATCTGCTCGTATCGGACGTGTTCGCCGGGGCGCAGACCCCCGCGCATCTGACCTCGGTCGAGTTCTACCGCGCGGCCGCGGCCGTCCTCGCCCCGGACGGCGTGCTGCTGGTCAACGTCGCCGACGGACCCGGCCTGCGCTATGCGCGCCGCCAGGTCGCGACGGTGCGCGAGGTGCTGCCCAACGTCATCGTGCTCGCCGAGGTGCAGGTCTTGAAAGGTCGACGCTTCGGCAACCTGGTGATCGCCGCATCCGCCGCCAGACTCCCGACGGCGTGGTTGCCCCGCCTGATGGCAGCGGGCCCGCACCCGGCCAAGGTCGCCGAGGGCGCCGAGCTCGACGCATTCGTCGCGGGGGTTTCGGCGACGACGGATGCCGACGCCACCGATTCTCCGGCGCCGTCCTCGTCGTTGTTCGATCGCTGAGCGAACAACGTGCGGCAAGCCTCGGCACGCTCGGCGCGGCACGGCCGGTTGTACGCCGAACCGTTGCACACTGGAGAGGCGAAACACGCGGTGAGGAGGTCACGATGAGCTATATCCACGGGTACGACCCCGACACCCTGCGTGAAATCGTCGACGCGAACGAGTGCCGGGAACGCCTGTTGGAGCTCGGTGATCAGCGCAGCCTGCCCGCCCTGCTCGAGCGCGTCTGGCTGCTGAAGGTGCTCGACCGCCTCGAAGACGCCAGTGTCGTCTCGGACGAGTCGGTGCGCGTCGCCCGCATGGCCGGCACGCGCAAGGACCTGCTTCGCGCCCGCATCCTGCACGCGACCGTGCAGCAGTGGCGCGGCGCGTACGCCGCGGCCGAACACGAACTGACGACCTGCGCCGGCGAGGCCGAGGGTCAGGGCTGGTCCGCGATCGCCGCGTTCTCGTACCAGCACCGCGGCAAGGTGCACTACGACGCCGGTGACTACGAGGCCGCGCGTCGGGACTTCAAACGTGCCCTGTTTCTGCGCCAGGAATCGGGCGCCCCGGATGAGCAGCTCGAGGCGACGCTGCTCGCCGTCGATGCGGCGGACCGTCGTCGCGCCCGGGCGTCGGTCGCGAGCTGAGTCACCGCGCAGCGGTGCGGTGCAACGGGCGCGTCTGACCGCGCGGCATCCGATGTCGTAGGGACGGTTTAGGTTTTCGACATGTCCGATCTGCAACGCGTGCGCACCTGGGCCGAAGCCCTCATCGCGCTCCACCTGGATGCTTCGTGGTCGTTCGGGTTCGACAACGCCAAACGCCGCGCGGGGCTCTGCGATTACACGCGCAAGCGGATCAGCGTTTCGCGCTACCTGTCGGCGCGGTACGACGACGACACGAATCACCAGACGCTGTTGCACGAGGTCGCTCACGCGGTCGCGGGGCCGGCCGCCGGGCACGGGCAGCGGTGGAAACAGGTGGCCCGCGAGCTGGGCTACGTCGGCGGCACGACGCACGCGGGTGAGACGGCGACCGAGCTCGCACCGTGGGTGGGGTTCTGCCCCGCCGGCCACGTCGCGTACCGGCATCGGAAGCCGACGCGGGCCGCGTCGTGTGTGAAGTGTGCGCCGCGATTCGACGAGCGTCACCTGTTCCGGTGGGAGAAGCGCGAGATCACGCCCGCCGAGCGCCTCGCCGCGATGAGGGAGCGCTGAGCCGGCCCCGCGCACGCCACGCAAGTCGCTTCGACGAGCTCAGCAACGGGCTCCGCTGCGCACACGCCGGACGGGCGGCACCGGTGCGACACTGGGGACATGCGCATCCTGCTCAAGCTCGTGATCGACTGCGACGCGGATGCGGCGTGGCGTGCCCTGCACTCGCCCCGCGCGGTGGCCGAGCTGTACGGCTCGCTCGTCCGCCTCGAGTCCGCCGAGACGGGCGGATTGCCGACGCGGTGGGAGCCGGGAACGGATGCCGTCGTCGACATGTCGTTCGCCGGGATCGTGCCGATGGGGCGACAGCTCATCCACGCGAGCGACCGGATCACGCGCGACTCGCGGGGCGAGGTACGGATCTTCCGGGACAGCGGCATTCCGCTCACCGGACCGCTCGCGTCGCTGGACGTCTGGGACCACCAGCTCGCCGTTGCGCCCGCCCCGGGCGACCCCTCCCGCACCCTCTGGCGCGAGCGCCTGACGATCGGCGGCCCGACCGCTCCCCTGCTCTGGCCCGGCCTGTGGGCCGCGTGGCAGTGGCGGGCCCAGCGCATCCGCTCGCTCGCGCCGTCGTGGGCCCACGACGTCGAGGCCACGTCCGCGGCCGAGCCCGGCCACACCGCCTGAGCCCTACTCGGCGAGGGCTTCGACCGGCGCAACCCTCGTTGCGAGCCGCGTCGGCACGACCGCGGCGACCAGGGTCAGCACGGCCGTGGCGCCGATGACGACGGCGATGGGCGCGATCGGCAGCGCGGGCAGAACCAGTGTTGCGGCCGCCCCGCCCGGGATGACGGGGACCGACCCGAGCAGCGACTGCGCGCCGGCCCACCCATAGACGACACCGAGCACGAGGCCGAGCGCGAGTGCCGCGATCGTGACGTGCGCCGCCTCGAACAGGATCATGCGGCGCACCTGACCGTTCGACAGGCCGAGCGAACGCAGCAGTCCGAGCTCACGGCGGCGCTGCACGACGCCGATCGTGAGCAGGTTCACGAGTCCGACGGCGGCGATGACGGCGGACACCCCGACGAGCGCCATCATGACGACCGAGAACGTATCCAGCAGCGAGGCCATGAACTCGGGCAGCTCGCCGCCCGCGGTGGCGGTGAGCACGGCTTTGGTCGAGGCGATCGCGACGGCGAACATCGTCACCAGGGTGACGCCCATGACCACGCCGATCGCCATGCGCGACGAGCGCTCCGGATGCCTCATCCCGTTCTCGGCGGCGAGCCGGGCGGTCGCAGACGAACCGAAGGCGCGCCCGACGAGTCGCAGGACCGGCGGCATCACGAGATGGGCCCCGAGGGCGAGGCCTGTGAACGACAGCAGACCGCCGAGGAATGCGATCACGACACCGAGCGGCGTCACGAGCCCGGCCACGATCCCGAGGGCGAGGAGCGCACCGCCGACGACGAAGAGGGTGATCGCGGCGACATTGCGGCCGGGTCGCCGCACGAGCTCCGAGTGGGCCCGCTCCACCGAGCCACCGAGCGCTTCGAGGGGGGTGACCGACAGGACGCGCCGTGAACCCGTCCAGGCGGCGGCCCAGGTCGTCACCGCGACGATCGCGGCGGGCAGCAGCAGCGTCGGCTGCACCAGCGCGAACGGAGCCCTCGGGGCATCCAGCAACGCATCCCCGATCGAGATTCCGGCCGCGGCGACGGCGGTGCCGACGAGCAGGCCGATGAACGCTCCGATGACCCCGACGACGAGACCCTGACGGGCGACTTCGGCGCGCTGCGATCGCGCAGAGGCGCCGATCAGCCGCATGAGCGCGATGTTGCGTACCCGGCCCGCGACGATCGTCGCGAACGTGTTCGCCGTCACGATCGCGGCGACGAACACGGCGACACCGACCAGGAGGACGGTGAGGATGCCGACGACGATCGCCAGCGTTTCGGATTCGCCGATGAACCTGTCCGCGAGCAGGATCGCTCCGATGTATCCGGTCGCCGCGATGAGGACGACCCCGAATGCGCTCGACAGCGCGGCGACGAGGATGCTCGCCCCCATCCCGCGTTCGCGGAGCCATGCGAGACGCGTCATGCCGACACCCCCTGCTCGTGCTCGTGCGCTCGCCCCGCGGCGTTCTCCGCGGCCCGTTCATCGGCGCGCTCGGTCGCGAGCATGTGCGCCGAGATCTGCTCGGCCGTCTGTCGGGATCGGTCCGCGACGATGCGTCCGTCACCCAGGAACAGCACGCGATCGGCGTGGCTCGCGGCGATCGGATCGTGCGTGACCATCGCGATGCTCTGCCCGTGCTCGCGCGCGGCCGCCGCCAGCAGCGCGAGCACCTCGCGCCCCGAGCGCGAGTCGAGGTTTCCGGTCGGCTCGTCGGCGAACACGAGGTCGGGCGCCGTGGCCAACGCGCGGGCGATCGCGACGCGCTGCTGCTGGCCGCCGCTCAGCTGATGCGGCCGGTGTCGCAGGCGGGCGCTCAGCCCGAGGGTCTCGACGAGGTCATCGATCCGGGCGCGCTCGAGGGCGCTCGGGCGCCGACCGTCGAGATCGAACGGCAGCATGATGTTACCGATAGCGTCGAGCGTGGGCACCAGGTTGAAGGCCTGGAACACGAAGCCCACCCGGCGCCGCCGCAGGATCGTCAGGTCGAGGTCGGAGGCTCCCGTGATCTCGACGTCGCCGATCCACGCGCGACCCGAGGTCGGGGCATCGAGCCCGGCCATGACGTGCATGAGCGTGGACTTGCCGGAACCGGACGGCCCCATGATCGCCGTGAACTCACCGCGACGGATGCCGACGGTGACATCGTCGAGCGCCCGCACCGTTCCCTCGCCGGATCCGTAGGACTTGGACAGGTTGTGCACGCGGGCGGCGAGCCCGAGGTCTGTTGAGGAGATCTGCATGTCTTCGACGCTATGGATCGCGCGGTACGGAGCGCGTCCGTCGCAGGTAGCCGCGGCATCCGTCTGAGGGATGACGTTCGTGTGGTCGCTGCGACGAATCCGGCGCGCGGAGGCGGCCCGGCCGGTCGGCTCAGGCGAGCCCGTGCTCGAACGCGAAGACGACCAGCTGCACGCGGTCGCGCAATCCGAGCTTGGCGAGGATACGGCTGATGTGGGTCTTCACGGTCGCCTCGGACAGGAACTCGCGGCCCGCGATCTCGCCGTTGCTGAGCCCGCGCGCGGCGAGCGCGAAGATCTCGCGTTCACGGTCGGTGAGCCCGCTGTAGGACGCCGGAACGGGACGCGGGGACTCGGCGAAGTGCGCGAACAGTTCGCGGGTGGCGGAGGCGGCGATCACGGCCGACCCCGCGTGCACCGTGCGGATCGCCGCGAGCAGGAACTCGGGGTCCGCGTCCTTCAGCAGGAAGCCGCTCGCCCCGCCCCGGATGGCACGCGCGGCCGCCTCGTCGAGGTCGAACGTGGTGAGCATCACGATGCGCGGCGGTCCGGACTGGTCGGGGCCGGAATATCGGGGATCGGCGAGGATCTCGGCCGTCGCACCGAGGCCGTCGAGCACGGGCATCCGGATGTCCATGAGCACGACGTCGGGATGGGTTTCGCCGATGACACGGATCGCCGCGCGCCCATCGGATGCCTCGGCGACGACCTCGAGGTCCGGCTGGGAGTCCACGAGCATGCGGATGCCCGCCCGGAAGAGCGCCTGATCGTCGACCAGTGCGACACGGATCACGCCGGCTCCCCCGCTGCGCGGGCGAACGGCCCGCCCGACGGAGCGATACTGAACGGGATCGAAGCGTTCACGACGAACTCGTGACCCGCCCGCCCGGCCGCGAGCGTTCCGCCCGCGAGCTGCGCCCGCTCGCGCATGCCGATCAGCCCGTGGCCCTGGCCCTGCCCCTGCGCCGCCGTCGGGCCGGAGGCATCGTCGCCTGTCACATGTGGCGGGTTGGCGTGCGCATCACCCGCCATTTGCGACAGGCGAATGCCGTTGCGGACGGTCAGGTCGACGCGCTCGGGGTGCCAGGCGAGGGCCACGGAGACATCGCCACCCGCGCCGTGTCGGAGGGCATTCGTGAGCGCCTCCTGCAGAATCCGGTAGAGCGCGAGCTGAACCGCGGCGGGGGGATCCGTCCGCGGCACGGGCTCGACGTCGACGCGCAGGGCAACGCCCGCCGCGCGCACCTGTGCGTAGAGCCCCTCCAGATCGGCGAGCGTCGGCTGCGGTCCGTCGGCCTGGCTGTGCCGCAGCTGCGTCAGCAGCAGGCGCACATCGGCGAGCGCCGCGCGCGCCGTCGTCGAGATCGTGCCGAGCGCGGATGCCGCGGCCGACGGGTCCGTCGCCGACGCATAGCGGGCGCCATCCGCCTGCGCGATGACGACCGCGAGCGAGTGGGCGACGACATCGTGCATATCGCGGGCGATCGTCGTGCGCTGATGCTCGGCGATCGCGTCCTCTTGCGCCCGTATCTGCGCTTCACGGTTCGCGCGCGCCCGGAGGGCCGTCCGTACGAGGGCTCCGACCGTCCACGACAGCAGCAGCGCGAAGGTCGCGGCGACCCACAGCGCCAGGCCGGCGACGAACGACTGGCCGAGGACGTCCGTGATGCTCCAGCCGCCGCGCAGCAGGGGCGGAACGATGAGATAGATCGAGATCAGGGTCGCCCCGACGATTCCCGAGGCGAACCCCAACCACATCACCACGCGCGATCCATAGGCTGCGGTCGCGTAGAGGACACCGAAGATCGCGATGTCCACGACGAGCGGCGGCATCCCGAATGCCATCTGGATCAGCGCCGCGACCCACACCGCCGCGAGCGCCAGTCCCGGCGATGCCCGCCGCAGCGAGAGCGCGGCGACGAGAACGAGAACGATGCAGGCGAGCGGCAAGCGTTCTCCCACCGAGCCCTCGATCCGCATCATGGCGAGCACGACGTCGAGAGCGAGTGCCGCCAGCACCACCAACACCGCCGCGGTTACGTCGATGGCGATCTGGTAGGGCTTGAGCGGGCGGAACACGCCTGTCACGCTACGGGAGCGTGGGAGCCGAGGCATCCGTCTGCGGATGTATCTCGCGCTGGACCCCATGCAGCGCTCACGCGGGCAGGATCGGGCGGTTCTCGTAGAACGTCTGCAGCACGACGGTCGTGCGGGTGCTCACCGAGGCCACTCCGCGGATGCGGCGGATGAGCGTCTCGAGCGCGCGCGGCGACGCGACCCGGACGAAGAGCATGTAGGCCGCGTTGCCCGCGATCGAGTGGCACGATTCGATCTCGGTGATGTGCTCGAGCCGCTCGGGCGCATCGTCGGGCTGCGCGAGGTCGAGCGGGGTGATCTCGATGAACGCTGCGAGCGGCTTTCCGACGGCCTCGACATCGACCACGGCGCGGTAGCCGGCGATCACGCCGCGTGTTTCGAGCCGACGCATGCGCGCCTGCACGGCCGAGACCGACAGGCCGACCGCCTCCGAGATTTGGGCGAGCGTGGCGCGGGCGTCGCGCGAGATCTCGCGCACGATCATCAGATCGACCGGGTCATCCAGGGTCGGTGGATGGGTCACCACGTCCTCTTCTTCCATGCCGCGAGCATAGCAACAGGAATATTTCCTGGCATTCAGCGCATCTGCGGTATGTCTTCCTAGAATCCTCGTGTGCCTCGTCCGAGAGATGCGAGGGCACGGAACGGAGAAGGTCATGACGATGGACGCGACACTGCTCGATGGCTCCCTGGGCGGCGTCGAGACGAGCGACGCGTGGATATCGCTCCGCGACGCCGCGACCGAACTCCAGGCGATCCAGGCACACGATGGCTCGATCCCCGACCCCGCGCACCGCGCCCGGGCCGCTCGGATGGTCGCGACGATCGTGCGCACCATCCGCGAGCTCGCACCCCTCTTTCCCCACGACTCGGCGTACCTCGAGGCATCCGTCACCGATTTCGAACGCTGGGCGGCGGATGGCTTCGGCGTCCCCGACTTCCTCGATTCGCTCGTCGCGTTCCAGCCGCAGCAGCACCGCGTCGATGGGCTGCGGCACCTCGTGATCTTTCCCATGTACACGCAGAACGGGTCGAGCAACCGGTTTGTGGAGGCTCTCATCGTCGAGACGATCTGGCCCGAGTTCATCGCACAGCTCGAGGCGAGCGACTACGCGAATCGCCTGTTCGTCTCGCTGCGCCTGATCGATTTCACCCCCGGCTACGACACCAACTCGGCCGTACTCTTTCCCGAAACGGTCGCGGTGCGCGAAGTCCCGACCTTCACGTGGGGCGCGATCTTCCAGGATCGCGAGGCGGCCCGCTACCGCCGGGTCGTTCGCGCGGCGGCCGACATCACCCGCCTCGCGCTGCCCGAGCAGGTCGCTCGCCTGCTGGATGACCAGGCCCTCGCCGAACGCACGTTCGTGATGTGGGACATCATCCACGACCGCACCCACATGCGCGGGGACCTGCCCTTCGACCCGTTCATGATCAAGCAGCGGATGCCGTACTTCCTGTACTCGCTCGAAGAACTGCGGTGCGACCTGACGGCGTTCCGCGAGTGCGTCGCGATCGAGAGGCGCCTCAGCGAGACGGGACCCCAGGAGCAGGCAACGACCGACGCGGAAACGCTCGAGCACGCCCAGCTCGTGCAGTACGCGGTGATCTTCGACCGCATCTTCCGGTTCGCGATCACCGGTTCGCGGGTGCGCAACTACGACGGGCTCGGTGGCCAGTTGCTGTTCGCGTGGCTGCACCAGCGCGGGGTCTTGCACTGGACCGACACACAGCTCGCCCTCGACTGGGACGAAGTGCCCGCCGCTGTCGTCGCCCTCGGCGACGCGATCGACGAGCTGTACTGGCGCTCGATCGACCGCCCGAAGACCGCGCACTGGCTGGCCGCGTACGACCTGATCCGGAGCGTGCTGGAACCCCACCCGGGCTCAATCTGGGCCGCGGGGCTGCCGCGCGACATCCTGATCGGTCCGCCGAAGGGCTTCACGGATGCCGTCATGGACGACGAGTTCCCCCTGTCGATGTTCTACGAGGCCCTCGACCGCAAGATGGCGCCGGTCATCGCGTCGACGACCGGCATCCGCGGGGATGCCTGACGCCCATGCCTGAGCGACGCCTGAGCTCCGCATCTCCCGATCTAGGCTGAGAGCGTGACTCGACTCCACGACGCCGCCGTGCGCGGCTTCGCCTCTGACAACTACTCCGGCATCCACCCCGACGTTCTCGCCGCGATCGCAACAGCGAACGAGGGCCACGAGGTCGCCTACGGAGAGGATGCCTACACCGCACGCCTGAACGACGTCATCGCCGACCGATTCGGCGAGGGCGCCGAGGCGTTCCCCGTCTTCAACGGAACGGGCGCGAACGTCGTCGGGCTGCAGTCGATGCTGCCGCGGTGGGGTGCGGTCGTCGCTGCCGCGAGCGCGCACATCAACGTCGACGAGGGCGGCGCCCCCGAGCGGGTCGCCGGCATCAAGCTGCTCACCGTGCCGACCGAGGACGGCAAGCTCACCCCCCAACTCGTCGACCGCGAGGCCTGGGGGTGGGGTGACGAGCACCGCGCACAACCCCTCGTCGTCTCGATCACGCAGTCGACCGAGCTCGGCACCGTCTACACGCCGGGCGAGGTCCGCGCGCTCGCCGACCACGCGCACGGACTCGGGATGCGGCTGCACATGGACGGCGCGCGCCTGTCGAACGCCGCGGCGTCCCTCGGGCTGCCGCTCCGCGCATTCACCCGGGATGCGGGAGTCGACGTCCTGAGCCTCGGTGGCACGAAGAACGGAGCGATGCTCGCCGAGGCGATCGTCGTGCTGGATCCCGAGGCATCCGAGGGCCTGAAGTTCCTGCGCAAGCTCAACATGCAGCTCGCGTCGAAGATGCGGTTCGTCTCGGCGCAGCTCATCGCGCTGTACGAGGACGACCTGTGGCTGCGCAACGCCGCGCACGCCAACGCGATGGCGGCGCGGCTGCGCGCGGGCATCGAGGCGGGCATCCAGGATGGCTCGATCCGGGGCGTGGCGTTCAGTCAGCCGACGCAGGCGAACGGCGTCTTCGCGACGCTGCCCGCGGGCGCTGCCGACCAGCTGCGGGAGCGGGTGCGGTTCTACGATTGGGATGCTGCGCGATCCGAGGTCCGCTGGGTGTGCTCGTTCGACACGGAGCCTTCCGACATCGACGCGTTCGTCGCCGACATCGCGCGGGTCACGAGCGCCGTCTAGACCTACCCGGGGGCGCTGGTCGGCCCGTCAGGACTTCTGGGACGAGACCTCGGGCTCAGGCTCAGGCTCAGGCTCAGGCGCGGGCGCGGGCTCGGACTCGGGCTCGGGCTCGGGCTGGGTATCGGTCTCGGCGACACCGCCCGCCGAGGCATCCTCGTCCTCGGCATCATGATCGTCGTCCAGCGGCACCTCGCCGCGGATGAGCTCCTTGACGCCGGCCATGAAGCTCGACATCTCGTGCTGCTGCCACCGCAGCTGACGCGTGCGGTCCTCGGCGTCGCGAAGCACGCCGACCGAGTGCGTCGTGACCATGTCGATGATGCGCTGCGCTTTGTCGCGCGCCCGATCGAGCTGTTCGTTGGCACGCACGTTCGCGTCGGCCTCGACCTGCGCCGCCTGGGCCCTCGCGAGCCGCTCGTAGTCCTCGGCCTTCGCCGAGATCCGCTGCGCGTGCTCGAGGGATGCCGCGACCTGCTCGTTCGCGTCCTGCGTGATGCGCTCCGCGTGGGCGACCGCCTGGTTGTGCAGCACGAGGAACTCCTGCTGCGCGTCATCCTGACGCCGCGTCAGCGACTCCTCGAACTCGAGCACGCGCGCCCGCATCTCACGGACCGCTGCCTCGGCATCGGCACGGTCCTGGGCGGTCTCGCGCGAGACGAGGGCCCGCAACGCGGCGGCGCCCTTCTCGGCCTCGGTGCGGATCGCGGCGGCCTCCTGCTCGGCCTGTGCCACCTTCTCGGCGGCGTGCGCGCGTTCCCGCTCGAGCATCGCCTCGTGCGCCGTCAGTTCGGTCTCGATGCGGAGACGGGCCTGCTGGGCATCGCTCTCGGCCTGCGATCGGATCGCCTCGGCATCCGCTTCCGCCTCGCGTCGCCGCGTCCGGATCTCTTCGCGCGCCGATTCGAGCAGTCGCTCGGTCTGCACGGTCGCGTTCTTGATCAGCACACTCGCCTGCCCCTCGGCGACGCGCAGGATCTCTTCGAACTGCTGACGGCCCTCGGATGCCTCGGACGTCGCGCCGACCAGCTCGTCACTCAGCGCCTGCACCTGCTGCTCGATCTCGGCGGACTTCGCCTGCGCTTCACGCAGATCGGCCTCGAGCTGCTCGATCGACTGACGGGCCTGCGTCAGCTCGCGACTGCGGGTCGTGGCTGCTTTCTCGCCGCGCCGGATCCGCGCCTCGAGCGCCGAGACGCGCTCGCCACGCTCATGCAGACGCGCCGTGAGGGTCGAGATCGCGGCATCGACCTCGTGCTTCTCATACCCACGAAAGGCCGTCGTGAACGAGAGGACGTCGCCCTGCGCCCCGGCTCCACCGATCAGCTCGTCGAAGGCCGATGCGCCGTCGCCCGCCTGCTCGTTTCCCGCGTTCTGCGTGGTCATGTGCACGATCCCGTCTCTCCGCTTCCGGACCCCGGCCAGGAAGCACCATCGCCCGATCTTCCGCCACGCACGCACGCGTCCGGCCCCCCGACGAGGGCGGCGCGGTTTCCGCCTCGCACCGCGCCGGGTATGCGCGGAACGAGGATGAGTTGCACGAGCCAACCGCGGGCGGATGACGGTGATCGGGTGTTGCGTAGCGGGTGCCGCCCGATCAGGACGAACAATACCGCTACGAGCTATCCGCAACGAGAACGCATCCACAGCTCCGGACGGAAACGGCGCCCAGCCGAATGCCCGCCCGCGGCCTCATCGTGGAAACGCTGCAGGGTCAGCGTCCTCCGGGCCGACCCGTCACGAGCGACGCGAGAGTCGGCCGCCAGTGCCGCGAAACGTAGTCCACCGCTTCGTGCACGCCCAGTGCACGCGTGGAGTTGCCGACCCGCACCCACAGGTCCGTGACGGGCCCGCCATCGCGCGGCGACGTCAAGAACACCGGCTTCGGCGACGGCGGGCAGTTGAGGGCGCACACCGTTCCCGCATCCGGAAGCGTCGCGAACTGGACGTGCGGCAGCGCGGCCGCGTTGCGACCCACGAACGCCGACAACAGGTCGCGCAGCCACAGTTCGAACCGGTCGTGATCGGGTGTCCGCAGCGTCGCCAGGTCACGCTCCAGCCCGCGCACGACGCCGTCGTCGCTCGCGCCGATCACCAGCACGCCGCCGGTGCTGTTCAGGAACGCGGCGACCGTCTTGGCGATCGCAAGCTCCATCCGCGGGTCTTTCTTGTTCTCGCGGACATTCCACCGGGCGGTCTCTTTGAACTCGACCTGATCCGATTCGCCCGCGGCGAGGACCGCCGCGACATCCACGTCGCCGTAGTCCGGTCGGACGAGCGCCGCGACAGCCGCCGCGACGAACGCGAGCCCGATGCTCGACCCGAACGCCAGCAGCAGCGTCGTCGGCATCCAGAGGTACTGACCATAGAAGAACAGCCCCGCGATGAAGAGCCCGACGCTGATGCCGAGCAGCGAGATCAGCGCCATCGTGGTCAAGCTCAGCCGCAGTCGACGCCCGAAGAGCCTGCGCACGACCCACGCGACGGCGTACGCGAACGCGAGCGCGACGGGCAGAGCGACGGCGAACTCGACGAGGAGGGGGCTCTGAGGCATCCGCTATTCGCTCCCGCTCAGCGCAGGGCGCCGACGCTCGCGAGCGCGAGACGGACGAGCGTGCCGCGGCCGCCCTCCATCTCGGCGGCCAGCGCGTCCGACGCGGCCTCTTCCGGCGACATCCACGTGACCTCGAGCGCGTCCTGTCGCGGCTCGCACGTTCCCGTCACGGGCACGACGAAGGCGAGCGAGACGGCGTGCTGACGATCGTCGTGGAAGGCGGTGATGCCGGGGATCGGCAGGTACTCGGCGACGGTGAAGGGCGTCGCCTGAGGGGGGAGCAGGGGGAAGGCCATGGGGCCGAGGTCGTTCTCGAGATGACGGAAGAGCGCGTCGCGCACCGTCTCGCCGTGCCGCACGCGACCGCTGACGAGCGAGCGGGTGATCTCGCCCACGGGGGTGGCCCGCAGCAGGATGCCGACCTCGATGACCGAGCCGACGCCATCCGTCCGCACCGGTACCGCCTCGACGTAGAGCATCGGCAGCCGCCGCCGCGCCTCGGCGAGCTCGACCTCGCTCAGCCATCCGGGGTTCGCCGCGCTGCCCGCGGTCGGCGAACCGAAGGAGCCGTCGTCGCGCGGATCGCTCGAACGCCCGAAAGATGCGCCCATGCCGCTCAACCGATCGCGCCCATCGGGGCCGTCGTCTTCGGAGGGATCGGGGTCTGGGGTGCGCACCGGCATGTCTCTTGTATACCTCAGGCGCTCGCGCCAGCCCGTACATCAGGAAGGATCCCTGGGACGGATGTGGCGGAAGTGGCGGCCGCAGAGCATCGTCAGCCCCGTGCGGGACACCGTTCCTTCGTCGTGTCCGCGGGGTTTGCCAGGATAGGGGCATGTCGCCCGAGCCACCTGCCCTCGATCCGCCGCACCTCGATCCAGACGCCGCGCTGTGGTCGGATGCCCCGACCGGGCGCCCCTTGCTGGTGCTGCTGCACGGTTATGGGTCGGACGAGCGCGACCTGTTCGGCCTGGTTCCCCACCTTCCGCCCGCTTTCGTCTTCGCGGCGCCACGCGCACCCCTGTCGCCGCCCTGGCCGGCCCCGGGCTACTCGTGGTACGCCCTCGATGGACTCAACGGCCGCGACTCCGCCACCGTGACGCGCGCCGCCGAGCGGCTCTGCGCCTGGCTCGACGATCATGCGGGCGGGGCGACCTCGATCGGGCTCCTCGGTTTCTCGCAGGGCGCGGCGATCGCCCTCCAGGCGCTGCGGCTGCAGCCCGAGCGGTTCGCGTTCGCGGTCAATCTCAGCGGGTACGCGAGTACGGGAACCCTGCCGGGCGACGAGGTCCTCGCGGCCACTCGACCGCCCGTCTTCTGGGGGAGGGGAACGCACGACGACGTCATCCCCGAACCCCTCATCGCCCAGACGACCGCGTGGCTGCCCGGGCACAGCACCCTGAGCGGGTCGGTCTATCCGGGCCTGACGCACAGCGTCTCGCAGGCCGAACTCGATGATGTCCGCGGCTTTCTCGAGGCGCGGCTGAAGGACGCCTCCGACTGACCTCGGCGCGCCTGCTCCGCACGCGCCTGCTCCGCACGCGCTCGTTCAGCCCGTGCGCGGTTGCACCCCGTGTGCCGCGCGGTCAGCCCGTGCGCCGCGACGTTCGGGCACGACGCGCGAAAAGCACGAGCGCCAGTCCGCCCGCGAGGAGCGAGATCGGCACCGCCCACGGCAGGGCCGCGCCGCCGGTATCGGGCAGCGACGACGGGGTGGGGGTGCCGGTCGGGGTCGACGTGGGTGTGGGGGTGGGCGTCGGCTCAGGAAGGGCGAAGTCCTGGGTGACGACGATCGTGCCCGTCGCGAGATCGGCGATCGTGACCGAGGTCGGAACCGTCGTGGAACGCGCGAGCGCGGCGGTCGCGTTCGCGCCGCTCGCCGTGGTCGTCACGGTGCACACGGTGCCCGCCGCGAGGGGTGTCATCGTGATCGCGTCGTAGGTCGCGGCCGCGCTGCCCGCGGGCACGGTCCCCGCCGCCGTCGTGAGGGTCCCGCCCGTATCGCACCGGGCTTCGACGGTGACCGCCGACTGGCGTCCCGCCGCGGCCCCGGCGACGACGACGTCCACCTGCAGTGTCCCGGCCGCGAAGGGCGTGATCGCGGCGGCGGCGCGCACCGGAACGTTCGCCTGGACGGCGAGGATCAACTTCTGCGCGCTCGTACGCCCCGGGTTGCCACCGTCGTAGAGGAACACGTTCCCCCCGACGACCGACTCGACGGCCGAGAGGGCGAAGCCCTCGGTGGCGGTCGGCGAGACGTGATGCGCCCAGAGCTCGGCGCCCTGGGCGACGCTGTCGCCGGGCAGGACGGGAATCGTGCCGGCTGCGTCGGCGAAGACCTCGACGCCCGACGTACTGAGGGTGGAGGACGCGACGCTGCCCCCGACGGCGAACGGACCGACGAGCTGGCCGGTGGTCGGGGCATCCGCGGCGTCCGGAGTGAGCGTCAGCGTCGGGGGCACGGGCGCCGGCGCGGGTGCGGGTGGCGGGCCGTTCACGGCGGCCAGTGTCGCGTCGACGATCGCCTTGATCGCGTTGTGCTCGGCCGGGTACGACGTCGGAACGACGAAGCTGTCGGTGAAGTACCAGATCGCACCCTGCACGGCTTGCACCTTCTCGACGTCGGTGCCCGTCGAGGGCGCACCGGGCACGGCCGGATAGTAGTTCTCGAGGATGTGCGTGACGTACGACAGGTTCGGCACGTTCGCCTCGGTCCAGTCGCCCAGTTCGTAGTGCACACCGATCTCGGTCTCTGTCGTGAGGTCGATGCAGTACGTGAGCAGGTCCTGACGCCCGGGCACGCCGGGGTCGTCGAGCACGATCTGCGCCGTCTCGACCGGCCGGAAGTTCGTGATTCCGCTCGTGGGGTAAGGGGTGGTGGCGGGATCGATCGTCACGTGCCCGCCGTACAGCCCGCCCTGGTGCAGCATCTCGACGATCGTCGCCTCGGTCGCGGGTCCGGCGGGGTCCGTCACCCCCGCGCCATCCGCGTCCGGAACGGCGAGGGCGGGGCTCGCGACCGCGCCGGTCAGGAGCAGCGCGACGAGGACGGCTGCGGCGACCGCTGGGCGGCGGGCGGATCGAGTCGATCCACGGCGGAGTCGACGAGACGCGATCATGACACTCCTGGTCTCACGGCGAAGGCGACCGGACGGGTCCGGCGACGTTCGCGTCCACTCTCTCAAGCGTTGCCGGCTCGGTGCGTATGGCGCACCGCAGAATGTCTCGCGGTGAAAGACCGGCGCCGATGTCGGCGCGGGGGACGAAGATGGATGGATGGCCGATGTCTGGGCGAAGTTCGGTCCTGCCACGCAGGACTGGTTTCGCGGCGCCTTTCTCGAGCCCACACCGGCACAGGTCGGTGCATGGGGGGCCATTTCGGCCGGGCGGCATGCCCTCGTCGTCGCCCCGACCGGCTCGGGCAAGACGCTGTCGGCGTTCCTCTGGGCGATCGACCGGGTCTTTCGTGAGAAGCCCCTCGAGGCCGAGGCCCCGTCCGGGCGCCGTCGACGAGCGGATGTTCCACGCCCGACCACCGGCATCCTCTACATCTCTCCCCTCAAGGCCCTCGGGGTCGACGTCGAGCGCAATCTGCGCTCGCCCCTCGTCGGCATCGGGCAGTCCGCGCGTCGCCTGGGGATCGCGCTGCCCGAGGTCACGGTGGGGGTGCGATCGGGCGATACCCCCTCGAACGAGCGGCGTCGGCTGGTCCAGAACCCGCCCGACATCCTGATCACAACCCCCGAGTCGCTCTACCTGATGCTCACGAGCCAGGCGGGCGAGACGTTGCGGGGCGTGCACACGGTGATCGTCGACGAGGTTCATGCCGTCGCCGCAACCAAGCGCGGCGCGCATCTCGCCGTCAGTCTCGAGCGGCTCGATGCCATGCTCGAGCGTCCCGCGCAGCGCATCGGACTATCGGCGACCGTGCGTCCGATCGACGAGGTCGCCCGCTTCCTCGGTGGGGCGGCACCGGTGGACATCGTCGCCCCACCCGCGTCGAAGACGTTCGATCTGCGCGTGACGGTCCCGATCGACGACATGCTCAATCCGCCCCCGCCACCCGGATCTGGTGCGCCCGGTTCATCAGCGCCGGGCGATGACGTTGGGGGCGACGCCGGCGGAGACGGTGCCGCTGGTGGAGACGGCGACGAGTGGTACGCCGCCGACAGCCGACTGCGGCCCGAGGCGACCGAGATGACCGGGTCGGTGTGGCCGCACGTCGAAGAGGCCATCGTCGACCGCATCCTCGAGAACCGCTCGACGATCGTGTTCTCGAACTCACGAAGGCTGGCCGAGCGCCTCACCGGCCGTTTGAACGAGATCTACTCCGAGCGTCTCGGTCTCGAGATGCCCGACCCCGCGGTCCCCGCGGCCATGATGGCGCAGGCCGGCTCGACCGCGGGGGCCGACCCCGTGCTCGCCCGCGCCCACCACGGGTCTGTGTCGAAAGAACAGCGCGCGCAGGTCGAAGAAGAACTCAAGGCGGGGCGCCTGCGCTGTGTCGTCGCGACCAGCAGCCTCGAGCTCGGCATCGACATGGGCGCGGTCGACCTGGTGATCCAGGTCGAGTCGCCGCCGTCGGCCGCGAGCGGGCTGCAGCGCATCGGGCGTGCGGGTCACCAGGTGGGCGAGGTCAGTCGCGCGTTCCTCTTCCCCAAGCACCGTGCCGACGTGCTGCACACCGCGATCGTGACCGAGCGCATGCTCGCCGGACGCATCGAGTCGATCTCGGTGCCGCAGAATCCTCTCGACATCCTGGCTCAGCAGACCGTCGCGGCGTGCGCGCTCGGGGCGATCGACGTCGAGGACTGGTACGAGTCGGTGCGCAAGAGCGCCCCCTTCCGAACGCTGCCGCGCTCGGCGTACGAGGCCACGCTCGACCTGCTCGCCGGGCGCTACCCCTCGGACGAATTCGCAGAACTCCGACCCCGCGTCGTCTGGGATCGCGATGCCGGAACGCTGACGGGCCGCCCGGGCGCCCAGCGACTGGCGGTGACGAGCGGCGGCACGATCCCCGACCGTGGTCTCTTCGGCGTCTTCGTCGCGGGCGAGTCGCGCGGCGGCCGCGTCGGCGAACTCGACGAAGAGATGGTCTACGAGTCACGCGTCAACGACGTGTTCACCCTGGGGACGACGAGTTGGCGGATCGTGGAGATCACCCACGATCGCGTGAACGTCGTGCCCGCTTTCGGACAACCCGGCAAGCTGCCGTTCTGGCACGGCGACGGCCTCGGGCGTCCCGCCGAGCTCGGCGAGGCGCTCGGCAGGTTCTCGAAGGATCTGTCCGAGGCGGCGCCCGAAGCTGCTCGCGGCCGACTGCGCGACGACGGCCTCGACGAGCGGGCGATCGACAACCTGTTGGCATATCTGGCCGAGCAGCGTGAGGCGACCGGCACGCTACCGACCGACACGACCTTCACGGTCGAGCGCGGGCGCGACGAGGTCGGCGACTGGCGCATCATCCTGCATTCCCCGTACGGCATGAGTGTGCACGCACCGTGGGCCCTCGCCGTCAACGCGCGGATCCGCGAGCGCCTCGGCGTCGAGGGATCCGCGGTTGCGAGCGACGATGGCATCATCGCGCGAGTCCCCGATGCTGCGGCCGAGCCGCCCGGCGCCGAACTCTTCGTCTTCGAAGCGGACGAACTCGAACAGATCGTCACCGACGAGGTGGGCGGATCCGCGCTCTTCGCCTCGAGATTCCGCGAGTGCGCGGCACGCGCGCTGCTGATGCCGCGCGTCAACCCGAACAAGCGCAGCCCGCTCTGGCAGCAACGCCAGCGATCGGCACAGCTGCTCGAGGTCGCGCGGAGGCATCCGACGTTCCCGATCATCCTCGAGACGCTCCGCGAGGTGCTGCAGGACGTCTACGACCTGCCCGCGCTTCTGGGTCTGGCGCGCGGAATCGCCGAGCGCCGCATCCGCCTGGTCGAAACGACCACGACCCAGCCCTCGCCGTTCGCGCGCGATCTGCTGTTCGGATACGTCGGGGCCTTCATGTACGAGGGCGACTCGCCCCTGGCCGAGCGCCGCGCGGCGGCCCTGTCGGTCGACCCGGCGTTGCTGTCCGAGCTACTCGGCCGCATCGAGATGCGGGAACTGCTCGACCCCGACGTCATCGCGCAGTTCGAGAACGAGGCACAACGGCTCGATCCCTCGCGCCGCGTCCACGGCATCGAGGGTGTCGCCGATCTGCTGCGGATGCTCGGGCCGCTGGATGCCGCCGAGGTCGCCGCCCGCCTGGTCCCGGGCGATGCGGACGTGTCCGCCGTGCGCACGGTACGGGCGGATCCGGCTGGTCCCGCGGCCCCGGCCGCGGAATCGGCAACGGGCTCGACCGCGGACTCCACCGCGGACGGCCCCGCACCGGCACTGCCCGCCGCAACGGAGGCCGAGGCATCCGCTCTGCTCGCGACCCTCGTGGACTCGCGCCGCGCGATAGCCGTCACGATCGGCGGCACGCACCGGGTCGCGGCTATCGAGGACGCGGGGCGCTTGCGTGACGCGCTCGGGGCGGCGCTTCCCGTCGGCATCCCGCTCGCCTTCCTCGAGCCGACCGAGGACCCGCTCGGCGACCTCGTCGCCCGCCACGCCCGCACGCACGCGCCCTTCGCGGTGGATGCGGTCGCCGGTCGGCTGGGGATCGGCCCCGCGGTGGCGAGGCACACGCTGCTCCGCCTGGAATCGCAGGGTCGGGTGACGAGTGGATTCTTCCTGCCGGCGAGCGCCGACCGGCGAGACGAGACCGAGTGGTGCGATAGCGAGGTCCTGCGCCGCCTGCGCATGCGTTCCCTCGCCGCCATCCGCGGCAGTGTCGAGCCCGTGCCCCCCGAGGCCTTCGCGCGGTTCCTGCCCGTGTGGCAGCACGTCGCGCGGCCCCTGTCGGGAATCGACGGGGTGGTCGCCGCGATCGATCAGCTCGCGGGCGTACCGCTCCCGGCGAGTGCGTGGGAGTCTCTCGTGCTGCCGTCGCGCGTGTCGGACTACACTCCGGGACTTCTCGACGAGCTCACCGCCGCCGGTGAGGTCATCTGGTCCGGCCACGGCTCGCTGCCGGGCCGCGACGGATGGGTCGCGCTCCACCCCGCGGACGCCGCGCCGTACACGCTCGCGCTGCCCGAAAACGAGCCCGCCGACGGATCACTCGATCGGCGCGTGCTCGAGGCCCTGGCCGTGGGCGGCGCGTATTTCGCATCCCAGCTGCGCGATGCCGCGGAGGCCGAGAACGAGCAGTCCGTGACGGATGCCCTGTGGCGCCTCACCTGGTCGGGTCATGTCACGAACGACACCTTCGCACCCCTCCGCGCCCTCACGAGCGGCGGATCTCAAGCGCATCGCACGACACGACGCCCACCCCGCGCTCGCCTGTTCCGGGGCGCCGCCCTACCCCGTCCGGCCGCTCCCCCACGGCCGACAGGCATCGGGGGACGCTGGTCGCTCCTGCCACAGCCCGAGGCGGATGCTTCGGCCCGGGCGACCGCATCCGCCGCTCTGCTGCTCGACCGCTACGGCGTCGTCACCCGTGGTTCGGTGCAGTCAGAGGGGATCGCGGGCGGATTCGCGCAGGCCTATCGAGTGCTGGCGGGCTTCGAACAGGCCGGACACTGCCGCCGGGGCTATCTGATCGAAGGTCTGGGAGCCGCTCAATTCGCCGCATCCGCGACGATCGACCGGCTCCGCGAGTTCGCGGCCCTGCCCGACCCGGCGCCGCTACGTGCCGTCACGCTCGCGGCCACCGACCCCGCGAATCCGTACGGCGCCGCCCTCCCCTGGCCGGTCATCGAGGGGGTCACCCATCGGCCCGGGCGCAAGGCCGGCGGCATCGTCGTCGTCGTCGACGGCGAGCTCGCCGCGTACCTCGAGCGCGGCGGCAAGAGCGCGCTCGTCTTCACCGAAGATGAGGAGGTCCTCGCCGCGGCGGCGCTCGACCTCGCGACGACGGCTCGCGCCCGACGCCTCGACACGCTGACCGTCGAGCAGGTCAACGGCGTGTTCGTCTATGGCTCGGCCACCGCACGCGCGCTGCGCGCCGCGGGTTTCGTGGAGTCCCCGCGCGGCCTCACCCTGCGCCGCACGACGGCGGGCGACGCCGTCCGGGCGGGCGCTCGTGCCTGAGGGCGATACGGTCTTCCGCGCCGCGCGGCGCCTCTCCGAGGCCCTCGCCGGTTCGATCGTGACACGGTTCGACATCCGGGTGCCCGGCAGCGCGACCGCCGACCTGCGGGGCGAGACCGTGCACGAGGTGGTGCCCCGCGGCAAGCACCTCTTGCATCGCATCGGTGATTTCACGTTGCACTCCCACCTCAAGATGGAGGGCGAGTGGCACCTCTATCGGCGGGGTGAGAAATGGCGCAGGCCCGCGTTCCAAGCGCGCGCGATCGTGGGGAACGACGCCTGGGATGCGGTGGGCTTCGAGCTCGCGATGGTCGAGGTGCTGCCCACCCACGACGAGGACCGCGTCATCGGCCACCTCGGGCCCGACCCGCTCGCCGACGATTGGGACCCGGTCGAAGCCGCGCGGCTTCTCGCCGCTGATCCCCGACCCGTCCACGTCGCCCTGCTCGATCAGCGCACGGTGGCCGGGTTCGGCAACGAGTACGCGAACGAGATCCTGTTCGTTCGAGGCATCCTGCCCGCTCGCCCGGCAACCGAGGTCGACGCGGCCGCGGTCATCGACGTGGGCGCGCGGATGCTCCGCGCCAACCGCGACCGCACGCCCCGAACCTTCACGGGCGACGCCCGCGCGGGGCGCACGACCTGGGTGTACGGGCGCGCTCGGCGCCCATGCCGTCGCTGCGGCACGACGATCCGCGAGGGCTCACTCGGGGCGACGGCGACGTCGGAGCGGAACGTGTTCTGGTGCCCGAACTGCCAGACGTGACGGCCGATCCGCTCCCTCAGCGACCGGGCGGACACGCCGATTGAGCACCATCAGTGCCCGACGTAGCGCCCCGGCCGGTGGTTGAGCGCCAGCACCAGGCTCAGCAACACGGCCCCGGCGGCCGACAACAGCACGAGTTGCCACGGCACGACCCAGAGGGCCGCGACGATGATCGTCACGTCGAAGACCATCTGCACCCACCCGGCCCGGAAACCCCAGCGCTCCTGGACGATCAGGGCGATGATCGTGATGCCGCCGAGACTCGCGCGGTGACGGAAGAGAATCAGGAGTGCGATCCCGATGAGCAGATTGCCCGCGAAGGTGCCGTAGACGGGATCGATCTGCCGGATCGGGAACGCAGCGTTGTGAAGCACCGAGAACGCCGAGACGAGGCCGATCGAGACGACCGTCCGCACCGTGAAGTCGATCCCTTTCTTCCAGAGCGCGAGCACCGCGAAGGGCAGATTGACGATCGCGAAGAGGGCCCAGAACGGTAGTGCGGTGGCGTAGTCGAGCAGCAGGGCCACGCCCGCGGTCCCGCCGGTGACGGCTCCGCTCGCCTGCAGGAGGTGGAGCCCGAGCGAGGCGGTGAACGCTCCCGTCAGCAGCCCGAGGATGTCTTCGGGCACGGTGTGCGCCATGCTCTGCACACCGAAGACCGGGTCGGCGATCTCGTCTGCGGACGGTGCGGCGACGGGACCGGTGGCGGGCCCGGTGGCGGGGCGCGGCTCGGATGAGCCGTCGGGGGCGTGAGTCACGTGTCCTCTCGGATGATTCCGGACGGTGCGGGGCGATCCCTCGTCCATCCTGTCAAACGAATCCGGCGGGTCCGCGTGAAGTAGTTCTGGAATGACCCATCCGGAATACCCATGCCTACGAATGAGTTACAACCGGTGACTTCGGCTTCATTTACCGCCGTAGGAGGGAATCGTGGGCAAGAACTACGTGGACATCGAACGCGACAGTGGAGAGACTCTCCGCTACCGCAAGCACGTCAATGGTCGTGGACTGATCGCGCACGGCGCGAAGGTGCATGCGAGCGCGCTGATCGAGGCTGGCGCCTATGTCGAACCGGGCGCGCAGGTCGCGGCCGGAGCGCGTGTGCTGCGCGGAGCATGGATCGAGTCGGATGCCGTGATCGGCCCCGACGCCGTGATCGAAGAGCACGCGCACGTGGGTACGGGCGCCGCAGTCGGTTCCGGCGCACGCATCGGCGTTCGCGCGACCGTCGGCGAGCGGGCACGGGTGGCGGTCGGCGCCAAGATTCGCGACGACGAAATCGTCGCCGACGGCCAGATCGTGGCTACCGACAAGCGCGGACTGCGCTTGGCGGCGTAAGCACTCACAAGCGCGGATTGCGCTTGGCGGCGTAAGCACTCACAAGCGCGGATTGCGCTTGGCGGCGTAAGCACTCACAAGCGCGGATTGCGCTCGGCGGCGTGGCTCCCGGACTACGCTGGCCGGATGGCGAAGGGTGGTGGGGCCCCCAGACGACCGGGGCGTCCCCGGCGTCAGCCGTCAGCCCGCCCCCCTGCGTCGGCCAGGGCCACACGCCCGAAGTCTTCCCCGCCGCCTGAACCACCGGCGGGCCCCGTCCTGGTCGGCCCGCTTCGACTCGGCGTGTTCCCGGGAGCATCGCCGGGGATCTGGGTCGACCGTTGGCGGGACCGTCTGCCCGATGTGCCCCTGGAGCTCATCCCCACCGAGGCGGCCGACCAAGAACGCGCGCTGCGTGCCGGGGAGGTCGACGCTGCGCTCGTCCGGCTTCCCGTTGATCGCGGCGGGCTGCACGTGATCCCGCTCTACGAAGAGACGACGGTCGTGGCGTTCGGCTCCGACTCGTCGCTCGCGGCCGCGGAGGAGTTGACGTTCGACGACCTCGCGGGCGAGATCCTGTTCGTTCCGACGGACGACGTCCTCGGCCCCCTGGAGGTCCCGGGAGTCGTGGCGGCACGCGGACCGCGTCCGCAGACGACGGCCGAAGCGCTCGAGACGGTGGCCGCGGGGGTCGGGATCGTGATCCTTCCGCTGTCGCTCGTGCGGATGCACCGCCGCCGCGACGTCGCACACCGACCCCTCGTGGGCGCCCCGGCATCCGCCGTCGCCCTCGCGTGGCTCGCCGAGCGCACGAGTCCCGAGATCGAGGCGCTCGTCGGCATCGTCCGGGGCCGCACGACCCGCTCGTCGCGGGGATGACCGCGCGCGCCGATTACACTCGGGCAACATGACGCTGCTCTACCTGTGCGCGCGACCTCAGGCGGGTGCCGCCGAGGGCGAATACCGTTCGTTCCGCGAGGCCGCGCACCTCGACGAGGAGCGCCTCCACGCCCACGATCTGGTGCGCGAGCCGTTGCCCGCCGATGCACTCGAGAAATACGCCGGGTTCGTGGTCGGGGGCAGCCCGTTCAACGTCGCGGACCCGACGAGCACCAAGACCGACGTCCAGATCCGCCTCGAGGCGGATCTGGAGAGCATCGCGGATGCCGCAGCATCCGGTCGCACGTCGGCCCTGTTCACCTGCTACGGCATCGGCATCGTGACCCGCATGCTCGGTGGCGAGGTCACCCGCGCCCACCCCGAAGACACCGGACCCGCGACGATAACCCTCACCGACACCGCGGCGCAGGACCCGCTCTTCGGGTCGCTTCCCCCGCGCTTCTCTGCCCTCACGGCTCACAAAGAAGGCGCCGCGACGCCTCCCCCGGGTGCCGAGCTGCTCGCCACGAACGACGTCTGCCCGGTGCAGGCGTATCGCGTCGGCGACACGCTCTACGCGACCCAGTTCCATCCGGAGCCGACGGGTCGCGCGTTCACCGAACGGATGGCCGTCTACCGCAACGACGGGTACTTCGACGCCCGCGCGTTCGACGAGATCGCCGCTCGCGTGCTCGGTGCATCGATCACCGAGCCCACGCGCATCGTCCGCGCTTTCGCGGCGCGCCTGGTCTGAGAGTCAGTCGCCCGCCGGGCGCAGGCTCCGCAGTCCCGCGATCGCGAGCGGAGTGCCCAAGACGACGACAGCCGCCACGATCGCCGCAATGCCGATCGCCTCGCTCCGCGGCTGGTCGGCGAGCCGCCCGACCGCGATCCAGACAAGCCCCCACCCGAGCGCGAGTCCGGGCGCGACGCGCCATCCGCTCGCCCAGGCGATCGCGAGCCCGATGAGCGCGACGACGACGATCACGGCGATGCCCCACGCCTGCGCGTGATCCGCCCACTCGGTCGGTCCGATGGCGGTCAACCAGGCGGCGACGTTCGCGACGGATGCGACGGCGACCCACCCCAGGTGCAGACCCGTCACCCCGTCGATCAGCAGCGAGTCGACGACCCCGCCGCGGGGCATCCGTGTCGCCACCGCGCGCTGGAACGTGATGCAGAGCGCGGCGAGCAGCACGAAGATCGCCAGAGTGGTTCCCCACAGCGTGAACATCTGCACCGTGACGATCCACAGTCCGTTCAACACCATGCTCAATGCGATCCACCACCCCGTCGCACGCTGGCGTGCCGCGGCGCGCTGTGTCGGCAGAGCCTGCCAGACCGTGTAGGCCGCGAGGCCGACGTAGATGACCGACCAGATCGAGAACGCGGGCGTGGCCGGCGCGAGCAGGGTCGCGTCCGCGGCGAGCGCACCTCCCTGAGCTTCGGCGATCGGCGTGCCTCCGAACACACCGACACCCACCATCGCCGCGATGAGCATGAATACGAGGGCCGAGATCACGACGATCTGGCGCACGAGGTCGAGGCTCCTCGCCTCGTTCGGCCGTCCGGGAATGGTCATCTCCTCAGCCTATGGGGACGACCACGGCGAGGCGAGGCGTTGACAACTCAGTCTGCGCGACCCCGCAGCCAGGGCCACCCCGCGAGATTCTCGGGAACACGGTCGACGCGACTCGAGGCACCCGTGCCTCAGCGCAGCGGGCCCACGACGACCGCGGCCTCGGGCGGCACGACGGCCTCCCCATCCACGAGTAGGGCCGCGGCGTCCGTCGTCAGCACGATCACGCGGCCGGGAGCGACATCCCACGACACGGCCTCGTCCGTGAGGTTGACGAGCACCGAGAGGTCGCCGCGGCCCAGCGCGAAGGCGCGGGCGCCGACCCCGCCCGACGCTCCCCCGCCCGCGGCACTCTCGGCAGAGGCCGCGCGCAGCGCCGCGAACGACGGGTCCGTGAGCTCGGGCCACGCGCGGCGCAACGCCCCGAGGTCGCGATAGAGCTGCAGCAGGCGCGCGTGATCACCCTCGGATGTCTCAGCCCAGTCGAGCTTCGAACGCTCGAACGTCGCGGGGTCCTGCGGGTTGGGCACGACGGACTCGTCCCAGCCCATGCGGGTGAACTCCTCGAGCCGCCCCTTCGCGGTAGCCTCGCCGAGCTCGGGCTCGGGGTGCGAGGTGAAGAACTGCCACGGGGTCGAGGCGCCCCACTCCTCACCCATGAAGAGCATCGGCGTTCCGGGCGCGGTCAGGGTGAGCACCGCGGTGACGGCGAGACGCCCATACGACAGTGACTGCGAGAGCCGGTCGCCGGCGGCGCGGTTTCCGATCTGGTCGTGGTCTTGAGCGAACGTCACGAGACGCCACGTCGGCACCTCGGTCGGAATCGGGAAGCCGTGCTCCCGCTCGCGGAACGACGAGTACGTGCCGTTGTGGAAGAACCCCTCGGTCCAGACCTTCGGCAGCGCGTCCAGCGCACCGAAGTCCTCGTAGTAGCCGACGGTCTCACCGGTCACGGCGACGTGCACGGCATGGTGCCAGTCGTCGCTCCACTGCGCCGTGAGACCGTAGCCTCCCGCCTCTCGGGGCAGGATCAGCTTGGGGTCGTTCAGGTCGGACTCGGCGATCAGCGTCAGCGGCCGGCCGAGGTGGGCCGACAGGGCATCGGATGCCTCGGCCAGCTCTCGCAGGATGTGCGTGTCGCTGTTGTCGAGCAGCGCGTGCACGGCATCGAGGCGCAGCCCGTCGACGTGGTGGTCGCGCAGCCACATCAGCGCGTTGTCGACGATGTAGGAGCGTACGGCCGGCTCGTCGAGGTTGATGGAGTCGCCCCAGGTGTTGCGCTCGCCCGAGCGCAGGTACGGGCCGAACTCGGGCAGGTAGTTGCCACTCGGACCGAGGTGGTTGTAGACGACGTCCTGGATCACCGCGAGCCCCGCCGCGTGTGCAGCGTCGACGAACCGCTGATAGGCACGCGGGCCGCCGTACGCCTCGTGCACGGTGTACCAGAGCACCCCGTCGTAGCCCCAGTTGTGCACGCCGTTGAAACCGTTCACGGGGAGCAGCTCGATGTGCGTCACGCCGAGGCCGACCAGGTGGGGGAATCGCTCGATCGCGGCGTCGAGGGTGCCCTCGGGCGTGAACGTACCGATATGCAACTCGTAGATGATCCCGCCGGCCAGCTGACGTCCTGTCCAGTCCGCGTCGGTCCACGCGAAGTCGGTCAGATCGATGTGTGCGGATGGCTCGTGCACGCCCCGAGGCTGGCGCTTCGAGCGCGGGTCGGGCCGGAGCGCCCCGCCGTCGAGGACGAAGCCGTACTCCTCGCCGTCGTCAAGCCTCACATCGCTCGACCACCAGCCGTCCGCGCCGCGTTCGAGGTCGATCTCGCTCGCATCACCCCGCCGCAGTCGGACCTGACGCGCTTTCGGTGCCCACACCTCGATGCTCATGGGTCCAGCCTGTCATCACGGTCCGCGTCGAACACACCCTTGACGCCCCTCGCTTCCGTCACTACCGACGGACGGCCGCTGTCTTCCACAAGGCGCAGGCAGGCCGCCGCGATCCGGTCGGGCAGGTCCGCGGGCACCGCGCCCTCCTGGCGGAATCGCACGACCACGTCGACCAGCTGGATGCAGCAGGTACCGAGGAACTGGGCGTCGGCGCCCGGGCTGATCCGCGTCGCGAGCTCGCCATAGATGCCGATGAGCTCGTCCCGAGCAGCACGGAACGGCGCGAAGGCGTCCCCCGCGATCTCGGGCGAGAGGTACATCGTTCCGATATTGTGCGGCTCCGCGAGCAGGGTCTCGACGTCCGCCCGCACCAAGGAGGCGAGGGCCCGCCGCGCGTCCGGCTCCGAGAGATACTCCGCCGCCCGGTCGAGGGTGGGACGGATGGATGCCTGCAGCAGCTCGAGCAGGATCTCTTCCTTGCCTGCGAAGTAGTAGTACATGCTCGCCTGCCGCATGCCGGCGCGCTCCGCGATCCGTCGCGTGCTGGTCGCCGCGTACCCCCGCTCGGCGAACAGCGATGCGGCCGCGTCGACGAGCTGTTGACGGGACTCGACGCCGGGCTCGCCGGGCTGGAGGCGCGGACGGCCTGGCATCGACCTCGTCATCCCTCTATTCTGCGCTCTGATCCCGCGCGAGATAGGCAAGCCATCCGCCGTACCCGCTGATGTCCGGCGCGTCCTCGAACACGACCGGCTCAGCGAGGAATCCCGCCACCGCGGTGCCGTCCTCGAGCGCGACCCGGCCGATCGTCATGGGCTGGGGCAGGGACGCGACGAACGCACCGAAGCCGTGCGCCGGAAGTGTCCAGACCTCACCCTCGATCGCGTACCCCTCACGCTCGACCCGGCGAAGCCCCGGCTTGGGGGGCACGGTCGGCAGCGCGTGCAGGCGATAGGACTGCGACGTGCGCACCCGGCGCGAGAATCGTCCGCCCGCGGCGATCAGCTGGTGGCCCAGCGGCTGACCCGTGAGATGAGCGCCCACGACCAGGATGTCGATCTGGGCATCCCCGATCCGTCGCGCCAGCTCGGCCAGGCGGCGGTCGCTGAAGGCGGGCGCCGTCAGCATGACGCCGAACGGGAACCCGCCGACCGTTCCCGCGGGGACCGCGAGCGAGGCGTAGTCGAGGAGGTTGGCGAAATTCGTGTAGCGACCCATGCGCGCGTTGGCGCCGATCGGGTCGGCGGCGACCTCGGCGAGCGTCGGATGCCAGGTCGTCGTGGGGGTCAGGAGCGCGTCGGTCCCCTCGAGCAGCCGGGCTCCCGCAAGGCCCAGGCGGCGCAGGCGTTCGCGGTCCCGGAAGGCGTCGATGGCGGTGAACCGCTCGCCGCCTCCGACGATCGTCGCGACCGTCGGGTCGATTTCGCCACCGATGAGTTCCGCGTTCTGGCGGATGAAGTCGCCCACCGCGGCGGTCCGCTCGGCGACGAAGGCCCCGCCGTACAGCAATGCCGCCGCATCGAGCAGCGGGGCGATGTCGACCTCGACGACGTCGACCCCCGACGCCGCGAGTCGCTCGACGACGCCCTGGAACGCCTCGGCCCAGCCCGGCGCGAGCCCCTCGAGGTGCTCGACGGTCGGGATCGCGACGCGCGGCGCGGCCCCCAGTCCCGGCCCGGGCTCCGCGACCCGCACGAGCGGATCGATCCCGTCCGCACCCTCCATCGTCTCGGCCGCGAGACGACCCAGACCGAGGTCGCGGGCGAACACCGTGACCACGTCGATCGACCAGCACGCCGGCACGACGCCGGTCGTCGGGACGAGTCCGACGCTCGGCTTGATCCCGTAGATGCCGTTCAGGGCCGCGGGGACCCGGCCGGACCCGGCGGTGTCGGTGCCCAGGGCGATGTCGACGAAACTCAACGCGACGGCGACCGCGGATCCCGAGCTGGAGCCACCCGAGATGCGGTCGGGCTGCCACGCGTTGCGGACGGCGCCGTAAGGGCTGCGCGTGCCGACGAGGCCCGTCGCGAACTGATCGAGGTTGGTCTTGCCGAGCACGATCGCACCCGCGGCCCGCAGCCGGGCCACGGATGGCGCGTCCGCCTCGGGCGCGTACGCGAACGCGGGGCATCCGGCGGTTGTCGAGAGTCCGGCGACGTCGATGTTGTCCTTGACCGCGACGAGCACGCCCGCGAGCGGGAGGCGCTCGCCCGCGGCGACCCGCGCGTCGAGCGCGCGCGCCTCGGCGAGCACATCGGACTCGTCGCGCAGGGCGATCCACACCTCGGGGCGGTCGGCAGAAGCCATCCGCTCGTACGCCTGCTGGACCTTTTCGACCGCGCTCACGACACTCATGACGAAACCTCCACTGCTGCGAGAACCTGACCGGCGGCGACACGCTCGCCGGGTGAGACATAGACGGCGGCGACACGACCCGCCGCCGGGGACAGGACGGGCGATTCCATCTTCATCGCCTCGAGGACGACGAGCCGGTCGTCGACCTCGACCTGCGACCCCTGCTCCACGTCGACGCGCCACACGCTCGCCGCGAACGGAGCCGTCACGGCCTCGCACCCCTCGGGCACGACGATGTCGGCGGCCGGGGCGGGAGGTGCGTCGTAGGTGCGCTCGAACTCGCCCGAAGCGCGCCACGCATCCTTCTCGGCCGAGAACGCGGCCTGCTGGGTCGTTCGGAACGCCCGGATCGATTCGGCCTCCGCCGCCAGGAACTCCTCGTACTCGGCGAGCGCGAAGCGGCCCTCTTCGGTGCGGAAGTCACCGCGCCCGGCGTCCACGTCTGCGCGCAGGTCGAGCAGTTCCTCGGCCGACACCGGGTACCACTTGATGCGGTCGAAGGGCCGCAGCGCCCAGGGGTTCTCATCGAACAGCGCGCCTCGACGAAAGCGATTCCAGATCTGCACCGTGCGGCCGACGAACTGGTACCCGCCGGGACCCTCCATGCCGTAGATGCACATGTACGCCCCGCCGATTCCGACCGAGTTCTCGGCCGTCCACGTGCGGGCGGGGTTGTATTTCGTCGTCACCAGGCGGTGCCGGGGGTCGACGGGGGTCGCGACCGGCGCGCCCAGGTACACGTCGCCGAGCCCGAGCACGAGGTAATCGGCCTCGAAAACGATGCGCTTCACCTCGTCGGTGCTGTCGAGCCCGTTCACGCGGCGGATGAACTCGATGTTCGACGGCGTCCACGGGGCGTCATCGCGAACGCTCGACATGTACCGGTCGATCGCGAGTTTCGTGGCCGGGTCGTCCCATGACAGCGGCAGGTGCACGATGCGCGAGGGCACCGTGAGTTCGCGCGACGCGGGGAGCGCCTCTTCGATCCGCTGCAGCTCGGCGAGCAGCTCCGAGGCGCGCAGGATGCGGGGATCGGTCTGGATCTGCAGCGAACGGATGCCGGGGGTGACATCCCGCACGCCATCGATTCCGCGCGCGAGCACGGCCTCTTCGAGAGCGTGCACCCGCATGCGCAGGCCGAGATCGAGCACGTTGTCGCCGTACTCGACCAGGATGTTGGCGTCGCCGTCACGCCGGTAAGTCACGGTGGGGGCGAGCATCTCGTCGCCCGCGGTGATCGCTTCGCGTCGGGCGAGGATGCCGTCGTCTCCGTCTCCGCCGCCAGAACCGGCCGTCGCGGTGAGCGGCGCCGCGAACACGAGCGCGTCTTCTTCTCGGATCGCGGCGAAGCGGACGGTGTCGCCGGGGCGCAGCTGCCCGACCTTCCAGAACTCGCCGCTGGCGACGACGGCGGGGCAGACGAATCCGCCGAGGCTCGGGCCATCGAGCCCGAGGATGATCGGGGTGTCGCCCGTGAAGTCGAGCGCACCGACGGCGTAGGGGGTGTCGTGGATGTTGGACGGGTGCAGGCCCGCCTCTCCCCCGTCCTCGCGGGCCCACTGCGGCTTCGGCCCCCGCAGCCGTACGCCGGTGCGGGCGGATTGCACATCGACCTCGTAGACCGCGCGGTAGAGCTCGTCGATGTCGTCGCGGGTGAAGAACTCGGGTGCGGCGTGCGGCCCCTCGAGCACCCCGATCACCCATTCGTGTGTCAGGCGGGGACGCCGCTCGATCGGAGTCGCCGCGGGTGCGGCGGTCCCCTCGAGCGCCCCCGGTCGCAGAACATCCCCGGCGATCAGCGCGCGACCGCCGTGTCCCCCGAACCCGCCGAGCGTGAACGTCGATGCGCTGCCGAGATAGGTCGGCACATCGAACCCTCCACGCACGGCGAGGTAGGCGCGCATGCCGAGGGTCGTCGCGCCCACCGCGACAACGCCGCCGGCCGGAACCTCGAACGGCTCCCACGACCCGACGATGCGGCCATCGACCGTCACGGGAGCCTCGGCGCCCGTCACGCACACGACGGCCGGGGCCGAGAAGCGCAGGCGCGGGCCCGACATCGTGATCTCGAGCGCCGGGGCATCGGCATCGTTCCCCACGGCGAGGTTCGCCTCGCGGAACGACACCGGATCCATGGGCCCCGAGGGCGGCACGCCCACGTTCCAGAGCCCGATACGACCGGGCAGATCCTGCACCGTCGTCATCAGCCCCGGGGCCAGGACATCGATACGCGGGCGCGGGTCATCCGGGTCGCCGAGGGTGCCCGTGTCATGTGCCACGGCGCGCACGACGGGATCGTGACACAGCGCCTCGAGCATCCCGATCCCCGTGACGATGCCGTCGATGCGGGTTTCGGCGAGCGCGTCGCCCAACAGGTCGAGCGCGGCGTCACGGTCAGCGGCGGACGCGATGACCTTGGCGAGCATGGGGTCGTAGTCGGGCGTGACCTCGAGCCCGGTCTCGATCCACGCGTCGACGCGGATGCCGTCGCCCCGGGGGAACGACGCATTCGTCACGAGTCCGGGCGAGGGCGCGAACCCCCGTGCGGGGTCTTCGGCGTAGACGCGGGCCTCGAAAGCGTGGCCGCTCGGAACGTGCTCGGTCTCGAAGACCGCATCGTCGAGCGCGCTCGCGCCGCCGCGCCCGAGCGCCAGCATGAGCGCGACGAGATCGATGCCGAACACGGCCTCGGTGACGGGATGCTCGACCTGCAGGCGCGTGTTGACCTCGAGGAAGGCCGCCTCTTCGCCCACCGGGTCGTAGATGAACTCCACCGTGCCCGCGGACCGATAGCCCACGGATGCCGCGAGCCGACGCGCGGCGTCGTGCATCTGTCGCCGGACGGAATCGGGGAGGTGCGGTGCCGGGGCCTCCTCGATCACCTTCTGGTTGCGTCGCTGCAGCGAGCAGTCGCGGTCGCCGAAGACCGCGACCCGGCCCTCGCCGTCGCCGAAGACCTGCACCTCGACGTGACGCGCGTGCGTGACCAGGCGCTCGAGGAACACCCCGCCCGCCCCGAAGCTGCGCGCGGCCATGGCGGCGACCGCCGCGTACCCCTCGCGCACCTCGTCGGCGGTCGAACAGACGCGCATCCCGATCCCCCCGCCGCCGCCGGTCGCCTTGAGCATGACGGGCAGTCCGACGCGCTCGGCTTCTGAGACCGCCTCCTCGGCGGAAGACAGCAACCCCGTGCCCGCGAGCATCGGCACGCCCGCGGCCTCGGCGTACTCGCGGGCCGTGTGCTTGAGCCCGAACGTCTGGATCTGCTCGGGCGTCGGGCCGATCCAGGCGAGCCCCGCCGCCTCGACCGCGCGGGCCGCCTCGAAATTCTCGGACAGAAAGCCGTAGCCCGGGTGGATGGCACCCGCGCCGTGCTCGATCGCCGCGGCGATGATCGCGTCGCCGCGCAGGTACGACTCGGCGGCAGGCGCGGGGCCCAGGCGCACGGCGACGTCGGCCTCGCGCACGTGCGGGGCGGCGCGGTCCGCGTCCGAGTAGACGGCGACGGTGCGCAGCCCGAGTTCTCTCGCGGAACGGATGATGCGGCGTGCGATCTCGCCGCGGTTCGCGACGAGCAGGGTGTCGAAGGACATCGGAGGCCTCAGGGCTGCGTGGCGGGCTGGGTGACGGGCTGCCTGGCGGGCTGAGTGACAATGGCGCGCAGCGGGGTGACGTTGAAGTCGTTGCAGGGGTTGTTCATCTGCGGGCAGTTCGAGATCACGACGATGACGTTCTTCTCGGCCCGGCAGGCCACGCGTCTGCCGGGAGCAGACATCCCGTCGACGATCCCGAGCGCCCCGTCGGCCTCGACCGGGACGTTCATGAACCAGTTCAGGTTCGACACCAGATCTCGCGCACCGAGCCCCCACTTCTCGCCCTCGAACAGGAAATTCTCGCGACACGCGTGCTGGTAGGCGGTGTGGTGGCCGTAGCGCAGCGTGTTCGACTCCTTGCTGCACGCACCCCCGATCGTGTCCTGGCGCTCGATCTCGTTGCCGACCACCGTCATGAGAGGCTCTCCGAGGTTCGAGCGCAGCACCGTGCCCACGTCGACGTAGGCGTTGCCCTGCCAGGCGAGGGTGTCGGGCACGCTGTAGCGCTCGGAGGTGTCGCCGAGGGCGAAGATCAGGCAGTCGCCGGACTGGTTGCCACCGACGTCCACGAGCGTGAACACCTCGCCCGCCCGCACGATGGCGGACCAGGATGCGCGGGGCGCGATGACGTCGTCGACGACGTTCGTGCCCGGGACGAAGGCCTCGGACCAGTCGAGCGGGCTGCCCTCGGCGTAGACGGGACGCGGGGGGACGGTCGTGTGAACCATGACGCTGCTTCCTTCAGAGTCCGGCGAGGGCCGCGTAGGCGATCGAGTTGCGGTAGGCGCGCTGCCGCTCGGGGGTGGCGTCGACGTGGGCATCGCCCTCGCGGCTCGCGCGCTCGCTCCACGCGTGCACGCGCAGGGGCGCGACGACGTAGTCGGGGCGCGGGTCGCGCGGGTGCGGCGCGTTCGCGATCAGGACGATGAGCGGCAGCTCCGCGAGCAGGTCGACGTGCGTCCCGGCACCGGCGGATCCGCGCCAATCCAGCGCTCCGTCCTGGAGTACCCGCACGCCCTGGAAGAACGACACGGCCGGGGGGATGTCGCGGCGATCGAGGCCGTGCTTCGATCCCGCCATGCGGAGCAGGGCGTGGCCCGACGGGGTCGGGCCCTCGGGCGTCGCGTCGCCGTACTTCTGCACGTTCCACGCGTCGCCGGACGCCCCGCAGAACGCGTCGTGATGACCCGAGGTGTCTTCGAGGATCGTCGCGAGCACACGTCCGTCACCCGAGAGCAGCGGATGGTGCGCGCCGAGGTAGGCCTGCCACGGGATCTTTTGCGTGTCGGCGACGTTCAGCCGCTCCCCCGCGTTCACGGCATTGAAGATCACGACGCTCGCCGAGGCATCCCCCTCGGGATCCTCCAGACGAATGCGCGTGCCCCGCGCCACACGCAGGTGCGTGTAGCCGCCCGGGGCCACGGTCTCGGACCACAGCAGCGCCGCCCGGTCGACCCCCTCCGGCGGGTTGGGGGTCCCGCTCGCGGGAACGTAGGGCATCCAGCGCGACTGCGTCTCGCGTGCCCGCGCATCCGCGCGCGCCTGCCCGACGCTGCCGAGGGCCTCAGCGCGGCCCATGTTGTCGAGCGTCGAGTCGTCGAGGGGCATGTCGGCTCCGGTTTCTGTCAACTGACAGAAATTGCACCAGACGAACGTTTCCCCCATGTTTCAAGACGCCGCAAACCGCGACCCCATGCATCCGGAACCCCACTCGCCCGCGATCCTGCCTCGTCCGCGATCCCCGTGAGAGGACGCAACATGCCGTGTCGCGGCGACACCACGCGGCATGTTGCGTCCTCTCGAGCACGGGAGGAGCCGCTCAAGCGACCCGCGACTTACTGCGGCGCGAGGAGCGCGACCGGATAGGTCGCGAACAGAACCGCGAGCGGAACCTCGCCGCCCTCGTAACGTCGCCCGGTCAGCAGGTCGACCGCGGGGACAGCGGGGCGCAGCAGAACCGTGTCCCGCCATCCCCCGAGCGCCTCGAGGCCCACGGGCAGGCGGGTCGCCACCGTCTGGACACCGCCGCGATCGTAGGCGATCGCGTGGTGGGCAGCCGACCCGATGACCGTGAGGGGTGTGTAGCGCGTGAAGAGCTCGGCCCGATGGCGCCGCGTGCGGAGTGCGCGCGAGGTCACGAGCAGCTTGGCGGCACCGGAGGCATCCACGGCCGGCAACTCCCCCGCGTCGAATGCCGAATCGATCCTGGCGAGCATCTCGGCGCGCGCGGCGAAGTCGACGGCACGGCGGTTGTCGGGGTCGACCAGGCTCATCTCCCACAGTTCCGACCCCTGGTAGACATCGGGAACACCCGGCGCGGTCAGCTGCAGCAGCTTCGCCGAGAGCGAATTCGACCACCCGTACGGCGCGATCTCGGCGACGAGCGTCTCCAGGATCGCGGATGCCTCGGCGTGGTCGAACGCGGCGTCCACCAGCTCGTGCATCCGGACCTCGAAGGCCTCGTCCTGATCCCACCATCCGGTCGATTCGGCGGCCTCCCGCGCCGCCTTCTCCGCATAGGCGTGCAGGCGCTCACGCGAAGCCGGCCACGCCCCCACGATCGCCTGCCAGAGGAGGTTGTCGAACCCGCCGTGTCCGGTCGAGGCAATGGCGCGGAGCGCCGTGAGCGAATCGAGCCAGCGGGCGGGAAGCTCCGAGAGCACCGACAGGCGTGCGCGGACGTCCTCGCCGCGCTTCGTGTCGTGGGTCGAGAGGGTCGTCATCGCGCGCGGCCAGGATGCCTCGCGCACGGCCTGCGCCGCGTGGAACCCGCGCACATCGACAGCGAACTCGGACGGGTCGGCACCCACCTCGGTCAGGGTGCCCAGGCGCGAGGCGCGGTAGAAGGCGGTGTCCTCGACGCCCTTCGCCATGACGGGGCCGGTCGTCTGCTGGAACCGACGCGCCACCTCGAGCGAGGCATCCGCCAGCTGCGGCACGATGCTGTCGAAGGCCCCGGCCAGGTCGGGGCGGTGACTCATCGCCAGCTCCGCCGCGGCGTCGAGCGCCTCGCGTCCGGCGGGAAGGTACGAGCGATACACGGGGAAGCAGGCGAGCAATTCGGCGATCGCGTCCGCGGCACCCGAGACGGGCTCGTCGAGCAGGCGCACGAGGCGCGCGACCTCGGCACCCTGGATCGTGTCGGCGATGGTGCGCTTGGTGTCGTGGATGAGGTCGTCCCACGATGCCTGCGGCGCGAGCCCGTCGTCAGCACGCACGGCGGCGTCGATCGCGTCGAGCGCGTCCTCACCCGCCGGGTCGATCAGCACGCGATCGATCACGGCGAGCGCGTCGTATCCGGTCGTGCCATCCGTCCGCCACCAGCTGGGCAGCGTCTCGCCGTGCTCGAGGATCTTCTCGACCAGAACGTATGCGCCCCCGGTCGCCTCGGCGAGCCGGTCGAGGTAGGCGCCCGGATCGAGCAGGCCATCGGGGTGGTCGACGCGGATGCCGTCGACCAGGCCGTCGTCGACCCAGCGCAGGATCTCGGCGTGCGCCTCGTCGAACACCCACGGAATCTCGACCCGGACGCCCGCGAGGGTCGTCACGGCGAAGAAGCGCCGGTAGTTCAGTTCGGCGGCCTCGCGGCGCCAGAACATCAACTCGTAGTGTTGGCGGTCGACGATCGCCCGCACGACCTCGGGGTTCTCGAGGTCGTCGCGCTCGTCGCCGTGGACCGAGTCCGGCGCGAGCGGCAAGACGTTGTCGTAATAGTGCAGGGTGCCGTGCGGAGCCTGGTGCGTCTGCGCGAGCTCGATGCGGATCTCGCCGGCGTCGATGATGTCGCCCAGCTCTCCACCCAGCACCGGGACGCGCACGCGCCCCCCGCCGAACTCCCAGTCCACGTCGAACGCCTCGGCGTACCGGGAGCCGCGCCCGTGGGTGAGCAGGTCCCACCACCACGGGTTCTGCGCCGGAACCGAGACGCCCATGTGGTTCGGCACCGTGTCGACGAGGATCCCGAGGCCCGCATCACGAGCGGATGCGACGAACCGGTCGAGTCCCTCCGCCCCACCCCGTGCGGGGTCGACGAGGCTCGGGTCGACGACGTCGTAACCGTGGTCGGAGCCCTCGGTCGCCTTCAGCAGCGGCGACAGGTACGCCCAGTCCGCACCGAGATCACGGAGATATCGCGTGATGGATGCCGCCGCATGCAGGTCGAAAGAGGGGCGGATCTGCAACCGATAGGTCGAGACGGGACGGCGTGTCGTCACGGGAGCTCCGACCGGATCGGATCACCCGACGTCTCGTCGACCTGACTCTGCGCCAGGACGGACAGCGACGCGGCGACGGAGTGGTCGGTTTCCGGCTCGGGGACGGTGTGGGCACGCAACACGACGAGGGACGTCGCCGCGAGACTCACGACGCCGCCGGGCTCGGCCGGCTCGCTGTCGGCGAGCTCTCCCGCCGTGTCGACGATGATGTCCCACTTCGGCGAGTAGGCCACGTCCGGGATGTGGAAGTCGACGACCTCGTCGCCCGCGTTGAAGAGGATCAGGAAGTGCTTGTCGACGATGGGCTCGCCCCGCCGGTCCCGCTCGCGGATACCGCCACCGTTGAGGAACACCCCGATCGCGCGCCCGAAGCCCGAGTCCCAGTCCTCGGGCTGCATGGCGGATCCGTCGGGACGCAGCCACACGATGTCCGGAATCGGCGCGCCCTCGTGCATCTTCACCGGGCGACCGTCGAAGAAGCGTGACCGGCGGAACGTCGGGTGGTCTTTCCGCAGCCGCGCGACCGCGGCCGTGAATTCGAGCAGCGGGTGATCGACGGCGCTCCAGTCGACCCACGTCAGTTCGTTGTCCTGCGCGTACCCGTTGTTGTTGCCCTGTTGCGTCCGGCCCAGTTCGTCGCCGTGCAGGAGCATCGGTACGCCCTGCGAGAGCAGCAGGGTCGCGATGAAGTTGCGCTGCTGGCGAGCACGCAGGGTGAGGACCTCGGGGTCATCCGTCGGCCCCTCGATACCGAAGTTGAACGATCGGTTGTGCGACTCCCCGTCGTTGTTGTCTTCGCCGTTGGCCTCGTTGTGCTTGTCGTTGTAACTCACGAGGTCGCGCAGGGTGAATCCGTCGTGCGCCGTGACGAAGTTGATGGATGCGACGGGTCGGCGCCCCGAGTGCTCGTACAGGTCGGCCGACCCCGTGAGACGCGAGGCGAACTCGCCGAGCGCCTGCGGCTCGCCCCGCCAGAAGTCGCGCACCGTGTCGCGGTACTTGCCGTTCCACTCGGTCCACTGGGGCGGGAAGTTGCCCACCTGGTACCCGCCCGGTCCGATGTCCCACGGCTCGGCGATGAGCTTGACCTGCGAGACCACGGGGTCCTGCTGAACGAGCTCGAAGAAGGTCGACAGGCGATCCACCTCGTAGAACTCACGAGCGAGCGTCGAGGCGAGATCGAACCGGAAGCCGTCGACGTGCATCTCGAGCACCCAGTACCGCAGCGAGTCCATGATGAGCTGCAGGGTGTGCGGATTGCCGACGTTCATGCTGTTGCCGGTGCCCGTGTAGTCGGTGTAGTACCGCTTGTCGTCGTCTTCGAGCCGGTAGTACGCGGCATTGTCGATGCCACGCATCGACAGCGTCGGACCCAGGTGGTTGCCCTCGGCGGTGTGGTTGTAGACGACGTCGAGGATGACCTCGATGCCCGCGGCGTGGAGCGAGCGCACCATGCCCTTGAACTCCTGCACCTGCTGTCCCAGATCGCCCTGGGATGCATACGTGTTCTGCGGGGCGAGGAAGGCGATGGTGTTGTATCCCCAATAGTTCGACAGGCCCTTCTCTTCGAGCGTGCTGTCGTTGACGAATTGATGCACCGGCATGAGCTCGATCGCCGTGACGCCGAGCTTGACGAGGTGATCGATCATGGCCGGGTGGCCGATGGCACTGTAGGTGCCGCGGATCTCGTCGGGGATGCCGGGGTGCAGCATCGTCAGGCCCTTGACGTGGCCCTCGTAGATGAACGACGACGCGTACGGGGTCCGGGGCTGTCGGTCGCCCGCCCAGTCGAAGAAGGGGTTGATGACGACGCCCATCATCATGTCGGCCGCCGAATCCTCGTCATTGCGCGAATCGGGATCGCCGAAGTTGTAGCCGAAGACGGCCTGCCCCCAGTTCACCTGGCCGGCGACGGCCTTGGCGTAGGGGTCCAGGAGCAGCTTGTTGGGGTTGAAGCGGTGCCCCTCGGCGACATCATCGGGCCCGTGGACCCGATATCCGTAGCGCTGCCCCGGCCCCACCTGCGGCAGGTACGCGTGCCAGACGAAGGCGTCGACATCGATCAGGTCGACTTGTGTCTCGGTCCCGTCTTCCTCGAAGAGACAGAGTTGAACGCGTTCGGCCGCCTCACTGAACAGCGCGAAGTTGGTGCCGTTCCCGTCGTATGTCGCACCGAGTGGATATGTCGAGCCAGGCCAAGTCTGCACCGGCACAGACTACCGACCGCGGCTGTCAGCCCGTGGTGGCTTGCGCTTCGGGAACGGGTGCCCTATGAGCTAGAAGCGAAGGTCGATGGCCGGATCCCACGCACGAGCGTGAGGCCCGCGCGGCAGGAGCTCGCCCTCGACGATCTCGTACTCGACGCCCCCGTCGAAGAACTCGCGCGGCAGGCTCGTCGGAGATCGATTCGCACCCGTCGGATTCTCGCCGGTCATGCCGCACCCCTGATTCTCCGCGCCCCTGGCTTCGCTCGCACCGCTCTGCATCGACACCCGCTGTTCTGCATCGATACCCACTGTGCGGCAGTCCACGCGTCCGCGTAACCCGATTGACTTAGCGACGAGACACGCGTACGGGACGAAACCCGTCGGCGCACCCGCAGTCTGCGATTAGTCTGAACGTGTGGGCACTATCTACTACGGCGGCGACGCATCTGCCATCGACATCGAGGACCGCGCGCTGGCGCACCTGAAGGTCGTCATCGCAACAAAGCTCCGCCGCGGTGAGAGCTTCACGCTCACCTGGCGACACCCGGAAGGTCAGCCGCGGGGGCGCAGCACGGTGTGGCTGAGCCCGTCGATCCCGTTGCGTTTCGTCTTCGACGACCCAGAACCCGCCGTGCTGAGCCGCGAATGGATGGAAGAACTCGCTCAGTCCGCCAACTCGTCCGGCGGGATCATGCTCGTCGCCGAGCATTTCGACGTCGACGCGTCGGAGAACGAGACGACGATCGAGGTCGGCGCCATCGTCGCGAAGGACGTCGACGTCGAGAACGCCACGGTGGGATCGGTCCGGCGGAAGGCCGCGCCGAAGTCGCGGCCGAAGTCCAAGGTCGACGTCGGCGACTGAGCCACCGGCGTCACGCGGGCGCTCGTCAGGAGTCGAACGGCATCTCTTCCTGCGGTTCCGGGACGACGAACAGGCCGTTCGGGCTGCTCGCAGAAACCATGAGTGACTCGATCCAGAGGCGGTTGAGACGCGGTTCGCGGCTCCCGTGGAATGCGAACTGCATCGGCACGGACGGGTGCATCCAGAAGCTCCGCCGCGAAATGCCCTCGCTGTCGAGATCGACCGTGAACATGAACGACTCCGAACGGCGGAGCTTGTTCATGATCACGATCCGCAGGTGGGCAAGCGTCCGGTCTTCGATGTCGATCGAGTTGTTGAGTGTGTCGTAGATGAAGCGGCCCATAGGGCGAGCCTAACGGCGTGGACCGCCGCGCGACACCGCCGTCATGCCCCCGGCGGCGGGTCCAGCAGAAGCGCGAGACGCTCATCGAGGTAGCCCGCGAGCGGGACGAGTCCGGCAGCGGGACTCCAACGGATGCTGGGTGCGCTTGCCACGAGGGCCAGCGGCCCCGTCGGCTCCCCTCGTCCGAGCGCCGACAGGTCGAGGACTCTCCAGTCCAGGTGGACCGTCTCGCCGTCCGCGAAGCCACCGCGCGTCGCTGCCGCGGCGACCTCTGCCCGAGCGCGCGCGGCATCCGAGGCGAACCCGCGGCGACCGGGGTCACCCGCTCGCACCACGTTCCCGGCCGCGTAGACGTCCCGCTCGCCGATCAAGAGCACACCCAGGCGCCACGCGTCGCCGCGGGGCACGATCTTCGGCGAGCGCAGCCCCGCCAGGACCCGAGGACGCACGACCTCGCCGAGCCGCTCGCGCGGTGCGCCTGCGGCCCGAAGACGAGCACGCGCGGCATCCAGGAGAGTCTCCGCGTCATCCACCACATCGCTATTGTGCTCGGCTCATCGACACCGCGGCGTACATCCGGAAGGAACGATGCGGCCCGATGGCCCCGAGGCCGGCCTCACAGGGCGTCAGGAGCACCACGGTTCCTTTCCGGTGTTCGGGCAATCCATGAGGGCCGCGTGAGGATTCTGCCCACGGCCGTATGGAAATCGTGAGGATCACGCGCAACGCACGCCCCGAGGAGTGAGATCGAGGTCGCGGGCGCCGCACGCCCCGTCATCCAGAACCTCACCAGGAGTTCCCGTGCTCGATCTGATCTATGTCCTCGCGACCGCCGCGCTGTTCGCGCTCGTCGCCCTGGTCGCCCGGGGAGTCGAGCGACTGGGCCCACGATCCGGAGGCTCCGTCCAGCGCGAAGCGATCGATGGAGGGGACCGGGGATGACGTTCTTCTCCGTCCTCGCGGCGATCCTCGCGGTGGCCGCCCTCGTGTACCTCGTGGTCGCCCTCGTCGATCCGGAGCGCTTCTGATGAACCCGTTCATGAACGCCGAGACGGTCCTGTTCGGCGTGCTGCAGGGCGGTGCGCTCCTGATCCTGCTCGCCCTGCTCTACCGTCCCCTCGGCGACTACATCGCGCACGTCTATACGAGTCCGCGCGACCTGCGCGTCGAACGCGTGACCTACCGCGCGATCGGCGTGGACCCACGGGCCACCCAGACCTGGCAGGCATACCTGCGCAGCGTGCTGCTGTTCTCGCTCGTCGGCGTCCTGTTCGTGTACGCGCTGCAGCGCACGCAGGCGATCCTGCCCGGCTCGCTCGGCCTGCCCGCCGTCGGCGAGGGGCTCGCGTTCAACACGGCGATCTCGTTCGTGACCAACACCAACTGGCAGTCGTACTCGCCCGAGCTGACGCTGGGGTATACCGTCCAGCTCGCGGGGCTCGCGGTGCAGAACTTCGTCTCGTCGGCCGTCGGCATCGCCGTGGCGATCGCGCTCGTGCGGGCCTTCGCGGCTCGCCGTTCGGGCACGATCGGCAACTTCTGGGTCGACCTCGTCCGCGGCGTCACGCGCATCCTGCTGCCCGTCTCGATCGTCGCGGCGATCGTCCTGATCGCCGGCGGCGTCGTCCAGAACTTCTCGGGCTTCACCGACGTCACGACCCTCTCGGGCTCCGCGCAGAGCCTCCCGGGGGGCCCTGTCGCGTCACAAGAGGCCATCAAGATCCTCGGTACCAACGGCGGCGGTTTCTTCAACGCCAACTCCGCGCACCCGTTCGAGAACCCCGCTCCGTGGACCAACCTCGTCGAGCTGTTGCTGCTGCTCGCGATCCCCGTCAGTCTGCCGCGCGCGTTCGGGCGGATCATCGGCGACAACCGCCAGGGCTACGCGATCCTCGCAGCCATGGCGACCATCGCGATCGCGTCGATCACGATCGGGTCGTGGCTCGAAGCCATGGGGCACGGCACGGCGCCGCAGCTCGCCGGTGCCCCGATGGAGGGCAAAGAGACCCGTTTCGGCATCCTCGGCTCCACGCTGTTCGCCGGGGCCACGACCCTGACATCGACGGGCGCCGTCAACTCGATGCACGACAGCTACACCGCGCTCGGCGGCATGATGCCGATGCTCAACATGATGCTCGGCGAGGTCGCGCCCGGCGGAGTCGGGTCCGGGCTCTACGGCATGCTCATCCTCGCCGTCCTCGCGGTGTTCATCGGCGGGCTCTTGGTCGGCCGCGGGCCCGAATACCTCGGCAAGCGGATCGGACCGCGCGAGATCAAGCTCGCGAGCCTGTACATCCTCGTCACACCGTCGCTCGTGCTGCTCGGCACGGCCGCGAGCTTCGCGGTCCCGGGGGTGCGGCAGGACGTCGAATCGGTGTCGATCTGGAACCCCGGCATCCACGGGCTGAGCGAGGTGCTCTACGCGTTCACCTCGGCCGCGAACAACAACGGCTCGGCCTTCGCGGGGCTCACCGCCAACACCCCGTGGCTCAACACGGCACTCGCCGTCGCGATGCTGCTCGGACGCTTCGTACCGATGGTGCTGGTGCTCGCGCTTGCCGGGTCGATCGCCGCTCAGGACTCGGTGCCCGCGACATCCGGCACCCTCCCGACGCACCGGCCCCAGTTCGTCGGGCTGCTCGTCGGAGTCACGGTCATCGTCACCGCACTCACCTACTTCCCCGTGCTCGCGCTCGGGCCTCTCGCCGAAGGGCTTGTCTGATCATGTCCACCGCAGCCCACGCCCCCGCCCACACTCACACCCAGGCCGCACCCGCCCGCGCGTTCGGGTGGGGAACCCTCCTGGCAGCCCTGCCCGGGGCATTCCGCAAGCTCAACCCGGGCGCCCTCGTGCGAAACCCGGTGATGTTCCTCGTGTGGGTCGGCGCGGCGTTGACCACGCTGATCGCCGTCGCCGAGTCCTTCGTGGGCGGGGCCGAGTCCTCGGGCGGCGCGCCCGTTCCCGCGGGCTTCACCTGGGGCATCGCGATCTGGCTCTGGATCACGGTCCTGTTCGCGAACGTGGCCGAGTCGGTGGCGGAGGGGCGCGGCAAGGCGCAGGCGGCGAGCCTGCGCAAGACGCGCACCAGCACGATGGCGTCCGTCATCACGCGATACGACGCGGGAGCGGATGCCTCGGCCGAACGCGCCGAGTTCGCCACCGTGCCTTCCGGGGATCTGCGCCCGGGCGACCACGTCGTCGTCACGGCGGGCGAGCTCATCCCCGGCGACGGGGACATCGTGTGGGGCATCGCGACCGTGGACGAGTCGGCCATCACGGGCGAGTCGGCCCCCGTCGTGCGCGAATCGGGCGGCGACCGGAGCGCCGTCACGGGCGGCACCCGTGTGCTCTCGGACCGCATCGTCGTGCGCATCACGTCCAAGCCCGGCGAGACGTTCGTCGACCGGATGATCGCCCTGGTCGAGGGGGCGAGCCGCCAGAAGACCCCCAACGAGATCGCCCTCGGGATCCTGCTGGCGAGCCTGTCGATCGTGTTCCTGATCGTCGTGCTGACGCTCAACCCGATCGCGTCCTACGCCGCTTCGCCGGTGAGCATTCCGGTGCTCGTGGCACTGCTCGTCTGCCTCATCCCGACGACGATCGGAGCGCTGCTGTCGGCCATCGGCATCGCCGGCATGGACCGGCTGGTGCAGCGGAACGTGTTGGCCCTCTCGGGCCGCGCCGTCGAGGCGGCGGGCGACGTCACCACCCTGCTGCTCGACAAGACCGGAACGATCACCTACGGCAACCGTCGCGCGAGCGACTTCGTGCGGATGTCCGGGGTCGGCGATGACGAACTGGCCCGTGCGGCTGCGCTCTCGTCGCTCGCGGATCCGACGCCCGAGGGTACCTCGATCGTCGAACTCGCAACCGCGCGGGGGTTCACCGCGACGCAACCGGCTGGCGCGGTGTTCGTGCCGTTCACCGCGCAGACCCGCATGAGCGGGCTCGACCTGGGCGACGGCACGCAGGTGCGGAAGGGTGCGGGGTCGGCGGTCACGGCATGGCTCGAGGCATCCGGCGTCGAACTTGCGGCCGATCTGCGCGCCCAGCTGACGGCCGAGACGGATGCGATCGCGCAGGGCGGCGGCACACCCCTGGTCGTCGCGACCCTCGACCCGGCGGGGAGGGGCCGTGTGCTGGGCGTCGTGCACCTCAAGGACATCGTCAAGGAGGGGCTGCGCGAGCGCTTCGGCGAGCTCCGGGCCATGGGCATCCGGACCGTCATGATCACGGGCGACAACCCGCTCACGGCGAAGGCGATCGCGGCCGAGGCCGGGGTCGACGACTACCTGGCCGAGGCGACGCCCGAGGACAAGCTCGCCCTCATCCGCCGCGAACAGCAGGGCGGCAACCTCGTCGCGATGACCGGCGACGGCACGAACGATGCCCCGGCTCTCGCTCAGGCTGATGTCGGGGTCGCGATGAACACGGGTACCTCGGCGGCGAAAGAGGCCGGCAACATGGTCGACCTGGACTCCGACCCGACCAAGCTCATCGACATCGTCCGGATCGGCAAGCAGCTGCTCATCACGCGCGGCGCACTGACGACGTTCTCGCTGGCGAACGACGTCGCCAAGTACTTCGCGATCATCCCGGCGATGTTCATGGGCGTCTTTCCCGGGCTCGCGGCGCTGAACATCATGCAGCTGCACTCCCCCGCATCCGCCGTCACGAGCGCGATCGTCTTCAACGCGATCGTCATCGTCTTCCTCATTCCGCTGGCGCTGCGCGGCGTGCGCTATCGGCCGGCGAGTGCGTCGACCATCCTGAGCCGCAACCTGCTGGTGTACGGCCTCGGGGGCGTGCTCGTCCCCTTCATCGGCATCAAGCTCATCGACCTCGTCGTGAGCCTCATCCCGGGCTTCTGACCCGTCCCCTGGAGACACACCATGTCCACCGCACGCACCACCTTTCGCACCGCCGGAGCCGCCCTTCGCGCGATGCTCGTCTTCACCCTCGTCCTCGGCATCGGCTACACCGCGCTGATCACCGCCGTCGGGCAGGTCGCCCTGCCGTGGCAGGCGAACGGCTCGCCGGTCGCGGCCGCCGACGGATCCACGACGGGATCGATGCTCATTGGTCAGTCGTTCCTCGATGCGGATGGGGCGCCGCTGCCCGAGTACTTCCAGTCGCGGCCATCCGCGGCGGGCGACGGATACGACGGCGGGGCATCGAGCGGATCGAACTACGGCCCCGAGAACGTCGACCTGGTCTCGGCGATCGCCGAGCGCCGCGCTGCGGTCGCCGCGTTCGAGAACGTCGATCCGGCGGATGTCCCGGCCGACGCATTGACCGCGTCCGCGTCCGGTCTCGACCCGCACATCAGTCCGGCCTACGCGCTGCTGCAGGTCGATCGCGTCGCCGCGGCACGCGACCTCGACGAGGCGGAAGTGCGCGCGCTCGTGGAGTCTAAGATTCAGGCACGGGACCTCGGCTTTCTGGGCGAGCCCCGCGTGAGTGTGCTGGAACTCAACCTCGCGCTCGATGCCCTCGGGCGCTGAGCGCGACGGGGGTCACGGCGGAGAGGTAGAACGATGAAGCGCGGGTCGCTGCGGGTTCTGCTCGGGGCGGCGCCCGGCGTGGGTAAGACGTACGAGATGCTCGAAGAGGGGCGGCGCCTGCTCGCCGAGGGCCGCGACGTCGTGGTTGCCATCGTCGAGACCCACGGTCGCGCCGCGACCGCCGCGCAGGCCGAGGGCCTGCCCGTCGTTCCCCGCCGCATGGTCTCGCACCGCGGGGTCGAGCTGTCCGATCTGGATGTCGACGCGGTTCTGGCGCGGCACCCGGATGTCGCGCTCGTCGACGAACTCGCGCACACGAACGCGCCCGGGTCGCGTACGGCGAAGCGCTGGCAAGACGTGGAGCTGCTCCGCGATGCGGGAATCGACATCATCACGACGGTGAACGTGCAGCACATCGAATCCCTCGGCGCCGTCGTCGAGCAGATCACGGGTATCGCCCAGCGCGAGACCGTCCCGGACGCGGTCGTGCGCAGCGCGGACCAGATCGAGGTCGTCGACCTCGCACCGCAGTCGTTGCGCGACCGCCTATCGGCGGGCAACGTCTACCCGGCGGAACGGATCGACGCCGCCCTCTCGAACTACTTCCGTCTGGGGAACCTCACCGCTCTGCGGGAACTCGCGCTGCTCTGGCTCGCCGACGAGGTCGACTCGGCGCTGAAGGACTACCGCGCCGAACACGGCATCGAGGGCACGTGGCAGGCGCGCGAGCGCGTCGTCGTGGCTCTGACCGGCGGGCCCGAGGGGGAGACGCTGTTGCGCCGCGGGGCCCGGATCGCGGCGCGAACCGCGGGCGGCGAACTGCTCGCCGTGCACGTCTCGACCCAGGACGGGCTCCGACAGGGCAGCGCCGCCGCCCTCGCACAGCAGCGCGCGCTCGTCGAATCGCTCGGCGGCAGCTACCACCAGGTCGTCGGCGACGACGTGCCGCACGCCCTGGTGGAATTCGCACGATCGGTCAATGCCACGCAGCTGGTGATCGGCGTGAGCCGCCGCGGACGTCTGGCCGCCGCGGTGACGGGTCCGGGAATCGGCGCCACCGTCATCCGCGAGTCCGGCGATATCGACGTGCACATCGTCACACACGCCGCGGCGGGCGGGCGGTTGGCCCTGCCGAGCCTGACGGGCGGCGCCCTGAGCGTGCGGCGGCGCGTCCTGGGCTTCGTCGTCGCGCTCGCGTGCGGGCCCCTGCTGACCTGGTTGCTCGTGGTGTTCCGCAGTCCCGAATCGATCACCTCGGACGTGCTGGCCTTCCAGTTGCTCGTCGTCATCGTCGCGCTCGTCGGAGGCATCTGGCCCGCGCTCTTCGCGGCGGTGCTCTCGGGCCTGACCCTCGACTTCCTGTTCGTCGAGCCGTTCTACACGGTGCGGATCGCCGATCCGCTGCACCTGTGGGCGCTCGTCCTGTACGTGCTGAACGCGATCCTCGTCAGTTCGATCGTCGACCAGGCCGCGCGGCGTGCCCGCTCGGCCGCGCGCTCGGCCGCCGAATCCGAGATGCTCGCGACGGTCGCGGGGAGCGTTCTGCGCGGGGACAGCGCCGTGCCCGCCCTCGTGTCGCGCACCCGCGAGGCGTTCGGGCTGGCGGGCATCCGTCTCATCGCCGCGGATGGCACGGTGCTGGCGACCGACGGCGAACCGTTGCGCGACGGTCGCCACACGCGCGTGCCGGTGCCGCTCGCCGGCTCGACCGACGCGGACGCGGTGCTCGAACTGCACGGTCCGGATCTGGATGCCTCGGAACGACGCCTGCTCGACGTGATCACCGCCCAACTCGGCGCGGCCCTCGAACGCACGGCTCTGACCGAGACGGCGCGGACCGCGGACACGCTCGCCGAGACCGACCAGGTGCGCAGCGCCCTGCTGTCGGCCCTCAGCCATGACCTGCGACGTCCCCTCGCATCGGCGGTCGCCGCGGTCGGCGGGCTGCGGACCGAGGGCCCCTCGCTCTCGGCAGCGGACCGAGATGAGCTGCTCGCGACGGCCGACGAAAGCCTGACCACGCTGACGACCCTCGTGACCGATCTGCTCGATGTCAGCCGGGTGCAGGCAGGCGTGCTGGCGGTCTCGCTCGGCCCCGTCGACGCCGCCGACATCGTGCTGACCGCGCTCGACGAGCTCGGCATCGGGCCGGGCGAGGTGGACCTCGCGCTCGATCCCGAGCTGCCGCCCCTCATCGCGGACGGGGTGCTGCTGCAGCGGGTGCTCGTGAACGTCCTGGCGAACGCCCGACGGCACTCGCCCGCGGGCGAACGGGTGCGCATCACCACGAGCCGCCTGGGCGAGACCGCGGAACTGCGCATCATCGACCACGGGCCGGGCATTCCGGCCGAACGCCGGGACGACGTGTTCGCACCGTTCCAGCGGCTCGGTGACACCGACAACACCACCGGGCTGGGGCTCGGCCTGGCACTGTCGAAGGGCTTCACGGAGGGCATGGGCGGCACCCTCTCAACCGAGGACACACCGGGCGGCGGACTCACGATGGTCGTGGCGCTCCCCGTCGTCCCCGTCGCCGCAGCCCTCCCCGACGGTGCGGTCCTCCCCGCCGCTTCAGCCCTCCCCGATACCGCGGTCCTCCCCGCCGCTTCAGAGGCGCCGGACGCATGAAGATCCTGATCGCCGACGACGACCCGCAGATCGTCCGCGCCCTGCGGATAACGCTGTCGGCCCACGGGTACGAGGTCATCGCCGCGGCCGATGGTGCAGCGGCAATCGCCCTCGCCGGTCGGGAGCATCCGGATCTCGTCCTGCTCGACCTCGGGATGCCGAGGCTCGACGGCGTCCGCGTCATCGAGGCGCTGCGCGGCTGGACGGCCGCACCGATCGTCGTCGTGTCGGGCCGCACGGGCTCGGGCGACAAGGTCGACGCGCTCGATGCGGGGGCCGATGACTACGTGACCAAGCCGTTCCAGATCGACGAGTTGCTCGCCCGCATCCGCGCCCTCACGCGCCGTACGGCCACGGCGGCGCCAGAGGGCTCACCGATCGTGCGGTTCGGCGACGCGACCGTCGACCTGGTCGCCCACACCGTGACGCGGGGTGCCGACAGCCACTCGGTGCGACTCACCCCCACCGAGTGGCGGGTGCTGGAGTTCCTCGTACGAAATCCCGGCCGCCTCGTCACGCGTCAGACACTGCTCACCGAGATCTGGGGCAGCGAGCACGTCGCCGACACCGGATACCTGCGCCTGTACATCGCACAGCTGCGTAAGAAGCTCGAGGACGACCCCGCGCATCCGGTGCACCTGCTCACCGAGTCCGGCATGGGCTACCGTCTCGTTCTCGACCCGGGCTGAGGCGCCCGGGCCCGAGAGTCAGCCGAGGCCCGCGCGGTCCTCGTGACCGTCGTCGGGGGTCACATGACCCGCGACCGGCTTGCGCGAGAGCCCCACGGCACCCGCCTCCGTGCCCTTCGCCGTGGCGGCGGCGACCGCGACGGACTCGTCGACGTCGGTGTAGCGCGGGCGCAACTGCACGGCCTGCAGACGCTTCCGTTCGCGCTTGGCCTTGCGCGACGAGTACGTGAGGTTGAGAGCCTCCACCAGGATCGCGAACGCCATCGGGGCGTAGATCAGCGCCTTGTCGATCTTGATGCCGAAGCCCTCGGCGATCAGGAACACACCGATCAACAACAGGAACGACAGCGCCAGCATCTTCACCGTCGGGTGCTTGTTCACGAACGTGAAGATGAATCGCGCGGCGAACAGCATGATGCCGAACGACAGCACGACGACCGTGATGATGACCAGCAGGTTCTCGGTCATGCCGACCGCGGTGATGACCGAGTCGAGCGAGAACACGATGTCGAGCAGCAGGATCTGCGTCAGCACCGAGGCGAACGTGATCGTCTTCGGACCCACACCGCCGTGCTCTTCTTCGGCACCCTCGAGCTTGTGGTGGATCTCGGTCACGGCCTTGTAGACCAGGAACAGCCCTCCCGCGATCAGGATGAAGTCCTTCACCGAGAAGCCCATCCCGAACAGCACGACGATGTCGTCCTTGAGCGTGATGATCCAGCCGGCGAAGAACACCAGGATCACACGGATGAGCATCGCGAGCGTCAGGCCGAGGTTGCGGGCCTTGGCCTGCTGCTCGACGGGGAGCTTGCTCGCGAGGATCGAGATGAAGATGACGTTGTCGACGCCGAGCACGATCTCGAGGACGAACAGGGTCAGGAAGACGGCGATCAGGTCGGGCGACAGGTCCAGGGAGAAGTCCACTCGCCCATGTTAGGCGGATGACTCAGCGCTCGGACTCAGCCCACATCCTCGTCGACCACGTCGCGATCCACGGCGGACGCACCGCGTAGGGTCGTCCCGATCACCGGATACAGCAGGACCGAGAGCATCCCCGCCCCGACGAGCGCGGCGGCGAGCCCGGGCGAAAGCAGTTCCTCCGCCGTGCCGATGCTCGTGACGGCGACGATGACGGGCAGGCCCGTCGCGCCGAGGAAGGCCAGGGCGAGCCTGTCCCGTGGCGTCGACCCGGCGGGCGCCGACAGCATCGACGGCAGACCGCGGATGACCAGCAGCAGCAGCAGGAAGACGGGCACGAGAACGATGGTGGAGCCGCTCGCGAGCAGCGCATCGAGGTCGAACGTGACCCCGGTGTAGATGAAGAAGATCGGCACGAGCAAACCGAACGCCACCGCTTCGACCTTCGATTCGACCTGCGCGCGATCCCCCTCGGGGGCGTTGCGCATGATCAGCTGCCAGATCACCCCGGCGACGAAAGCGCCGAGGAGCATGTCGAGGTCGAGCAACAGGCTGAGCGCCACGAGCAGCGCGAGGATCAGCACGATCATCCGCACCGCGAACTGACCCGAGGTGTGCAGCGTCGCCGTCACGATGCGGTGCAGACGTCCGTGCGGCATCCGCGACGCGAAGAACACGGTGGTGGCCGCCACCACGACGAAGAAGAACAGCACGATCGAGGCCGTGCCGAGATTGCGGCCGCCGAGGAACAGAGAGATCGCGACGAGAGGCCCGAACTCGCCCACCGCACCGATGCCCATGACCGCACGCCCGAACGGCGTCGGCAGCATCCCGGCGTCGCGCAGGATCGGCAGGAGCATGCCGAGCGCCGTCGAACACAACGCGATACCGATCACGACCGCGGCCTCGCCGGGTGCGATCAGCAGACCCACCGCGATCCCCGCGATCAGCCCGATGAGCCAGCCACCGGCGGCGCGCATGCCGTCACGGCCGCGCAGAACGCGAAAATCGATCTCGTTCCCGGCCATGAAGAACAGCAGCGCCAGACCGAAATCCGCGAGGCGTTCGGAGATGGGTCCTTCTTGGATCCATCCGAGCACGCTCGGCCCCGCGATGATGCCGAGCACGAGCTCGAAGACGACGATGGGGATGCGCAGGCGACTCGAGAGCCCGCGGACGAGCAACGGCGCGATCACGGCGATCGCCGCGATGACGACGAAGTCGAGATCTCTGAGTTGCACGCGCTCACGCTATCGTCTGCGCGCTCCAGCGCGTCGGCGGCGCCCCCCGGCTCAGCGCCAGACGTCGTCCGCGATGGCCACGACCTCGCGGATCTTCGCCCACTGCTCGTCCTCGGTGAGCACGTTGCCCTCTTCTGTCGAGGCGAAGCCGCACTGCGGGCTCAGCGCCAGCTGCCCGAGCGGCGCGAAGACGGATGCCTCGTCGATCCGTTTCTTGATCGCGTCGACATCCTCGAGCTCACCCGACTTCGACGTGATCAGGCCGAGAACGACCGTCTGGTCGCCCTCGGGCAGGAATCGCAAAGGCTCGAACCCTCCGGCGCGCTCACTGTCGTACTCCAGGAAGAACCCGTCGTACGCGACCCGGCCGAGGAGTTGCTCGGCGACGGGCTCGTAGCCGCCCGACGAGATCCAGGTGGAGCGGAAGTTCCCGCGACAGACGTGCGTCGTGATGACCATGTCGTCGGGCTTGGCCTCGAGAACACGATTCAGCAGGTCGGCGTAGCGGTCGGCGAGACCGTCGGTCCGGATGCCGCGGTCTCGCGCCTTGGCGAGTTCTTCCTCGGAACACAGATACGCCCAGGCCGTGTCGTCGAACTGCAGGTAGCGGCATCCGGCGTCATAGAACGCTGTCACCGCGTCGCGGTATGCCTGCACCAGGTCGTCGACGATGTCGTCGCGGCCCGCGTATGCGCGCGGGTCGATGTGGTCGGGCTCGAGTCGGAAGTCCAGCACGGTGGGCGCCGGGATCGTCGCCTTCGGGAGAAGTCCGGTGCCGGCCGTCATCTCCTGGAGCGACCGGTAGTGCTCGAGGAACGGATGCGTGTCGGAGAAGCCGATCGGGGCGCCCAGGTGCAGGCCGCGCGGGCGAGTCTGCACACCCTGGAACTGGATGCCGTGGTCGAGCTCGACCACCTCGACGCCGTCGAGCATGCCGAAGAAGTCGAAGTGCCACCACGAGCGGCGGAACTCGCCGTCGGTCGCGACGCGCAGGCCGTTGTCAGCCTCTTTGCGCACGAGATCGGCGATCTCGCTGTCCTCGACCGCACGCAGCGCATCGGCGTCGATCTCGCCTGCGGCGTGGGCAGCACGCGCGCGCTTGAGCGCTTCGGGACGCAGGAAGGAGCCGACGATGTCGGCGCGATAGGGCGGGTTGATGCTCACCCCGCCACTTTATCGGCGCGATCCCGGCGCCGCGCCCCGCCCGTCACACGGCGAACCAGTCGATGCGTCACACGGCGAAGCAGTCGGTGCCGCGTCATCCGTCCGTCAGCGGCGCCGCGTGGGCGGCGTCTCGCGCCGCACGCGCACCGCCGCACCGGCCACGGCGAACAGCGCCGCGACCACCAGGTGCGCGACGATCCACCATGGACCGTCAGTCGGCACGGGGAAGACCGGGTTCCAGACGATCGCGACGGCGAAGAACACGATCGTCCACCACCACTGCGCACCCTGGAGCGCGTACCAGGCGACGATCAGCGCCATGATCGCCACGATGAAGCGGATCAGCAGATACCAGTCCGCCTGCAGAAGGGGAATCCCCGAGAGCAGAGCCGCAGCCGCGATCAGGCTCGGGATGAACGCGGGGCGGTACGTCTGGTTCTTCGGGGGTGTGGCGGCCATGGGTCCATCCTCACAGACCCACGTGGCCGTCGAGCCATGCCATCAGTCCTGGGAGCGTGAAGTAGGCGATCGTGGCGTGCGTCGCGTTGGGAACCTCCGCGAGCGTGACATCGATGCCGAGGGATGCCTCGTGCTTCGCGAACTCGCGGGTGTCTTCGGGGTGGATCAGAGTGTCTTCGAGCCCCTGCGCGATGTACAGCGGCGCGTCGAACACGGTGCTGCCCGCGGAGTTCTGAACGAGCAGATCGTCCCAGGGCGGGGTCGTGGTCGGGTCGCTCAGCACGAAGTCACCCACGAGCGGCTGGCCGATCGCGTGCAATTCCCGGGTGTGGGTCAGCAGGCACAGCTCGTTCATCGCGGGTGCGGCCTCGACGGCCGCGGAGGTCAGGATGTTCTCGAGCTTCGCGCCGGGCACGCTGTCGCCGTAGACGCCCGCGTACGCCGTGAAGGCGTACGAGCCGATCGTGACGCCCGAGATGTCGTCGATGTCGGCGTCGAGCAGAGCCGTCAGATCCGCCGCGGGTGCCGCGACGGCCACCGCCCGCACGTCCAGTTCGGGCGCGTACTCGGCGGCCCGTTCGGCGGCGAAGAGCACCGCCTGACCACCCTGCGAATGACCCCACAGGATGACCGAATCGCCGGCACCCGCGGACGGGATCGACCGTGCGGCCCGCACGGCATCGAGGACGTTGTTGCCCTCGGTCTCGCCCACCAGGTACGAATCCGGTCCGGGATAGCCCATGCCCGCGTAGTCCGTCGCGACGACGACGTACCCGCGGTCGAGCATCAGCCGGAGCCCTTCGATATCGAGGAAGGGATCGGCCGCGAGCGACGGGGCGCAGTCGCGCGCGGAGCCTGTCGTCGGGTGCCCCCACGACAGCACGGTCCGCCCCCCAGCGGGTGCTGGACCGAGCGGTGCAACGACGATGCCCGAGACGATCAGCGGTTCGCCGTTGAGGTCCGTCGAGCGGTAGAGGATCCGCCATGCGCGCGTGTCGAACGGCAGGCCGACAAGCTCTTCCTGCCGAACGATCTCGCCGGGTTCGCCCGAGCCCTCGGGCACGGGATCCAGGTAGAACTCCTCCAGTCCCGGACGCTCGATCAGGTCACCGACGATACGGGCCTCGAACACGGCGACACCGCCGCCCACGAGCGTCAGCACGGCGGCGAAGAACGGGACCAGCCAGCGGTGCGATATCGAGTGCCGGTGCGCGCCCGCTCTCCCGCGAACCGGGCTCTCTGCTGTCACACGGCTACGGTCTCATGGCGGTGGGCCCGAGCGCACGTCTGGCCACCGGATGGCGCCTGTTCGGGACATCCGTTGCGTTCATCGGTGGCGCGGATGGCGCGAACTGCAGCCGTCGTGGGGCGGGCGGCCGCTAGACCTCGACCGGCCTCGCGCCCGGGCGCGCCGGGCCGTGGACCTCGCCGCCGTGGACCTCGCCGCCGTGGACCTCGCGGTGCAGGCGTTCCATGCGTTCGTCGAGCTCGGCCGCCGTCTCGGCCGCATCGCGCAACGAGTCGAGCAGCCGCGAGGGCACCTGCTTGTCGTACTTGTAGTAGATCTTGTGCTCGAGACTCGCCCAGAAATCCATCGCGATCGTCCGGAACTGCACCTCGACCGGCACGTCCACGCGGCCGCTCGAGAGGAACACGGGCACATCGACGATGACGTGCAGGCTCTTGTAGCCGTTGTCTTTGGGCACCGCGATGTAGTCCTTGACTGCTCGCACGGTGATGTCGTCCTGGGCGGTCAGCAGGTCGAAGAGCCGGTATGCGTCGGCGACGAAACTGCACGTGACGCGGATGCCGGCGATGTCGGTGATGTGCTGCCGAATCGTCGGGAAGTCGGGGTCGATTCCGCGGCGTGCGACCTTCTCGGCGAGGCTGTCGGGCGTCTTGACCCGGCTCGAGACATGCTCGATCGGGTTGTAGTCGTGCATCAGCTGGAACTCGTCGCGCAGGATCGTGATCTTCGTCTCGACCTCTTGCAAGCCGAAGCGGTACTCGAGCAGGAAGCGCTGGAACTCGTCGCGCATCGCCCGCATCTCGGCGAGGGTCGCGGTGAAGGGCAGCTCACCGGTGGGCATACTCATGCCTCCACGGTAGGACTCGGTTCTATGAGGGCACCGTGAGCCGTCCGCTGACGCTCGGCGCTCTCGCGGAGCGCCAGCTCGGCTTCGCGCAGTTCGACCGCGGCGGCGTCGGCGTCGGCGCGAACGCGGCCGAGCTCGCGCTCCAGCGCCTCCACGCGTTCCCGCTGGCGCGCGTCGCTCTCCCGCGCGGCGGCGACGCGGGCCTCGGCTCGAGCCGCCTCCCGCTCGGCTTCGGCGACCTCTCGCCGCGCGGCGGCCGCGGCGCGCTCGGCATCGCGACGAGCACGACGCTCGGCGAGATCGTCGCGACCGGACTCGCCGGCCGGAGCGGCAGCGGGTCCCGGTGCGAGGGGCGCCTCCCCCGCGACCGCGTCCGTCAGGTCGACCGGATCCACACCAGAGGCCTCGAGCGCACGCAGCAGGCGTCCGGTGCGAACCGCCGCAGCGGCCGCCTCGTCCCGCGCTGCGGCCCCCAGGGTCCGTTCGACCTCGGCGAGGATGCCGGCGCCGACCGTCACCCCCTCGCGCTCGGCGAGAGCCGTCGCCGAGCGGACGAGCTCGGCCACGAGCATCCGCCTGTCCTTGTTGAGTGCTGTCAGGCGCGTGGCATCTCGGTCGTCCTGCGCCTCGCGCAGTTCGGCCGCGAGCGTGGCGAGCCGGGCGACGTCCGCCGCAGCCCCGCGCGCGAGCAGGTTGACGATCCACGCCGCGGCCGGGGGTTTGCGGAGAGCCCGGATCTGGGCGGCCGTTTCGCGGTCGGTCGCGGACGCGGCGAGCGCCGTGCGAGCCGCGACGAAAGCGCTCGGAACGAGCCCGTACAGCTCCTCGGCAGCGCCCTCGAACGTCGTCTCCACCATCGGACCATTCTCTCCGATCACCGCCGGTAGCACCCCCGGGCCGCCCCGGCAACCCCCGCCGATCCCGAGCACCGCAGCCCTACCGTGGAGCCGCGGCGGCGCGCGGCCGCGCGCACGAAGCAGCGGCCTCCGCCGCTCGAGAGGAGAAATCCGATGGCTAACGCATCCACGAAGACCACGCAGACCGGCACGCGAGGACGCCGCCGACCCGCGAAGGGCGGCGCCGGCGCCGCCCTGACGAGCGAGCAGAACGCCGAGAGCGGTTTTCAGGCGTCGAAGGAGCTCGGCGACAACCTGCAGAAGGTGCTCGTCGACCTGCTCGAGCTGCAGCTTCAGGGCAAGCAGGCCCACTGGAACGTCGTGGGCACGAACTTCCGCGACACCCACCGCCAGCTCGACGACATCATCGAGGCCGCACGCGGCTTCAGCGACACGGTCGCCGAGCGGATGCGTGCGCTCCATGCCGTGCCGGACGGTCGGTCCGACACGGTCGCCGAGACGACGACGCTGCCCGAGTTCCCTCACGGTGAGGTCGACACGACCGAGACGATCGACCTGATCACGGAGCGCCTCGAGGCGACGATCTCGACCGTCCGCGAGGTGCATGATCCGGTGGATGACGAAGACCCGACGAGCGCCGACATCCTGCATGCCGTGCTCGAAAGCCTCGAGCAGTTCGCCTGGATGGTCAGCGCCGAGAACCGCACACCCGCGAAGTGACGACATCGCTCGTCTCTGCGGAGCCCTCGATCGCGGTCTCTCTCGCGGGTGACGAGCCCGGCCGGGCTGCTGCGCGCGCCGAGACCAGCCTGCGGTCGGTCGTCGCGTTCGGCACCCACGTCGATGCAACGATCGACTGGGCGGTCGAACTCGGCGGCTCGGTGCCGACGCCCGGTCGAGGGAGCACGCTCGAGCGTTGGGAGACCCTCGCCACGGCGGCGCGTGCGGACGTCGCCGGGGCACGCGTGCTCGAACCGCACCTGGACGCGCTCGCGATCCTGGCGGATGCCTCGGCCGAGGGTCACGTGACGACCGCGGATCTCGCCCGGTTGGGCGCCGATGCGTATTCGTCGTGGGGTGTGTTCGCCGCGGAGGGCGAGGGCGTCCGTCTCGAGGCGCGTCGGCGCGAGGATGGCTCGTGGCTCCTGAACGGCGTCAAGCCCTGGTGCTCGCTCGCCGACTGCGTGTCGCACGCCCTCGTCACGGCGTGGACGGGACCGACCGAACGGCGCCTCTTCGGCGTCGCGATGCAAGAACCCCACGTGCACCCGCAGCGCGACACCTGGGTCTCACGCGGTCTCGCGCAGATCCGCAGTAGCCCGGTCGAGTTCGTCGACGCACCCGCCCTGCCGCTCGGCGATGATGGCTGGTACCTGCGCCGGGAGGGCTTCTGGTGGGGTGGCGTCGGCGTCGCGGCATGCTGGTGGGGCGGTGCCCTTCCCCTTCTCGACGCCCTCGCGCGCGCGGCTGCCCGGCCCGACGCGGACCAACTCGCCGACACGTACTACGGCACCGCGGATGCGCGGATGTGGGCCGCGCGACTGGCCCTCGCGGACGCCGCGAGTCGGGCGGACCGGATGGACCCCGGGCCGGTGCGGTTGATCAGCGAGCGCGTGCGCGCGATCGTCGCGGATGCCGTGGAGTCGGTGCTGTCGGTCGCCGATCGCGCCCTGGGCCCGGGTCCGTTGGCCTCCGACGAAGCGCACGCACGCCGTGTCGGCGACCTCCGGACCTACCTGCGCCAGCATCACGCCGAACGGGATCTGGCTCGGCTGGGCCGGACGCTCACGCATCCGATTTCCCCGGGCACGACATGAGCGCATCCCGCGCATGTCGACGCGCGGGGGCGCTCCCCCGAGGCTGAACTGCGAACCACGTGCTCGTCACACGGGCCACCCCCGGACGCGGAAAGACCCGCACCGCGGTACGCGATGCGGGTCCGTCCGGGTGTCGACGGATCAGCCGAGGATGTCGCCGAGCATGCCGTCGACATCGGCTCCGATGTCTCCGGTGACGCCGTCGACGAGGTCGTCCACGCCCGCGTCGATGTCATCGATGCCGCCGACGTCACCCACGCTGGTGTCCGTGTCGGTGTCATTGCCGGACCCGATCGGCGCGTCGATCGGCGCCTGGATGTCGTTGCCGGATCCGACGGGAGCCTGAACCTCGTTGCCGGATCCGATCGGGGTGTCATTGCCCGACAGCACATCGCCGTTCAGAGAGTCGCTCACCACGGGGCCCTCGATCACGGGTGCGTCGATGATGCCGCCGTCGACGCCGACATTGCCCGCATTCGTGTCGGGCGAAACCAGCAGGTCACCAGCCGAGACACCGGCGAGGAGGTCGTCGACGATGTCGAACATTCCCGCGACGCTCGTCTGCGTCGACGTGTCTTCGGTGGTGGATTCCGCCGCGTTCGCGGGAATCGCGAAGCCGGCGACAGCCAGCGCCGCAGCTCCCAGTCCCGCAGCACTCATCATTCCGATTCGAGTCGTGTTCTTGCGCATGGTTTCTCCTTCACATCGCTTTCGTGACGTGCGACTTCCGCCGCACGAGGGGTCATCCGATGCCCCTCGAGAATCGGATGGGTCGCACCGGCGCAGGAGAGCCGCGTCCGACGTGTCGAACACCGCGGCTGGCCCGCGAAGTCGCGGCTCGGCGCCGCTTCCTGGCAGGTTCGTGTGAGCCGCCATCCGCCCCGGGTGGCCCTCCGACGATGCGTCAGGTGATCGCAGAGACGGCGCGGGCGATCACGAGCACCGACATGATGAATCCCGCGAGAGCCTCGATCGCCATGAACGCCTTCGCGCGCCGCGTAATCGGGAGCGCATCCGCCGGAGAGAACGCCATGCCGGCCGTCAGCGAGATGTACAGATAGTCGAAGTAGCGGGGCTGCCACGCGCCGAATCCGGGGGTCGAGTCCTGCGGAAAGATGAAGTCTGCTTCCGCGACATCGCGAGTCCCGCGTGCGCGCGCGACCGGGCCGCCGAGATCGAGCTCCCAATACAGCAGCCCGAACGCGATCGCGTTGGTCACCCAGAGCTGCAACGCGGCGAGCAGGATGCTGATGCCTTCGGCATCCGGGGCCGTCAGCAGTTCATAGACCAGCTGCACGAGCAGCGCCTGCGTCACGAGCAGCAGGATGACGCCGAGAATCACCGAGAACCAGCGGGACCAGGTCGTCTGCCGCACGAGGTGATGAGGATTCAGCACGATCAGCGGGATGACCAGGAGGGCGCAGACTCCGACGGCGATCCACCGCAACGGTTCGAGGAAGAAGTTCGGCAGGAGCAGCCACAGCACCAGAACGGCGAGCACGCCCGCGATCGCCGGCCAGCGGTGCTCGAAGGGTGCCCGGGTCTTCGCGGGCGTGGTCATGCGCTCAGTCTGTCGGAACGGCGACCCGAAAGCGCGACGCCGTCCCGACGGACGACCCGCTCAACTCGCGATCTGATCCGGTTCGCGCAGGTGACGGTACGACCCCTTGAAATACAGCAACGGCTCACGCGTGTGCCACTCGGGGGCGCTCATCTCGACGACCTTGCCGATCACGATCAGGTGATCGCCCGCGACGTATTCGTCCCAGAGCTCGCAGTCCACCCACATCAGGGTGTCGTGGATGACGGGATTGCCGGATGCGGCGGGCGTCCATTCGATTCCCGCCCATTTGTCCGTCCCCTTGCGCGCGAACTGATTCGAGACGTGGTGTTGGTCGTGCGCCAGCACGTTGACCGCGAAGCGTCCACTCTCCTTGATGCGCGGGTAGGTCGTCGAGGTCAGCATGACGCTGAACGAGACGAGGGGCGGGTCGATCGAGACGCTGTAGAACGACTGGCAGGTGAAACCGACGGGTTCGTCCGCCTCCAGCCCGCTGATGACCGTGATGCCCGATGCGTAGTGCCCGAGCGTGTCACGGAACAGGCGCGCGTCGATGCCCGTCGGCGCCGAGATGGGCGCCGGGGCGAATGCTGACTCGTGCATGGTGTTCCTCCTATCGAGATGACACAACCGGGTTCAGGGGAGAGGTGTCGCCGTCGCGCCGGCCACGTGCGCCAGGCGCGCGAGGTTCGCCGCGTACTCTGCCGCCGCCGCGCCCACGACATCCTCGAGTTGATCCATCTGGGTCAACGAGAGGTAGAAGCCGCGGCCCGGGACCATCGCGCCCAACTCGACGAGCAGGGGCGCGAGGTTGTAGGTCGGCCCCATGGCGTGGCTGAAGTCCGCACCGGTGTGCACCGGGATCGCCGTGACGCCCGCGAGGCCGTTCGCCGGGTAGCGGTCGAGGAACGCCTTGAGCAGACCTGTGTAGGTGGCCTTGTACGTCGGGGATGCGAAGACCACCAGGTCGCTCTCGGCGACGGAGGCATTGAGTCCCGCCATCTCCTCCGAGGGCCAGGCGAAGATCTCGGCCGTGTGATCGGCGAGGTCGATCACCTCGAGCGAATACGTGCCGGGGGCGAGGAGCTTCTCGACGAGGAGCTCCGCGACCTTGCGCGTGCGGGATGCCGGCTTGGGATTGCCGACGACGATCGTGACTTTGAGCGACATTTCACTTCTCACATCTGTACCGATTGACAGGAAATCGAAGGAGTCGTGTCGCCCTGAGCGCGCATACCGAGCCGGGACGAGGGCTGACGACACCTTCACACCACCGGGGTTTTTTGGCCCGGGGGGCCCGCAACGGCTTACGCTGCGAAATCAGTATGCACCCTCTTTGTTTCGCTCGTGTCACGAATTCCCGAATGCGAACCGACATGACGTCGCGGGTCGCCCATCGGAGCCACCGCCCGATTCGGGGGATAGCGTGTGAGCATGACGACCGAATCCGAGCCGACCGCTGACCGGATCACGCCGGCCGATGGTGTCCCCGCTTTCCCCTCGCTCTCGGCCGACGACTTCAAGGCGGTGTTCCGCGGGCACCCGGGTGGCGTCGCCGTGATCACCGCCGATGACGGCACAGGGCCCGTCGCGCTGACAGCGACCTCGGTGTCGTCCGTGAGCGCCGATCCGCCGCTGCTCGTGTTCTCGGTCTCGGCGCAGTCGTCGAGCGCACGCGCGCTCGCCGCGGCGAAGACCGTCGTCGTCCATCTGCTCGATGCCGACGATCTACCCCTCGCGCGCCTCGGATCCACGAGCGGAGTCGATCGCTTCGCCGACACCGGATCCTGGTCGCGCCTCGTCACCGGCGAACCCGTCTATCACGGCGTCCGGGCCTGGATCCGGGGCGCCGTCGTCAACCGGATGGATGCCGGGGGCTCCACGATCTTCGCTGTGCACGCGCTGCAGTCCAGCCTGTCGCGGGACCCCGCACCGGGCGAGGCGGGCAACGCGCTCGTCTACCACAACCGGACCTGGCACCGTCTCGGCGACCACTCGCGCATCGACTGACCGCTTCGCACCACAACGGCGCTGTCAGGGCAGCCGCCCCGTGTCAACCCCGGTGACCGCCGCGACGCACGCTCGTAGCCTCGGACCACACCCTGACGGAAGGTGGGCTCATGGCCGACATTCGCGCGATCGCGCTCAACTGCACGTTGACGAGGTCCCCCGCTCCCTCGAGCACCGAGCTGCTCACGAATCAGATCCTGACGGCCCTCGCGGACCTCGGAGCCCACACTTCTCACGTGCGCATCATCGACGAGAACGTGTCGCCGGGCGTCGAGAAGGACATGGGCGACGGCGACGGCTGGCCACGCATCCGCGAGCTCATCCTCGCCTCGGACATCGTCGTGCTGTGCACGCCCATCTGGCTGGGCCACATGTCGAGCGTGGCGCAGGGCGTGCTCGAGCGGCTCGACGCCGAGCTTTCGGAGACGGATGACGCGGGACGGCCGATCCTCTTCGGCAAGGTCGCCGTCACCGGGATCGTCGGCAACGAAGACGGCGCGCACAAGGCGACCGCGGACCTCTACCAGGGCCTGTCCGACGTCGGATTCACCCTGCCCGCGCAGGGCGGAACCTATTGGGTCGGCGAGGCGATGCAGGCCGTCGACTACCGCGAGCTCGACGAGACCCCGGAAGCCGTGGCGAGCGCGACGGCGACGCTCGCCCGCAATGCCGTGCATCTGGCGACCGTGTTGCGCGAGCGCCCGTACCCCGCCAGCTGATCCGACCCGGGCCGCGGGGACCGCGTCGACGCCCGACCGAGCGCGCAGCGCGCGAACGGCCTAGATTCGTAGTCTCCAGCGGGACTCGTGCGAGAACGGGAGACGATCATGAGCGATCTGTCGAGCTTCATCCACCCGGAGGTTCCGCCGAGCGGTGACGGCTGCGTCGAGTGCGACGAGTCCGGCAGTTGGTGGGTGCACCTGCGTCGATGCGCGGCGTGCGGGCACATCGGCTGCTGCGACGACTCGCTCGGACGCCATGCGACTTCGCACTGGCGGCAGACCGGACACCGCGTCATGCGCTCGTTCGAGCCGGGCGAGGACTGGTTCTGGGACTTCGAGACCGAGAGCGAGGTCGACGGACCGCCGCTCGCTCCCCCGCAGGCGCGCCCCGGGGGCCAGGGCGTCCCCGGACCGACGGCACGCGTGCCGGGCGACTGGCAGAGGATCCTCGCGCGGCGCGCCCGGTGAGGCGCGCCTAGCACCCGACGCCGCCCTTCCCTTCGGTCAGCGACCCGTGTCGCCGAATACGCGGTCGGGCACGGGGTGCGGCGGCTCGAAGGTCGCGAGCGACAGCGCCAGCATCGAGTAGTACCCGCACAACCAGACGAGTTCGGCGAGGGCCCGTTCGCCGAGCTGTGTCATCGCGCGGTCGTACTGGTCGTCGTCGAGGCGGCCCGTGGCGAGCATGGCCGCAACGGCTGCGAACGCGCCGTCCACATCGGGCGACCATCCCGTCGGAGCGCCGCCGCGCCGGATCACGCCGAGGGCTTCGTCTCCGAGACCTGCGGCTCGCGCCGCTCCCTCGTGGGCGATCCACTCGAATTCGCAGCGGTGATGCGCGGCGACCTGCAGGATCGCCCCTTCCCGGACGAGGGGTGTCAGGGTCCCCGCGTAGCGCAGCGCCGCCCCGAGCGCCTGCACGGCGTCGCCGACGGCCGGAGCGATCGTCATGACGGCGAAGGGGCCGAGCAGGGCGCCGGACGCGTCGACGAGAGGCACCGCGGGCGTCGACGCCCGCGGACCCGTGGTGATGCGGTCGTGAAGCGCACGCTGGTCGGGCGCCAACTCCCCCGGTGGACGCAGGGGATAGCGGGGGCGATCCGATGCCATGGCGGTCAGTCGACGACGACGGGCGTCCCGTAGACGTGGAACTCGGGAGGGATGGGTGCACCCCAGCCGGGCTTCTTCGCCCACTCCTCGGCCGACCAGACGTACGGCTCGGCATCGGGCGCGAAGACCAGGTACCCGCCGTTGGCGACCTCGATCCGGTTACCGCCGGGTTCGCGGGTGTAGAGGTAGAAGCCCTGGATCGCGGTGTGGCGCGAGGGACCCGCCTCGATGTAGATCCGTGCGTCGGCGAAGATCTCGGCGGCGCGCAGCACCTCTTCGCGCGTGTCGACGAGGTAGGCGAAGTGGTGCAGGCGTCCGCTCCCGCTCGTCTTCTCCTGCGTGTAGATCAGCTCGTGACCCTGGATGGAGCTGCTCATCCACGCCCCGGCTTCGGTGTCGTCGGGAAGGCGGATGATCTCGTAGGTGCGCAGTCCGAAGCCCTGCTCCCAGAATTCGCGGCAAGCGCGCACGTCGCGCGCGAGCAGGTTGACGTGGTCGACGTGGCGCACGTTCGCGCCGCGGCTCGCGTACTTCTGGAAGTTCGTGGGGATCACGGGACGCTCGCCGTCGGGCGCCTCGTACCGCGTCGTGTCGTAGTAGAGGCGGAAGAGGTGACCGTCGGGGTCGGCGAACTCGTACGCCGGGCCGATGCCGTGATCGGGCTCGACCCAGCTCCCCCCGTGCCCGTTCTGCTCGAGCCAGGCGACGCGCCGCTCGAGGGCCTGCGGGCTGGTCATCCGCCACGAGACGAAGCCCAGGCCCGCACGGTCGGACGCGATGATCTTCAGCGACCAGGCCTCGTAGTCGCCGAAGGCGCGGAGGTAGTGCGCGTCGCCCTCCACCGCGACGACCTGCATGCCGAGGAGGTCGACGAAGTAGGCGAGCGTCTCTTCGATCGTCGGCGTCAGGATCGCGTGGTGGCCGAGGTGGGCGAGGTCGTGGACGGGTTCTGCGGGGTGCGTGGTCATCTCTCCTGCTTTCACGTGGGGTTCGGGGCGGCACCCGGTGCGAGGCCCGGCTGACGGAACACGGGACGGATGATGCGCTCCGCGATCCGCCAGCCCGCACCGTCCACCCGCCGATAGGTGTCCTGGAAGTCGGCGACCATGTAGATCTCGACGCCGACCGGGGGATCCGCGTTGCTGGCGAACGTGTGCCAGCTGCTCCGCCCGAGGACCGTGCCGTCGGGGCCGTCCTCGAGGAGGAGGTTCCCGAGGCCGTGACGTGTCGTGCGCGTGCCTTCGCGCGCGAGGAACGACGCGACGACCCGCTCCACATCGTGGAATTCGCGTCCGACGCTGACGTAGTGCACGTCGGGCGCGAGCACCGCGCGAAGCGCGTCGGGATCGCCCGAGTCCAGCGCCCAGGCGAAGCGCGCGTTGAGGTCGGCGATCGCGGCGCGGGTCTCGAGGTCGAGGACGCTCACCGTCGCTCCACGGGGTTCGAAAGCGTCCCGATCCCCTCGATCGCGACCTCGATGACGCCGCCGAGCGTCGTCAGGTCGACGTTCTGCACGGCGCCCCCGGCGGACGAACGCTTGAGCGCCGTGCCCATCGCGATGATGTCTCCGGGCTCGAGGGTCAGGTAGCTCGAGGCGAAGGAGACGACCTCCGCGACGCTGAAGCGCAGATTGGCGGTGTTGTCGTCGGTGACGAGCCGCCCGTCGTGCGAGCACGTGATGCGCAGGGTGTGGGGGTCGGGGATCGCGTCCGAGGTCACCACCCACGGCCCGATCGGGCCGAAGGTGTCGGTGCCCTTGTAGCGCGCGGGATAGCTGACCCAGCTCTCGACGTAGCGGATGCCGTCCGGGGCCGCGGGATCGGGATGGATGGCCCGGTAGTGGAACGTGTCGGCGTCCCGCATCGTGGGCGACGTCAGGTCGTTGATGATCGTGTAGCCGAAGACGTGATCCAGCGCTGCGTCGACGGGGATGTCGGATCCGCCCTGGCCGATCACCACGGCGAGTTCGGGCTCGGGGTGGACGCGCCCGAACTCGGGGCGCAACCGGATCGCACGGCCGTGACCGATCAGGGACGAGGACGGCTTGACGAACATCGCGGGCGTGTCGGGCCCCGAGAGGATGCGGTCGGGATTGGCGCTGTTGTTGAGCGCGACGCAGAGGACCTTCCCGGGCCGGCCGACGGGCGGAAGCCACGTCATCCCCGCGATCGGGAGACGCTCGCCGCCTCGCAGGGCCTCGTCGACCGCTGCGCGCCGGCGGTCGACGGGCTCGCGCAGAAGACTCTCGACGTCGGTGTAGCGCTCCGGCAGGACGACCGCGCTTTCCTCGTCGGCCCGCACCACGACGGCCGGAGAGCCGTCGATCTCGATGGATCCGATGTGCATGTTCCGCCTCTCGTCCGCGCGCAGGAACATCACGCGACGCGGTCGACTCTAGAAGGGCCGACGAGGCCCCCGACATGACAGTCCCGCCCGATAGTTGTCGAGGCGCGCACGACGCCGCGGCGCCTCGGACCGGCCGCCTAGGCTGACGCCATGTCAGCGAGCGACGCGGGTCGCGACACGATCGACCCTGAGGTCGTCACGCGCCTCACCCGCGAATTGGGTCCCCGTGTGACCTCCGACGTCCGGGCGCTCGAAGAAACCCGGGCGGATGCCTCGGGCCATCTCTCCCCCGGCCCTCCCGTGGCGATCGTCGCGGCCGAGAGCGTCGCGGACGTCCAGGCGGCGCTCCGGGTCGCCACGGCGACGCGCACGCCGGTCGTCACGCGCGGCGCCGGTACCGGCGCCGCCGGCGCCGCGATCGCCGGCCCGGGCGAGATCGTGCTGTCGACGACGCGGATGGACCGCATCCTCGACGTCCGACCGGACGATCTGCTGGCGGTCGTCGAACCGGGGATCCTCAACGGGGACCTGAATGCGGTGCTCGCCGAGCAGGACCTCTGGTGGGCGCCTGACCCGGCCAGTCGCGACATCTCGACGGTGGGCGGCAACATCGCGACGGGCGCGGGCGGTCTGCTCTGCGCGAAGTACGGCACCGTGCGGGACGCAGTGCTGGGGATGGATGTCGTGCTCGCGGACGGACGGATGATGCGCCTTGGGCGCCGGAGCGTGAAGGGCGTCACGGGGCTGGATCTGACCTCCCTCCTGATCGGATCGGAGGGGGCCCTCGCGGTCATCGTGTCGGCCACCCTCAAACTGCGCCGTCGTCCCCCGGGCTCGCCGCACACCGTGCTGGCGACCTTCGCGACCGTCCGCGAGGCCGCCGCGGGCGCCGCCGCCGTCGTCGTCTCGGGCGTCCAGCCGGCGATCATGGAACTCATGGACGCCGCGTCGCTCGGTGCCGTGCACGCACTCCTGGGACTTCCGGCCCCGACGGCGGGGGCGGCCCAGCTGACGATCCAGACGGATGGCGCGGCGGCCGGCGCCGAGGCCGCGGCGATCGACTCGATTCTGCGTGCGCTCGGCGCCGAGACGACGCTCTCGGACGACGCGGCTGAGGGAGAGCGTCTTCTCACCATCCGCCGTTCCGCGCACGCGGCGATGACGGCGCTCGGCGACACCCTGCTCGAGGATGTCGCCGTGCCGCGCAGTTCCCTGCCGGCGATGTTCGACGAGATCGGGCGCATCGAGCGCGAATACGGCCTGACGATTCCCACCATCGCCCACGCGGGAGATGGCAACCTGCACCCGAGCTTCGTGTTCACCGGTCCCGAGGTCCCCGACGAAGTCTGGGCGGCCGCCGGTGATCTGTTCACCTCGGCACTCCGGCTCGGCGGAACCCTCACGGGCGAGCACGGCGTCGGACTGCTGAAGCGCCGATGGCTCGCGGACGAGCTGGGAGAGGACCAGTGGGAGCTGCAGCGGCAGATCAAGCAGGTCTTCGATCCGCTCGGCATCCTCAATCCCGGAAAGGTGTTCGGCGCATGACCCGTTCCACACGAGGCGGGAGGCGCTCGAGGCTCGGGGTCCGCGACATCGCGGCGATGATCCAGTGGCGCGGTGCACGATCCGACGCACCGGGCGCCCTCGCCTCGGCGTACTCCATCGCCGATCTCCGCGCGATGGCGCGGCGCACCGTGCCGAAGCCGATCTTCGACTTCATCGACGGCGGGGCGGGGGACGAGGTGGCCGTCCGCCGGAACGTCGAGCGGTTCGAAACGGCCTCGCTCGTCCCACGCGTTCTGCGGGATGTCTCGCGGATCGATACCTCGACGCACTTCCTGGGGTCCGCCGCCCGCGCGCCCTTCGGGTTCGCCCCGGTCGGCATGACGCGCCTCGCCCACCCCGACGGCGAGCTCGCGGCCGTGCGGGCAGCCGCGCGCCTGGGCGTGCCCTACGTCCTGTCGACCATGGCGTCGTCATCCCTCGAGGCCGTCGCGGCTGCGGCGCCCGAGGCCGACCGGTGGTTTCAGCTCTACCTCTGGAAGGACCGCGCCGCGTCCGAGGCGCTCATCCGCCGCGCCAGCGCACTGGGGTACCGCGCCCTCGTCCTCACGGTCGACGTGCCGGTCGCGGGCCAGCGGCTCCGCGACGCACGCAACGGCATGACTCTTCCGCCGAGCTTCCCGCTCCGCTCCGTCGCCGGGCTCGCCCGCCATCCGCGCTGGCTGGCACGGACCCTCCGGAGCGAACCGCTCGGGTTCGCGGCGCTGGATCTGAAGCCGGGAGGATTCGCGGAACAGTCGAACGCGATCTTGGATGCGTCGACGACCTTCGCCGACCTCGCCTGGATGCGCGGCATGTGGACGGGTCCGCTCGTCGTGAAGGGGATACTCTCCGCCGCCGACGCCGCGGAGGCCGTGCGGCTCGGCGCGGACGCCGTGGTCGTCTCGAACCACGGCGGCCGTCAGCTCGAGAACGTCATCTCGACCTGGGACGCGCTCGGCAGCGTGCGCGCAGCCGTCGGTGATCGCGCGGCCGTCTATCTCGACGGGGGCGTGCGCTCGGGAACGCACATCGCCGCGGCGCTGGCGGCCGGCGCGGACGCCGTGTTCATGGGCCGCGCGTACGTCTACGGGCTGATGGCGGGAGGCGAGGCGGGGGCCCTCCGGGCGGGCCGGATGCTGCAGTCCGGTCTCGCGCGCACGATGGCCCTGCTCGGCGCCGCGACGATCGGCGACATCGCGGCGGACATGCTGCACGTTCCCGCGCGAGACTGACCGCCGCCGGGCTCCTCCGATCCCCGAGCTCGTCTACCACGGACGCGAAGGAGCGGGACGCCGCCACGCGACGCCCCACTCCCCGCCTCCGTATGCCGATCAGATCGTGATGACCTTCGGGGCGGCGACGGCCTTGAGCCCGTTCACGCCGAACTCCAGTCCGTATCCCGAGCCCTTGACGCCGCCGAACGCGACCATCGGGTTCAACGTGCCGTGCTGGTTGATCCAGACCGTCCCGCTCTCGATCAGGTCCGCGACACGACGCGCCTCGACGGGATCGCCCCAGACGGATGCCCCGAGGCCCTGTTCCGACGAGTTGGCCCGGGCTACCGCATCGTCGATGTCGGTGTAGCGGAGCACCGGGATGACGGGGCCGAACTGCTCCTCGTCGACCAGCGGTGCGCCGTCCTCGATGTCGGCCACGACGGTCGCCCGGTAGAAGTGCGGTCCGAGTTCGGGCGCCGCCTCTCCTCCCGTGGCGATGCGCGCACCGCGCGAACGCGCATCGTCGACCAGACGCGTCACGATGTCGAACTGCTGGGCCGTCGAGAGGGGGCCGAGCTGGCTGTCCTCGCTCGTGCCGGGACCGAGTTGCATCGATTCCGCGACCCGGACCAGCTCGTCGACCACGTCGTCATAGACCGAGTCGTGAACGTACAGCCGCTTGAGGGCGGCACAGGTCTGACCGGTGTTGATGAACGCCCCCCAGAACAGACCCTCGGCGATCGCCTTCGCGTCGCTGCCCGGCAGCACGATGCCGGGATCGTTGCCGCCCAGCTCAAGGGTCAGCCGGGCGAGGTTGCTCGCCGACCCCTTGACGATCTCCCGCCCGGTCTTGGTGGAGCCGGTGAACATGACCTTGTCGATCCCGGGGTGCGAGGCGATCGCCGCCCCGACCTCACGTCCGCCCGTGATCACCTGCAGCACGTCCCGCGGCAGATGACGGTTCATCAACTCGACCACGGCGAGCACGCTGAGCGGCGTGTACTCGCTCGGCTTGGTCACGACCGTGTTGCCCATTCGCAGGGCGGGTGCGATCTGCCAGATGGCGATGAGCGCGGGCCAGTTCCACGGTCCGATCGCACCGACGACCCCCAGCGGGACGTAGTGCAGCTCGGATCTGGTCCCCTCGACCTCGAAGAGGACCTCGGTCTCGAGGACGGTGTCGGCGGCGCTGCGGATCCAGACCGCGCATCCCGCGGCTTCGAAGCGCGCGCCCGGACCGTTCAGCGGCTTGCCCTGCTCGCGCGCGATGATCTGCGCGAGTTCTTCGGCGTGCGCGTCGATCTCGTCCGCCGCCAGGTGCAGCAGTCGCGCACGCTCGGCGTGCCCCAGAGCCGCCCACTCGGGCTGCGCCGCTGTGGCACGACCGATGGCAGCGTCGAGGTCGGCGACCGTCTGCTCGCGGACGTGACCGATCGTCTCGCCCGACGCGGCGTCCGGTACCGCCCGGCCCTCCTCGGCTGCGACGGATATCGCATCGAGGAGTGTCGAGGTGTCGTTTGTCATGAGATGCCCTTCTGGTAGATGGATGTCGGATGCGATGTCAGCGGTCGGCGAACTCCGCGATGCACTCGAGCGTGGCGTCGCCCACCTCGACATCGGCGTAGGTCTCGAGGCCCGCGAGATAGTCGTCGAGCACGCCCTGGGCGTTCTCGAGACCCTGGCCCGTCGCGAGTTCGACCCATGCGTCGAGCATCGAGTCGCCCGTTGCCGACTCCCAGGCTTCCGTCTCGGCCTCGCCCCAGGCGTTGAGGTCTTGGACGGTCGGTGCGTCGAGCATCGCGGGGCACTGCTCGGCGGCCTTGACGTTGTACGCCTCGGCACCGGCGCCGGAGTTGAGCTCTTCGGCCACCTCGTCGAAGACCGCCTTGAGTTCATCCGACAGACCCTCGTACGCGGTGGCCGAGAGCCACATGCCGAAGGCGGAATACTGCCCGAAGCCGGGGTCCGTCCAGTAGGGCAGCAACTCGTTGAGCCGGTAGTTCACGGGGAAGTCCATGCCCGCACCGACCGCGTCGGCGAGCCCGCGCTCGACACCCTCGTAGGTCTCGTTGGCGGGGAGGGCGACGATGTTCGCGCCCGCGCCCTGGAACAGCTGCTGCGCCAGCGGACCCGATACGCGCACCGCGAGTCCGGACAGGCCGGCGGTGTCGGTGACGGGCTCCTTCGTGCCGAGCAGCAGCCGACCGACCGGCCAGGTCGCCAGGTAGTGCAGCTCGTTGCCCTCCATCACGGCCTGTGCGTCGGGGTTTTCCTGGTGCAGGTCGTACAGCGACTGCATGATGGCCTGCCAATTCTGGCCGATGAACGGGATGCTGACGACGCTCGTCGACGGGAAATATTGAGGCGTGTAATCGGGGATGGTCACACCGATGTCGGCACGTCCGTCGCGCACGCACTCGACGATCTCGGGGGCGGCGCAGAGGGAGTAGGCCTCGGTCCGCTCGAAGGCGACCTTGCCGTCGCTGCGTTCCTCGATCTCGTCGAGGAACCAGTCCTGGACGGCGGCGTTGGGAGTGCCGTCGATGGCCGCGGTCACCAGCGTGAGCGTGACCTCCGGCTCACCACCGCCGTCGCCCGACGCGTCGCCGTCGGGCTCGGCGACGACGCCGGAACAGGCGCTGACGAGGAGCCCGGCGCTGACGAGGGCGGTGAGAGCGAACACCCTCCGGCCGCGTGTGGATCGCTGTGTGAACATCGTTGTTCGTCCTCTCCGTGCATCAGAGTGATGGCGAACCGGCGACATCCCCGTCGCCGATCGTGTTCCTCCACCTTCGCCCGCCCGCGGTCCGTGCGGTTGTCCACCGGCGAACGGAGTATGGTCCGCGCGCGCAGATCCCCGCGCGGTCCTCCGTCCTCCGGTCAACGCGCGACGAGAGAAGGAAGGAAGAGCGTTATCGCGGGGAAGAGGAAGAGGATCGTCGTGGTGACGAAGTCGATCCCCACGAGCGGAAGAACCCCGCGGAAGACGGTCTCGGGCTTGACACCGGTGGTCCCCGCGACCACGAAGGTGAGGATCCCCACGGGCGGGGTCACCATTCCGATCTCGATGAGCTTGACGATCAGGATGCCGAGCCAGATCCCGTCGAAGCCGAACTCCATGGCCACGGGGTACAGGATCGGCACCGTGATGACGAGGATCGACATCGACTCCAGGAACATTCCCATCGGCACGAGGCAGAGCAGCAGCAGCGCCATCACCAGCATCGGGGGGAAGGGCAGCGCGCCGACCCAGTCCGAGATGGCGCGGGTGACCCCGGCGGCCACGAAGAAGGTCGACAGGATCGCCGATCCGATGACGATGAAGAAGACCATGGCGGTCGTCTCGGCCGTGTCGAGCAGGGAGATCCGGAACGCTCGGAGGATGCGTCGGACGCCCTGCCGACGATTCTCGACGACGAGGATGATGAGCGCTGCCAGGGCGCCCATCGCGGCGGACTCGGTCGCGGTGAAGATGCCCGAGTACATCCCCCCGAGGACGACGGTGAACAGGATGGCGATGTAGACCACTCCGCGCCAGGGCAGCGCCCGCAGCGACGGGCGCGGAGCGATGGCCGCCTTCACAGCGGCGGTGCGGGGCTCCGCCGTCCGGACGGTCGTGTCGGTCGACATCGCACGCGCCGCGCGGCCCGCGCCCGCCGACTTCCGCTTTTCCCGCAACTCGGCACGGGCATCGTCGACCGCCTCGGAGAGGTCGCCACCGGCGTCCCGACGGATCGTCCGCTGCCCGACGACCATGATGTACGTGATGTAGCCCAGGGCCGAGAGCAGGCCCGGGATGATGCCCGCGGCGAGCATCTGTGAGACGGACTCGCCCGCGAGGACCGCGTAGAGCACCAGGAACGTGCTCGGGGGGATCATCACACCGAGCGTTCCGGCGATCGCGACGATCCCGGTAGCGAGGCTCGCGGGGTACCCCTTGGCACGCATCTGATCCACCGAGAGCTTCGCCATGGTTGCGGCGGTGCCGATGCTCGAGCCGGAGACGGCGGCGAATCCGGCGCAGGCCATGACCGTCGCGACGCCGAGCCCCCCGGGTGCACGCCGAACGAAGTGATTGGCCACGGCGAAGACGTTCTCGGCGATGTTCGCACGGACCGCGAGCATCCCCATCAGGATGAACATGGGGATGATCGTGAGGGTGAAGCTCGCCGACGTCGTGAACGGTGCGGCGCCCAGAGTGTTGCTCGCGTAGCCGAAGCCCTGCAAGAGGATCAGGCCGAGGCCGCCCGCGCCGGCGAGGCTGACGGCGACGGGCACCTTGATCGCGAGCAGCGCGAACATCACGAGCAACGTCAGGATGACGATCTGGTAGATCTGCATGACGTTCCTCAGGCTCGCTCGGTCGGGGCGGACTCGGATGCGGTCTCGGTGATGATCAGCTCTTCCGTGTTGCGCCGACCCAGCACCGCGCGATGGCGGAGGGAGCGGACGACGTTCACCAGGCAGACGAGCAGCAGCGCCGCGAAGCCGACGACGATGATCCACCGCAGCGGCCACGTCGGCCACTGGACGAGGCCCATGCGCGTTTCGTTCAGCCGAGTCGCGCTCGCCGCCCGTGTCGCCGAGGCGAAGGTGAGCCAGGCGACGACGAGGGAGCAGAACACCCAGGTGGAGATGTCGAACACACGATTCCACCCCTCCCCGAGCCGATCGGCGAGCAGGGTGACCGAGACGTGGGCGCCCGTGACGCCGGCCCACGCGAGTGCGAAGAAGATGGCGACGACGAGCGCCCCTTCCGAGATCTCGAGCATCGCCGGGACACTGCTGTTGGTGACGAACCGCCCCGTGACGTCGACGACGATCGCCGTCATGAGCACGACGATCGCCGCGGCGGCTATCACGGCCATCACCCGGCTGAGCGCGATGACGAATCGTTCCATTGCTCCCCCTCTCGGGCGCGGTACGGCGGGGGTCGACCTATCGGCTTTGCCAGTGGGTGTACGCCCGCGTGTGATCGACGGGACCGAGCGCCTCGAGCGCATCCTCGAGAGCACGTGTCACCGCCTCGCAGACGGGGGCATCGTGATCGACCGCGTGCTGCAGCTCCCGGGCTATGCGCACGTCCTTCGTGATCAGAGGAAGGGCGAAACCGCTCGCGAACTGGCGCTCGACGACATGCGGACCGAACACGTGGGTCGTCGAGAAGCTCTGTCCGGTCGAGTCGTTGAAGACATCGACCATCAGCTGCGGGTCGAGACCGAATCGCTCGCCGGCCACGAGGGCCTCGGAGGTCGCGACGAACGCCGCACCCGCGACGAAGTTGTTCAGCGCCTTCATGGCGTGGCCCGTTCCGAGCTTGCCGGTACGGTAGATCGCCCGGCTCATGGTCTCGATCACCGGAACGGCGCGCTCGGCCGCAGCGTCGTCGTCCGCGCCCAGCATGATCGCGAGCGTTCCCGCGACGGCGCGCTCGCGCGCACCCGAGACCGGCGCGTCGACCATGGCGACGCCGGCCGCGGCGAGCGCCCGGCCCGTCTCGACGGTCTCGGTCGGATCCGAGGAGCTCATGTCGACGACCACGGCGCCGGGTCGGAAGGGGATGCGCGAGCCACCCTCGGGAGTGAGCAGCACCGACCGCACGATCGCGCTGGTGGGGAGCATGAGCACGACGACGGCGCACTCCGAGAGTGCGGTCACATCCTGCACCGCCGTCGCGCCGATGCGCTCGGCGACCGCTCGCGCGGCATCCGGATCGACGTCGTAGACGCGCAGGTCGTAGCCGCCCGCCGCGATGTTGGCCGCCATCGGCGCCCCCATCGTGCCGAGCCCGATGAACCCGACGATCTCTTTCTGGTTACCCGTCATCGACTCGCCTTCTTTCCTGATCCCGCGCGCGAAGAGGGCGCGGATGTCTTTCCCGTCGCCACGGTGGCGGCCGCTTCCCCGTCGAGGTTCGATTCGACGCCCATCTCGGCGAAAACGGCGTCGAGCGCGCGCAGCCCCTCCACCGCCGCCGGAATGCCGCAGTACAACACCGCCTGCACCACGATCTCGCGCAGTTCGAGCGGCGTCACCCCGTTCTCGATCGCGCCGCGCGCGTGCACCTTCATCTCGTGCGGCTTGCCGGTCGCGACCAGCATGGCGAACGTCACCTTGCTGCGGTCGGGAATCGACAGGCCGGGGCGCTGCCAGATGTCGCCGAAGCAGTACCTGGTCACGAAGTCCTGGAGCTTGTCGTTCAGATCGGTGGTGTGATCCACCTGGTCCTCGGCGCCCGCGGAGCCGAACATCTTCCTCCGCTGCACAATGCCGATCTCGTACAGTTCGTCTCGCACTACCACTGTGGATCCCTCCGTGTCCGGCTTCCTCGCCGTGGACTCCGCTCAGTCTGCGCGACGCCCGCGGCGGCCGTCTTGTCGGATGGCGCACCACAGTGCGTCAACGGCGCACGCACGGAAGAGGGCGATTCAGGCGCTCAGCCGGGCGCTGCGGAACTCGCGGGGTGCCTGGCCGAAATGCGCCTTGAAGATCTTGCTGAAGTGGCTCGCGTCCGGGAATCCCCAGCGCTGCGCGATCTCCGACACCGACAGCGACGTCTGGGCCGGATCGCTCAGATCGATCTCGCAGTGCTGCAGCCGACGCGAGCGGATGTAGCTCGAGACCGTCAAGCCCTCCTCCCGGAACAGGTACTGGAGGTAGCGGACCGAGATGAAGTGCGTGCGCGCGATCGTCCCGGCGCTGAGGTCGGGGTCGTTCAGGTGGGCATCGATGTAGAGCTTGAAGACGCGCATCTCGGCACGCCGTGACTCGCCCCAGTGGTCCTCCTCCTCCGACAACTGGGCGTAGACCAGAGCCGTCAGCAGATCGAGGACGCTCCGCAGGATCCGGACGCCCGCGATCCCCGAAAGGCTGTCGAGGTTCTCGCCCAGGTGCCGCATGAACGGCGAGATGAGCGCGCCGATCCCCTCGTCGCCCGGCAGCCGGATCGCGGTGATGCGTCGGATCAGGCTCGAGGGCACGTCGAAGACGCTCTGGGGGAATGCCATCACGAGGCATCGCACGTCGCTGGTGAACTCGAGCGTGTACGGGCGACTCGTGTCGTACAGCGCGATGTCCCCCGGGCGCAGCACCGTCTCACGACCGTCCTGCGCGACGATGCCCGAACCGTCCAACTGCAGGCTCAGCTTGTAGTGCTTGGGATCGCTCGGCGAGATGAGCGAGTCGGTCCGGAGCACGCGATGGGGGCTCGCCACGATCTGGGTGATGCACGTCTCATCGATGTACCGCCAGCGGATCGACCCCTCGAAGCGGCCTTCCGCGGCGATCTGCAGCGGCACGAAGCGGTTGCCGGCGACGAGGCGCCACTCGCCGAGCGACGACGCGGTCGCGGACTCGACGCCCAGGTCGGATGAGTGATGCTCGATGATATGGGCCACGTGCGCTCCCTCGAAGACTCGGCCCGCGCATGGACGCCATCGCCCATGTCACGAGGCATCGTCGACCATGACGACGCCTCTCCGGACCTTCCGATCGTTGCCAGGGTAGCCCGGGCGCCCGCTCTTCGGGGAGGGTGCAGACGCATGGATTCCGGCGCGGCTTGTCCACACGCGCACAGTCGTAGGCGGATCGCGACGGCGCGGCCGGCGGATGGCACCCTGATCGCCAGACTGAACCTGATCGCCAGACTGAGGTCCCACCCATGCGAGGAGGCATCCGTGCACAAGCTCATCGTCCTGTACCCGGCACCCGAGGACCCCGCTGCGTTCGAGGAGTACTACCGCAATACGCACCTCCCGCTCGCGAAGAAGCTGCCCGGAACGCTTGCGCAGCGCTTCACGCTGTCGGTCGACGCCGCCGAGGGAGAGAGCCCGTACTTCGCGATCTTCGAGGCCGACTTCGTCGACAAGGCCGCCATGATCGCGGCGATCACCTCGCCCGAGGGCCAGGCTGTCCAGGGCGATGTCCCCAACTACGCCACGGGCGGCGCGATCGTGCTCGACTTCGAGGTCGAAGCCGTTCCCTGATCGCCCGAGGGTGCGGCATCGTGCAGGCCCGCTCGGCCGGCGGTCGAGATCAGCATGTCCAGGAGCGCGCCGTAGCGAGCGGTGCGGGGCGCGCCCGCCGGCCGGGCGAGCCCGACGATGGTGGGCGGCACGCGATCCGCGATGTCGAGGCGCCGGACGACGTGCCCGTCGTAGGTGCGCGATGTCGCGGCGCGCTGGAACATGACGGCGTAGCCGAGGCCGCGCCCGACGAGGCACCGCACCAGTTCGTAGTTGCCCGTGACGTAACCGATCGAGGGCTCGAGGCCGAGCGTCTCGAAGATGTGCTCGGTGTTCTTGCGAGCGGGATGGACATCCAGCGCGATGAGCGGCTCCTTCGCGAGTTCGGCGAGGTGCACCTTGCGACGCTCCGCGAGGGGATGACGACCGCCCACGAGCACGTGCGGGCGGAAGTTCTGGACGGGATCGAACGAGAGGTGGCCCGACACGTCGACGCTGTAGAGCAGCGCGACATCGATCCGTCCCCGCAGGAGCATCTCGTCCAGGTGCGCGGCATCCGCCTCCACGATGTCGAGCTGGAGTCCGGGGTGCGCCTCGCGGAAGTGCTCGAGGATGCCCGGGAGGAAGAACGGCGTCAACGTGGCGAAGCATCCGATCGCGAAACGGCCCGTCAGAGCGCCGATCGACTGACCCGCCTCGCCCGCGAGCGACTCGGCCCCCGCGAGGAGTCGCCGGGCGTGCGAGAGCATCCGGGACCCGACGGCCGTCAGCGTCATGCCCTTGCCCTTGCGACGGACGAACAGCTGCACCCCCAGGTGCCGTTCGAGTTCGTCGAGGGCGAGCGCGAGGCCCGGTGGGCTGACGCGGCACCGCTCGGCGGCGGCGGCGAGCGAGCCCTCGCTGGCTATCGCTTCGAAGTACTCGAGCTGGCGCAGGGTGAAGGGGATCGCGGACATGAAAGATCTCCTGTGGTGAAACGTTGGATAAATATGTTTTACACGGGTTCAAGCACGTGACAACACTGGGGAGGTCGAAAGCCGGCTGTCATTCAAGGAGGAATCACCCGTGCCGAACAATCTCGAGGAAGCCATCGCCGCTGCCGGAAATCCGGTCGAGCTGCTGTGGGAGTCGCAGTCCCCGCCGGCCGTCGTGCCGCGCGTCGTCCAGGAGTTCAGCAACTGGCGCGACGAGCAGCTCGCCTGGCGTCGCACGGCCGTTCTGTTCGATCAGTCGCACCACATGGCCGACCTCAACATCAAGGGTCCCGACGCCCTCAAGCTGATCAGCGACCTCGCGATCAACAGCGTCGCGAACTTCCCGGTCGACATGGCCAAGCAGTTCGTCGCGGTCAACCACGACGGCTACGTCATCGGCGACAACATCCTCTTCCACCTCGAAGAGGACGAGTACCAGGCCGTCGGCATCCCGCCGTCGATCAACTGGATGCACTACCACGCCGTCACCGGCGGGTACGACGTCGAGGTCTGGCGCGACGACAACTCGCTCGTGCGCAAGGGCGACCCCGTCGTCTACCGCTACCAGGTGCAGGGTCCCGGCGCTCTCGAGGTCATCCGCAAGGCGACCGGCGCCGAGCCGCCGAAGCTGAAGTTCTTCGGCATGACGCGCTTCACGATCGGCGGCAAGGAAGTCCGCGCCCTTCGTCACGGCATGGCCGGTGAGCCCGGCTACGAGATGTGGGGTCCGTGGGAGGACAACGAGATCGTGCACGCCGCGCTTCTCGAGGCCGGCAAGGAGTTCGACCTCGTTCAGGTCGGCGGCCGGGCGTACCACACCAACGCGCTCGAGTCCGGATGGCTCCCCCGTCCCCTGCCCGCGATCTACACCGACGAGCGCCTCGCCGACTACCGCCGCTGGCTCACGGCCAACGCCTACGAGACGGTGTCGCCCCTCGGTGGCAGCTACCACACGGACAACATCGAGGACTACTACGTCACGCCGTTCGAGCTCGACTACGGCCGGATCATCGGGTTCGACCACGACTTCATCGGCCGCGAGGCACTGGAGCGCATGGTCGCCGAGGGCAAGACGGACACGCGCCGCAAGGTGACGCTCGTCTGGAACGGCGACGACGTGGCTGAGGCCGTCGGATCGATGTTCCACGAGGGTCCGGGGGCGAAGTACTTCAACCTGCCGATGTCGCTGTACGACACCTTCCACTTCGACCGGGTCGAGGCGGACGGCAAGACGGTCGGCGTTTCGACCTGGACGGGCTATTCGGCCAACGAGCGCGCGATCCTCTCGCTCGCGGTCATCGACCCGGCTTACGCCGAGCCCGGCACCGAGGTCACCGTCGTCTGGGGCGAAGACACTCCGTCCACGAAGCTGCAGGTCGAGGACCACGTGCAGGTGAAGATCCGCGCGACGGTTCAGCCTGCGCCACTGACGGAGCAGGCGCGCACGACGTATCGCGCGAACGCGAACGCCTGACGCACGCACCGAACACAACCGCGGGGCGGGAGCGGAGAGCTCCCGCCCCGCGGTTCTGGCGTCCGGCGGATGTCCGGCAGGTGTCGATCGCGCATCCGTTGTGCCCGATTCCCCCGTTGCACCCGAAAGCGTGTGACGCTGGGCACAGGTAGGCGTGTTTGACCGGGGTCCTCGACGTTTCCCTCCTGATCAGGAAGGGACCTCGACCATGGTCCACACGTTCATTCACAGAGGCGCCGTCCTCCTCGCATCCGTCGCCGTGATCGGCGTCGCGATCATCCCGAGCGCCGCGCATGCCGACACCACGATCGATGGCCCCATCGGCCTCGGCACCGCCGAAACGTTCGCCGTGCTCGCCGGTTCGACGGTCACCATGGTGCCGGCCAACCCGATAATCGGCGACATCGGGCTCAGCCCGGGCACGGCCGTGACTGGCTATAACGCACTGACGCATTCGGGCGCTTACGAGATTGCCACCGGTGTCGCCGATCAGGCAAAGGTAGACCTGACTACCGCATTCAACACCGCTGCGAGCCTGAGCCCCAACCTCTCAGCACTCGCCGACCTGACGGGGCCGTCATACGGCCCCGGCGTCTACTCGGGTGACGCGCTTTCCGTGTCCGGCGTGCTCACGCTCGATGGAGGGGCGGAGTCCGTCTGGGTGTTCCAGGCGGCTTCCACTTTGACCGTTGCGACAGGTGCAGTCATTTCCGTGACCGGCGGCGCAAGCGCGTGCAACGTGTTCTGGCAGGTCGGCACATCCGCGACGATCGGCGGGGGCGCGGCCTTCGTCGGCACGGTCATGGCCGACCAGTCGATAACCCTGGTGACCGGCGCGACGGTATCGGGCCGCCTGCTTGCACGAATCGGCGCGGTGAACCTGGACCAGAACACGATCACGCGCCCGTCCGGCTGCTCCGCGGCCGGCGGAACCGTCCGAACCAGCCCGACCTTCACCTCCGCGGGACCGCTCGCCGGTGTCGAGGGCAGCGACTACTCGTACACGCTCACGACCTCGGGAACCCCGACGGCGACCTACACGGTCACGAGCGGCGCTCTGCCGATGGGGCTCACCCTGGATGCGACGACCGGCACCATCTCGGGCCGTCCGACAGCACCCGGAACGTATACCTTCACCGTCACCGCGGCGAACGGCACCGCGCCGGATGCTGTCGCGACCTACACCCTCGTGATCGCGGCCGATCTCACCCCGCGACTCGCCGAGTCGGGCTCAGACCCGACCATTCCCCTTCTCGCCGGAGGGGCGCTGCTGGCGGCCGGGATGGCTTTGGTTCTCGCGCAGCGCGCACGAACAACTCGACGCCGCTGACGCCGGGTGACGAGTCCGTTCAGACGGAGGCGGACGCCTCGCGCTCGGGCAGCACCCATCCCCGCCGGGGGAAGTGGCACGTATAGCCGTTCGGAATCCGCAGCAGGTAGTCCTGGTGCTCGGGCTCGGCCTCCCAGAAGGGGCCCGCGGGCTCGATCGTGGTGACGGCCTTGCCCGGCCAGAGACCCGAGGCATCCACGTCGGCGATCGTGTCACGTGCGACCTTCTCCTGCTCGGGGCCGAGCGGGAAGATCGCCGAGCGATAGCTCGATCCGATGTCGTTGCCCTGGCGGTTCAGGGTCGACGGGTCGTGGATCTGGAAGAAGAACGCGAGGATGTCGCGATACGTCGTCTTCGCGGGGTCGAAGACGATCTCGACCGCCTCGGCGTGACCGGGGTGGTTGCGATACGTCGCGTGATCGTTCTGACCGCCCGTGTAGCCGACCCGGGTGTCGAGCACACCGGGCTGGCGACGAATCAGGTCCTCCATGCCCCAGAAGCAACCGCCGGCGAGGACCGCGGTCTCGGTTCCGGGAGTGCGGGTGATGCTTCCGTCGTCGGTCATGATGTCTGCTCCTGGGTGGTCGTGGTGTCTGAGTTGGCGGTGTCTGTGTTTTCGGCGACAGCGTTGTCGAAGAGGGCGCGGAACTCACCGTAGCCCTCGGTCTCGAGCTGCGCGACGGGGATGAAGCGCAGGGCTGCGGAGTTCATGCAATAGCGCAGGCCGCCCGCCTCGCGGGGCCCGTCGTCGAAGACGTGCCCGAGGTGGCTGTCGGCTCCGGTGGAACGCACCTCGGTGCGCTTCATCCACAGCGTCCGATCGACCTTCTCGGTCACGGCCGCGGGATCTATCGGCCGGGTGAAGCTCGGCCAGCCGCTGCGGCTGTCGTACTTGTCGGTCGACGAGAAGAGCGGCTGCCCCGACACGACGTCGACGTAGATGCCCTGATCGTGGTTGTTCCAGTAGCGGTTGCGGAAGGCCGGCTCGGTGCCGTCCTCCTGCGTCACGCGGTACTGCTCGGGGGTGAGACGCGAAAGCGCCTCGGGAGTCTTGCGATAGTCGTTCGCCACGGTTCCTCCTCGGTCAGACGCGGCTGGCTGTCGCGTCATGTAAGAGAACGGATGAGTCCTCTGTTTTGGTCCCGCCAAGCTGGGAGCGAGCCGTGAGTTCCGTGATTAGCCTGTGGGCATGGGTACCGAACTCGAGATGCCGACCCTCACGACCGCGCAGTGGAAGCGGATGCTCACCTACGGTACGCCGCAGAAGACCGAGGTCGGCGACTACGTCTTCCGTTCGGGCGACGCGGAGTACGACCTGATCCTGGTGGACACCGGCGAGGTCGAGGTGGTGCGCGACGCACTCGGCTGGATGGAAGAGGTGGTCATCGCACCGATGGGGCCGCACAGCTTCGTCGGCGAGCTGGGACTGCTCAATGGACAGGGGGCGTTCCTCTCCGCACGCGTCACACGCGGGGGCACGGTGTATCGCGTGCCACGGTCAGCGCTGCGGCGCTTGATGGCGGAGGACGATGAACTGTGCGACATCGTTCTGCACGCGCTCTGGGCCCGACGCGAGCACCTGCGACGGGGGCCCGCTGCGCTCACCCTCAAGCTCGTCGGCGCGGGGTCGTCCCCCGAGCTCATGGCGCTCCGCCGTTTCGCGGAGCGCCTCGACCTGGTCTATTCGGCGTATGAGCTCACCCCCGAAGACCGCGAGCACTTCGCCCCCCACGAATTCGCCGCGGAGGATCTTCCGGTCGCCTTCATCCAGGGCGAGCCACTCGTGCGCGCCACACCCGGTCTCGTCGCGGACCGCCTCGGGCTGAGTTATCAGGCCGTGGCCGACACGGTCGTCGACCTGGTCGTGGTGGGTGCCGGACCGGCGGGGCTCGCCGCCGCCATCTACGGCGCGTCGGAGGGGTTGTCGACGGTGCTGCTCGATGCGGTCGCACCGGGAGGACAGGCCGCCACGACGTCGCGCATCGAGAACTTCCTCGGCTTTCCGTTCGGCGTGAGCGGCGAGGACCTGATCGGTCAAGCGTCCCTGCAGGCCCTGAAGTTCGGGGTGCGCGTGTATGCCCCGTGCGAGGCCGTCGCCCTGACACCCGTGGGCGACCTGCTCGACGTCACGCTGACGGATGGCCGGATCATCCGCACCCGCAGCGCGATCGTGACCTCGGGAGCCGCCTACCGCACGCTCCCGCTCGACCGGTGGTCGGACTTCGAGGGCGCGGGCATCTATTACGCGGCGACCCAGCTCGAGCTGCGGCAGGTGCTCGAATCCCCCGTCGTCGTGGTGGGCGGTGCGAACTCGGCCGGGCAGGCATCGTTGTATCTCGCGGCGAACGGATGCCCCGTGCGCCTGGTCGTCCGTGGCGACGATCTGGGGAAGCGGATGTCGTCCTATCTCGTCGATCGTCTGGTCGAGGACCCGCGGGTCGAGGTCCACACGGGCTCGCACGTCGTCGCCCTCGCGGGCGGGGAGGCGCTCGAGGGCGTGCGCATCGACAGCGTGGGCGACGTCAGCGCGCGCGGGCTCTTCTGCTTCATCGGCGCGGATCCCGCGACGTCGTGGCTCTCGTCGCTGGACCGGGACGACGACGGCTTTCTGCGGACGGGCGTCGACATCTCGGCGCTCGGACTGCAGTGGCGGCAGCTCGGTCGCGAGCCGCTCCCGTTCGAGACGTCCCTCCCCCGGGTCTTCGCCGCGGGTGATGTGCGGCGCGGTTCGATGAAGCGGGTCGCGGCGGCGGTCGGCGAAGGTTCGAGCGCCGTCGCATCCGTCCACCGGGCGCTCGCGGGCTGACCCGCGGCCTCAGGCCGACCGGCTCCATTCGTCGTACGAGGTCAGCGGCACGACCGAGGGGCGCTCGACGACCGTCTGCAGTGTCACGCGGGCCCCCGTGCGCGCGGAATCCAGCAGCGCGGTCATGATCTCGAGCACGTGCAGGGCCATCGCGCCGCTCGCGCGGCCGCCGCGCTCACCGTCGCGGAGGAAGTCGATGACCCCGATCCCCCGCCCGGCGCCCTCGTACCCCGCGCTCGGTTCGAGGAGTTGCCACGATTCCTCACCCGCGCCGCGCACGCGCACCTCGCCGTCGAACGTGTTCGGGTCGGGAGCCGTGAGGCTGCCGGTCTCACCGTGGATCTCGAGCGGGGCGGCGGTCGTGGCCACCGCGTCGAAGCTGAAGGCGACCGTGGACACCGCGCCACCGACGTGCTCGAGCACGCCCGTCACGTGGGTGTCGACCTCGACGGGGATGATCTCGCCCTCGCGCGGGCCCGATCCGATGCGGCGGGTGTCGCGCGTCCGCGAGGACGCTCCGCTCACGCGGGCGACGGGGCCGAGCAGGTGGACGAGAGAGGTCAGGTAGTAGGGGCCCATGTCCAGCAGCGGGCCCCCTCCCTCGCGGTAGTAGAAGTCGGGGTGCGGATGCCACGCCTCGTGTCCCGCAGAGACCCAGGTCGCCGTGGCCGCTGTGGGGCGGCCGATGCGGCCCGCATCGATCGCGGCACGCGCCGTTTGGATCCCGGTGCCGAGCACCGTGTCGGGAGCCGAGCCGACCCACGCCGACCCCGCGGCATCCATCATCCCGCCCGCCTCGGCGAGCGTCGCGGCGAGCGGCTTCTCTCCGTACACGTTCTTGCCGTGGGCGAGCGCGGCGAGCGCGACCTCGGCGTGCGCCGCGGGGATCGTCAGGTTGATGACCGTCTGCACCGCGGGATCGGCGACGAGCTCGTCCACGCTCAGCGCACGGCACCCGGGGATGTCGGCGGCGACGGCGGCGGCGCGTTCCGCGTCCAGGTCCGCCGTGGCGACGATGCGGATGCCGGGGAGACCCTGGAGTGTCGCGAGGTACTGCCGCGAGATGACACCGAGGCCGATTATGCCGATTCCGTGCGGCTGGCCCACAGCATGCCCCTCTCGACGATGGTTCGGACGTTCGGATCCCGCAGCACGTCCGGGCTGTGACCCGGCGTGGCCACGAACACGCGACCCGCTCCCCACAGCCGCGTCCACACGGCGGGCGAGGTGATCGGTCGGTGCCACGGGTGGTAGGGCTGCACGGGATGGGTCGTCGTGGCCAGCACGTCGTTCAGGTCGTCGTGCAGCACCCAGTACTGCTCGGTGCGCAGTTCGAAGTCGTCGAGGCCCGCCATGATCGCGTGCGATCGGCCGAGGCCGGTGAGGTCCACCGTGTAGGGCAGGAAGTTGTCGGTCTCATCCCCGGCGCACTGGTCGGGGTGCTTCGACGGGTGCGTCGCGAACTGCCCCCCGATCAGCTGCAGGTAGTCGGCGTCGTTGCGGTACGAGTCGGCGATACCGCCGTGCCAGCCCGCCAGTCCCGTGCCGCGCTCGACCGCCGCCCGAAGCCCCCGGGACGCCTCGCGCGAGATCTCGGACATCGTGACCGACTGCACGACGAGGTCGGTCGCGGCCATCTCCTCCTCGTCGGCGTACACCTCGTTCGACTCCTCGACGCGCACGTCGAACCCGCTCGCCTCGAGGAACGGCAGGAACAGCTCCGTCGCTTCGACGGGACTGTGCCCCTCCCACCCGCCGCGGACCACGAGGGCTTTGCGTGCGGTCATCGGGAGACTCCTTCTATCGGGGTGTAGACGCTCTGGCGCGCCGCGCTGCTCTCGACCGCCGCGAGCACCCTCTGCACACGGGCCGCGTCGGCGAACGTCGGGCTCGCCAGCTCTCGATGGGCGACGCCGTCACCCGCCACGGCTCGGACGAAGTCGACGACCTGGTGTGTGAACAGGTGCTCGTAACCGAGCCCGTGTCCGGGCGGCCACCACGCGCCGGCATACGGGTGCTCGGCCTCGTTCGCCTGGATGCGTCGGAAGCCCTGCTCACCCGCCGGGTCGGCCGCGTCGTAGAAGTCGAGCTCGTTCATCGACCGGAAGTCGAAGGCCACCGAGCCGCGGTCGCCGTTGATCTCGATCCGGTTCGAGTTGCGGTGCCCCGTGGCCATGCGTGTCGCCTCGAAGACCCCGAGCGCCCCGCCCGAGAAGGCCGCCGTGAAGGCCACGGCATCGTCGACGCTCACGTGCCGGCGCTCGGCGCCCTCGTGCGCGCGACCCCCGAGTCCCACCTGCTCACCGAGCACGGGTCGGGTCAGGGCGAACGTGCGGAGCGTCGCGGAAACGCCGTCGATCCGATCGCCCGTCAGCCACTGCGCGGTATCGATGCTGTGCGCGCCGATGTCGCCGAGGGTTCCCGAACCTGCCCGCTCCTTGTCGAGGCGCCAGGTGAAGGGCGCTTCGGCGTCGCTCAGCCAGTCCTGCAGGTACTGGGCACGGACGTGACGGATCTCTCCGAGTCGGCCGTCTTCGATCAGTCGCCGAGCGAGCGACAGGGCGGGCGTCCGGCGGTAGCTGAAGCCGCACATGCTCACGACGCCCTGCGTCGCCGCCCGGCCGGCGGCGGCCACCATTCGGTCGGCGTCGGCGACGTCGTTCGCGAGCGGCTTCTCGCACATCACGTGCTTGCCCGCCGCCAGAGCGGCCAGGGCGATCTCGGCGTGCGTGTCACCCGGCGTGCAGATGTCGACGACGTCGATGTCGGGGCGCCCGACGACGCTCCGCCAGTCCGTCGCGGTCTCGTCGAACCCCCACCGACCCGCGGCGGCCGCGGTTCGCTCGGCGTTCGTGCCCACCAGGACCGACAGCACGGGCGTGCCCGGCAGGTCGAAGAAGCGGTGCGCGGTACGCCACGCCTGGGCGTGCATCCGCCCCATGAATCCGGTACCGATGACGGCGACTCGCACGGGCTTGTCCATGCTCAGACGCGCGTGGCGTCGCCGGCCGAAACCGTATCGACACGGGCGATCAGCCGATCCTCTTTGACCACACGATGGTCAGGGCCGGAAACCTCCATGGACGTCTCGGTGTCCCGCTCCGCGCACGAGGGCCCTACCCAGATCTCGACCCGACCGGCCTCGACGATCCGGTGTCCGTCACGGCCCGTGAACGCCAGGCGCGAGGTCGGCACCGTGAAGGTGACGATCGCGGACTCGCCCGGCTCGAGCTCGACGCGCTGGAACGCGAGCAGCTGAGCCACGGGTCGGGTGACGCTCGCGTATAGATCGCGTGCGTACAGCTGCACGACATCCGTCCCCGCTCGAGAGCCCACGTTCGTGACCCGTACGCTCGTCGAGAACTCCCCGCCCGCGGGAACCTCGGCGGGGGCGGTCAGCGCCGAACGCTCGAACCGCGTGTACGTCAGTCCATGCCCGAACGGCAGGACGGGGGTGTTGTCTGCACTCGTGACGGGGTTGGGTCCGCCGAGCAGCGGATGCAGGTAGGAGTACGGCTGCGCCCCCGCGGAACGCGGCAGCGAAACGGGCAGGCGGCCGGAGGGCGAGACCCTCCCCGAGATCACGCCGGCGAGGGCGGACCCGCCTTCTTCGCCCGGGAAGAAGGCCTGGAGGACAGCGGCGGGCGCGTTCGCGCCCTCGACCGCCCATGCCAGCGCGTAGGGACGACCCGTGAGGAGCGTCAACACGACCGGGGTGCCCGTCGCGACGATCGCCTCGACCAGCTCCCGCTGGACGCCCGGAAGGTCGAGGGACTCGACGTCGTTGCCCTCGCCGACCGTGCCGCGCCCGAACAGGCCCGCACGGTCGCCGACGACGACGATCGCGACGTCCGCGCCCGATGCGGCCTCGACCGCAGCGGCGAATCCCGAGCGGTCGTCGCCCTCGACGTCGCAACCGCGGCTGTGGGTGATCGAGACATCCGGGAACTCGGCCCGGATGCGATCGAGCACGCTGGGGATCTCGAAGCCGAGCGCGACTCCGGGGTGGTGCGCGAGCACGTGGTTCGCGAACGAATAGCACCCCATGAGGGCTTCCGGCGAGTCCGCGTTCGGGCCGATGACCGCCACGCGCGACGCCGCCGTGCCGTCCGCCGAGCTCAGAGGCAGCGTGCCGTCGTTCGTGAGAAGCACGACGGATTCCTCGGCCAACCGCCGAGCCAGGGCCCGGTGACGCGGCGAATCGAGGTCGACGCTCGTGGGGGGTTCGTCGAACGTCTCGTCGAACAGTCCCAGCTCCTCCTTCTGCGCCAGCACGCGCAGCACCGCTCGATCGACGAGTGCCTCGTCCGTGAGTCCGGCCCGGATGCGTTCGGCGAGCGGCCCGAGGAATGCGTGCCCGGTGGGCAGTTCGACGTCGATGCCGGCGGCGAGGGCCTTCTCCGCCGCCTCACCGAGGTCCGCGGCGACCGCGTGCATCGTGTGCAGGAACGCCACCGAGAAGTAGTCCGACACCACGACGCCGTCGAAACCCCACTCGTCGCGGAGGATGCCGGTCAGGTAGTCGGGGACCCCGCCGACGGGAAGGCCGTCGATCTCGGCATAGGAGTTCATCACCGAGCGCACGCCGCCCTCGCGAACCGCCATCTCGAAGGGCGGCAGGAGCACATCGCGCACCTCGCGGGCTCCGGCGTGCACGGGTGCGTGGTTACGACCCGAACGCGAGGCCGAGTATCCCACGAAGTGCTTCAGCGTCGCGTGCACCCCGGCGGCCTGGAGTCCGCGCACATATGCCGTGCCGAGCATGCCCACGACGTAGGGGTCCTCGGCGATGCACTCGTCGGTGCGACCCCAGCGGGCGTCGCGGATCACGTCGAGCACGGGCGCCAGCCCCTGGTGGATGCCGAGCTCGCGCATCGAGGCCCCGATCGCCTGACCGACCTCCTCCACGAGCTCGGTGTCGAACGAGGCCCCCCACGCCAGCGGGGTCGGGTACGTCGCGGCCTTCCACGCTGCGAGCCCCGTCAGGCACTCCTCGTGCACGATCGCCGGAATACCGAGCCGCGTCTGCTCGCGCAGACGCCGCTGCTGCTCCCACAGCCATCCGGCACGCTCCACGGGGTCGACCGGGCGGGTGCCGTAGACGCGGGTGAGATGCCCGATGCCGTCCCCGATCGCCTGCTCGTACTGCGCCGCGACCGACATCTCGCCGGCCATCGGCGCGACCGCCTCGTCGCCCTTGTCGACCCAGAATCCGACCAGCTGCGCCAGCTTCTCCTCGAGCGTCATGCGCGCGAGAAGCTCCCGTACCCGGGTCGATGCCGCGGGCACATCAATCGTGCTCATCCCTTGACCGCTCCTGTCAGGCCGCCGACGATCCGGCGCTCGAAGATACTGAAGAACAGCAGGGCCGGCAGCATCGACAGCGCCGTGAACGCCATGACCTTCGCCGTGTCGACCGAGTACTGCGACGAGAAGCTCTGCACCCCGAGCGGGAGCGTGAACATCGCATCGTTGTTCAGGATGAACAGGGGCAGCAGATAGGCGTTCCAGGATCCGATGAAGGCCAGGATGCCGGTGGTGATGACACCCGGCATCGACAGCCGCACGACCATGCGCCAGAAGAAGCCGAGTCGGCTGCATCCGTCGATGAACGCGGCCTCCTGGATCTCGTCGGGGATCGCCCGCAGGAAAGGCACCAGGATGATGATCGTCACCGGCAGCGCGAAGGCGATCTGCGGCAGGATGATGCCGCCGAGCGAGTTCATCAGGCCGAGGCTCCTGACCATGATGTAGAGCGGCGTGATGGCCACCGTGAGGGGGAACATCAGCCCCGCGGCGAAGAGCGCGTACAGCACCCCGCGGCCCCGGAACGAGTACCGGGCCAGCACGTAGCTCGCCATCAGGCCCAGCGTCACGGCGCCGACACTCGTCGCGACCGCGACGATCGTGGAGTTGAGCACCTGCTGCCAGAACACCCCGCCCGTGAGGACGTCGAGGTAGTTGTTGACGTTCCACACGGAGGGGAACCCGGCCGGGTCCGTCGTGATCTCGGAGTTCGTGCGGAAGCCGCCGATGATGATGTAGATGACCGGCCCGAGCATGAGCGCGATCACGACGAGCGCGACGAACCACACGCCCGGGTTGCCCCGTGCGCGGTTGGCCGCTCCGCGGCTCCGGTCGGCTCGGCGGACGGTCGGTGCAAGCGTGGCCATCATCGCTTCCCCTCGGTGAGAGCGCCCGCCGTGTCACGGCGCAGCACGAATCGCTGATAGATGAGGGCGACGATGAGCGAGATCACGAACAGCACGACCGCCACGGCGTTTCCGTAGCCGAAGTTGCCGGCGTTGCGGCCCGTGGCCACCATGTAGGTCGCCATCGTCGAGGTGCCCGCGGTGGCGGCCACGTACTGCCCCCAGATGATGTAGACGAGGTCGAACAGCTGCAGAGCGCCGATGATCGACAGGAACGCCCAGATCCGAATGGTCGGAGCCAGCAGGGGCAGCGTGATGGAGCGCTGCATCTGCCAGAAGGATGCGCCATCGAGCGCGGCAGCCTCGTAGAGCTCCTCGGGGATGCCCTGCAGGCCCGCGAGGAACAGGATGACCGCGAACCCGATGTACTTCCAGGTGATGATCACCATCAGCGTCCAGATCGCGATGTCCGGGTTCGACAGCCAGTCCTGCTGGAGCGCGCCGAGCCCGAGCTTCTCCAGCATGCCGTTGACCGCACCATTGGTCTGGAGCATGAGGCTCCAGCCCGTGCCGACGACGACCTCGGCGATGACGTAGGGGACGAAGATCAGCACCCGGATGAGCGACTGTCCACGCATCCGCCGGTTCAGCAGGAGCGCCAGGAGGATGGCCACCGGTCCCTGAAGGATCAGGGAGAAGATGACGATGAAGCCGTTGTGGCCGAGCGCCTCGATGAAGGCGGGGTCGGTCAGGATGTTGACGTAGTTGCGAAGCCCGATGAAGTCCGTCGCCGGTCCGTAACCTCCCCAGCTGAAGAAGCCGTAGTAGGCGGCCATCAGGACGGGGAAGATGACGAAGGCCAGGAACACGATCATGGCCGGGCCGACGAGGATCAGGACCTCGAGTCGGCCCGCCCAGCCGAGTCCGCGTGAGCGGAGCCGGCGCGCCGGGGATGAGGACGGTGTGTTGCCGCCCCCATCCCCGTTCGCGAGATCCGCCGTCGTGGTCTCCACCTCGAGGATGTTCTCGCGATGCGGCATGGTCTGAGCCTTACGCCCGCGCAGCGGCGTCGTTGACGGCCTTGACGATGTCCTCGGGCGAACCGTTGCCCGCGAGCATGTCGACCACGGCGACGTTCAGCGCGTTACCCACGTTCTGGCCGTAGCTCGTGTCGAGCCACTGCGGTGCGAAGGGAGCTGCGTTGTACGCCTCGATGATCTGCTGCAGGTACGGTTCGGTCACGGCCTCCTGGGCGACGGTGTTGACCGGCGGCGCGTTGAACGCCTTGTAGTAGTTCGTCTGCACCTCCGCCGTGGCGAGGTAGTTCATGAAGTCGACGCACGCGTCCGGTGCATCGACCGAGCAGGAGTATCCGTCGACGCCACCCATGATGGCGGCGGGCTCACCGGCACCACCGGGAACCTCGGGGAACGGGAACCAGGCGAGGTCGGGAAGCGGCATCTCGTCGGGCGTCAGGCCCGCGATCACGCCGGGGTTCCAGGCGCCCATGAGCTCCATGCCCGCCTGGTGGTTGGCGATCAGACCGGCCGAGCTACCAGCGCCCTGCTGGGCGGAGGTGGTCAGGAAGCCGTCGTTGAACGGTTCGAGCGCGGCGAGTTCCTGCAGGTCCTCGCCCGCCTTGATCCAGCAGTCGTCGGTGAAGTCGAGGTCTGCGGCTGCCGTCTCGAGCGTTTCGGTGCTGCACTCGCGCAGCGCGAACCAGTAGTACCAGTGCGCGGCGGGCCAGGCATCCTTCGCACCGAGGGCGATGGGCGCGATGCCCGCGGCCTTGAGCTGCTCGATCGTGCCGTCGAACTCCTCGATCGTCGTGGGGTTCTCGGTGATGCCGGCCTCGTCGAAGAGGTCCTGGCTGTAGAACAGGCCACCGGGCAGAACCGCCACGGGGAGGGCGTAGATCTTGCCGTCGATGGTGCTGGCGTCGTAGGCGGTCTCGGGGATCTCGTCCGTCGCGGCGCCCGAGAGGCTTCCCGTCAGGTCCTTCAGCTGGCCGGCCTTCACCATCTCCGCCATCTTGCCGCCGCCACGCTGCAGGAAGATGTCGGGGGCGTCGCCGGAGTTGAGCGCCGTCTGGAGCTTGCCGTCGAGGTCTTCGTTCTGAACGGTCTGAACCTCGATCGTGACACCCGGATTGTCCGCCTCGAAGGCCGCGGCCGTCGTGTCCCAGAATTCCGATCCGGGGCCGGTCGTGCTGTTGTGCCACAGCGTCATGGTGACGTCGCCGTCGTCGCCTCCGGAACCGCCGCCGCTACAGCCGCTGAGTGCGAGGGCACCGATCGCGAGTGCTGCCGATCCCACGAGGATCTTGGAACGCTTCATGTGATTCACCTGTTTCTCTTCGTTGAGAGGCATCGACCACGCTGCGCGATGCCTGGAGTACGGTGCCTCAGTGTCGCAAGGCGAAATGTCGTCGTCAAACGTTTTCGAAAACAGTTTCCAGGTGCGCTACGGTGGCCCGGTGAGCAAGCGAACGACGATCCACGACGTCGCGAAGGCGGCGGGTGTCTCGGTCGCGACCGTGTCGAAGGCGGTAAACGGCCGATACGGCGTCGCGAGCGCCACGGTCGAGCGCGTCAACGAGGTCGTGCGCGACCTCGGCTACGAATCGAGCCTCGTCGCGAGCAGCATGCGGGCTCGCGCGACCGGTGTCGTGGGCGTGCTCGTTGCCGACTTCGAGCCCTTCAGCGCCGAGATCCTGAAGGGTGTGGGGCTCGCGCTCCGCGACTCCCGGTTCGACCTGCTCGCGTACAGCGGCTCCAAGCATGGGAAAAGCGAAGGCTGGGAACGTCGCTCGCTCTCGCGACTGAGCGGCACCCTCATCGACGCCGCGATCATCGTCACGCCGACCGTCGTCGGGGCGTCCTCCGAGATCCCGATCGTGGCGATCGACCCGCACACCGGGCGCGCCGACCTGCCTACCGTCGAATCAGACAGTCTGGAGGGTGCGCGGATGGCGACGCGCTATCTCATCGAACTCGGGCACACCCGTATCGGCTTCCTCGCCGGGCGTCCCGACCTGCGCTCCGCCGTCCTGCGCGAGTCGGGCTACCGTCTCGCGCTGAACGAGGCGGGTATCGCCCATGACCCCGATCTGACCCGTGTCGGAATGTACCACCCGCGCACCGCGCGAGACGCGGCCATGTCGCTGCTGAAGGTCCCCCGCCCGCCGACCGCGATCTTCGCCGCCAACGACCTCTCCGCCATCGCGATCCTCGAGGTGGCACGCCGGATCGGGATGGAGGTGCCGCGCGACCTGTCGGTGGTCGGCTTCGACGACATTCCCGAGGCATCCCAATTCTCGACACCGCTGAGCACCGTGCGCCAGCCGATGCGGCGGCTCGGTGCCGAGGCCGCCAATATGCTCGTGCTGCTGCTGAACGGCGACCCGTTACCCGCCACGCATCTCGTGCTGCCGACCCGACTGGTGCCGCGCGCCACGACGGCGCCGCCGCGCAGGGCGTGATTCAGACGGACTCGAGGCGACGCCGGTAGTACGGACGCAGAACGGGTCGCAGGATCATCCGCGCCGGTACGCCGACGGCCCAGACGATCGCGCCCGCGACCGACCGATCCCTCCGCCCCAGTGCCAGCCGCCGCTCCCACACGTCGCGCACCCGCCCACCGCGACGCGTCCGACCGGGCTTCGGGGGCAGCTCGCCCGCGCGGCGCAGCTCGACCAGCTGAGCCATCTCGGCTATCCAGTCCTCTTCCGCCGGATCGTGGAAGTAGTTGCGCGCGAGCCACGCGGTCGGGGGCAGACGGAAGTCCCTCTGGACGACATCACCCTCGGACCCGAGCAGACCACTCCCGACGAAGACGGTGTTGATCAGACCGTCTTCGACGCCGAACGTGTCGAGCGCGATCACCGGGATGCCGCGGGCGATGGCCTCGACAGCAGCCGTGGAACTGATCGTCACGAGCCCCTCGGCCGTGTCGAGGGCGTGCGCCATCGAATCCGTCGAGACGACGAGGTTCGCGGGCAACGGCCCCATCCGCCGGAGCAGATCGGGGTAGCCGTGCTGCTGCGCGTGCGTCTGATGCTCACCGGCCGTGGCCCGCTCCTTCACGACTACGCGCTTGTCGGGGTTCTCGCGTGCCGTCTCGATCAGCAGTCGCGCAACGCGCAGCCGGTCGACGCGCTCGCGAGGAACGATCGCTTGCGACGCGAACACCAGGTCCGTGCGCTCGGCGCTCGGTCGTTCGTCGGCGGCGGCGCGCGCGAACGGCAGCCCCGCGAGCGCGAATCTCTGCGTGAGACCCCGCTGACGCGCGAGCGCCGCGAACGCGGCGATCTCGCGCGTGGAGTGCAACACGAAAAGGTCGCACTGCGTGCGGTGCACCATCGCCGCCGTCGTGGCGGGAATCGAGATCCCGGGCAGGCCCGACACGATGACGGGGCGTGGATCGATCGTGGCGACGAGCGCCGTCAGGACACGGACGACGGGCCCCCGCGCCGCGACCAGCACCGCGTCCGGCGCGAGGTCACCCAGGACGCGCGCGAGGTCCTCGTAACCGATGCGACGGACCCGCGACGGGTCCAGTCCGCTCCGAGCCAGCGCGGTCGTCTGCTGCGCGGGGCTGACGACCAGGGCGGTCTCGACGATCAGCAGTTCGGCATCCGTGCCCGCGGGCAGTGATCCGAGCATCGCCGCGGCCCATTTCACATACGAGTCGGTGTCGGCCAGCGCGACGACGCGCAGTGCGGCGCCCGTCATAGGGCGTCCGTCATGTCAGGACACGTCGCAGCTTCGCCATCGGCGCCTGCTCGCCCGGGAACACACGCTTCACTCCGTCGCCGAGCGCCTGCTCGATGATCCGGATGTCGCGAATGAGGTGCTGCAACCCCGCGGGCTCGAGCGACGCCGCATGGTCGGATCCCCACATGGTGCGGTCGAGGGTGATGTGGCGTTCGACCGCGACCGCGCCGAGCGCGACGGCCGCGACCGAGATCTGCAGGCCCCGCTCGTGACCCGAGTAGCCGACCGGGACCCCGGGGTACCGGTCACGGAGCGTCGGGATGACGCGCAGGTTGGCCTCTTCGGGCTCCATCGGGTAGGTCGACGTGGCGTGCATCAGGAGGAGCCGGTCGGTGCCGAGCACCTCGAGCGCCGCGTCGATCTGGGCGATCGTCGACATCCCGGTGGAGAGGATGATCGGCTTGCCGGTGTCGCGGAGAGCCTGCAGGAGCGGGATGTCCGTGAGGCACGCAGAGGCGACCTTGTGCGCCACGACGTTCAGGTCCTCGAGAAAGCCGACGCTCGGGACGTCCCACGGCGAGGCGAACCAGTCGAGACCCCGCAGCAACGCGTGATCCGACACCTCGACGTACTGCTCGCGCGTGAACTCCACGCGATAGCGGTAGTCGAGGTACGTCATCGTGCCCCACGGCGTCTCGCGCAGCGTGTCGCGCATGTGCACGGGGGTCGAGATCTCGGGTGTGCGCTTCTGGAACTTCACGGCGTCCGCGCCGGCATCGGCCGCCACGTCGATCAGCTGCTTGGCGATGTCGACGTCACCGTTGTGATTCAGGCCGATCTCGGCGATGACATAGGCGGGTCGTCCCCCACCGATCACACGAGATCCGATGCTTACCGTCATGGGATGGGCCTTTCGATGGGGGTGAGTGAGCGAAGCACGCCGTCGGCGACTTCGCGGACGGCGCCGCGGCCGCCCGTCCGCGAGAGCACGACACGTGCGGCAGCGAGTACGAGGGGGTGCGCGTCGGGCACGGCGACGGGCCAGCCGACCAGGTTCAGGCAGGCGAGGTCGTTGATGTCGTTCCCGACATACACGATGTTGGCGAGCGGCAGACCGTTCTGCGTCGCCCATTCGGTCAGCGCCGCGGCCTTGTCGTCGACGCCCTGGCGCACCTCCACCCGCAGCTTGCGGGCTCGCGCCGAAACGACCGGGTTCGTCTCGGTCGACAGGATCAGCACCGGGATGCCGGCGCGCCGCAACTCGGCGACGCCCATCCCGTCCGAGCGGCTCACACGTACGGTTTCGCCTCCGTCGGCGTGGACCGTGGCGGTGTCGTCGGTGTGCACGCCGTCGAAATCCGTGACGACGGCCTCGATATTCGTGAACCCGCCGCGGCCGCCGCGCTGCTCGATGAGGGGAGCGATCGCGCTCGCGAGCGCCAGCTGCTCTTCCGTGTCGATCTCGATCGACGAGCGTTCGGCGACCTCGACGACACCGACCCGCCCGAAGAACCGGTGACGAGCTCCGCGGAAGCCGAGCGAACGCATGACGTAGAACGCGCCCGTTTCGAGGTAGTGCGCCTCGCGGTCCTGGCGCCTGGGTCGCATGCCCGGGTCGTGGTTGATTCCTCGCGCCGTGCCCGACGCATCCGCCGACCACAGGAATCCGTAGGTCTCGATCGCCGAGAACACGGAATCGAAGGAATCCCCACGCACGAGCCCGATTGCGCTCTCGAGGTCGCGGGGATCGATGAACGGCGATGTCGCTTGCAGGAAGACGAGAACATCGACGTCGACCCGGTCCGCCGCCAGCATGTCCAGCACGTGCAGCAGGGCGCTCTCGCTGGATGCCGTATCGCCGGCGATGTCGGCCGGGCGCGCGATCACCTGTGCGCCCCACTCCTCGGCTACCGCGGCGATCTCGGCATCATCGGTGGAGACGATCACGCGGTCGATCGATGCCGTCGCTCGCGCCGCGGCGATCGCTCGGGCGACGAGCGGCACTCCCCCGACGCGACGGACGTTCTTGCGCGGAACGCCCTTCGAACCGCCGCGTGCGGGGATGACGGCGACGACCTCGCTTCTGCCGCCGCTCATGCGTCCACGCTGCGCGGGGCCACGCTTCGAAGGGCAGAGTCAGGGCGCAGGACGAGGGGCAGAGTCGTGGTCGTCGAGGATGGCAGCGTCACGATCTCGAGTCGCTCGATCGCCCCCGCGAGCACCATCTCGACGGGCAACGATTGCCGATCCACGCAGACGCCCGGGATGGCGGCGACGGCGGCGAGCTGGCTCTCCGGCTCGCGCCGGTGGGGCAGGTACGTGACGGATGCTCGGGATGCTTCGAGCCGGATCCAGTCGAGATATTCCGCGAGCGGCATTCTCCCGTCCACGGGACGAGCGCTTCCGAGAAGGATGCGCCCCGCGGAGGTGGTCACATACGCCCGAGCGGTCCGGCGAGTCCACTCGAAGGCGTGGCGAGAAACGGCGTAACCGCGATCGTCGAGCTCGCACAACCGGGATTCGCCGAACTCGAAGGCGGTGAAGAAGTCGACGTGACCCACCCGACCGCGGCCCGCGATCTGGTCGAGCGCGAAAGGGGCGATGTGGGTGGTCAGGCCGCGCTCGGTGATCCCGGGGCGGGTGAAGGGTCGACGGCCGATCAGAGTGTCGGCGAAGGCGAGCGCATTGGCCCCGTCGTCGAGGAACGTGATGCGCTGGGGCCGCAGGATGCTCGCCGCGAGGCGGAACTGTCCGGAGAAGCCGTCTCCGACGAGCCAGTGCTTGTGGCGCGAAAGCAACTTCCAGGGAATGCCGAGATACGGCTCGCACCGACCGAAAGGTGCGCCACGCGCGATGAGTTCATCGGCCGTCTCCGGCATCTGCGCCGTGAGGCGTCCCGCGATCGGCACGCGACGGCGATGCGCCGCCGCCCACTCCGCGGCGCCCACGAGTTGCAGCGGTGATTCGACCCAGGCCACGACCGGCATCGGTTCCGGACTCATTCCCGCCTCCACTCCGTTGCGCGTTCGGACGGAGATTCCACGTTGCACGACCAGCGTGAACGCTTGTGACCAGACGCGTGAAGCGGCCGGATCGAAAGCGTGAACGATCGGAGCGGAAAGCGTGAACTCTCGGGATCGAAGGCGAGCTCGGTGGGACCGACGCTAAAGGCCGCGTTCGACGCCGCGGAGGGCCCGGACTACCAGGCGCCGGGCGCGTAGTCCTTCAGGAAGACGCCGAACAACTCCTCGCCCGCTTCGCCGCGCACGATCGGGTCGTACACGCGGGCGGCGCCGTCGACCAGATCGAGCGGCGCATGGAACCCCTCCTCGGCGAGACGCACCTTGGTGGGGTGCGGGCGCTCGTCGGTGATCCACCCGGTGTCGACGCTCGTCATCAGGATGCCGTCGGTCTCGAACATCTCGCGCGCACTCGTTCGTGTCAGCATGTTCACGGCGGCCTTGGCCATGTTGGTGTGCGGGTGCCCCGGGCCCTTGTACCCGCGACCGAAGACTCCTTCCATCGCGCTGACGTTCACGATGTACGTCCGCGGCGCCGGGCTGGCGGCGAGCGCGGGACGCAGCCTCGAGACGAGCAGGAACGGTGCGGTGGTGTTCGCCAGCTGAACCTCGAGCATCTCGAGCGGATCGACCTGGTCGACGCGCTGCGTCCACGAATTGATGTGATCGAGGTCGGGAAGGAGCCCGCCCGCGTCGATCGCCGTACCTGCGGCGAGACGTTCGAGCGAACTCGATCCCGCCGCCATCGCCTGTTCGGTGAGTTCCTCCGCCCGCGAGGCCGCCGCGGCGAGGATCGGATGCGCGGTCACCGAACGCTCGAGCGCCTGCGGATGCGGGTCGTTCGTGTGCCCGAAGGTGATCAGCTCGGGCAGCGGACCATCCGGGAGCGGGGCGAGTTCGGCATCGACCAGCGGTTGGTATGCACCCGGCGATCGGCGCACCGTCTGGGTGGCGTTGTTGATCAGGATGTCGAGGGTCCCGGTGGCGGCGACGTCGTCGGCGAGGCCGATCACCTGGGCGGGGTCGCGCAGGTCGATGCCGACGATCTTGAGCCGGTGGATCCAGTCGGCCGAGTCGGGCAGGCTGCTGAAGCGCCGCACGGCGTCGCGCGGGAAGCGCGTGGTGATGGTCGTGTGTGCGCCGTCGCGGAGGAGCCGCAGCGCGATGTACATGCCGATCTTCGCCCGCCCGCCGGTCAGCAGCGCGCGCCGACCGGTCAGGTCGGTGCGGGCGGTGCGCTTCTCGTGGCTCATGGCGGCGCACTCCGGGCACAGCTGGTGGTAGAAGGCGTCCACGAGCGTGTACGGCTTCTTGCAGATGTAGCAGCCGCGCGCCTTGATCAGGGTGCCCGCGGTCGGCGCGGTCGTGGCGGTGCTGATCGGGATGCCACGGGTCTCGTCGTCGATCCGATCGGGCGCACCCGTCGCGGTCGCGGCGACGACTTCCCGGTCGGCCTGCGCGATGGCATCGCGGATCTGGCGGCGACGGACCTTCTTCACGGCCTTGAACATCGCGGCCGTCGCCTGGCGAACAGCCACGTAGTCGGGATGTGTCTGATCGACGTCCGACATGCCGGCGAGGACCTTGAGCGCGATGGCCAGCTCCGCGGGGTCGATGCCGCTCGGAGGCAGATCGGGCAGGGCGGAGGTCTCGTCGGGCACACGCGATTCTACGTCGGTCTGCGCGGGCGGTACGTGCCGCACCTCGACGGCGAACGGTCGCGACCTGTTAGCGTGCGAACGTGCACGCCGACTCCACGAACCGCAGCATCCGCGTCTCGGCCGCCGTCATCATCGACGACGAGGGCCGCTTGCTCGTGGTTCGCAAAGCGGGCACGACCGCGTTCATGCAGCCCGGCGGCAAGCCCGAGCCGGGAGAGACAGCGGCCGAGACGCTCAGCCGAGAGCTCGCAGAGGAAGTCGGGATCAACATCGAGCCCGATCGCCTGCGTCCGCTCGGCGAGTTCACCGCCGCCGCCGCGAACGAGCCGGGGTTCGAGGTGGTGGCGGATGTGTTCTCCGCCGACATCGGTGCCCAGAACCCCGTCGTCGCGGCCGAGATCGCCGAGCTGCGCTGGATAACCCGCGCGGACGCGGACGGGCTCGAGGTCGCGCCACTCGCCCGCGAGTATTTTCTGCCCGCCTGATTCCGTCCCGGCTCGATTCACACCCCCGACGTGTAACGTCAGCCCCACAGGGTCACCGCGGCTCTCGAAGGAGCACGTCCATGGGTGACAAGTCCGCGCGCAAGGAAAGTGGCAAGACCGCAGCCTCCAAGACCCTCAAGGAGAAGCGCACCGCCAAGGCCGACAAGAGGGCGGCGAGCTCACGCGTCGAGAACACCGACGCGGTGACGCGGGTGAAGAACCGCTAGCGCCCTCACACCAGCGGGTGGTCGTGGACCGCCGACGTCATGGTGGCGCCGTTGAGTTCGAGGTAGAGCTGGCGCTCGGTGACCGACAGCGTCATCGCGTTCCGGCGCGCGACCACGGCCACTGCTGCGTCGATGAAGCCGGGGTCGAAGCTGTGCAGCGCGATCGTGTCTGCGCGGTGAATCGGCTTCCCCGACAGTGCGGAGAGCACCTTCGCGGGATCGCGGTGCGTGTACACGGTCGTGCGTTCCGCGAGCTTGCTGCCGTAGTGCAGGCGCGCTGCGTCCGGCGCACCGATCTCGATCCACGCCGTGATGCGACCGGTCATGTCTCGGACCAACACGGCGGGCTCGTCCGTCGACGAGATCCCCTCGCTGAAGGCGATACCCTCTTCGAACTCGAGGAGGTACGCCAGCACGCGCGTCATCATGTACGCGTCGGTTTCGGACGGATGCCTCGCCACGCGCAGCGTCACCTCGTCGTAGACACCGCGGTCGACATCGGCCAGTTGCACCGCGAAGGTGTGGATTACTGCGCCCGCGGCCATAGGGCCCGAGTCTACGGCGCGGGCAGGTGCGTGACGTGCATATCGGGCATGGTGCCCGGTGCAGCGTCATCCTGTGTCGTGATCGAGGGCGGCGCATCCGCGTATGCCGCCGTCAGGCGACGGTAGGGCTTCGAGACGAATGCGAGCAGCACGACGACCAGCAGTACCGCGCTCGCGGCGACGAACGCCAGCGCGATGCCGCGAGCTTGACCCGGGCCCAGCAGCCAGCCGAGGGAGTCCTGCCCGGCTTGAGTGTTCATGAACGGGATGAGCCAGAACTGCGCGAGCGGCCCGATCAGGAACGATGACAGCGGCGCCGCGGCGGACTCGAGGCTCGCGGCGAAGCCGAACACCCTCCCCTGCTTTTCGAAGGGCACGACCCGCTGGATGATCGTCTGCTCGGCGGCCTCGGCGATGGGCATCAGGCACATGAAGACGAGGATTCCGATGGCATACAGCCACCACCACTCGCGGATGGCGAAGGTCATGCCGAGCAGGGCGATACCGACGTTCACGAGCAACATCGTGCGCACGGGGTTCTTGCCGAGGCCGAACTTCGCGACGAGCGCGCCACCCAGGATGAAGCCGATGCTCGTGATCCCGAGGACGACGCCCCACACCTCGACCGAGAACAGCGTCAGGCCGTAGGGGTCCATCAGGGCCATGAACACTCCGCCGACGAGATTGTTGAACGTCGAGAAGAGGATCAAAGCGAGCAGGCCCGGCACGACCACGATCGCCGGGATGACCCCGCGGAAGCCGAAGCCCTTCGGCGCCCCCTCGACGTGGGCGATGCCGCGCTCGGGGATCGGCACGAAGAAGAGGTGGCAGAGCGCGATCGCCGTTGCGACGATCGCGATCACGACGGTCCAGCCCATGCCGAGCAGCCCGACGGACAGGCCCGAGAACACGCTCGTGACCATGAAGGCGATGCCCTGCACGGCACCGACGAGCCCGTTCGCCCGGTCCCGGCGATCGGCGGGAACGAGCAAGGTCACGGTGGTCGAGAGGGCGATGTTGCGCAGGTTCTCGACCACTCCGCCGACGAGGATCACGCCCGCGAAGACCCAGAACCAGGGTCCGCCCCAGTTGACCAGCACACTCTCGGGGAACGACAGGTAGAGGGCACCGGCGAGCAGGTACGTGACGAGCGTGATCGTGCTCGACAGCACCATCACGGCCTTCTTCTTGGTGCGGTCGACGATGACCCCGAACACGACGCCGAACACGGCGACCAACAGCATGTACGACCCGCCGATGATCGCGGTCGCGAGCACCGACCGCGTCTCGAGGTAGGCCCAGAAGGTCAGCGCCCACCACAGGTAGCTCGAGGTGACGTTCGCGATCGCGGTGTTCGCGAGCACCTGATAGAACGCCCGCACGGTCCGCTGACTCGGCACGGTGCGCTGGCTCGGAGGGGCGACGGGCACGGTCATGCGGTTTCCTTCGTCAGATTTCGGCGGATCCGCCGAGGAGGACTATCGTGGATGTGTACACCGTTCACATCCCGTGATCACACGGTACACACCCGACATTTCGGACGCAATGGCAAGAGCACGGCCTTCCGCAGCGCGCACCTATCATCACGGTGACCTCCGACACGCACTCGTCGAGGAGGGCCTGCGGCGCGCGCGGGCGGGCGGCCCCGATGCCATCACGATGCGCGAGGTGACCCGCGCGGTCGGGGTGTCCCCCAATGCCGCCTATCGGCACTTCGCGGATCGCCGCGATCTCCTGCGCGCGGTGGCGGCCGAGGCCCAACTCGCCCTGGCCCGGGCCATCCGTGCCCGCATCGACGCCGCACCCGCAGACCTCTCCCCCGCCGAAGCCGCGATCGAACGACTCCGCCGCATCGGGCTGGCATACATCGACTTCGCACGTGACGAGCGCGGATTGTTCAGCCTCGCCTTCGCCGTGCAGGACGAGCAGCCGAGCGCCGGGATCGTCACCCTCGACGATGAGGTCGTGGCCCCGTTTCAGCTGCTCCTCGACGCACTGGATGCGATGCGTGACGCGGGCGCCCTCGATCCGGCACGACGCCCCCACGCCGAGTGGGCGTGCTGGGCGACCGTGCACGGCTTCGCCGAGATCGCGGTCCATGGGCCGCTGCAGTGGCAGCCGGAGCCGGTGATCGACGCTCTGGCGTCCGCCGTCGTCGAGGCGGCCATCACCGGGGTGCGCGGCACCCCGGCTGCCCACCCGGGCCCCTCGCCCGCTTCGTAGCCGGCGGGATCCGGGCAGAAGCGCGGGTCGACGCGGCACCGCGGACCCGCCAGGATGGGGCGATAGCCACTCCGGAAAGGGTGATTCCCGTGGGATCGACCGTCTTCGAACGCCAGAAGCCCCCCGCATCCGTCATCCGCCACGCCCTCACGGGCACCCGGCAGAGCGCATTCTGGCTCGACGATCTGCCCCCGCGAGTGGCGCACCCCGCGCTGACGGGCGAGTTCAGTGCCGACCTCGTCATCGTGGGCGGTGGCTACACGGGCCTCTGGACGGCCCTGCTCGCCCAGCGCCGCGATCCCGGTGCGCGCATCGCGCTCGTCGAGGCGAGGGAGATCGGATGGGCCGCTTCGGGTCGCAACGGCGGGTTCTGCGAGGCGAGCCTCACGCACGGACGCGAGAACGGGCTCGCGCGGTGGCCCGACCAACTCGACGACCTCGAGCGGATGGGCCTGGCCAATCTCGACGCTGTCCAGAGAGATCTGGAGGTGTGGGGAGCCGACGCGGACTTCGAACGCGTGGGCGCGATGAGCGTCGCGGTCGAAGAGCACCAGCTCGATTGGCTCGACGACTGGGTCGTGGACGCCGCGGCGCGTGGCGAGGGCGGCACCGTCGCGCGATTGAACGAGACCCAGGTCCGCGATGCGGTGCGCTCCCCCACATACCTCGGCGGCGTGTGGGAGAAGCGGTCCACCGCGCTCGTCCACCCCGGAAAGCTCGCATCCGAGCTGGCCCGCGTCGCGAGCGAAAGGGGCATCGAGATCTTCGAGCACTCGCTCGTCAAGCGCATCGACCCGGTCGACGCCGACGGGCGGATCCGCCTGATCACCACGACCGGGACGATTCGCGCGGCTCAGGTCGTGCTCGCGACGAACGTCTTCCCCGCGCTCCTCAAGCGCAACCGCCTGATGACGGTCCCCGTCTACGACTACGTGCTCATGACCGAGCCGCTGAGCACCGAGCAGTTGGCCTCCATCGGGTGGCAGGACCGGCAGGGCCTGAGCGACCTGGCCAACCAGTTCCACTACTACCGCTTGAGCGCCGACAACCGCATCCTGTTCGGCGGCTACGACGCCGTCTACCACTACGGTCGCGCTGTCCGCCCCGCCTACGAGAACCGGCCCACGAGCTACGAGACCCTCGCGAGCCACTTCTTCACGACGTTCCCGCAACTGAACGGCCTCCGATTCAGCCACAAGTGGGCGGGCGCGATCGACACGTCGACGCAGTTCTGCGCCTTCTACGGCACGGCCCGAGCGGGACGGATCGCTTACGCGGCCGGCTTCACGGGGCTCGGGGTCGGCGCATCCCGGTTCGCCGCAGAGGTCATGCTCGACCTGCTCGAGGGCGCCGACACCGAGCGCACACGCCTCGACATGGTGCGGAAGCGCCCGCTGCCGTTCCCGCCCGAGCCCGCGGCGGCGATCGGCATCAACATGACGCGCTGGGCGCTCGACCGCGCCGACCACAACGGCGGCCGCCGCAACCTGCTGCTGAAGACCCTCGACGCGCTCGGCCTCGGATTCGACTCGTGACGCACGCGCCCGAAACCCGGATCCCCGCGGGAACGGCGACGGATGCTTCCGCCCTGAGCTCCGCGCTCGAACCCCTCGAAGCGGCGAAGGTCATCGAGGGAGAACCGTCGACGCGCTACGTCGCCCTGGACACGACCGCCGAACGTGAGGTCGGGGTGTGGGAACACACCGTCGGCATTTCGCGCGATATCGAGACCGACGAGGTCTTCGTCGTCCTGGCGGGCGACGCGACGCTGGAGTTCGTCGAGCCCGCGCTGCCCGCGATCGAGTTGCGCCCCGGCGTGCTCGTCCGCCTCGAAGACGGCATGAGCACCGTCTGGACCGTGCGAGCAACCCTCCGCAAGGTGCTCGTCGCACCCTGAACCCCACCGAACGGATCACCATGACCGACACGAGCACCACCGCTTTCGCCCCCGATCCCGACCCGACCCCCGACCCCTACCCGACCCCCGACCCCGACGCCGACGCGCGCGTCCGCGGCGACGACCGCGCCCACGTCTTCCACTCGTGGAGCGCCCAGGCCCTCATCGATCCGGTCCCCGTCGCGGGCGGTTCCGGGGCGACCTTCTGGGACTATGCGGGCAACAGCTACCTCGACTTCTCCTCGCAGCTCGTCAACCTGAACCTCGGGCACCAGCATCCCGATCTCGTCGCGGCGATCCAGCGGCAGGCGGGGCGCCTGGCGACCATCCAGCCGTCCATGTCGAACGACGTGCGCGGTGAGCTCGCGCGACGGATCGCCGAGGTCGCGCCCGACGGCATGAACAAGGTGTTCTTCACCAACGGCGGCGCCGACGCGAACGAGAACGCCGTGCGGATGGCGCGCCTCGTCACCGGCAAACGCAAGGTGCTGTCGATGTACCGCAGCTACCACGGCAACACCTCGACCGCGATCACGCTGACGGGCGACCCGCGCCGCTGGGCGAACGAACCCGCCGACGGGTCGGTGGCGCACTTCTTCGGCCCCTACGCCTACCGGTCGGCCTTCCACGCCACGTCTACCGAGGAGGAATCGCAGCGCGCGCTCGAGCACCTCGAGCAGGTCATCGTGCTCGAGGGGGCCTCGACGATCGGCGCGATCATCCTCGAGACGATCGTCGGCACCAACGGGGTGCTCGTGCCTCCCCCGGGCTACCTGCCCGGGGTGCGCGCCCTGTGCGACAGGTACGGCATCGTGCTGATCGCCGACGAGGTCATGGTCGGCTTCGGCCGCGTCGGGGAATGGTTCGCGTTCCAGGCCTTCGATGTCGTGCCCGACCTGATCACCTTCGCCAAGGGGATCAATTCGGGCTACGTCCCGCTCGGCGGTGTCGTGATCTCGGACCGGATCGCGAAGCACTTCGACACCGTCGCGTTCCCCGGCGGGCTGACGTATTCGGGGCATCCGCTGGCCTGCGCCGCGGGGGTGGCGACGTTCGAGGTCTTCGAGCGGGACGGCATCCTCGAGCGCGTGCGCGACCTCGGCGAACGCGTCGTCGAGCCCCGGCTGCGCGCGATGGCCGAGCGGCACGCATCCGTGGGCGAGGTCCGGGGTCTCGGACTGTTCTGGGCCATCGAGCTCGTCAAGAATCCGCACACCCGCGAACCGCTCGTTCCGTACGACGCCGGCGGGACGGATGCGGCACCCATGGGTGCCCTCGCGGCCGCGTGCAAGAGCGCGGGGCTCTGGCCGTTCACGCACGTCAACCGCATGCACGTCGCGCCGCCGCTGGTGATCTCGGAGGCCGATCTCATGCGTGGCCTCGACATCATCGACGACGCGCTCGACGTCTCCGATCAGTACGTGGTCTGATCCGGACGACAGCTGATCAGGACGTGGCCCGATCAGACCCGCGCCCGGAGCGAGATGGCCGTCCACGAAACCGGCGGCAGGGTGATGTCGACGCTCGCGTCACCGAGCCGGACCGAGGTGTTCTCGCGCGGTGCGACCCGCTCCCTGTCCGCGAGCGTGTTCGCGGCATGGATGTCGTCGTCGTGCACCGAGATCGCCGAGACGATCTCGACATCGCCCAGCACGCGGGTGTCGATGTCGAACGCGGCCTCCTCCGTCATGCTGCGGTTCACGACGAACACGGCGATGTCACCCGTTTCGGGATCGTGCGTGGCCACGGCATCGACGAGCGGCGCGGCACCGTACTGCTTGGTGTCGTAGGTCGGTGATTCGAGCGTCAACTCGAGCGCGACCCCGCGTGCCAGGCGCGACGTGATCGAGAAGGGGAAGAACGTCGTCTGCCGCCAGGAGGGACCGCCCGGCTCGGTCATGATCGGGGCGATGACGTTCACGAGCTGCGCGAGGCTCGCGGCCGTCACCCGGTCGGCGTGGCGGATGAGCGAGATCAGCAGGCTGCCGAAGACCACCGCATCCATCACCGAGTACGAGTCCTCGAGCAGTCGCGGCGCGACAGGCCAGTCGGCGATGTCCGTGATCTTGTCGACCTCGTTGTAGCGGGTCATGTACCAGACGTTCCACTCGTCGAACGAGATGTACATCGTCTTGTCGCTGCGCTTGAGCGCCTTGACGTGGTCGGCCGTCGCCGCGACCTCTTCGATGAAGCGATCCATATTGACCGCGGAGGCGAGGAAGCTACCGTAATCGTCGCCCTGGGGCTCGTAGTACGCGTGGCACGAGATGTAGTCGACGTTGTCGTACGTCGCCTCGAGCACGACCCGTTCCCACTCGCCGAACGTCGGCATCTGAGCACCCGAACTGCCGCACACGACCAGTTCGAGGTCGGGGTCGATCTGACGCATGGCGCTCGCGGTCTGCGCCGCGAGCTGACCGTACTCGTACGCCGTGCTGTGGCCGAGCTGCCACGGGCCGTCCATCTCGTTGCCGAGGCACCACATCCGCACGTCGTGGGGTTCTGCGTGTCCATTCGCGACGCGCATGTCGGACAGCGCCGTACCGGCCGGGATGTTGGCGTACTCGAGCACGTCGAGCGCCTCGAGCACACCGCGGGTGCCGAGGTTCACGGCGTACATCAGCTCGGCGTCCACGAGCTCGAGCCAGGTCGCGAACTCGTCCAGGCCGATCTGGTTCGTCTCGGTCGAGTGCCACGCCAGTTCGAGACGTCGCGGCCGTTCATCGCGCGGCCCGACCCCGTCTTCCCACCGGTAGCCCGAGACGAAGTTGCCGCCCGGGTAGCGGATCGCCGAAACTCCCAGCTCACGCACGAGCTCCACGACGTCGCCCCGGAATCCGTTCTCGTCCGCCGTCTCGTGACCGGGTTCGTAGATCCCGTCATAGACGCAGCGACCCAGGTGCTCGACGAACGAACCGAACAGACGGCGGTTCACCGGTCCGACGATGAAGTGGGGATCGATCGTGACGCGTGCGCGGATCATGGTCCTCTTCCTATTTACAACGTTGTATATCCGTGGTGGAGAGAATACCGCGAGGCCGAATGCCCCTGTCAACAGGCGGGTGGATAGAGTTTCGGAGATCGATTCGGCGACAGGAGCAGCGATGGGCCCCACGTTGCGCGATGTGGCCGAGGTCGCTCAGGTCTCGATCAAGACGGTGTCGAACGTGGTCAACGACTACCCGCACGTCCGCGCGGCGACGAAGCAACGGGTTCTCGAGGCGATCGCCCTGCTCGGCTATCGTCCCAATCTCTCCGCCCGCGGGTTGCGTTCGGGCCGAACCGGCGTCATCGGGCTCGCGGTGCCCGCCCTGCGTGAGAACTACTTCGCCGAGCTCGCGGACTCGATCATCCGCGCCGCCGAGGAACACGGCCTCGGTGTCATGGTCGAACAGACGAACGGCGATCGCGATGCCGAGCTGCTCGCGGTGTCCGGCGGGCGCCGCAAGTTCATGGACGGACTCCTGCTCAGCCCTGTCGGACTCGGACAGGACGACGCGACAGCGCTCGATGTCGACTTCCCGCTGGTTCTCCTCGGCGAGCGCATCTTCGGCGGCCCGACCGACCACGTCACGATGCACAACACGGCATCAGCTCGAGCCGCCGTCGAGCACTTGCTGCATGCCGGTCGGCGCCGCATCGCGGTGATCGGCGCGGAAGAGGCGACATTCGAGGACACGCGGGACAGCACGAGTTCCGCGAGTCTGCGTGTCACGGGCTACCGGCAGGCGCTGACCGCGGCCGGCCTTGAGGTCGTCCCGGAGCTCATCCGGACGACCCCCTCTTGGAATCGCGCGGCCGGCGCGGAAGCGACGAGGCGACTGCTCGATGAGGGAATCCCCTTCGATGCCCTGTTCGCGCTGAACGACACGCTGGGCCTCGGCGCACTGCGCGCCCTCGGCGAGGCCGGAGTCGACGTTCCGGCAGATGTCGCCGTCATCGGCTTCGACAACATCGACGAGACGCGATTTTCCGTGCCGTCACTCTCGAGCGTCGATTCGGGGCGAGACACGATCGCGATGCTCGCCGTCGACCTGTTGATCGAGCGCATCGCGGAGAAGGGCCAGCGGGTGCCGCCGCGCACCCTCATGCCCCGCTTCCGCATCATCGAGCGCGAATCTACGGGCTTCGCGAGCACCGCCGACTGAGCTCGGCAGGAGGCCGCGTGCGCGGGCGAGCATCAGGGGACGATCGGCGTCAACCGCTGCAGCTGTGTGACGTGGTTCGGACCCAGTTCCGCGATGGATGTGACCTCGAGCAGCTTCATCGTCCTGACGATCTGGGAAGACAGAATCTCGATGGCCCGATCGACACCCTGTCGCCCTCCCGCCATCAACCCGTAGAGGTAGGCACGACCCACCAGGGTGAACTTCGCGCCCAGGGCGAGACATGCGACGATGTCCGCACCGCTCATGATGCCCGTGTCGACCATGACCTCGGTGTCTCGCCCCACCTCGCGAACCACTTTCGGTAGCAGGTGGAACGGCACGGGCGCCCGATCCAGTTGGCGGCCACCGTGGTTGGAGAGCAGTATCCCGTCCACGCCCAGGTCTGCGAGGCGTTTGGCGTCTTCGACGTTCTGCACTCCCTTGACGACCAGTCTTCCGCGCCACAGCTTCCGGATCGTCGCCAGATCGTCGAAGACGACCGAAGGGTCCATCGCCGCATCCAGCAGGTCCCCCACGGTGCCGCCGGTCGAGGAAAGAGAGGCAAACTCCAGCGGCGGAGTCGTCAAGAAGTCGAACCACCACCACGGTCGTGGAAGGGCGTTCACGATCGTGCCGAGGGTCAACCGCGGTGGAATGGAGAATCCGTTGCGCTTATCGCGCAAACGCGCACCGGCTATGGGCGTGTCCACCGTGAACATCAGGGTGTCGAAACCGGCTTCCGCGGCGCGCTCGACGAGACCGAACGAAATCTCACGCTGGCGCATCACGTAGAGCTGGAACCAGTTGCGCCCGGACGGGTTTGCCGCCCTGACGTCCTCGATCGTCGACGTCCCCAGCGTCGACAATGTGAACGGGATCCCCGCTGCGCCCGCCGCCGCCGCTCCGGCAATCTCTCCCTCGGTCTGCATCAGGCGGGTGAAGCCGGTCGGAGCGATCCCGAAGGGCAAGCTCGATGTCCCGCCCAGGATCTGCGTCCGGGTGTCGACCGTCGAGACATCACGAAGGATCGACGGGTGGAACTCGACATCCGAGAACGCCTGCCTTGCACGAGCCAGCGAGAGCTCGTCTTCGGCCGATCCGTCGGTGTAGTCGAACGCCGCTTTCGGCGTGCGTCGCTGCGCGATCGATCGAAGATCACCGATCGTCAGAGCCGCGGCGAGACGTCGACGCCGACCGTTGAGATCCGGTCGCTCGAACCGCATCAGTTGGCTGAGCGCTCGCACGTCCGGCAGTTGGCGCTTGGGCATGAAGTCCCCTATTCGGCTGAGAGATGGGCGAGAAGGACGTCGCGCGAAGTGGTGATGTGCTGCCGCATCTCGCGCGCCGCACCAGCACTGTCGCCCGCGAGAACAGCGTCGATGATGGCTTGATGCTGTGCGGCCACGTGCGCTGCCGACATCAGCTCTGCTGCTTGCACGCGACCGATGCACAACTCCACCTCGCCCATGAGGACCCCATGCATGCGGGCGAGGCGAACACCGGGCGCGCCGGTGACCAGCGCGCGATGGAAGGCGATGTCGGCGCGGGCGAAGTCTGGCTCTCGTGCGAACTCGCGGTGCGCCGCCAGCGCCGATTCCGGAACGCTCCCGACGGCCGCCAACCGACTCACGGCCGCGCTCTCGATCACTCCCCGCGCGTCGTACAGGTCGATCACCTCATCCCGACCCAAGTCCGGCACGCGGGCTGCGTGATGAGCTTCGCGCCGAAGCAACCCGTCGGCCACCAGACGATCGATCGCCGAGCGAGCGGTGGGGCGCGCGACACCGAAGTCAGCAGCGACGTACGCCTCGGTCACGGTCGATCCGGGCGGCAGCACCTGCGCCACGATTCGTCTTCGTAGCTGGTCGGCGATCGCAGCAGGCGCCACGCGAGCTTCAGCAACAACCATCGGACGACCTCACGAGACCCACCTCGACGCTAGATTGATAGACAACCTATCCTCATTGCCTGGCAATTCTCAATTCCGCGCCTTCGCGGCCTCGCGCCCGCCGTGTCTATACCGCGGCGAGGGCCTGCTCGAGGTCCGCCAGCAGGTCGTCGCGGCTCTCGATGCCGACCGAGAGGCGCACCACCTCCTCGGGAACCGCGAGTTCGGTTCCGCGGACGGATGCGTGGGTCATCGCATCGGGATAGTTGAGCAGCGACTCGACCCCGCCGAGCGACTCGGCGAGTTGGAACAGGTGCGTGGATTCGGCGAAGCGGCGGGCGCTGGCAGCATCCGGCAGGGCGAGCGAGACGATGCCGCCGAACGCCGACATCTGGCGCGCGGCGAGCTCGTGACCGGGGTGGGATTCGAGCCCCGGATAGTAGACATGAGCAACGCCGTGGTGGGCGTCGAGGAACCGGGCGACGGCGTCACCGTTCTCGCTGTGCCGCTGCATCCGCACGCCGAGTGTCTTGATGCCGCGGGTCGTGAGCCACGCGTCGAGCGGACCGGACACCGCGCCCGCCGCGAACTGCAGGAAGCGGGCCTGCTCGGCGAGGGCGTCGTCGTTCATGACGAGAGCGCCACCGACCACATCGGAGTGCCCGCCGAGGTACTTGGTCGTCGAGTGCACGACGACGTCCGCGCCGAGGGACAGCGGGCGCTGCAGGGCGGGCGAGGCGAACGTGTTGTCGACCACGACGACGGCGCCGGCCGCGTGCCCGAGGCGGGCGAGTCCCGCGATATCGGTGATGCGCAGCAGCGGGTTGCTCGGAGTCTCGACCCACACCATCTGGGCGGGGCGCTCCTCGAGGGCGGCGGCGACCTGGTCGAGGTCGCTCATGTCGACGACCCTCACGCCGACTCCCCACGGCCCGAGGACCCGCGAGATCAGGCGGTAGGTGCCGCCGTAGACGTCGTTGCCGAGCAGCACCTCGTCGCCGGGCTTGAGAACCGACCGCAGCAGGGCGTCCTCGGCGGCGAGCCCCGAAGCGAACGACAGACCGTGGCGACCACCCTCGATCGCCGCGAGCTGGGTCTCGAGAGCCGTGCGGGTCGGGTTGCCGCTGCGGCCGTACTCGTAGCCTCCACGGAGGCCGCCGATGCCGTCCTGCGCATAGGTGGTCGAGAAGTGCACCGGCGGGATGACCGCGCCCGTCGTCGGGTCGAACGCCTGACCGGCGTGGATGGCGAGGCTCTCGAAGCCCCCGAACTCGGATTCGTTCATCGGATGCCTCCATCGGCGTTCGGTGCGGATGTTGCGGGCCGCTCGACAGCGTGATCGACCGAGAACCCGTTGTCGGTCATCCAGTCGTCGTCGAAGATCTTGCCGAGGTAGCCCCGCCCATGGTCGGGGAGCAGCACGACGACGACGTCCTCGGCACCGAGCTCTCGAGCGGCACGGAGTGCGCCGACGACCGCCATCCCGCTCGATCCGCCGACGAGCAGGCCCTCTTCGCGGGCCAGACGACGTGTCATGCCGAACGACTCTGCATCCGTCACGCGCTGCCATTCGTGCACGACGGACGGGTCGAAGGTTTCGGGCCAGAAGTCCTCGCCCACGCCCTCGACCTTGTAACCGTGGACGTCCGAGCTGGAGTAGATCGAGCCGACCGGATCGACGCCGACGATCCGGGTTCGGCCGCCCGAGACCTCGCGCAGGTAGCGACCGGTTCCGGTGATCGTGCCTCCCGTGCCGACCCCCGCGACGAAGTGCGTGACGCGTCCTTCGGTCGCGCTCCAGATCTCGGGACCCGTCGTCTCGTAGTGCGCGCGCGGGCCGTTCTGGTTCGCGAACTGGTTGGGCTTGAACGCGCCCGGGATCTCGCGAGCGAGGCGGTCGGAGACGCTGTAGTACGAGCGGGGGTCATCGGGAGGCACGCTGGTGTCGGTTACGACGACCTCGGCACCGTAGGCCTCGAGGACGGCGACCTTGGGGCCCGCGAACTTGTCGGGTACGACGAAGATCATGCGGTAGCCGCGTTGCTGGGCGACGAGCGCGAGGCCGACGCCCGTATTGCCGCTCGTCGGTTCGACGATGGTGCCGCCCGGGCCGATCAGGCCGTCACGCTCGGCGGCGTCGAGGATGTTCGCCGCGATGCGGTCTTTGGATGACCCGCCGGGGTTGAAGTATTCGACCTTCGCGAGCACCGTCGCGGCGATGCCATCGGTGACGTTGTTCAGGCGGACGAGGGGGGTGTTGCCGATCAGATCTGTGACGCTCTGCGCGTATCGCACGGGATGTGTCCAAGCTGCGGGCCGCGACGCTGTCGCGGGTGATGTCAGGGGTCGTTGAGGGGAGTGCGAGGCACTCAGCGGCAACAAAGACAGGACAGCACGCGGCCAGTTTACATAGGCGAGCGGCGGGATGCCTAGAGCCAGCGGTTCAGTCGTCCGAGGACCGGGCGAACAGCATCCGCAGGATCACGAACACGATCAGCGCGACGACCGCGACCGCCAAGAGTTTGAAGACGAAGGCGAGCACCGAGAACAGGACGTTCACGAGCACCCACGCGATGATGATGGCGACGATGACGCCGATGACTGTCCACAGGGTGCCGCTCTTCATGGTTCAAGCCTAGGCTGATCCACGGTGCCCTCGTCGCACCCAGATCTCGGAACAAGGAGCAGCATTGACCCGCATCGGCCCCAGCGACCTCGATATCTTCCCCCTCTGCCTGGGTGCCAACGTGTTCGGGTGGACCGCGAATCGCGACGAGTCGTTCCGAATCCTCGACGCTTTCCACGCCGGCGGCGGCGACTTCATCGACACCGCTGATTCCTACAGCGCCTGGGTTCCGGGCAATACGGGTGGCGACAGCGAGCGGATCATCGGCGAATGGCTCGCGGCTCGGCAGCCGAAGAACGTCGTCGTCGCGACGAAGGTCAGCCAGCACCCCGACTTCCGCGGCCTGTCCGCGCAGAACATCCGCGCCGCCGCCGAGGCCTCGCTCAAGCGACTCGGCGTCGACACCATCGACCTGTACTACGCCCACTACGACGACGAGACGGTGCCGCTCGAAGAGACCGTCGCGGCGTTCGGCGACCTGGTCACGGACGGCCTCGTGCGCTACACCGCCGTGTCGAACTACAGCGCCGAGCGGATCCGCGAGTGGATCGGCTACGCGACCGCCGCGGGTAGCGCTCAGCCGGTCGCGGTGCAGCCGCACTACAACCTCGTGCACCGCAACGCGGTCGAAGAGACCATCGTCCCCGTCGCCGAAGAGTTCGGTCTGGGCCTCGTGCCCTACTACTCCCTCGCGAGCGGATTCCTGACCGGCAAGTACCGTTCGGCAGACGTCCCCGATGCCGCGGACACCTCACCGCGCGCGAAGGGCGCCGTGAAGTACGCCACACCCCAGGGACTCGCGATCATCGACACGCTCGAGTCCATCGGCCGGGCGCACGGCGCCTCGATCGCCGCGACCGCGCTGGCCTGGCTGCGCGTCCAGCCGACCGTCGCCGCACCGATCGCGAGCGCTTCGCGCGTCGACCAGGTCGCGGACCTGCTCGCGGCGGGCACGCTGGACCTGACCGCCGCCGAGATCGCGGAGCTCGACCGGGTCTCGACCTGGACGCCCGCGACCTGAGCTCAGCGCCCGCGGCCGGTCAGCGAGACCGGCAGGAGGGCGTGCGCGGCGACCTCGCTCGATCCGTCCTCCGCCACCGCGACGAGCAACTGCGCGGGGATCTGATCCTTCATCGCCTCGACGTGGCTGATGACCCCGACCGTTCGCCCACCCTGGCGCAGCTCGTCGAGCGTGCGCATGGCCGTGTCGAGGGTCTCGGCGTCGAGTGAGCCGAAGCCCTCGTCGATGAACAGCGTGTCGAGCGCGATGCCTCCGGCGCGGCCGGTGACGACCTCGGCCAGGCCCAGCGCGAGCGCGAGGGAGGCCAGGAAGGTCTCGCCTCCCGATAGCGACTGCGCCGGGCGCGGTCGTCCCGTGTAGGCATCCAGCACCTCGAGCCCGAGGCCCGAGGCGGCACCTCGGGCGGCCAGGGAGTCGGTGTGCAGCAGACGGTACCGGCCGTCGGACATCTCGTCCAGGCGCAGGTTGGCGGCCTGCACGATCTCTTCGAGCTCGGCGGCGAGGACGAAGGTCTCGAGCTTCATCCGATGAGTATTGGGGGCCTTGCCCGCGACCGTGGCGGCGAGACGTTCGATGATCTCGTGTTCGGCGAAGGCCGCGGCGATTCCTGATTGCGCCAGCTCCGCCTGCTGTGCGAGCGCCTCGAGCCGTTCGCGCGTCTGATCGGCAGCGAGGGTCTGCTGGACGGCGGCGGTCCAGGCGTCGCGGACATCCTGGCGCACCGTTTCGGCCGATCGCGTATCGATCGGCTCGTCGGGCAGCACCAACAGCTCGAGATCCAGGAGCACGGCCTTCGCCGCCCCCAGCGCGGTCTCGTGCTCGCGGATCGTCTCGTCGAGCGCGGCTCGTGCGGCGGCATCCCGGAGCGCCTCGACCGCGGCATCCGCCGTCTCGAAGCCGGCCTCCGCGAGGTCCGCCTCGGCCCGCGCCCGCGCGGTCTCTTCTGCCCGTACGCAGCGCTCCGCCACCGCGATCGCATCCCGCAGCCGCTCTGCCGCGTCGGCGATCCGCTCGGCATCGGCGATTCTCTCGGCAACGGTGGGGAACTCGCCCCGCGCCTCCGTCAGAGCCTCATCATCCGCCGCGATGCCCGCGTCGAGGACGATGAGAGACCGGTCGAGAGTCTCGATGCGGGGCGCAGCGGCATCGAGCGCGGACTCGAGCGCCGCGAGGGTCGACGCACAGTCCTCTCGTTCCGCGCGCAGCATCGTCGATTCGCGTTCGGCATCCGCGATGACCGCCAGAGCCCGCGCAGCCGCGGTGCGGTCCTCGGCGAGCTGAGCACCCGATCGCTCGCCCGCACGCCCACGCGCGCCCGCCGCGTCCTGGCGGACACGCGCCAGCGCCTCGGATGCGTCGCGCTGTTGCACCACGGCGAGCGCGACCCGGGCTTCGGCCGCATCGATGTCGTCGGCGCTCACCGGGTCTTCGCCCCGCGGTGCGGGCGCCGGGTGCTCGGTCCCCCCGCACACCGCGCACGGTTCACCGGGAACGAGTTGAGCGGCGAGTTCACCCGCGTGACCACGGAGTCGCCGTTCGCGCATGTCCACCAGGGCGGCGGATGCCTCGGCCAGGGCCCGGTCGGCGTGCAACGCCGCCAGCTCGGCCGCGGCGGCTTCCTCCACCAGGCGCTCGGCCTCCGCGGCCGCGGCGATGCGGTCGTCCAGGTCCGTGAGGAGAGCTTCGGCCGCAGCGCGTCCGCCGAGGGTCGGAGCGAGTTCCATCAATCGCGCATCGAGCTCGTCGCGACGCGTGATCGCGACCCCGCGCTCCGCACGGCTCGTCTCGACGGCAGCGGTCAGCTCCGCGAGGTCGGCCCGACTCCGCGCATACTCCGCGCGACGCTCGGCGATGCTCTCTTCGCGTGCGAGCAGGAGCGTCCATCCGCCGACCGCGTGCTTCAGCTCGTCGATGCGATCGGCGAGCTGAGACGTGGTCGGCATGCGCTCGCTCGCGGCGCCGGCTGCGGCCGCGTCTTCGGCGGCGGCGCGATCTCTGAGCGCGATCCAAGATGTGAGGGCCCTGCGTCGATCCGACTCCGCGCGTTCTGTATCGGCGCGCGCCGTGTCCAGCCCGCGGATGCCCTCGCGTGCCCGCTCTGCGCGGTTCGCGGCGTCACGTTCCGCACGGACGGCGACGATGCGGGAGGCATCCGACTCGAGGTTCGCGACGGTCCGACGCGCGCGATCACGCCTCTCCTGCTGATCGCGGCGGGCGAGCACGTCGGCGAGTGCGACTTCGGCGGCGTCCCTCGCCACGCGGGCCGCCTCCTGCGCGAGCGCGGCCGTCTCGGCCCGGTACGCCGCGCGCTGTGACGCCTGCCGAACCCGTTCGATCCGCGACGCGGCATCGGCCGGGCCCTCCATATCCGCGTCGTCGCCCGTGAGCGCCCGATCCGCGATCAAGCGCTCGGCCTCGTCGAGGTGATGCGCCAGTGTGTCGCCATCGCGGGCGACGCGCGCCTCGGAATCCTTGCGCCGTCTCTCGAGAGCCTGCTCGTACTCCTCGAATCGGCGTGTTCCGAAGAGTGTCCGCAGGAGCGCCTGGCGCTCGCTGTGACTCGCGAGCAGGAAGCGCGCGAACCGGTTCTGCGCGAGCAGGATGACCTGCAGGAACTGCTCCTGCGTGAGCGGAAGGATCTCGTGCAGCGCCTCGCCGACGTCGCGTGGTCGCGCCGCGCGGCCCTCCCAGCCTTCGCCCGCCCAGACGAAGAGCCGCGCCTGGGGCGGCGCCGTGGTCGTCCCGGCGCCGTTGCGCTTGGCGCGCTCGTATTCGGGTGAGCGCTCGACACGCCACCGCTCGCCGCCCGCGCTGAACTCCAGCGCGACGAGCGTCGGGTCGTCCGGTCCGCTGTGATCGCTGCGCAGGCGCTTCTCGCCCGCGTCATAGCGGGGAACCGACCCGTACAGCGCGAAGCAGATCGCGTCGAGGATGCTGGACTTGCCCGCGCCCGTCCGGCCCGAGATGACGAAGATGCCATCCTCGGCGAACGCGTCGAAGTCGACGACCTGGGGACGCAGGAACGGCCCGAAGCCCTCGACCTCGAGGCGATGCATCCTCACGCGAGCACGCCGTCCGTCGTGCGCCGCGTTGCTGTGCTGTCGGTGTCGGCGCATTCGACGATGACGTCGGCGAGGATTTCGGCCTCGGCCTCATCGGCGGCCTGCCCCTGTCGCACGTGGGCGAGGAACGTCGAGATCAGCTCGTGGTCATCACGCGCCTCGCGAACCCGAGCCGCATACGACTTCTCGGCCATCTGCTGCACGAGGGTCGGCACGTGCTGCACGGTCGCGCAGTGCGGGAAGCGGGCGAGCAGGCGCCGCATCGGATCCCGCTGCGGGGTCGAATCCGTGTACTGCGCGCACACCCACGCCTCGGTCTCGCCGTCGAAGCGGACATCGGTCAGGAGCTCCTCGAGCGTTGCCGAGATCGTGACGAGGCGCCGCGGCACCGCGAGCGGCAACCATTCGGTCGAGGCGAGGCCCGAGGCATCCAGGTCGATCAGCCACGAACCGCGAGGCTTGTGCTGCTCACCGAACGAATAGTGCAACGGGGCCCCCGCATACCGGACGCGGGGCGAGAGCTCGTTACGCCCATGGATGTGCCCGAGGGCGACGTAGTCGGGGCCGTCGAAGGTCGACAGCGGTACGACATCGAGGGTTCCCTGGCGAATCTCGCGCTCGACGCCCGGCGTCGCCTCGACGTTCGCCGCGAAGCAGTGGGCGATCGCGATCGAGCGTCCGCCGCGCTCGGCCCGATCGTCGTTGACGAGTGTCATGGCGTGGGCCAGCGTCTGCTCTTGCGTGCGAAGAGTCACCTCCGGCCATACGTGCCGCACGAGGGAGGGCTCGAGGAAAGGGATGCCGTAGACGTGAACGGGACCGTGCTCATCGTGAAGGGTGACCGGGACACCCACTCGCTCGGGACGGGTGAGGATGTGGATGCCCGCTGCCGCGGCGAAGGGCGCCTGAAAACCGAGTCGCGCTGCGCTGTCGTGATTGCCGCTCGTGACGACGACCTCGGCCCCCGCCGCACGCATCGCGGCGAGCGTGTCGGTCAGCAGCGGATAGCATCCGGCGGCGGGCGTTGCCGAGTCGAAGACATCGCCGGCCAGGACCACCAGATCGACGTCGTGCTCGGCGACCTGCGCCACCATTTCGTCCAGCACGACCGCGAGCGCGGCGACGGTCGAGTGCCCGTGGAACGAGCGCCCGATGTGCCAGTCGGAGGTGTGCAGGATGCGCATGCTCACACGCTATGCGGGTCCACCGACATCGGCCCGGAGCCCGGGCCGCGGTTCGCCGAGAGTCAGCCCCGTGCGAGCTCCGCCACCTCGTCGTCCGTGAGCTCGATGCCCGCCTGATCGAGGCGCTGCTTCAGGACCTCGATGATGCGTTCCTGTCCATCGGCCGCGTGATCGGCGCGGGTCTGGGCGACGATGCCGTCCACCCTCTCGGACGTCGTCGTGTCGTTCATGTCCATGGCGGGCGCGTTCTGGACGATATCCCCCGTGCGGACGATCGGCGAATCGTGCGCCGCGTCCCGGTCCGGCATGGCCTTGTCCGGCGCCGGGTCACCCGGGGTCATGCGTCGCTCCCATCGCTGTCGGCGTCGTCGCTCAGATCGGGGTCGGCGGCTTGCCCGGCCTCAGCACCCTCGATCGGGGCGTCGGGCGCGACGAGTTCGTCCGAGACGCGCTCCTCGGTCTCGCCGCTCTGCCAGCCGCCCGTCGGATCGGCGTTGATGACGCCTTCGGGAAGGTCGTCGCGTGACGAAGTCATCGGGTCTCCTCATGCTGGATTCGGATGTCTGAGACAACCATCACCCGAGAGCGGAGCGAGACCAAGGGGCTTGACGGGCCCGGGCCGCGCGACTAGGTCCTCGTGCGGCCCGCGGCGGCGCGGCGGTCCCGGGCGACTTCGCCCGCCACGACGTTCGCGCCGCTGGTCAGCAGCGCACGACGCCACGGCAGCACACCCTCGATCTCGATCTGGATCGAGATCGACAGGATGGTCCGGATCAGCACGATGATCCCCAGGATCACGGCATCCTCGAGCGACGGCTTCGACGTGATCGTGCGAAGCAGATCCGCGGCGACGAGCACCTCGAGGCCGAGGAGGATGGCGCCGCCGAAGGTCGTGCGCAAAGTCGTGAAGGCCGCGCTCCCCCCGGCACCGCGGCTGAGGGCGCGAATTCCGAGCACGATCGCGATGACCGCGCCGATGATCATCGCGAGCGCGCCGACCGCCTCGAAGACGACCGCGACACCGATGAAGACCTGCTCCGTATCCACCCGGCCAGCATAGGGGCGGCGAGGTCCCGCTGCCTGCTACGCGCGGCTGCGCTCGGCGAGGATGCCCGCGCGCTCGGGGTGAGCCTCGAACCACTCGGCGACGTACCAGCACACCGGCAGCACTTTTCGGTCGCCGGCTTGCTCGAGCGCTGCGACGGCACGGTCGACGATCTCGCCGGCGTATCCGTGTCCGCGGAACGAGGGCACCGTGTACGCCCGGGTCAGCGCGACGGTACGGCCGTCGTCGCGATAGTCGAGGGCGCTCACGAGGTCGGAACCGGCGTGCAGGGTGTACCGCGAGGCATCCGGTTCGTGGGTGAAGGTCAACGAAGTCACCGGCACAGCGTACGCCCGCCTCGACCGGGCGAGGCTGGGCGCACGCTGAGTGTCGTCATCCGTTCAGGCGGGAAGCACACCCGTGCGGGCGAGCTCCCGGTACCAGAGCCCGCTGTCCTTGACCGTGCGCTCGAGCGAGTCGAAGCCGACGCGGACGATCCCGAAGCGCTTGGCGTAGCCGTACCCCCACTCGAAGTTGTCGAGCAGCGACCACACGAAGTACCCGCGCAGGTCGACGCCTGCCTCCATGGCACGATGCGCCGCCGTGAAGTGGCGCCGCAGGTAGTCCAGGCGCTCCGGATCGGGCACCGAACCGTCCTCGGCGACGACATCCTCGAAGGCGGCCCCGTTCTCGGTGACCATGAGCGGCTGATCGGGGAACTGCTCGCGCAACGACAGCAGGAGTTCTTCGAGCCCCTCGGGCGCGATGTTCCAGCCCATGGCGGTGTACGGCCCGGGCTGCTCGACGAACTCGACGATCTCGCTGCTGCCCGGCCACGCCGTGCCGCCCTCGGCGCCCTTGTGCCCGTCGTTCTGCTGCTTGGGCGAGACGCCATCCCACAGCCGGACCGTGGCGGTGGAGTAGTAGTTGACCCCCAGCACGTCGATCGGCTGATGGATCGCCGCGAGATCGCCGTCCCGCACGAACGACCAGTCGGTGACGGATGCCGTGTCCTCCAGCAGATCGGCAGGATATTCCCCGCGCAGCATGGGTCCGGTGAAGGCGCGGTTCGCGAGCGCGTCGATGCGGCGCATCGCGTGCGCGGCACCGTCTCCCTGTCCGCGCAGGACGTGGAAGTTGAGCGTCACCGAGTACTCGGGATCACCCGTCGAGGTCGCCCGGAGGGCCTGGATCGCCCGGCCGTGCGCGAGGTTGAGGTGGTGCACGGCCGCGAGGGCCGCGTCGGGCTCGTGGCGTCCGGGGGCATGGCCGCCCTGGCCGTAGCCGAGGTAGGCCGAGCACCACGGCTCGTTGAGCGTCGTCCACGTCTGCACCCGGTCGCCGAGCGCCGCGCCCATGATCTCGGCGTACTTCTCGAAGGCATCCGTCGTCTCACGCACGGCCCAGCCGCCCGCGTCCTCGAGCGGCTGCGGGAGGTCCCAGTGGTAGAGCGTCGCGACGGGACGGATGCCCCGCTCGAGCAGTCCGTCGACCAGGCGCGAGTAGAAGTCGATCCCCGCCTGGTTGGGCGCGCCCGTGCCGGTGGGCTGGATGCGCGGCCAGGCGATCGAGAACCGATAGGCCCCGAGGCCGAGGTCCTTCATCAGATCGAGGTCGGACGCGAAGCGGTGGTAGTGGTCGCACGCGACATCACCCGTGTCGCCGTTCCAGACCTTGCCCGGCGTCTTGCTGAAGGTGTCCCAGATCGACGGCCCGCGTCCGTCTTCGTCGAAAGCACCCTCGACCTGGTACGACGCGGTCGCCGACCCGAACGTGAAGCCGTCGGGGAAGACGAGCCCCGCATCCCGGAAGTCGGCGTTGCCCTGCTGCCCCATGTTCACTCCGTCACCTCAGCACGATCGACCGGGAACGACGCTGAACGGCCATCCGGGGTTGTCACCGAAACCTCGATGGTACCGCTCCCACCCGGGAAGACGCGCAGCGTCAGACCGTCGAGATAGTCGTAGTCGGGTCGGTCCTCGCGCGCACCCCACGGCAGCACAGCGCCCGGCCGGACGTAGATCGGCAGGCTCAGGAAGTCGTGCCGCTCGCGGCGCCAGCCCCCGCCCTCGACCTTCTCGCCCGTCAGCAGGTGCGTCCAGGTTCCCGCGGGCAGGTAGAACTCGACCTCACCCGACTCGGTGAACACCGGCGCGACCAGGATGTCGCTGCCCAGCATGTACTGACGGTCGAGGTACGCGGCGCCCGGGTCATCCGGGAACTCCAGAACCATCGGACGCATGATCGGCGCGCCGGTGCGCGTCGCGTCGATGCCGACCTGGAACAGATACGGCATGAGACGCATCTTCAGCCGCGTGAAGACGCGCGTGACCTCGACGGCCTCGTCGTCGAACATCCACGGCACCCGGTACGACTGCGATCCGTGGAAGCGGCTGTGGCTGCCGAGCAGGCCGAAGGCCGTCCAGCGCTTGAACACCGACGCATCCGGGGTTCCCTCGAATCCGCCGATGTCGTGACTCCAGTGCGCGAAGCCGCTGAGGGCCAGCGAGAGCCCACCGCGGAGCGTCTCGGCCATGGACGGGAAGGTCGACGTGGAGTCGCCGCCCCAGTGCACGGGCATCGTCTGCCCCCCGGCCGTCGCCGAACGCGCGAACAGGACGGCATCGCCGGCGCCGCGCGCGTCGACCAGCACGTCGTGCACGGCCTTGTTGTAGAGGTGCGTGTAGAGGTTGTGCATGCGAGAAGGATCTGCGCCGTCGTGCCAGACCACGTCGAGCGGGATGCGCTCGCCGAAGTCGGTCTTGAAGCAGTCGACACCCTGGTCGACGAGCGCGCGCAGCTTGCCCTGGAACCACGCGGTCGCGTCGGGGTTGGTGAAGTCGACCAGCCCCATGCCCGCCTGCCAGAGGTCCCACTGCCAGACCGAGCCGTCTGCCCGGCGGACGAGGTAGCCCGCGGCCTCGGCTTCGGCGAACAGCGGCGAGCGCTGCGCGATGTACGGGTTGATCCAGACGCACACACGCAGGTCGCGCTCGTGCAAGCGGTCGAGCATCCCGTCGGGATCCGGGAACACCCGGGGATCCCACTCGAAGTCGCACCAGTTGAACTCGCGCATCCAGAAGCAGTCGAAGTGGAAGACCGAGATCGGCAGCTCGCGCCGCGCCATCTCGTCGATGAAGGACGTCACCGTCGCCTCGTCGTACTCCGTCGTGAAGCTCGTCGACAGCCAGAGGCCGTACGACCACGCCGGCACGACCGGCGGGCGGCCCGTGAGCGCCGTGTAGCGCTCGAGCACGTCCTTGGGCGTCGGCCCCGCGATCACGAAGTACTCGAGCGCCTCGCCCGAGACCGAGAACTGCGTGCGCTCGACGGCCTCCGAACCGATCTCGAACGACACGTGGCCCGTGTCGTTGACGAGCACGCCGTAGCCGCGGCTCGAAAGGTACAACGGCACGTTCTTGTACGCCTGCTCGCTCGAGGTTCCGCCGTCGGCGTTCCAGATCTCGACGCTCTGGCCGTTCTTGACCAGCGGGCCGAATCGCTCGCCGAGACCGTAGACGAGCTCGCCGACGCCGAGGTCGAGCTGTTCGTGCACGAACGCGGACGCCGCGGGTCGCGCCTGCGCGGCCCGGGCGTTGCCGACGATGCCGGAGTCGACCTGCGCGTCGGAGGTCAACTGCATGTATCCCTGGGCCTTGTGGCCGCTGCCGGTGAGGCGCCGACCGCCCTCTTCGAACGAGAGCGCCCAGGGCGCGCCCTGCGCGATCCGCGCGGTGAGCGGACCGGTCACGAGCGTGCCGGCGGTCTCGGTGACGGATGCTTCGCCGACGCCGCCCGCCACCGCACCGGGAAGCTCGAAACCGGGCTCGCGCCGGCCGCCCTCGTGGTGGGCGATCCGAACGCGTACGACGCCTTCGAGGGGCGACGAGAGCGTGACCGTCAGCGTCGCCCGGTTGAGCACGTCGCCGCGTTTGGCGATGACGGCCGTCGGCGCCGTGACCCGCAGGCCCGGCCCGTCGGCGGTGTCGGCGACCTGCCAGATGTCGTATGCCTCTTGGGCGTACAGGGCCGTGACTCCGGGTCGGAGTTGCCAGAACCCATCGGTGAACTTCATTACTTGACTGCTCCTGCCGTGATACCGCGTGTCAGCGTGCGCTGGAAGATGAGGAAGAAGAGAAGGGTGGGGATGAGGCCGAGCAGCGCCGAGGCACTGGTGGTCGTGACATCCATGAGGCGATCGCCCTGCAGGACGCTGATGGCCACCGGCACGGTCTGGTTGGCGTTCGAGACCAGGAACGTCAGCGGGATGAGGAACTCGTTCCACGTCCAGATGAAGAAGAAGATCAGGAGCACCGAGAGCGTCGGGCGGCTGATCGGGAAGATCACGCGCCAGAGGATCTGCCAACGGCTCGCCCCGTCTATCGCGGCGGCCTCGAGCACCTCTTTCGGGAAGGTGCCGTACACCGCCGAGAGCAGATAGGTGCCGAAGGCCGCCTGGATGACGGTGAAGATGATGATCACCGACCACACGTTGTTGTAGAGCCCGACCTCTTTGAACATGTAGTACAGCGGGTAGAGGAGGGCCTCCTGCGGCAGCAGGTTCGCGAGCAGGAACAGCAGCACGATCCACGAGCGTCCGCGCACGCGGCCGATGCCGATCGCGAAGGCGTTCAGCACCGAGATAAGCACGGCGAGCAGCGCCACCATCCCCGAGATGAAGACCGAGTTCCAGACCTTCTCGGGGAAGTTGACGCGCTCCCAGAAGGTGACGATGCCGTCGAAGTACAGGCTCGAGGGCAGCGCGAGCGGTCCCCCGTTGGAGTAGTCCGCCGGCGACTTGAACGAGTTCACGAGGATCAGGTAGAACGGCGCGATGATCAGGATCGCGGTGACCACCGCGAAGGCGAGCATGAGCCAGTCGACGCCGCGGGGGCGCGTCATCGATCCACGCGCGCGCCCGGTGGCACGGGGCTTCTTCTTGTCCGTCGGGGCGACGGCGATCGTGGCGACCATCACAGACCCGCCCTTTCCTTGCGTTCCGCGGCGTTCTGCGCGCGGATGAAGACGATGGAGACGATCGCGATCACGATCGTGAGGGCGGTGGCGATCGTCGCGCCGTAGCCGACCTGCTGCGCCTGGAAGAACTCGCTGTACGCGTAGTACGCGGGCACGATCGTGGCGTCGCCCGGTCCGCCGCGGGTCAGGACGTAGACCGGGCCGAAGACCTTGAGCGCGGCGATCGTGCAGGTGAGCGTGACGACGTAGATCTCGGGACGGATGATGCTCACCGTGATCGCGCGGAATCGCTGGAACCAGTTCGCGCCATCCAGTTCGGCGGCCTCGTAGAGCTCCGGGTCGACGCGCTGCAGTGCCGCCATGAAGACGACCACGGGGTATCCGATCTGGATCCAGACCAGGACGACCATGATGCTGCCGAGAGCGGTGTCGGGGCTTCCCAGCCAGTTCTGCGCGAGGAATCCGAGCCCGATGTTCTCGAGGATCGTGTTGAGGGCACCGTCTTGCGGGCGCAGGATCCAGCCGATCACGATGCCCGCGATCGCGGCGGGGAGGATCTGGGGAAGGTAGTAGGTCGCGCGCAGGAAGCTCGCGAGGCGGCCGCCGAACTTGCGTCCGATGAGGTCGAAGAGCAGAGCGGCGAGGATGAGGCCCACGATCGTCGGCGCGACGACCATGGCCAGGATCATCCAGATGCTGTTGCGGAAGGACGCCCAGAACTTGGCGTCGCCCATCAGCTCGATCCAGTTGTCGAGACCGATGAACTCGGGAGGTTTGATGCCCCGCCACTCGGTGAAGCTGAGGTACACGTTCCACCCGAGCGGGATGAGCACGATCACGGTGAGCAGGACGAAGCCGGGCAGCAGGTACAGCCAGTACCCGGCGGACCCGCGGCCGCGCTGCGGGATCAGCGGCTCTTCGGGCGGGAGCTTCGTGCGCTCTCTGCGGACGAACGGAACAGCGGTCATGACCGACTCCTGGGAGGGGGTGGAGGGGGCGGTCCGCACATCGACGGACCGCCCCCGGGTATCAATCGGGGATCAACGGAAGTCGTCGACGTAGGAGTCGTACTCCGCGCCGAGACCTTCCTGAACCTCGGCGGCGGTCTTCGTGCCGTTCACGAGTTCCTGCAGCTGGGCGACCAGCACGTCGTAGAACGTGGGCGTGGGCCAGTCCGGGTAGAACGACAGACCGTCCACCTCGTTCACCGCGTTGAAAGCCTCGATCAGCTCGAGGCTCTTCTCGTCGGTGATGTCGGCGACGTCGGCGGCGACGGGGAGCCCGCCGTTGTTGCCGATCAGGGCCTGGATCTCGGGACGCATCGTGATGTCGATGAACTCGTAGGCGAGGTCCTTGTTCTTGGCCTGCTCCGGCACGACCCACAGGTTGCCGGACGAGCCGAGGCTGAGGTCGCTGTCCGGGAACGGAAAGATGCCCCAGTCGAAGCCGTCGATCTCATTGGTGAAGCGGCCGTACCACCAGCTGCCCGAGACGAAGATCGGCGCGTCGCCGCCGATGAACGAGACACCGGCATCCTCGGCCTTGATGCCCGACACATCGGGCGAGATGTAGCCCTTGTCGACGTAGTCGAGCAGGGTCTCGGTGGCGTAGGTGACCTCTTCGCCCTGCCAATCGACCGGGTTCTCGTAGAGCTGATAGTCGTTGACCCACTGGCGATCGGCCTGGCTCAGCTCGAGCTGGTACCAGAGCTGACCCAGGGGGTACTCGAGCCCGGCCTCGGCGAGCGGCGTGACGCCCTGTGCGACGAATGCATCCATCACGGCGAGGAACTCGTCGTACGTCGTCGGGATCTCGAGGCCCGCCGCCGCGAAGGCATCCTTGTTGTAGTAGACCGTGACGAATTCGCCGTAGTTCGGGATGCCGTACCACGCACCCGAGCCCATGACGCCGTCCTCGTTGTACTTCGCGGTCGTCTGGAGCGCGGGGGCGAGCTTGTCGTCCCACCCGTATTGCTCGACCGCGTCGCTGATGTCGGTGAGAAGTCCCTGGCTGGCCAGCAGACCCGCGGTGGCGTTGCCCTTGTTGAACTCCATCAGATCCGGGGCCTCATCGGAGTTGAGGACCTGGCTCGCCGTCGAGCGGATCTGCTCGAAGCTCTTCTCCTCGAACTCCACCGTCGCACCGGTCTCTTCTTCGAACACCTTGATCGCCTCGGCCCACGCGATGCCCATGGCGCTGTCGGCGCCCTCGTAGTGCCAGAGCGTCAGGGTGTTGTCGTCCTCGCCTCCGCCCGAGCCTCCGGAGCAGGAGCTGAGGGCGAGCGCGCCGACGGCGAGCGCGCCGACGGCGGCGACGAGTCGCGTGTGCTTCTTCCTGTTGTGTTGCTGTGCCATCGTCGGCACTCCTTTCTTGGTGACCCGCATTGGTCGGGATCGGTTGGCCGCGCGCGGGCAGGGCGCGGAGTCTTGTCGAAGCGCTTCGATCGAGGTCATGGTCTGCCGCATGTTGTTCCGCTCACGCGGTTTCGGCGATCGCCACGGGCGCGGAGACGCTGCCCGCGGCGATATAGACCGGGTCGATGAGGTGAACCGCCGGACGCAGCCGATTCGGACCGAGAGCCTGCACCGCCAGTTCGACGGCACGTTCGCACGAAGCCTGCGGAATGAGGGGGATCGTGTCGAGCGGGGTCGGAAGCAGCGCGCTGTCGAACGACGCGGCGACCGAGAGGACCGAGATGTCACGACCCACCTCCAGGCCGCGTGCCGCGAGCTCGGCCAGGACGACGACGTGCATGTCGTCCGCCCCGTGCAGCAGCAGCGCAGTCGCGCCCGCATCGATCGACGCGGCGAGTCCGGCACGAACCGTGACCGCATCCATCTGCGTCTCGCCGCTCACCGCGAACGAGTGCGCCAGGCCGCGCGCCCGCGCGTGCGCCTCGTATGAGGAGCGGACGCGCGGGGGGAAGTTCGAGCGTCGGTACGCGACCGCGGGCTGTCCGATCATCGCGATTCGCCGGTGACCGGCGTCCGCGACGCGATCCACCGCCATCCGGGTGGCCGCCTCGAAGTCGAGGTCGACACAGACCAGACCCTCGCTATCGTTCGGGATCCCGATGAAGATCGTCGGGATGGCGATCGAGCGCGCGATCGCGACGCGCTCGTCCTCGGGGGCGACGTCGAGCACGAGCACGGCGTCCGCGAGATCGCTTGCCGCCACCCGGCGCATACCCGCCGAGGCCTGTTCATCGGTCAGCAGCAGGATGTCGTAGCCCTGCCTGCGCGCGGCGACCGCGGTAGCGAGCACGAACGCCATGTGGGTCGGTGCGTGGGTATCAGCACGCAACGGCTCGGTGAGCGCGAAGATGTGGGTGCGGCTCCCCGCGAGCATCCGGGCCCCCGCATTCGGTTCGTACCCGAGAGCACGAGCCACGTCCTCGATCCGTCGACGCGTGTCCGGCGACACCGGCCGCTTGCCGCTGAGGGCGTACGACACCGTGCTGATCGATACACCGGCGGCCTCGGCCACCTCGTGAATCTTCGCCATCGGGACTCCATCGTCGTTGCACGACCCGCGCTCTTCAAGGATTCGAGCGGATCGAAACGCTTCGTCGAAGCGCTTCGACACAGACCATAGCCAGGTCTACCCCACCAATGCAACACTTATGTCGAAATTGGCAACATATTCCACCGGGTGCCCGTGTCCCGGACTGAACAATGTGCACCGTCGGGGGATGCGAGGGGGGCGTCACCTGGGCGGTTTGACACATCCTGACGATCTCGGAGATAATCGGCGGCATGAGTGACAACGCACGCCCTGTGTCCGCCTGGGAGGCGAACCGGAGTGCCGGCATGATGAGCGCCGGTCGCGCCGTCATGTGTCGCGTTGCCATCTGTTGTCGAATGTGTCGCTGATCACGTGACCCAGCCGGGCCTACCCGCCGCCGCCGACGTGGCCGCGATGGCCCCGGGTGCCGCTCCCGCCTCTGGCGGGGCCGACGGACACCCCTTTCCCGGCCACACGCCGACACCTCGCAGTACCTCGGAGAACCCGCAGGGTTCCTTTCCGGAAGAAGACCTCATCATGTCGAACACCGCCCTTCTCGAAGCCCCCGCCGCTCGCCCCGCGCACCTGCGTCCGGTGGCGTCGCTTCCCTCCCCCGCAGCCCCTGCCGTCCCACCCGCGCGTGCGGCTGCGGCCCGCACGGCACCCCGCGGCTTCGCCCTGTACGTCGGCCTCGACGAACAGAAGGCCGCCGCCGCGGGCGTCAGCCTCGGCACCCTCGTCGAAGCGCTCCGGCGGACCCTCGCCGACCTCGCACCGGATGCCGAGACGTACGCCACCGTCGCACTCGCGCCGACGGACGCGGGCGGACGCGATGTCGACCTCGTTCGCCTCGCCCTGCACGAGCCCTCCGCCGTCGCCCGCAGTCGGCGTGACGCGGACGACACCGGGGACTCGGCCGTCGGCGTGATCGTCGACATCTCGCGCAAGAAGGTGCTTCTGGACGGCGAATCCGCGGCGTTCACGTACAAGGAGTTCGAGCTGCTGCAGTACCTGGTCCTGCGTGAAGGCCGCACGATCGAACGAACGGAGCTGGTGTCGTCGCTCTGGTCAGCGACCGACGACGACGCCCCCGGCGAGCGCACGATCGACGTGCACGTGCGACGCCTGCGCGCCAAGCTCGGCCGGTACGAAGACATCGTGCGCACGGTGCGCGGCGTCGGCTACCGGTTCGACCGGCACGCGGATGTCTCGATCCGCTACGGGCACGGAACGCCCTCCCCCGACCGGTTCTGAGCGCCTTCGCGGCATCCGGAATGGTGTCCGCGTCGGACCCCCGCCGTATGGTGGGCGCATGACGATGGGCACGTCGGTGGGCGCCACCGCAATCGCGGTGCCCGTCGCCCGGCGCACCCCTCCCCGCGAGTCCGTCTACCGCCCCGCGCACGTTCTGAACCTGGCGCAGGTCGTCATGTTCCAGCGACGCGGGGCCGCCGATCCGACCATCGTTCGCGATGGCCCCGTCATCTGGCGTGCGAGCCGCACCCCGATGGGCACGGCGACGGTCGCCCTGCGACAGGATGCCTCGGGTGCCGTCCGCGTCGCGGCATGGGGTGCCGGCGCCGAGTGGGCCCTCGCACAGGTCCCGGACCTCTGCGGCGCGTCCGACGACCCCGCGGCCTTCCGACCCGGCGATCACCCCCTTCTCGGGGAAGCCCATCGCCGCAGCATCGGGCTGCGGCTCGGTCGCACCGACCTCGTCTTCGACGCGCTCGCCGGCGCGATCATCGAGCAGAAGGTCACGGGCATGCAGGCATTCGCGGCCTGGCGCAGCCTCGTGCGCCGGCATGGCGAACGAGCCCCGGGCCCGACACCGGTGGCCCTGTTCGCCCCACCCACGATCGACGGGTGGCGGAGCATCCCGTCATGGTCCTGGCATCGTGCGGGGGTCGAACCACCGCAGTCGCGTGCCATCGTCGAGGCAGCGCGGATCGGCCGTTCGCTGGTGGCCGCGGCCGAACGCGGGGCGGGCGGCGGCGATCGTGACCGCGTGCTGACGAGCGTGCGCGGCGTGGGCCCCTGGACGGCGGCAGAGACACGCATCCGAGCCTTCGGCGATCCGGATGCCGTCAGCGTCGGCGACTACCACCTGGCCCATGAGGTCGGCTACGCATTGACCGGGCATCGCGTCGACGACGACGGCATGCTCGAACTGCTCGCGCCGTGGGCCGGGCAGCGCCAGCGCGTCATCCGCCTGATCCGGCTGAGCGGTGCGCGCGAGCCGCGGCGAGGACCGCGCTTGCACCCCGAAGATCACCGGACGCGCTGACGGACACGGCCCCCTAGGTGCGCGGGTCAGAATCGGGTGGCGTGGCGCGCGGCGTTGACTCTGGCATCGCGCGCTGACGGTCGCGAACGGGAACGGGCGGGCCGTTGCGGTGTGAGAGCGTGCGGGATCGCACGGCGAGGGGCTCGTGGCGACTGTCGGTGCGTGCTGTGACGCCCAGGGACCCCTGGGGAGGCCTATGCGGGCGCCAGCCCGGCGGCTGTAGCGACGCGGAGCTTGCGGAGGTTGTGGCAGATCGTGTGGAGTAGCCATTCGCCTTGGGCGCCGGCGAGTCCGCGTAGCCGGAGCTGTCCGGCGTTTTGCCGGGTCTTCATCTGCCCGAACGCGGGTTCAACGATGGCTTTGCGGCGCGCGTAGTCGGTGCGGCCCTGCTCGGTGCGCAGCGCGTGCGCCATCCGCTCCCGCCGGCTCGCGTCCTCTGGGGCCGGGTCCGGGGCGCCGGCGGTAGGGAAGCTCTCGCCGTGACGTTGCCGTCCCGTCGCGATCAACACCTGTGCGTCCAGATCGTCGGCGGCTTCGAGGTTGGCTTCCGAGCAGTAGCCCGCGTCAGCGAGGACGACCTCTGGGGAACGCTCGATTCCTGCCGCGTCGAGGTTCCGTAGGGTCTGCTCGGCCATCGGGACGAACTGCTGGATATCGGTGGCCTGCTGGGTGACCTCGGCGCTCAACACGATCTGGTGGCCCTCATCGACAACGGCCTGCGCGTTGAACGCGTAATCGAAGCCGCGGACCGTCTTCATCATCCGCGCCTCAGGATCGGTGAAATTGCGTTGCGCTTTCGGCTTCGGCGCCGCCGTGTCCACCGCAGTCGCGACGGCCGCGTCGGCCTGCTCAGGGGGCTGACCGGCGGCGTCGGCCTTCTTCCGCGCCACGGCTGCCGCCTTCTCGGCGGCGTCGGCCTCGATCGCGTCCTTCGCGGCACGTAGTTTTGCCAGGCGCCCCTCACGGCGGGCCAGCTCCGGGGCGACCTCGGTCCCCGCGCCGGTCCTGGCCGAACTGCTGATCCTCGGCCTCATCGACCGCCTCCGCCTCGGCGAGCAGCGCAGCGACCTCGGCTTGGAGCTGATCGATCTTCGGCACGATCCGGTCATAGCTCATCGCCTTATGCCGCGACGCGTTCGCAGCCAGCTTCGTGCCATCCAGCGCGACCCGCCCCAACCGCACCAGCCCCGCCTCCGCGCAGACCCGCAGCACCTGCAGGAACAACCCCGGCAGGGCATCCAGGTGACGCCGACGAAACCGGGCCAGCGACCGGTAGTCGGGCGCCTGGTTGCCCGACAGCCACCGGAAGGCGATATCGCGCTTGCAGCGCCGCTCCAACTCACGAGACGAGGTCACGCCCGTCGCGTACGCGAACAGCAGCAGCTTCAACATCATCCGCGGGTCATACGGAGGCGCACCCGAGGCGGACGCGTACGACGCGTAGACCGGCGTCAGATCCAAGAGCTCTTCGACGACCTCGGAGATGAACCGGGCCTCATCATCCTCGTCCAGCCAGTCATCCAGACTCGGCGGGAGCAGGAAACACTGCCCCTGGTCATACCCACGGAACGTCTTGCCCGCACCCGCCGGTGCAGCCGATCCCGGCGCCCGCGCCTCACCCGGCTCGACCTCGAACAGACCCTCCAGGCTGGCAGTCACCGTCATGAATCGATTCTCCCAGCACCCCGCGCTATCCACCGGATTCACCCCGGCGCGTTAACGGAAGGATCTGACCCACGCACCTAGGTTGTTTGGGCCATGCAACGGGGCCGGGTGGATCTGGTCTTATTGCAAGCGCCCCACCTGGACAGCCGCGGCGGTCGCGCTGCTGGCCCTGGCCGCGCTCTGGTTCATCAATCGCAACCTGTGGGCCTTGGCGGTGTTGCCGCTGCTCCTGGTCGCCTCTCGCATTGATCTGTCCATGCCGCGCCTGCGCTGGGCTTTCTATGCCTATTACCCGCTGCACCTGGCTGCGCTCTGGTTGATCCGCATTCCCATGAGCAAGGCCGGATACCTATTCTTTTGATTGGAGTCTGTCCGATGCGTAAAGCGTTCTTCCTGGCCATTTCCTTGGCGTCCATGATCTTCGCGCAAGGCGCGCTGGCCGCCGACTACGGCACCGCCCATAGCACGCCTGTTTCCTCGATGGTGATGGTTTCCTTCCCGGACAGCAGCACCACGTTCCAGCCGCCGGCGGACGTGGCCGCCGTCCTTGCTGACGCCCGCGCCGCCTCGATGATCTATGTCAACGGCCGCACCAGTACGAACCGGCCCAGCGCCCGCGATGAAATCCTGGCATTGAAGCGTGCCTTGTCGGCGCGCAAGTACCTGGTGGATCGTGGCGTGTCGCCGCTCAAGATCATGGTGAATTTCGCGTCGGCCGCCGACTACGTGACCGAGAACATCACGCCCGAAGGGCGCTACCAGAACCAACGTGTTGAAATCGAATTGATCTACGTGCCCATGTTCTAGGCACGGGCCGTCCACTTTTTTCACTGATAAGGAGTTTGCTGCATGAAATCTATAAACCGCCTAGCTCTTGCTTTGCCGATCCTGGCCCTTGCCGGTTGCGCCGCGCTGGATCAGGTCGCCAAGGACATTCAAAAGGCCACGGCCCCGGTCATGGTGACGGATACGCTGCCGCAGATTTGCCAAGCGGCGAAGAACAACCAGGTGCAAGCCAATAGCACGTATGTCGGTAAGGGCCTGGCCATGACTGGCGAAGTCCGGTCAGTCAATGAAGGCTTCCAGCCTCACTATCGCGTGCTGTTGAAAGCTGGCCAAGTGTCGATTCACGCCGGCACCGACAACAAGGCCAACGTCACCGCGTTGACAGTCGGCAAGACGGCCCGCGCCTCCGGTGTCATTACGGACGTGTCCTATGACTTCAACGGCTGCGCAATCTCTTTGAAAGACGCGACGTTCTAGCCCAGCAAGGAAACGGCCGCCGATCATGGACATTAAGCGAAAGAATCATCCGCTTAACATTTCTGCGATATTGGACGTACTAGCCCCGCTGGCATGGGTAGCATTGGTATCACTTGTTGCTCTAGCTGGCAGGGCAGTCGGCAATGACTGGATGTTGTTCGGCGGCCTGTGGTTTGCCTTAGCTGTTGCGGCTGGCTTATGGGCTTCCAGACAACCCTGGATTGTGAGAACGGGAAATCCGATAGAACGCCGTATCGGAATCGGTCTTTCCGTCGCCCTGATTCCTGTTTTGACCTATGCCATAGCTCTGCTGTCTGGCATTGCGCTAGAACGAGTTTCAAGCGAGCGATACGCTGCCGCCCGCAGCGCCTTTGTGGCCGACGCGGACGGCTTCCCCTTCCTTAAAAAGTTTGCGCTTGAACATTACGGTGTGCATGTCGTGCTTTCATCCGCTGTGTCTGGTTGGAACACGAACACCGTTGCACTACCACACTCGATCCCGGCGCTTATGTACGTAGGGCCTGGCTACTGTGATCTGGTCTTGAATCCGGCGAATGTCCTAAAAGGCTTCACCGGCTCCGATCCCACCCCTTGGATTAAAGGGGTTATGGTGCATGAACTTGCGCACTGTCTGGACGTTTCCCGCGATATGCCCAGCTTTACAGGCCGCGATATCGGCACCCGCTCTATCGCTCCTGGTGCGGCTGTTAGCGCGGTGACTCTGGAACAGCACCTAGGCTGGGGTCATGTCAGGACAGAAGCGTTGGCCGCGCGGCCGGGTGCAGTGGCTGCTCGGGACCATCGGTCTGATCATCGCGGGAGCGCTCGTGGGCTTGGGCCTGTCGAATGTCTGGCTCGGCATCGTGATCGGCGTCGCCGTGTCGCTCGGCTGGCTCATCGCCTACGAATCGTGGCGCGGCCGCAACGCCGGCGTGAACGACGAGAACCACGGCATCCAGCTCTGACCTCTGAAGTGCCGTTCCTCTGAAGCGCCGGTCCGCTCAGGCGAGAACGCGCTCGAGGTACGGGTTCGTGAATCGTCCGTCGGGGTCTTCCGCCGCGACGAGTGCACGGAAATCCCCGCCCTTCGGGTAGCGGTCGACCGTCGTCCCTCCACCCGCGGCCGAGAGCTTGCCCCAGTGGGGGCGGGCGTCGAAGGGCGCGAGCGCCGCCTCGATCGTCGGCAGCAAAGCGGCGACGCCGTCCGGATCGTTCCTCCAGGTGAAGTGCAGGGCGATCGTCTCGCGGCCGTACGCGCCGCTCAACCACAGCTCGTCCGCCGCGATGCTGCGTACCTCCGAGACGAGCAGCACCGGCGCGATGCTCGCGGCGAGGGCGCGGAGCGCGAGCAGGGCCGCCGGGGCGTCCTGCCGCGCCACGAAGTACTCGGACTGCAATTCGTCGCCCGCGTTGCTGGGCGGCGCGTCCCGACGGAAGTGCGGCAGCCGGTCGAGCCAGCGCCCCGGTACCCCGAGCTGCGGGGTGACCGAATCGGCGGGACCGGATGCGATGGGCCCGATCTGCCGCGTGGCGCGCTCGGCCGTCACGCCCGGTGGCAGAGCGGGTTCGGCATTCGTCGCATCCGTCACCGTCTTCACCCAGACCTGGTCGACGACATCCGTTCCCCACTCCGCGATGAACAGGCTGACGCTGTAGCCGGCACCCATCACGGCGTCGAAGCCATCGAGCACCTCACCCCAGGGGGCGCCGAGGAAGATGTCCTGCCGAACGTCGAACGAGGGCACGAGTTCGAGGCGCACGCGCGTGGTGATGCCGAGCGCGCCGAGCCCGACGATCGACCCCGCGAGGCGCGGATCGTCACGCTCGATCGTGTCGAGGCGCCCGTCGGCACGGACGATCTCGAGACCCGTGACGGATGCCCCGAGAATGCGGTTGCCATCACCCGAGCCGTGCGTCCCCGTCGCGATCGCTCCGCCGACGGAGATGTGCGGCAACGAGCCCATGTTGCGCAGCGCCAGGCCACGACGATCGACCGTGGCCGCGATCTCGGCATACCGAGCGGCCGCCGGAACCCACGCGGAGCCTGCGTCCTCGTCGATCTCGTAGGGCACGTCGAGCCGCGACAGGTCGATCAGCACGCCGTCGGTGTCGGCGATCGCGTTGAACGAGTGGCGTGAGCCGAGCGCGCGCACCCTCTCGTTGCCGGTGACCAGACGGCGCAACTGCGCGAGGTCGGCGGGGCTTTCCACCGACCTCGCGCCGAAGCGAACGTTCCCGGACCAGTTGAGGGTCGTCATCCCTCCATCCTGTCGCCCCGGGAGCGTGACGCCTACCCGGCGAGCCAGGCGGTGTAGCGGTCTACCGACTCTTCGTAGGCATCGGCGCGGCCGCTCGGGTTCGCCGGGATGATCGCGGTGTGGCTCGGCGCATTCGGCAGGCGTTCGATGAGCTCGTCGTCCATGTAGTCGAACGCTTCGGACATGCTGGGTCCGTAGTTCGTCCGCTCCGAGAACGCCGCCTGACGTTCCGGGTCTGCCAGGAACTCGGCGAGCGCGAACGCGTTCTCGGAGTTGGGGGCGGCCGAGGCGATCACGAACATGTTGGCCTCGACGAAGGCTCCGTCCCAGACGACCGTGACATCGAGTCCCTCGTTCGAGAGGCCGGCGAAGAGCCCGTTCGGGCCGAAGGCTATCGCGGCGCTGCCCGACGAGAGCAGCTGCTGCACCTGCGGGTACTCGGTGTAGTACGTCAGGTAGGGCTTGATCTCGTCGAGCTTGGCGATCGCGCGATCGAAGTCCAGGGGGTACAGGTCTTCGGGGGCGACCCCGTCGGCGATCAGGGCGGCCTCGAACATGAAATCGTGGTATTCCCCGGGAACGGCGCGCATCCCCGGGAAAGCCTCCACGTCCCAGAAGTCCGCCCAGTTCTGGGGGCCGCCATCGGGGAACGTCTCGTCGAGGTAGCCCTGCGCGTAGCCGATCTGCATCGTGCCGACGGCGTAGTCCTCCACCCCGTCCGGGAGGAGGTCACCGCGCGGCACGCTGCCCGGCAACTCGAGCAGGTTGTCCTGGTAGAGCTCGATCTCGGCGAGCCCGGTCATCTGCAGGTCGTAGTCGCCTTCGCCCCCGTCGAACATCTCGTACTGGACGGCCCCGGCGATCGTGGTCGAGATGACCTCGATCCCGGTCTCGGCGGTGAAGTCGTCGAAGAAGACGTCGGTGAACGCCGCATTCGTGGAGCCGCCGTAGTCGGCCCAGACGAGCGATCCGCCCGCTTCGGCGGGGGAACCGTCGGATGCGGTGGATGCGCATGACGTGACGAGGGCGGCGAGAACGAGAACCGCCGAACCGGCGGTGAGAGAACGGATAACGCGCATGTGAAGCCTTTCCGGGAGCAGCAGGGGGCAGGTCGTGCTGTGGTGCGAAAGGAGCATGAGGCGAACGATGACGAACCTCGTGAGGATAGTATCCACAGTTAAGCCATTGGGATCCAATCTTTCAGGAGGAATGTCCGTGCGCAACGTCCCCGAGAACCCCACCTTCCCGCTGGACGAATACGCTCGGCGCCTCGCGGATCTCCGCACCGCGCTGCGCGCGGCCGACATCGACGTGCTGCTCGTCACTTCCCCGGCGAACCTCTACTGGCTCTCGGACTACGAGGCGTCCTGGTACCCGCCGCGCCTTCCCGTCGGACTCGCCGTGTGGGCAGGTGGCGACACGGTATTCGGCGACACGGTCTTCTTCGACTGGTCACGCCACGCCGAGTTCCTCCTCTACGACGCGCTCTACGACGAGGCAGAGTTCGTCGAATACGGCACGGGCCACGTCACTGTCGCTGAACAGATCGCGCGCCGCACCCCGGGAGTCCGCGTTGCGCTCGAGTGGTCGTCGCCCACGCCCGTAGCGGGTGTGATGAACGGGGTGGCCGCCGAGCTCACCGCGCGCGGCTGCTCCGTCGTTGCGGGCGACTGGATCGTCGACGGTCTGCGTGTCTACAAGTCCCCGGCCGAGCTCGAACGCGTCCACGCCGCGGCACGCATCGCAGACACGACGTTTCGTGCGCTGCACGAGCGGCTGCGCCCGGGGATGTCGGAGCTCGAGGTGGCCGCGCTCGTCACGAACCTGATGTCGGAACAGGGCGGGGAGGTTCCGGCGCAGCATCCGCTCGTCTCGTCCGGCCCGACCGCGTGGCGCGATGTGCATGGGTTCCCCTCGACACGCCGACTCGAGCCGGGCGACATCGTGTCGATCGACGCGAGCGCCGTGGTCGACAGGTACCACGTCAACCTCAGCCGCGTCTTCTCCCTGGGGCGCCCCAACCAGCGTGTCTCGGACCTCCTCGCCGGCGCGGCCGCCAGTCTCGAAACGCTCTGCGCGACCGCCGAACTCGACGCGGATCCCGCGATCGCCATGGCCGCGGCCGAGCGGACGCTGCGCGAGCGCGTCGCCGACGAGGACATCTGGTGGACGGGCGGCTACGCGCTCGGGATCTCGTTCCCGCCGAGCTGGGTGGGTCACACCTACCTCGCCAACGACGGTCCCCAGCGGATCACGTTGCGCGAGGGGTACGTCTCGAACTTCGAGTCGATCCTGCGCGATACGCTCGCGCACGACGAAGCCGCGGCGATCGACACCGTTGCGATGACGGCGGATGGCCTGCGGAGCCTGTCCGGTATCCCCCGGGAGCTGCTGATGGTCGGCTGAACGCCCGGGACGGTCTGACGGATGACGCCTTGCGGACGGTGCCCTTGCGGATGTCGGAAGCCCGGATCACACTGGGCGTGCCGCGCGGCGCGGCGTTCGCATCCGGAGAGGAGCCGATATGTCCCGTCTCAACCCTTACCTCGCGTTCCGAGATCAGGCGCGGCCCGCGCTGGAGTTCTATCGATCCGTGTTCGGCGGCGAGTTGGAACTCGACACGTTCGCCTCGTTCGACATGGGACAGGACCCGAGCGAGAACGATCTGATCATGCATGGACAGCTGGAGTCGCCCGCGGGCTTCGTGCTGATGGCCGCTGACACTCCGAGCTCGATGCCGTACGTCCCGGCGGCGGGGTTCTCGATCTCGGTCAGCGGTGACGACGAAGACGAGCTCCAGGGATACTGGGATGCGCTGGCCGATGGCGGCACGATCGGAATGCCGTTCGAGACGCCGCCGTGGGGCGGCCGGTTCGGAATGGTCACCGACAGGTTCGGCATCGACTGGATGATCGCGCTCAACGCGTCGCAGAGTCCCACGCCCTGAGCTTGTCGGGGTTCATCACGATCCAGACATCCGTGATGCACTCACTCGAAGCGCGGAGCGCGAGCACCCCGGCCGCGCGGCCCGCGCGCTGCCAGACGAACACCACGCCATCCGACATGAGGCGCGGCTCGACCTGGACCTCGGGGTTCTTGCGGAGCACCCCGAGTACGAATCTCGCGACGGCATCCGCACCGAAAACGGGGCGCCGCGCCGCGGAGACGCGCCCCCCGCCGTCCGATCGCAGCACCACCGCAGGGTCGAGCACGGCGATCAGTGCGTGGAGGTCTCCACCCGAGCACGCCTCGGCGAACACGCGAGCGAGTTCGTCGTGCCGCGTACGAGGAGCGCGCGAGGCTCGGTCCGCGCGAAGTCGGCGCCGTGCGGCGGTCGCAAGCTGCCTGCACGCGGCCGGGGTGCGCCCGACGATCTCCGCGATCTCGCCGAATGGCAGCGCGAAGACATCGTGGAGCACGAAGGCGACCCGTTCGGCCGGTGTGAGGGTCTCGAGTACGACCAGCAGGGCAAGTCCGACGTCCTCGGCGAGCGCCGCCCGCGCCAGCGGATCACTCGCCGCGAGATACGATTCGGCGGGCACAGGTTCGGGCAGCCACTCCCCCACATACGTGTCCCGACGCGCCCGCGCCGAACCCAGGTGATCGAGGCAGATCCGGCTCGTGACCCGTGTCAGCCACGCTCGCGGCACATCGATCGCAACGCGATCGGCTTCCGCGAGCCGGTACCAGCGCGCGAACGCTTCTTGCACCGCGTCCTCGGCATCGGCCACCGTGCCCAGCAGGCGATACGCGATCTTCATCAGATGGTGGCGCTCACCGGCGATCTCCGAGCCCGCCACCGGCACGTGCGTCTCGCTCAACCGCACCTCCCACGCTCGTACCGCGGCGGCCTGACCGACCCACCGCCTCACATTCTGGCAAGTGAAATCGTCATCTCAGTATGAACATGAATATTGCGGTGGCTGGCGGTACGGGGGCGGTCGGGCGGCACGTCGTGGACGTGGCGCGCGAGCGCGGACACGATGTGCGGATACTGTCCCGTGCGAAGGGGGTCGACGTGCTGACGGGCGGGGGCCTGGATCGCGCCCTGGCCGACGTGCAATCCGTGGTGGATACCACCAACCTGTCCACGACGTCGCGCGATGCATCCGTGGCCTTCTTCGAACGGGCGACACGGATGCTTCTCGACGCAGAGCAGCGCGCCGGTGTTGGTCACCACCTGGTGCTCTCGATCGTGGGAGTCGATCGGGCCCCCGATGGGTACTACGCGGGCAAGGTGGCGCAAGAGGCGCTCGTCGAAACCGGCGCCGTGCCATGGACCATCCAGCGCGCGACGCAATTCCATGACTTCGCGGCGCAACTGTACGTCCGGGCGAAGCTGGGACCCGTGCATCTGGCACCGCGCATGCGCACGCAGCCGGTCGCTGCACGCGAGGTCGCCGAGAGGCTGATCGACAGCGTTGAGGCCGGCCCCGCGGGTCGCGTGCCCGACCTCGCCGGGCCCCGTGAAGAGTCTCTGGTCGAGATGATCCGCGCCTATGCGGTCGCGACGGGGCATCGCGGATGGATCCCCGCTATCTCGTTGCCGGGGGCACTGGGTCGCGCGCAACGCGACGGCTCGCTGCTCGCCACGCCCGACGCCGTGCTCGGACGCCAGACTTTCGCGGAGTGGCTGTCCGCGCTCGGACCCGTCCGCCGCTAGAACTCTTCGTGCGATTCGGGGTCGCCGTCCCACAGCCGACCGCGCTCGAGGGCCGAGATGGCGGCGACCTCCTCGGCGCCGAGCGAGAACCCGAAGACGTCGGCGTTCTCGCGCTGGCGCTCGGGATCGGCGGACTTCGGGATCGGTGTGCTGGCCAACTCGACGTGCCAGCGCAACACGAGCTGCGAGGGCGTGACGCGGTGCACCTCGGCGAGTTCCTGGACGATGGGTTCGTCCAGGAGCTCGCTGCGCCTGGCCAGCGGGCTCCAGCTCTCGGTACGGATGCCGTGGGCCGCGTGATAGGCGCGCAGTTGCTCCTGCGGAAAGTAGGGGTGCAATTCGACCTGGTTGACAGCCGGCACAACGCCCGTCTCGTCGACGAGGCGATCCAGCATCCCGATCGTGAAGTTCGAGACGCCGATCGAGCCGAGCAGACCCTCGTCACGGAGGTGGATCATCGCCTTCCACGTGTCGACGTACTTGTCGACGCGCGGGTTCGGCCAGTGGATCAGATAGAGATCGATCCGGTCGAGCCCGAGCTCCGTGAGGGAGGCCCGCGCGCTCGCGATCGTCTCGCGGTACCCGTGGTGGCGCCCCGGCAGCTTCGTCGTGACGATGAGCTCGTCGCGGTCGACGCTGCTGCGGCGAATCCCCTCGCCCACCTCGGCCTCGTTTTCGTAGTTCAGCGCCGTGTCGAGAAGCCGATAGCCCGAATCTATGGCCGAGGCGACCGCGACGACCCCTTCTTCGGCGCGCAGACCATAGGTGCCGAGACCGAGCTCTGCGAAGCGGTGACCGTCGTTGAGAGTGACTTCGGGAATCGTGAGCATGCGGACATCCTGACGCAGGTGGGGATCGGCGAGCGACCCCTTGACAGTCAGAGTCCGCCGCTGATGCGCGTCCAGGCCGCCTCGCCCTCGGCCCGCCGCGACGCCTCGGCCGGGGTCACCTCTGTCTCATCACCGACCCGCCGCAGGTCATCACGACGCATCGCGCGCGTGCGTCGCCAGTGCACCCACGCCCAAACGAGGAAGATCGCGAGGAGCAGGACCGTGACCGCCAGCACGATGAGGTATTCCATACCGCCCAGGGTAGGCACCGCGCGACCGCGAGCGGGCCGTACCGGGAACTTCGCTCACGATGTCGATTTCGCTCGTCGCGGTTCGACGCGATAGTAGGAGGACGCAGGAGCCCCCACCGGCGGCCGCGGATCGGCCGAGCAACGACGAGGAGCAAAAGATGACGAAGTACATGCTGATCATGCGATCGAACGAGGCCGCGGTCGAGGACTACGCGACCATGGATTTCGAAGCCGTGATCAACGCGATGGGCGCGTACAACGAGTCGATGATGAAGGCGGGCGTCCTGCTCGCGGGCGAGGGCCTCGCGGACGCGAAGGAGGGCTTCGTCGTCGACTTCGCGAGCGAGGTCCCGATCGTGACGGATGGCCCCTACGGCGAGACGCACGAGCTGTTCAACGGATTCTGGATCATCGAGGCATCCTCGAAAGAAGAAGCCGCCGAGTGGGCGAAGCGCTGCCCCCTCGGTCCTGGCAGCAAGCTCGAAGTGCGGCGGGTGACCGACGAGACGGACTTCGCGGACTACGCCGACAACGAGTACGTGCAGAAGGAAGAACAGTGGCGTCAGGAACTCGGCACGAATTGATCCGACGGCGCGTCGACGCCGTCTGGCGCATCGAGGGAGCCCGCATCGTCGCGACCCTCGTCAGGGTGACCGGAGACGTGGGGCTCGCCGAGGATGTCGCGCAGCAGGCGGTCGTCGAGGCGCTCGAGGATTGGCCGGAGAACGGGGTGCCCCGCAACCCGGGAGCGTGGTTGACATCCGTCGCGAAGCGCCGCGCGATCGACGGGTGGCGGCGACGCGAGCGGCTCGACGAGCGGTATGCCGCGATCGCCCATGACCTGTCCGTTGAAACCGAGAGATCGGATCATGGCGAGACGTGGGAGCCGATCGAGGACGACGTCCTGCGCCTGGTCTTCATCGCGTGCCACCCGGTGCTCTCGCGGGAGTCGCAGGTCGCACTGACGCTCCGCGTCGTCGGTGGGCTGACGACCGAAGAGATCGCACGGATGCTGCTGGTGCCCGTCGCGACCGTGCAGGCACGCATCACCCGCGCCAAGAAGACCCTTGCCGCGGCGGCCGTGCCGTTCGAGGTACCGGATCCGTCGGCCTGGCCGGAGCGCCTCACCGGCGTGCTGAGCGTGGTGTATCTCGTCTTCACGGAGGGGTATGCGGCGACCTCGGGCGATCGGTGGGTCCGCGTCGAGCTCGCCAATGAGGCGATCCGGCTCGGGCGGGTGCTCGCGACACTCATGCCGCGCGAGCCCGACGTGCAGGCGCTGCTCGCCCTGATGGAGCTGCAGGCATCCCGTTTCGGCGCGCGCACGGCGGCCGATGGATCACCGGTGCTTCTCGCCGATCAGGACCGCGCGAAATGGGACCATGCACAGATCGCCCGTGGGCGCGCGGCTTTGTCGCGAGCGGATGCCTGGGGCCGCGACCGCGCTCGGGGACGAGGCGCGTATGCCCTGCAGGCGGCCATCGCCGAATGCCATGCCGTCGCGCCGAGCGTGGCCGAGACAGATTGGGAGCGCATCGTCATCCTCTATGAGGCGCTCGGCCGGATCGCGCCGAGCGCCGTCGTCGAACTCAACCGCGCGGTCGCCGTGTCGATGGCCACGGGCCCGGCGAGCGCGCTCCGCATCGTCGACGGTCTGGCCTCGGAGGGCGTCCTGAGGGGATCTCATCTGCTGCCGAGCGTTCGGGGCGAACTGCTCGCCCGGCTGGGGCGCACCCGCGAGGCACGCTCGGAGCTGCTGGTTGCCGCAGGCTTGGCCGCCAATGAGCGCGAGCGAGCCGTGCTCGAGGCGAAGGCCGACGCCCTCTGAGGGGAGCGTCCCCGCAGGTTCTCCGCTCCCGGGAATGCGCGGACGGAGGCGCGGTGTTGACCTCGACATGACACGCGTAGGAATCATCGGGGCAGGCCGCATCGGATCAGCGCTCGCACAGGGGCTGGTCGACCGCGGATACGAAATCGTCATCAGCAACTCCCGAGGGCCGGAGACACTCACCGAGCTCGTCGACACGCTCGGGCCGCGCGCGACCGCGGGAACACCGGAACAGGCGGCGGAATCCGGTGAATGGGTCATCGTGACGGTCCCGCTCCGGGCGATCGACACGGTTCCCGTGGGCCCCCTCGCGGGAAAGTTCGTGCTCGACACGAACAACTACTACTGGGAGCGCGACGGACACATCGTCGAGCTCGACGAGAAGCGGGTCACGACGTCGCAGCTGCTGCAGCGCCACCTTCCCGACGCGAAGGTCGCCAAGGCGTTCAACCACATCGTGGCGGCGCAGATCCTCACCGACGGCGAGCCGGCCGGAACGTCACGGCGTCGCGCTCTCGCGACGGCGAGCGACTCGCCCGAGGCGGCACGGTTCGTGACCGACCTGTACGACGCCTTCGGCTACGACACCGTCGACATCGGTTCGCTCGCGGAGAGTTGGCGCGTCGAGCGCGACACCCCGGCGTATGGCGTGCGCCAGGACGCCGACGAGCTTCGTGCCAACCTCGCCGCGGCGCAGCGCTGATCAGACGGCGCTGACCTAGCGCTCTTCGACGGCCCGCGCGAGGAGCGCGACGTCTTCCCGCGCGGCGGCAGCCTTCCGCACCACCTCGTCGAAGCGACTCGGCAGCTCCGCCTGACCCGTGGGCAGATGCCGCCGGGTCAGGGCGAGGCAAGCGCGCAGGTTCGTGAGCGCGCCGCCGAGGCCCGCACCGATCGCCTCGGCAGCGACCGCGACGTCCGCGATGAGGTTCGGATTGCCGCGATCGGCGAGGACGCGCAGCTCGGCGGCGAGGGCCTCACCGATCGCCACGAGCGTCGCGGATGATTCGCCGCCCGCGGTGCCGGCGTCGACGATCCGTCCGTCCCGCTCGGGCGAGGAGTCGGCGGCGAGCGCCGCGCCGAGAGCCGCCGAACGCACACCGTCGTCCTCCGCCGCCCGCAGCGCGTCGCCGCGAAGCTCGACCGCACGCCGCCCGCACCGCTGTGCGCGCTCATCGTCCGGGGTATACGCCGCAACCATGTGCAGCAGCGCCGCCCCGATCGCGAGCATCACGCCCGAGGCCGCACCCCCGCCGGGCTCGCCGCCCCGTTGCGACAGACGATCGAGCCACGCGTCGAGCGATAGAGAGACGGGAACACGCGAATCCTCGGCCATGCCCGACACCCTAGTCACGTACGTCCGACCCGTCCGGGGTCTTGACCCCTAGCGACGCGGGCTCTAACGGAGTTGAATCGAAGGAGAGCCGAAGGAGGGACGTGTGTCATGACGCGATCCAACGGACGACCCGGAGTGTCGGGAGCCCACGCCTTTGAACATCTGAGCGTCGAGGAGTGCTGGCAGTTGGTCGATGGGGCCGAGGTCGGCCGCCTGGCTGTCACGGGTGCCGACGGTACGCCCGATGTGTTTCCCCTCAACGTCCTGGCACACGATGGCGCGCTCTACGCCCGTTCGGCGGCAGGATCGAAGCTGAGCATCATCGCCGATCACCCCGAGGCGGCCATCGAGTTCGATGGGGAGAAGGACGGCTATCGCTGGAGCGTCGTCGCCCGCGGCCCCGCTGCGCGCCTGGAGACCGATGTGGATGCTGCCACGGACGCCGAGATCGAGGCATCCGGTGTCCTGCGACTCGCCTCGACGAATCGGGGCGGCAAGCCCTACGTGATCCGCCTTCGCCCGGTGACGGTCAGCGGGCGAAGGATCCGACTCGATGCGGCTGACACGTCCTCGGGGTCGACACCCGTGACCGGACCCATCGTCAACTCGAAGCGGGCGCAGCCTCCGCGGCCGATCCCGCATCACCCGCCGCCGAAGGCGTGAGCCGCTCGATCGTCAGTCCTGGTCGCTGAGCACCACGACCTCGTCACCGTCCAGCACGAACTGCAGCGCCGTTCCCTCGGGAAAGGCCTCGAGCAGTTCGTCGGGCAGTTGTTGTGGACCGGAGGTCACGATGATCTCGACGGTCGCGGGGAACATTCCCGCAGCGCACCCGGAGAAGATCGCCCCTTCGAACGAGTTGGACTCGCTGTCGATCTTGCTCGAATCGACGACCATGAGGCAGGCCTGGTCGGGCGCGTAGGCGAACATTCCGTTCCGCATCTTGAAGAACGACAGGCCGTGAAACGTCTGAAACGCCGCTCCTCCCTCGGGCACGTCCGCCGGTTCACGCGTGCCGTTCTCGGTGTAGTTGGCGAAGATCCCCGGCCACTCGGCGAAGGTATCGACGCCGAGCACCGCGATCTCGCGCGGGTCCGCCTGGATGCGCCGCGACACGAGCCCCGTGACGGTCGCGGTGACCAGGACGGCGATCGCGAGCGAGGCGCCCCAGGCGATCACGACGCGCTTCTTCGTCCACGCCCTGCGCCGTACAGGATGATCGTGCGGGAGCTCTCGGTCGCCCTCGGGCCCGGATCCGATCGGAGCTACCGATTCGGCATCGACCGCGGGTTCGAGCACCCGAGCCGACATCGCGGGCAGCGGCGGCACCGGTGGTTTCGGCGGCTTCGGCGGCCTCGGCGGGAGCTGCCCGGGCGCCGACCCCCGTGCGAGCTGCTCGAGGTCCTGCAGCCGCGTCAGCGCCGACGGATCGTCGTGGATGTCCGGATCGGGGCCATAGGCCCGCGCGCGGAGCGTCTTGAGCTCGTGCAGCAGCTGGTCGTCCATCCCAACCCATTCTGCACCGAGCATGTGCCCGGGCGAGCCATCCGTGTTCAGCGGAGCTTGCGCCGGTAGATCACGATCGCGAAGCCGTACGCGACGACGAGGATGCCCGCGAGCCAGGCCAGCGCGATCCAGATATCGCCGCCGACGGGCTGGCCGGCGAACAGGGCACGGATGGTGTCGACGATCGACGTGACCGGTTGGTTCTCGGCGAACCAGGCGACCGGACCCGGCATCGAGCCGGTGGGCACGAACGCCGAACTGATGAAGGGCAGGAAGATCAGGGGATAGCTGAAGGCACTCGCCCCGTCGACGGTCTTGGCCGAGAGCCCCGCGATCACGGCGATCCACGTCAGCGCCAGGGTGAACAGGATCAGGATGCCCGCCACCGCCAGCCACGCTCCGATCGATGCCCCCGTCCGGAATCCGAGGAGCAGCGCGACGCCGACGACGAGCGCGAGCGACACGAGATTCGCGACGAGGGATGTCAGGACGTGCGCCCACAGCACGCTCGATCGCGCGATCGGCATCGATTGGAAGCGTTCGAAGATACCGCCCTGCATGTCGAGGAACAGCCGGTAGGCGGTGTAGGCGACCCCGGACGCGATCGTGATGAGCAGGATGCCGGGCAGCATGTAGTTGACATAGGACTCGCCGGATCCGGTGTCGATCGCCCCGCCGAGCACGAACACGAACAGCAGCATGAGGGCGATGGGGGTCACCGCCGTCGTGATGATGGTGTCGGGGCTGCGCAGAATGTGACGCAGCGACCGTCCCGTCAGGATGCTCGTGTCCGTGATGACGCGAGCGGTGACGACGTGGGTGGTCATGACGGATCTCCTTCGGATGCTTCGGATGCGTCGGATCGTTCGGATTCTTCGGGCGCCCCGACGAGGGCGAGGAAGACGTCCTCGAGCGACGGCTGCTTCTCGATGTATTCGACCTGCGCGGGTGGCAGGAGTTGCTTGAGCTCGGCCAGCGTCCCGCTCTGGATGATCGTGCCGCGGTGCAGGATCGCGATGCGGTCGGCGAGATGCTCGGCCTCGTCGAGGTACTGGGTGGTCAGCAGCACGGTCGTGCCACCGCGCGCGAGGTCGGTGATGGCTCGCCACACCTCGATACGAGCCTGCGGGTCGAGGCCCGTCGTCGGCTCGTCGAGGAAGATGACCGGCGGGTCGCCGATCAGGCTCATTGCGATATCGAGCCTGCGGCGCATGCCGCCCGAATAGGTGCCCGCGCGACGCCCGCCCGCATCGGTGAGCGAGAACTGAGCGAGCAGCCGGTCGGCGATCGCCCCGGGGTCGGGCAGGTGCCGAAGCCTGGCGACGAGCACGAGGTTCTCGCGGCCCGTCAGCACCTCATCGACCGCGGCGAACTGCCCGGTCAGGCTGATCGATTCGCGCACGTCGGCCGGCGCGGTCGCCACGTCGAACCCGGCGACGCGGGCCGTGCCGGCATCCGCCCTCAGCAGTGTCGACAGGATCCGCACGAGCGTCGTCTTGCCTGCCCCGTTCGATCCGAGCAGCGCGAATATGCTGCCCGCCTCGACGTCGAGGTCGACGCCGCGCAGCACCGAGACATCCGCGAAGGACTTCTCGATCCCGCGAGCCTGGATCGCGGCGGTCATGACCGCTGCCGCCGCTCGGCGTCTTCGACGGCCTTCGCGAGACGTGCACGCTCCTTGTCCACCCATCGGGTGCCGGTGTAGGCCAGGGCGAAGGTCTCGGCGAAGTCGACGGGGTCGTCGCCGACGATGTCGCGGATCGGCGTCCCGTCTGCGGCGGCACGCTCCCACAGATCGGCCAGGTCGCCGATCATCGTGACAAGGGTGTCGCCGTCGGTGATGCCCCCGTAGTACATGAAATAGCGGTGCATGGCTTTCGCCACGTCCCCGTAGGGCTCGGGCAGCCCATCGATGCGCGCCTTGTCGCGACGGTACTGCTTCTTCTGCTCGAGCGACCCGGTCAGGGTCTCGATCCACTTGGCGGCCATCTCAGTCGTTTCCCTTCGTCTGTTCGCTCTGGAGCTGTGCGATTCGGTCCACGAGGAAGCTCCACGTCCCCCAGAACTCTGCGAGCTGTTCGCGGCCCTGAGCGTTGAGTCGATAGACCTTGCGCGGCGGGCCCTTCTCTGACGGCACCTTCTCGACGTCGACGAGACCACGCTGCTCGATGCGGATCAGCAGGGCGTAGACGGTGCCCTCGGCGATGTCGGTGAATCCTTCGTCACGCAGCCGTGCCGTGATCTCGTAGCCGTACGCGGCCTGCGTGGCGAGGATCGCAAGGACGATTCCCTCGAGCACGCCCTTGAGCATCTCGGTCGCTTGTTTGCCCATCCGGAATCGCCTCATTACTCAGTGTCACTAGGTACTGGTAGATAGTATCACTGAGTACTGCGGGTGCGTCAAGCATCCGCTCTCGCGAAGACCCGGCTCAGACCTTGTCGGAGCTCGTCTCCGCGGCGGGTTCTTCGACTGCGGCCCCACCCTTGACGGGGCCGACGCCATCGCGGAAGATGCTCGTCTCGGGCTCGGGATGACGGATCGTCTGGATCACGAACAGCGCGATACCGAGCGCGATCGCCACGAACGACGCCCACACGTTGGCGGGGATGCCGAACAGGCCGTCGCTCGTCGGGTCGATGCGGATCGCCTCCAGCCAGCTGCGGCCCAGGCCATACCAGATGAGGTACACGGCGAACGCCTTGCCCCAGCGCAACGCGATGCGACGCTCGAGGAGCAGAATGATGGCAACGCCGACGAGGTTCCAGATCATCTCGTAGAGGAACAGCGGGTGGAACAGCGTTCCCTCGGCGAGCCCCTCGGGGAACTTCGGGTTCGTCGACTCGATCTCGAGACCCCACGGCAGGGTCGTCGGCAGCCCGAAGAGTTCGTGGTTGAAGTAGTTGCCGAGTCGACCGATCGCCTGGGCGACCAGCATCGCCGGGGCGAGGGCGTCGGCGAACGACCACAGGCGGATGCCCGCGATGCGGCATCCGATCCACGCCCCCACCGCTCCGCCCAGCAGCGACCCGTAGAGCGCGTTGCCGCCGTCCCAGATCGCGAAGATCGCCCACACGTTCGCACCCGGGTAGAAGTAGTCCCCGACGTGGGTGAACACGTGATAGAAACGGGCGCCGACGATACCGAGTGGCACGGCCCAGATGATGACGTCGAGAACCGTTCCCGGCCCTGCCCCGCGATTGCCGAGCCGTCGCTGCGTGATGAGCACCGCGGCGATGATGCCCGCGATGATGCACAGCGCGTACGTATGGATCGTCAGCGGCCCGAGGGCGAACTGGGCGAAGACCGGGTCGGGACTCGGGAGGCTGCTCGGATTCACAAGGGGCAACTGTAGTCGCGATCCCTGTGAGAAATACCCAGCGGGGTATCCACTTTTCGTGAGAGAATGGCGTGAGGCACTCCACTCAGTCGGCGTGCCCCGGCAGGAGGCCCATCGTGAACGTACCCGCGACATCCGATCCGACGGACGACCGCGAAGCAGAGCTGATCGCGCAGCAACGCAAGATCGTCAACCGCCTGCGCCGAGCGCAGGGCCAGCTCAACGCCGTCGTGAACGCGGTCGAATCCGGCACCGACTGCCGAGACATCGTCATCCAGCTCGCCGCGGTGTCGAAGGCCCTCGACCGTGCGGGTTACGCGATCGTCGCGTCGGCCATGCGCACGTGCATCGCCGACCCGCAGGACGAGTCGATGACGCCGGACGACCTCGAGAAGCTCTTCCTCACCCTCGCCTGAGACGGGCTCAGCGCCCGAAGAGTCGTGCGAACAGGCCGGTGGACGGCTCTTTCGCGTGACCCTCGCACCGCTGCGACCGCGGGACCGAGCGCATCACCTGATCGACGTGCTGACCGCAGCCCGCCCAGGTCGCCTTGCCGCACTTCTTACAGGTCACTGCGTAGCACATGGCTTGTCTCCGAATTCAGGATCGACGAAAGATCAGGGTCAGCGGACGATCTCATCGACCACGAGGGCGTCTTGCGCGCGTGCGCCGAGCGACGCCCGCAGCGTCAGGATGCCTCCCGAGAGCGACGCGGAATCCATGCCCGCCTGGCTCACGACGCGGTGGGCGATCGCCGAACGCACGCCCGATGCGCACATGACGCGTACCGGACGCCCATTCGCTCGCTCGCGCACCTCGCCGATGCGCTCCCGCAACTCGGTGTGGGGAATGTGCAGCGCGCCGGGCACATGGCCCGTCGCCCACTCGTCGTCACGGCGCACGTCGAGCACCAGAGACGTCGCCATCACATCGTCGAGGTCCTCGGCGTACCAGAGCGACAGGGTTCCGTTCAGAACGTTCTCGCCCACCATCCCGGTGAGGTTGACGGCATCCTTCGCCTGACCATACGGCGGGGAATAGGCCAGATCGAGGTCGATGAGTTCGTCGACGGACATGCCCGCACGGATCGCGGTCGCAAGCACGTCGATCCGCTTGTCGACCCCCTCGGCGCCGACCGCCTGCGCGCCGAGCAGCCGCCCCGTCTCGGGGTCGATGTGCACGACCAGGTGGATCTGACTCGCGCCCGGGAAGTACCCGGCGTGCTGGTTCGCGTGCAGATGAATCGTGCGGTGGGTCGTGCCGCTCGCCCGCAGGGCCGCGCGATTCGCGCCCGTCAGGGCGGCGGTCAGCGACCCCACTCGGACGATCGCCGTGCCGAGCGCGGGCGGGATCGCTCGAGCCGTCGCCGGGCGCAGGATGTCGTCGGCCACGAGCCGCCCGGCGCGATTGGCCGGCCCGGCCAGGGCGACCGGGTGGCGCGCGCCGGTGATCGGATCGACGTTCAGAGTGGCGTCACCGACGGCCCAGATTCCGGGCACGCTCGTGCGTCCATGATCGTCGACACGGATCGCGCCACCCTCGCAGGCGATGCCCGCGCGCTCGAAGAGAGCCGTGTCGGGGCGCACCCCGACCGACAGCACGATCATGTCGGCGCGCAGGCGCGAACCATCCGTCAGCACGACCGTGTCGTGGTCTGCGTCCCGCTCGATCGCGGTCGCGGCCATGCCGACGTGCACATCGATGCCGAGCGCCCGGAGCTCCTGCGTCACGAGCCAGGCCAGCTCGGGCTCGAACGGACTCAGCGGGTGCGGCGCGGTCTGGACGATCGACACCTCGAGACCGTCCGCGGCCAGCGCCTCTGCGGCCTCGACACCGATGAACCCGGCGCCGAGGACCACCGCGCGGCGCGCGCCGGACGTGACCCTGTCGCGCAGGGCGAGGGCGTCGTCGATGGTGCGGAGTGTCCGCACGCGGGGCGATGCGATCCCGGCGATCGCGGGGACGACCGCGGTCGCACCGGGAGAGAGTACGAGCGCGTCGTAGTCGATGACCTCGACGCCGTTGGCCGTCTGCACGGTCACGTTCTTCGCGGATGAGTCAACGGCGATGACATCGTGCTCGGGACGCACGTCCAGGGCCAGGGCCGCGCGGAGCGACTCGGGGGTCTGTACGAGCAGCTTCTGGGGGTCTTCGATCTCGCCGCCCACGAAGTAGGGCAGACCGCAGTTGGCGAACGACACGTGCGGGCCGCGCTCCAGCACGATGATCTCGGCGGATTCGTCGAGGCGCCGCGCACGGGCGGCCGCGCTCATTCCCCCCGCGACCCCGCCGACGATGACGATTCTCATCGGACGATCTCCAGGTCGGTGGCCTGCGCCGCTTGGTCGACGCCGCCGGCATCCCGGACAGACAGACCCTCGTCCGTCATCTCTGCCACTGCCTGCGCCGACCGGTTACCCGACTGGCAATAGACGATGTAGTCGAGTTCTTCGTCCAAGTCCGAGATCCGGGAAGCGAACTCGGGCGACTGGAAATCGATGTTGACGGCACCCTCGAGGTGCCCCGACGCGTACTCGCTCGCGGTGCGCACGTCGATGACGACGGTGTCTGTACCCCGTTCGATCGTCGAGGCGGTGCTGGGCGTCGCGGCACACCCTGCGAGCAGCCCGGCGACGGCGACAGCCGCGAGGCCGAGGCGCAGAGAGCGCGAGCGACTACGCGACGACATCGTGCCCCTGGCACAGCTGGTTCTCGGGCACACCGCGGAGCGCCTCTTCGACATGCTGACCGCACCCGGCCCACGTCGTCTTGCCGCACACATCGCACCGCACGGGACTGCACATGACTGACCCCTCTCGTCGTTCCACCTCACAATAGCATACCCCCTGGGGTATCTCTGCAATGCGTTGCCCGCAGAGCTCTCGCGCTCGATGACACCGAGCGCTAGCGTCGGGATCGCACCGTGCGTTTCAGAACGATGAGGTGCAGGACGAAGGGTGATCGCGAATGGACCGTTTCGACACGATCGTCGTCGGCGCCGGGGTCGCCGGGCTGACCGCAGCGCGTCTGCTCGGGGACGCGGGCCGCCGCGTCGCGATCCTCGAAGCTCGCGACCGCGTCGGGGGGCGCCTGCACACGGATCGCGGCCACGGCCGGGTGACCGATCTCGGCGCGTCCTGGATCCACGGCATCACCGACTCCCCCGTTGCGGCGACCGCAGGATCCCTCGGCATGCGAATGGTCGAGTTCACGGTAGGCGGGTATCAGCCCGACAGCCGCCCGATCGCCTACTACGGTCCGGACGGGCAGCGGCTCTCGGATGCCGACGCGCAGAGTTACGCCGCAGACATCCATGCCGTCGATGCGACTCTCGTCGACGTGATCGCCGCGTCCGACCCGGATGCCTCGTACCGCGACGTGACCGAAGCTGCCCTCCAGCAGCAGAACTGGGGCGAAGAGCGCACCCAGCGCGTGCGCGAATACCTCGAGCACCGCGCCGAAGAGCAGTACGGCGCGTGGATCGGGGATCTCGCGGCGCACGGACTGGACGACGACTCGATCGACGGCGACGAGGTGGTGTTTCCCGACGGGTACGACGTCCTCGCGTCGGGGTTGGCGCGTGGTCTCGATGTGCGCCTCGAACACGTCGTCTCGCGCGTCGAGTGGGGCACGGACGGGGTCGTCGTGACGACCGACCGAGGGACATTCGCCGCGCGCGACGCGGTGGTGACGGTTCCAGTGGGCGTGCTGCAGTCCGATGACTTCGCAATCGAGCCGGCACTCCCGCAACCGGTGGCCGGGGCCCTCGGCCGCCTGACGATGAACGCCTTCGAAAAGGTCTTCCTGCGTTTCCCGACGAAGTTCTGGGACGACGACGTGTACGCGATCCGTCAGCAGGGTCCGGAGGGCCGCTGGTGGCACTCCTGGTACGACCTGACCGCCCTGCACGGCGAGCCCACGCTGCTGACCTTCGCGGCGGGGCCGGCGGGTGTCGAGACCCGCGAGTGGGACGAGGGGCGCGTCGTCGAGTCCGTTCTCGCCCAGCTGCGTCGGCTCTTCGGCGACCGTGTCGAACAGCCGACGCACGCGCACATCACCCACTGGCAGGACGACCCGTTCACGCGCGGCTCGTACGCGTACATGACGCTCGGCTCGAGGACCGAAGATCACGACGATCTCGCGACCCCCATCGGCGGGGTGCTCCACCTGGCCGGCGAAGCGACGTGGACGGATGACCCGGCCACCGTGACCGCGGCGATGTGCTCGGGCCACCGCGCGGCGACACGGATCCTCGGCCGGGATGTCCCCATCGAGCGACTGTGGGAAGCCTGACCCGACCGACGCCCCTCAGCCCTCGGGCTCGGAGACCCGCGGGTAGGCGTGCATCCGGAGGCGTTCGACCACCTGAGCCAGATACCGCGTGATCGACTCTTGCTCGGCCTCGGTGAACGAATCGAGTTCGGCATCGATCCCCATGATCATCGGCAGGAGCCGTCCCATGGCCCGGTCGCGTGACGCGGGCTGGGGCACGACCAGGGTGCCGCGCCGATCGGTGGGGTGCGGTTCGCGCGTGACGTGACCGAGCGCCACCAGCCGGTCGATCGACGTGGTCGCCGCCCCCGCCGAGATGCCCACCCTCCGGGCGAGCTCGGTCGGGCCGAGCGGGCCACCCATCAACAGATGCTCCATCGCCTGCAGATCGGTGGGGTTCACCTCGAGCTCGGTGGCGATCGAGCGCTCGAACTCCTCGCTGAGCTCGATGAACTCGCGCAGCAACGCCGTCGCCGGACGGGTCGGCGAGAAGCCGGCCGCACCCGCGGCGGATTCGTCCCTGGCCGTCGGTTGCATGACGTCCACGATATCGCTACATTCATTCGATAGTCATATAGTTTGAACTTCAAATGAGTTTTACAGACGTGGAGACACACCATGAGCGGCCTGCTGCGCTTCCTGACATCTGCCAAGACGTCGTGGATCATGCTCGTGCTGGCCGCGCTCGCGGCCGCCGCGCTCTTCACCATCGCCGGCGGCGAGGAGTCCGAAACGGCACCGTCGGTAGGCCTGCCCGACAGCGCCGAGTCCGTACAGGTCGATCAGCTGCGCGACGAGTTCCCGAGCGCCGACGGCACCTCGGCCCTGCTCGTGTTCGCGGCCGAAGACGGGAAGCTGGACGCCGACACCCTCGCCCGCATCAATGAGAATGCCACCGGCGAGCTGGCGGACATCTCCAGCGATGGATTCGTCCCTCCCGCGCAAGTCTCGGAGGACGGAACGGTCGCCCTCGTGGTGGTCCCGCTCGAGCCCGAGTCCGACGTCGCCGCACAGAGGGAGCGCGCGGAAGAGCTGCGCGACGCCGCGTCGGCCGGTCTCGACGGTGTGCGGGTCTACCTGACCGGAGCCGAAGGGTTCGAAGTCGACATCGCCGCGGTCTTCGCGGGGGCGGACTTCACGCTGCTGCTGACCACCGTGATCGTCGTGGCCGTGCTGCTGCTCATCACCTACCGCAGCCCGTGGCTGTGGCTCGTGCCCCTCGTCGTGATCGGGCTGGCGGACGCGCTGGCCGGCATCGTCGCACGCCAGGTGGCGAGTGCGGTCGGCGTGCAACTCGACGCATCCGTCACCGGAATCCTGTCTGTACTCGTCTTCGGCGCGGGGACGAACTACGCACTCCTGCTCATCGCGAGATACCGGGACGAGCTGCGCCTGCACGAGAGTCGGCGCGTCGCGATGCAGCGGGCGCTGCGCGGCGCCGGCCCCGCGATCATCGCGAGCGGCTCGACAGTGGCCCTGGCACTGCTGACCCTGCTGCTCGCCGAACTCGCGGGCAACCGTGCGCTCGGACTCGCGTGCGCCGTCGGCATCGTCGTGGCGATGATCTTCGCGCTGTTCGTGCTGCCCGCGGCGCTGGTCCTGTTCGGGCGCGGACTCTTCTGGCCGTACATCCCGCGATTCGGGTCGCCCGACGCGATCGCACGGAGCGTCTGGGGCAAGCTCGGCCGCGGCGTTTCGAAGCGCCCGATCGTCGTGGCGACGAGCGGATTCATCGTGCTGGGAGTTATGGCGAGTGGGCTCTTCTTCGTCCAGACCGGGCTCTCGCAGAACGATCGCTTCCTGCAGAAGCCGGAGGCGGTGCAGGGTCAGGAAGTTCTCGCCGAGGCGTTCTCGGCCGGTACGACCTCACCCGCCGTCGTGATCGTGCCCCTCGACGAGGCCGACGAGGCCGCGAGCACGCTATCGGATCTCGACGGGGTCGACACCGCGACGATCGGCGAGACGACGGACGAGCTCGCCCAGATCAACGTCACGCTCAACGCCAGCGCCGAGACCGAAGAGGCGTTCGCGACGATCGAGCGGATGCGCGTGGCCCTCGACGGCGTCGGCACCGGAGAGGGGCTCGTCGGCGGGCTCGATGCGCAGGCACTCGACGTCACGAACGCGCAGGCTCGCGATCAGGCGCTCATCATCCCGCTCATCCTGGTGCTCGTCTTGATCGTTCTCGTCGTACTGCTGCGAGCGATCGTCGCGCCACTGCTGCTGCTTCTCGCGGTCGTGGCGAGCTTCTTCTCCGCGATCGGTCTGAGTTGGTGGCTGTTCCAGACGCCGCTCTTCGGCTTCCCCGCCATCGACACCAACGTGCTGCTGTTCAGCTTCCTGTTCCTGGTGGCCCTCGGCGTGGATTACAGCATCTTCCTCGTCACGAGGGCGAAGGAGGAGTCCGAGCAGCTCGGCATCACGCAGGGCATGATCCGCGCTCTCGCCGCGACCGGTGCAGTGATCACGAGCGCCGGAATCCTGCTGGCCGCGGTATTCGCGGTGCTCGGGGTGCTGCCGCTCATCACGCTGACGCAGATCGGCATCATCGTCTGCATCGGCGTGCTCATCGACACGCTGCTCGTGCGGACGGTCGTCGTTCCCGCGCTGGCCTTCATCACGAAGGACGCCTTCTGGTGGCCGCGCAAGCCGAAGCTGCGTGACGCTGACGCGGCGGCGCGCGGAGCGGATGCGCTGGCTCGGACGCCGAGCGGCGGCTGAGGGAGCCACCTGGCTCTGCGCTCGACGGTGTCCCATCACAGAGAATCACAAAAAGATAACGGAAGTCCTTGCCCGCCGTTACCTGGTCGTTATAGAGTGCATGCACGGTAGTTGTTTTGCTGTGGCAGCTACCGACATGTGATTGCAGGACACTCTTGGTGCAAGGGACTAGGGCCGGTCAGAAGCCTCTCTGACCGGCCCTTACTTGTGCGCCGGCCCTTGCGGCCGGACTGTGCCTCATCCCCGTGCGCGGACTCTGGCTCGTTCCGGCGCGCGTCCTCACGATCGCGGTCGCCTGTTTCGCGGGTTTCGTTTGGTGCGTCACCTCGTCCGCGACGGTCGTGCCGCTGGTCAACGCCGGGTGCGAAACGGGCTACGTGGTTGTCGAAGAGTCCTTCATGCTCGCCGGCTGGGGCACCGTGTATCGGACCGACGGCATCTTCGTCACCGCCGTCGAGAAGACCCTCGGCGACGACGGCTACCACCCGTTCGCGGACGGCGCCTATGCCGTGGTGGACGACGGCGAATCGCTTCGGGTCTGGCATGGCATCGCCTTCGACTACTCGGCCGCGCCCGTGAGCACCGACCGCGACCCCGACTTCGTCCTTGCGAAGCTGACCGATCGAACCTTTTCGTGCGGCGTCAGCACGGGCGCACGCACAACCCGTGCACGGCGCGCGGCCCCATCGGACTGGCCGAACAGCAAAAACATCACAAAAACATAACGACAATCCTTGCCCGCCGTTACCTGGCCGTTATAGAGTTCACGCAGCGGAAGTTGTTTGCTGTGGCAGCGACCGTCATGTGATTGCAGGACACTCTTGGTGCAAGGGACAAGGGCCGGTCAGAAGCCTCTCTGACCGGCCCTTACTCTTGCCCGCTTCGGGTCAGGAGCGAACCGCGTTGCGGTCGTTCCTCCACAGGACTCCCGCTCGGGAGTTATCCACAGAATACGATCTCGACCTGGCCTTCTGTCCGTTTCGATGTCGGTGGCCGATGGGATTCTGGAGGCATGTTCACGACGGCGACCGCCCCCACCGCAGCCCCCTCGGGCGCGGCTGTGCGGGCGGCCGTGGCCGAGGCATCCGCTCTTCTGGAAACGCTCGTTCTACGCGAGCTGGATGGGCTCTCACTCTCATCCGACAGCGACGTGCTCGAGCTGACCCGGGCGGCAGAGCAGCTCGGCCGGCAGGTCGATGCGCTGCGCACGCTGATCGCTTCCGAGCTCGGGCGCCGCTCGAGTGCCGAGCAGGGCGCGAACGGTCTGAGCACGCGCCTCGGATGCCGCAACCCCGCCGAGCTCGTCGAGCGCCTGTGTTCGGTTTCCGGCGCGACGGCACGCACCCGCCTGCGACTCGGCCAACACGTTGCGCCCAGATTCAGCCTCTCGGGCGATCCTCTTCCGTCTGACTTTCCGGCTGCCCGGGCGGCGTTCGGCGCCGGTGAGCTGGGCATCGATGCGCTCGTCGCCATAACGGGCGCGCTCGCTCCCCTCACAGACAGATGCGGGATCGCGGCGATCGCGGCCGCCGAGGGTGAGTTGGTCGCGGCCGCGACGGGGACGGCACCCGACGGTGCCCCGCCCGCCGGGGCCGACGAGATCCGGATGCAGGCGAAGCTCTGGGCGCTCTATCTCGATCCCGACGGGGTGCTTCCCGACCCGGATCGTGCCATGCGCCGCCGCGGGTTGACGCTGGGGCGAGAGCGCGACGGCGTCATGCCGATCTCGGGCGCACTCCTGACCGATGTTGCGGCACAACTGCAGCGATTGATGGACGCTCAGAACAGTCCGCGCGTCGCGGACAGCGGTGCCGGGCCGTCGTTTGCAGAGAGTGCCGTCGGTGAGACGAGCGCACTCGACGATCCCGACCGCGACTGGACGGGCGGACTGCGCGAGCACGCGCCCGGCGACAACCGCACACGAGCGCAGCGCCAGCACGACGCACTCGCGGCGGTCCTCGGCGTCGCGGCCCGCTCGGCCGACTCACCCTCGATCGGCGGCGCGGCGCCCACCCTGCTCGTCACGATCAGCGCGTCCGAACTCGATCGCGCCGACGGCTACGGCCTGCTCGACGCCGCTCACCTGAGCGACGACACCGGCGCGGACGCCGTCGCCCAGCCGGTCCCTGCGGCCTTCGCCCGCCAGATTGCGTGTTCCGGCGGTATCCAGCGCCTGGTCCACGACGATCGCGGCCGCATCATCGAACTGGGCGGGCCTCAACGCGTCTTTACCGCGCACCAGCGACGCGCCATCATCGCGCGGGACGGCGGATGCGTCATCCCCGGATGTCACGTTCCCGCCGCCTGGTGCGAGATCCACCACGCGATCGGCCACGCCCGCGGCGGGCCGACGCACACCGACAACGGCGTCCTGCTGTGCTGGTTTCACCACCGCACCCTCGAGACGAGCGGGTGGGAGGTTCGCATGCGTGACGGAACTCCCGAAACGCGCGCGCCGAACTGGATCGAAGCGCGACGACCCTGGCGCCCCGTGCGACCGCGAAGATACAGACGGGGAACGCGGGAAAGGCCCGGATAGAACGCGGGAACGCCCGGTAGAACGCGGGAAAGACCCGGTAGAACGCGGGAACCCCCGGTAGAACGCGGGAACGCCGGGCTAGCCGTCCGCGCACGTGGTGGCGCATCTACACGCCACCGCCGCCACCTCCGCCGCCGCCGCCACCCGCAGATCCACCGCCGGATGATCCACCGGAAGAGGACGCGGTCGACGTGCTCGCCGACAGGGAAGAGATGCTGGACGAGAACGCTGCAGCACTGAACGCGCTGGTGCCGTAGTACCAGCTGGGCTGCGAATCGCCGTAGTACACGACGATGCGCTCGGCCCACTCTTTCTCCTGCCCGAACACCACCGCATAGGGCAGCAGCCGCTCGTACAACCGGACCATCTGTCGAGGATCGTCGACCGAGATCGGCGCGCGCTCCGCACCCCGCGGCGACTGCAGCATCCGGATCCGGTCCGCCTCCGCCCACCCGATGAACACCTTCACACCGGCAAGGTGATCCCGCAGCTCGGCTCCGCGCGATGTCAGCGGTCTCCGCGAGACCAGCACACCCGCGACCACCGCAAGAACCGGCGCGACGAACATCAGAGTCAGACTCCATGCCGGGGTGATACCACCACTCAGACCGATGACGCCGAGAATGACAGCCGCAACCGCGGCCAGAATCCCCACCAGGATCGGCCGTGCACGCACGATACCCGGCACCACGCGCCGAACACCCATCGCCGTCAGCGTCGCATCCGCTTCCTTCAGGATCTTCTGCGCCGTGCGCGAGACGCGCGCGTCGCTCTTGCCGAGCGTGAACGCGGTCTTTCCGTCGGGGAACATCCCGTCCAGCAGTTCACGGCCGTTCTCGTCGGCCAACGACCGATCGATCAGCTCGAGCTCGAACGTCTGACTCCCCCACCTGCGCGCGCCCTCGACGATCCGGATCGACCCGGCGATGGCCTGCTCGAGCACCTCCGCGGGTATCCCCTTCGTCTGCGCACCCCACAGCACAGCGGATTCGAGCGCGTCGAGACCCGGCGGAGGATCATACTCGGCGATAACGGTCGGGCGGCCCGGCTCGTCGCGCAACCAGCGGCGACGGACGACCACGGCCCAGATCACGGCCAGCACGCTCACCAGCGCCGCCCCTCCCTGCAACCACCCGATCGGCGAGGCGAAGGGGGACGAATCGAACTCCGCGAACGTGCCGGGCGCGAAGGCGACCGCGATCGTCATGGTCTGTCGCGGCGAAAGCGCGTCGGCTCGAGCCGTGACCACGGCGCCCGCCGCGTCGGGCGTCACCTCGATCTCACAGCGGTCCGTCGATCCGGTCGACCCCTGGTAACACGCGGCGTCACCGGTCAACGACGCGGCAAGATCGGCGTCGAGGATCAGACGCGCCCCGACGCGACCGAAAGGCTGCCGCCACTCCTCTCCGTTCACGTCCCAGTACAGTTCGTCAACGCCGGTGTCGCTGAAGCCCCGGGTGACGTTCTGCAGGTCGTACGTGAAGACGTACGTCTGCGGACCGTGCACGTAGTCGTCCGCGCGTGACGTCACGACCAGGAAGTCGTCCTCGTCCTCGGTCTCGACCGGTCTCTCACCGCCGACGCCATCCGTGACCGACACGAGCGAGGGGAACAGCGGCGCGCCGAGGTAGCTGTTCGGAATCAGCCGCCGCATCCCCCGGTTCTGGTCGGTCTCGGGGAACACGGCAACGAAGGTCTCGACGACCCGCATCCGACTCGTGCCGTCCTCGGCGCGCGTCAGCGTGTACTCGACGTCGAGACTCGCGAACGAGAAGTCGTCCACGTCGCTCGAAACGGCGGCGATGTCCTCGACACTCCCACCAGGTTCGGCTGCCGCCGCCGGCACGACGGCCACCCCGAGCCCCGCAACGATCACCGCCGCCACAGACACCGCCGCGACAGACATCGCAGCGGCCAGGCCTGTCCGGATAATCCCTCGCATAGGCCCAGCCTAGACACGAGCCTTGACCTGCCCACCCGCCAGCGGCGCCGTGCAAGTAGCCTGGACGGCATGACGAACCGCCGCCTCGCCGTGGAAGCGTGGGAGAGTCTGTTCCGCGCGCAGCACGAGGTGTTCACCGAGATCAGCGACGACTTCCGCGGCTCAGGCCTGGAGCAGGGGGAGTACGACGTGCTCCTGACCGTGACTCGCGGGCCCGACATGACCGCGCGACTGCGCGATGTCACGGCGCGCATGCTCGTGAGCCAACCGTCGGTATCGCGCCTCGTCGACCGGATGGTCTCGCGCGGCCTGATCACGAAATGCGCCGACCCCGACGACGGCCGCGGCGCACTCGTCCGCGCGACCGAGGCGGGCGCTTCCGCCTTTCGCGTGGTCGCGACGCATCACGCGCGCACGATCGCCGAGCGGATGTCTCGGCTCGACGACGACGAACTCGAACAGCTCCGCGATCTCACCGCGAAGCTGCGCGGGACGGCGAAGTGACGGTACGCCGAGACGCCTGCCCGAACGATGGATGCCGCACCCCGAGGGGCGCGGCATCCGTTCTGTGCGGTATCGGTCCTACTGCTCGATGAGCTGGGGGCCCGCGGCGTCGGCTTCCGACTCGCGCGCGGCGATGACGGGGCCATCCGCATCGGTCGCGACCTCGATCTTGCGGGGCTTCGCGCGCTCACTGACCGGGATCGTCACAGACAGCACGCCGTTGTTGTAGCTCGCGGAGATGCGGTCGGTGTCGACGCCCTGACCCAGGTTGAGCTGGCGCAGGAAGCTCGCGGCCTCGCGCTCCCGGGTGATCCACTTGACGCCGTCGCCGGCCGTCAGGGTGCGCTCGGCGCGGATCGTCAGCAGCTGGCCGTCGACGTCGATGTCGACCGATCCGGGGTCGATTCCGGGCAGATCGGCGGTCAGCACGTAGTGGTCGCCGTCGCGGTACAGATCCATCGGCATGCGCCGCGGTCCTCGCCGCGCGTCCAGAAGGCTCGTCGCGAGGCGGTCGAGGTCGCGGAACGGGTCGTATGTCGCCATGGTGGTTGTCCTTCCTGGTGTTGCCGGATTCGCTTCCGGCGATGAACGGGTTCGTGTGGAGTTGTGAGGATTCGTATGGAGTTGTGAGGAGTTGAGTCGACTCGACTCAACAATCACAGATTAGCACTCTACCCCCGAGAGTGCCAATGACTTCCGGCGTCTCCGGGCCGCACGTTTTCACCCACCGACAAGCGGAGCGGCGCTGCCCTGTGGGACCGTGGTGCACTTGCCGTGCTTGCGAACACGAGCCCCGGAACGATGACGTCGAGGATCACCCCATGACCGCCACCACACCCGCGACGATGAAAGCCGCCGTCCTGCGCGCGGATGGCCCCGAACTCGAGATCCTCGACGTTCCCCGCCCGACGCCCCGGGCCGGCGAGGCCCTCGTCAAGGTCATCGCGTGCGGCGTCTGCCACACCGACCTGCACGTCATGAAGGGCGAGGTGCGCTTTCCGCGGCCGGCGGTGATGGGGCACGAGATCAGCGGCACCCTCGTGGCGTTCGGCGACGGCACGCCACCGCCGCCCTCGCTCGCGATCGGCGACACGGTCATCGGCGCCTTCATCATGCCGTGCGGGACCTGCCCCGCCTGCGCACGCGGGCGCGACGATCTGTGCGCCGAGTTCTTCGGGCAGAACCGCCTGAACGGAACTCTGTACGACGGCGAGAGCCGCCTCTCGATGCCGGATGGGTCGTTCCTGGCCATGTACTCGATGGGCGGGCTCGCCGAATACGCGGTCGTGCCGATAACCGCGCTGACGCGGCTGCCGGACGGACTCGACCCCGTCACGTCGGCCGTCCTCGGGTGCGCGGCATTCACCGCCTACGGTGCCGTTCACCGGGCCGGCAACGTCCGGCCGGGCGAGGCCGTCGCGGTCGTCGCCGTCGGCGGCGTGGGCAGTGGAGTGGTGCAGATGGCGCGTGCCGCGGGTGCCGACCCGATCATCGCGATCGACGTCGCCGACGACAAGCTCGAGGCCGCCACCGCCCTGGGGGCGACGCACACGATCAACTCGCGCGAGACGGATGCCGCCGCTGCGGTCCGCGAAATCACCGGCGGCCTGGGTCGTGGTCTGGGTGTCGACGTGGCGTTCGAAGCCCTCGGACATCCCGCGACCTTCCGGCAGGCGATCGGACTCCTCGCCGACGGAGGGCGCATGGTGGCGATCGGCATCGCGGTGGGCAACGCTGCGGCCGAGGTCGAGATCACGCCGCTCGTCCGCCGCGGTTACACGATCACCGGATCCTTCGGCGCCCGCACCCGCGCGGACCTTCCGGCCGTCGTCGACATCGCCGCATCCGGCGGATTCGACACCGCGCGTCTTGTCACCCGGCGCTACACGCTCGACAATGCAGATGCCGCGTATCACGCGCTCGCCCGTGGCGAGATCACCGGACGCGCCGTCGTCGTCATGGACTGACCGAACTCCGAACGAAACGAGAGAGATGACCACGCGCATCCCGCACTGGATCGACGGCGAGCGCCACGACACTGGCGACCGGCGTCTCGGCACGGTCTACGACCCCGCGACGGGAGAACAGAGCGGCGCCGTCGTGCTGGCCGAGCCCGCCGACGTCGACGCCGCCGTGCGTGCCGCGACCGTCGCCTTCCCGGCGTGGCGGGACACGTCGATCGCGCGCCGTCAGGCCATCCTCTTCCGATTCCGCGAACTGCTCGAACAGCGCAAGCCCGAGCTCGCCGAGCTCATCACGGCCGAGCACGGCAAGGTCGTCTCGGACGCTCTCGGAGAGATCGCGCGCGGCCAGGAGGTGCTCGAGTTCGCCCTCGGCTTCGCCGACATCCTGAAGGGCGACTACTCGGTCAACGCCTCGACCGGCGTGGACGTCTACTCGTTCCGCCAGCCCATCGGTGTCGCCGCGATCATCAGCCCCGTCAACTTCCCCGCCATGGTGCCGATGTGGTTCTTCCCGATCGCCCTCGCGTCCGGCAACACCGTCGTGCTCAAGCCGAGCGAGAAGGACCCCTCGGCGTCGATGTGGATGGCCGAGCTGCTGGCCGAAGCGGGGCTTCCCACGGGCGTCTTCAACGTGGTGCACGGCGACAAGGTCGCGGTCGACGCCCTCCTGGAGCATCCGGATGTCGCGTCCGTCTCGTTCGTCGGGTCCACCCCGATCGCGCGCTACATCTACGAGACGGCCGCGCGTCACGGCAAGCGCGTGCAGTCACTCGGCGGCGCGAAGAACCACATGCTGGTGCTGCCCGACGCCGACCTCGACCTCGTCGCCGACGCCGCGGTCAACGCCGGGTTCGGCTCTGCCGGCGAGCGCTGCATGGCGATCTCGGTCGTCGTCGCGGTGGAACCCGTGGCCGATGCCCTGATCGAGAAGATCTCGGAGCGGATGGCGGGTCTGCGCATCGGCGACGGGCGCCGCGGCTGCGACATGGGCCCGCTGGTCACACGCGAGCACCGCGACAAGGTCGCCGGGTACATCGATGTGGCGGCGAACGACGGCGCCGAGATCGTCGTGGACGGGCGGGGCGTCGTGCCCGACGGAGCGCCCGGCGGCTTCTGGCTCGGCCCGACCCTGCTCGACCGTGTGCCCACCACCTCGGCCGCCTACATCGAGGAGATCTTCGGGCCCGTGCTGTCGATCGTGCGGGTCGCGACCTACGAGGAGGGCGTCGAGCTGATCAACTCGGGCGCGTTCGGCAACGGCACGGCGATCTTCACGAACGACGGCGGCGCCGCGCGTCGTTTCCAGTACGAGATCCAGGTCGGGATGATCGGGGTCAACGTGCCGATCCCGGTGCCGGTCGCGTACCACTCGTTCGGCGGGTGGAAGGCGTCCGCGTTCGGAGACTCGAAGGCCTACGGTCGCCAGGGTTTCCACTTCTTCACACGCGAGAAGGCAGTCACGGCCCGCTGGCTGGACCCCAGCCACGGCGGAATCAACCTGGGGTTCCCGCAGAACACCTGATCAGTCGTCCAGCGACCCGAACACGTGTAGGTCGAGTTCGGCGCTCAGCAGGTCGGAGGCCCTGCTGCCGCGGACGCTCGTCCCCTGTTCGTCCAGGGGCGGGCTGATGACCGCGGCGCCGAGGGTCTCGGGCACGGAGAGGACGATGGCGCCCGAGACGCTCGACTTCGCGGGGATGCCCACTCGGCGCATCCAGCGTCCCGATCCGTCGTACACACCGCACGTGGCCATGACCGATACGACATCGCGCGCGATCTGCGCGGGCACGACCCGCTCCCCCGTGACCGGGTTGACTCCGCGGAAAGCGAGCGTCGCACCCATCACGGCGAGCGCTTCTGCGTCGACCAGCACGGCGCATGCCCGCGCGTAGACGGCGACGGCGTCGTCGGCGCCGACGCGCAGTGTGCCTTCGGAGCGCATGAGGTGGGCGAGGGCGTGGTTGCGATCGCCCAGCAGATGCTCGTTGCGCGCGACGTCCTCATCCACCTCGAGCGCGCGCCCGGCGAAGGCCGAGAGGCCCCGCAGGATGCGCTCGTTCCGGCCCGCGACGTCGCCGCCGTCCACGACCGCGGCCGTCAACAGCGCCCCCGCGTTCACCATGGGGTTCGGTGGGCGGCCCGTGCCGCTCTCGAGCTTGATCGCATCGAATGCTTCGCCCGTCGGCTCGATCCCGATCCGATCGAGCACGTCGCCGTCCGTGTCGAGCAGCGCGAGGGCGAACAGGAACGGCTTGACGGCGGACTGAACGCTGAACGCGACGTCGGCCTGGGCAGTCACCCAGATGGACCCGTCGCGAAGCGCGAGCGCGATGCCCAGCAGCTCGGGGTCGGCGTCGGCGAGCTGCGGGATGCTGTCATCGACCGCACCCCCGCTCTGGCGCATGACCCGATCACGCAGGCCGTCGAGGTCATACGTCTGCGGGTCGGGTGTTCTCGGCATACCCCCACCCTGTCATGTGCGCCCGGAACCATGCCGTGAGCGTCCGGCACCATCGCGGCATCGACGCGGCATCGACGCGGCCGTGGCCGACCGAATACGCTCGGGGAGTGACAGGCATCCACCGCGTCCTTCGACCGGCGACGGAGCGTGCACCCGCCTTCTCGCTGGCGTACACGCGATCGGGTCCGCCTTCCGCTACTCCGCTCGTCGTCATCCCCGGCGGTCCCGGACTCGCATCCGTCCTGCCGTACCGAGCGCTGCGTCGACAGGCGGCACACGGCGGTCTGGACGTCATCATGGTCGAGCACCGCGGCATCGGTCACTCGCGGAGCGACACGATGGGCCGCCCACTCCCCCATTCGGCCATGTGGGTCACCGACGTCGTCGACGACATCGCGGCCGTTCTGGAGCAGGAGGGCGTGGGGTCTGCGCTCATCGTCGGCTCGTCGTACGGCAGCTACCTGGCATCATCGTTCGCCGCGAGGCATCCGAGTCGGGTCGCGGGCATGATCCTCGATTCCGCTCTCCAGTCCACGAGCGACCTCGCCCTCGAGCGCGAACGGATCCGCGGACTCTTCTGGGACGCCGATGACGACGTCGCCCACTCCGTGCACCACCTTGCCGAGTCGGGTCGGCTCGACTCCCAGACCTTCGATGTGATCCGCGCGGCCTACGAGCTCGCGGGGCCGGACCTCCTCCGCCCGCTCCTCGCGGCTCGGCTCGCGGGCGCGCGGAACCCTGCGTGGAAGGCGCTCGAAATCTACGCGGGTCGCGGTGACTCGATCGTGCGGATCCCCTCCTTCTTCGAGTTCGATATCGCGGGTGCGATCGGGTTCCGCGAACTCAACTACGGGGCCGCACCCGATGGGCGTCCGCTCGACCCGGCGCTGACCTACGCGCCCCTCGCGGACCGATTCCCCGCGTTCGTCGGCGAGCCGTTCGACCTGCTCCTCGAGAACCGGTCGTTCACCTGGCCCGTGGTCGTTCTCGTCGGCTCACGAGACCTCAGGACGCCACCCACCGCCGCGCGCCGCGTTGCGTCGATGATGCCGGATGCGACGATCGTGGACATCGAGAACGGGCACAGCGCACTCGACACGCATCCTGCGGCCCTGCTCAACGCGATGCGTCAGCTCGCCAACGGCACACCGCACCGACTCCCCGCACTCGCCGGACGACTGAACCGCCTGCCGCGACCCGGACTGGCGGGGATCATTCCCCGAGCGCTCCGCGCGATGATCCGCCGCTGATCCGCCGCGGCGAGATCGCTCCGCGCCCCGACGGCGGGCGCTAGATGTACCGACCCGGATCGTTGTTGACGTAGGAGAGACCTCCGGGGTCGAGTTGGAGCTGTCTAGTTCTTCAGCTCGAACCCACGGAGGTCTCTCTTGTCTCACGCTAATGCCCGGCTGACTCCGGCCGGCCGGTTGATCATGGTCCAGCGCATCCAGTCGGGGCGTGCGGTCGCGCATGTCGCGGCGGAGATGGGCATCTCCCGCACGACCGCGTGGCGGTGGTGGCGGCGGTTCCGGGAGGCGGGCGTCGCGGGACTGCAGGAGCGTTCCAGCGTCGCTCACACCCATCCGCACCAGACGGGACCCTGCCAGGAGACGCGAGTGAGGATCATGCGTGAACTGACCCGTCGCGGCCCGGTCTTCATCGGCGCACGGCTGGGGATGCACGCGTCCGTGGTCGGTCGGGTGCTGCGCCGCCATCATGTTCCGCTGCTGCGGGACCTCGACCCGGTCACCGGCGTCGTGATCAAGGCAACCCGGCGGTCCGCGAACCGCTACGAGCACGCCCATCCCGGGTCGCTGATCCACATCGACGTGAAGAAGCTCGGCCGGATCCCCGACGGCGGCGGATGGCGCGCTCACGGTCGCAGCGAAAAGGTCCGCGGCCGCGGGATCGGCTACGACTACATCCACACCGCGATCGATGACCACTCCCGCGTCGCTTACGCCGAGACCCATGACGATGAGAGGGGCGTCACCGCTGCCGGGTTCCTCGAACGGGCGATCGCGTTCTACGCCACCCTCGGCGTCACGGTCGAACGCGTCATCAGCGACAACGCGTTCGCCTACCGAAAGTCTGCAGCATTCCACCGCGTGATCGACGCGCACCACATCACGCAGAAGTTCATCAAGCCACACTGCCCCTGGACCAATGGGAAAGTCGAGCGCCTGAACCGCACCCTCACCACCGAGTGGGCCTACGCCCGCCCCTTCACCTCGAACGCCGAACGCCGCGCCGCCTTGCGGGCCTGGCTCGACTACTACAACCTAGACAGAGCCCACCTCGGCATCGGAGGCCGAACCCCATCGACCGAATCACCAACGGTCGAGGTCAGTACAGCTAGATGCGCTGCTCGTGAACGGCCTCGAGCGCCTCGGCGTCCGCCGCCGTCATCCCCGCGATCGGTTCGCCGTTCCAGACGATGTCGTCGCCGAGCGCCGCGAGGAGCTCCTTGCGGTCGCCGTGGCTGAGCTTCGCCCCGTGGATGAGCGTCGCGGGGCTCCACATCATCGCCAGGGAATCGTGCCACTGTGCCCCCACGTCGCGCACGTGGATCAGATCGTGGAGCGACGTCGGCAGGTGGCTGAGGGGTTCGGCGAAGCAGTCCGCGAGCACCGCGAGCTTCACTTCCCGCTCGACGCCCGGCTCGACGACCGCGACGCCGTCCCCCTCGCCGACGAGCGCGGCCGAGAACTCCTCGGCGCCGAGCAGGATGATCCCGTTCGTCGGGCGCGGGTTGCACTCGATGGCGAAGAGCTCACCATCGTTGTCGACGAAGTCGAACGACAGCTGCCCGGTGAAGCCGGTGTCGAGCGCATCCACGATCCGCTGCGTGTAGTCGAGCGTGACGGAGCTGTCGACGGCGAGGAAGGTGATGCCGGTGCTGTGGGCCCACTGCTCCGGCGCCCGGTACGTGCAGTGCGAGGTGACACGGCCGTCGACGATCGTGCTGTAGGTGCACACCATGGGCCCGTCGACGAAGGGCTGGACGAGCCAGGGCTGATCGGGCGTGGGATGGCAATCGCTCACCTCGACCTTTCCGGCGAGCGGACCCGTGTTGGTGAGCAGGCCGACCCCGCCACGAGAGAACGCCGCACGGGCGAAGAAGCGGGGGAAGCGCGCGATGGCCTCGGCGAGGGATGCATCGTCCGTCGCGACGACGGTCTCCGGAATCGGCACACCGGCCTGCTCCACGAGCCGCTGGAAGCTGGCCTTGTCGTGCAGCCGCGCGAGACTGTCGAACTGCCCCGCGTAGAGGCTAACACCGTCAGCCAGGTCGGCCGCGCGCGCGGCGAGGTAGAAGACCTCTTCGAAGGTGGGAACGATCAGATCGATCCCGTGCCGCGCGACGATGTCGTTGATGTCGTCGATGAAGGCATCCGTCTCGAACCGCGGTGATGCGGTGACCTCGTGTGCCGTCAGATACTTCGAGTGGCTTCCGACCGCGCCCGCGTAGGTGTCGCTCGCGACGACCGCGTGGCCCGTGGCCCCGAGCTTCCGGATCGCATCCAGCGCGAAGGTGTTCCTCGAGCTCGTGACCAGTACGCGCATCAATCGCCCTTTCGATGGGGAAGAGTGGGTGAGCCCACCCTACGGCTACGCTGCTGGGACGAGCGTTCGGCGCCCCCGCGGTACAGACCGTGAGCAGTCGGTGAGCGGGCAGGAGATCGGGACGTGCAGGATCTTGCCAGGTGGGTCGTCGCGCTGTCGACTCTCGTGGGCTTCGGGTTGACGATGGGATTGAACCCCGCGCTGTACGGCGCCACCGCCGACATGCTCGCACGCAACATGCACGTCGCCGCCCGGATGAGCTGGATGGTCGCGGGTCTCGCAACCGGCGCGACGGCGCTGTTCGCCCTGCTGCAGACCTTCGATCCGACGAACCTCGTCATCGCCATCCGCGGCGATGTGGATGCCGCGTTGCTGAGTCGCGTGGTCGACTTCGTCGTCGGGGCGATCTTCCTCGCCATCGCCGCCCTGATCGCGTGGTGGGTGTTCCGCGTCCCGACGCGTCCCATTCGCCCGGCACGGGCGCGTGCCCAGAACGCACCCGCGATCACCTACTTTCCGCTCGGGCTGAGCTGCGCGGTGATCGGGTTCACGACGTTGCCGATCATGTACATGACCGGACGCGTGACCGCGGGTCTGACCGCGCACCTCGGACTCCGGCTCGCCGCGTACGCCGTGTTCCTCGTCGCGCTGGTCGGTCCCTTCCTCGTCCTCGCCTGGATCTGGTCCCGGTTTCCGACCATCTCGCGCCACGTCACGGAGTTCTACGCGCGCATCACCCACGGGGACTATCGCTGGGCATCGGCCGCTCTGCTCGGGGTCGCCGGGCTGGTCTTCATCGGTCTCGGCCTGTTCGCCGAGCGCTAGCTTCGGTCGCCGAGTCGCGTGGGCACGGTTGGGGGACTACCGTCGAATCCATGGCCTACCCCAGCGAGAACGACACCGTCGAGGCAGAGCCTGCCCGCCCGGAATCCAGCTTTGCCGATCTCGGTCTCGATGACGCGGTCATGAAGGCGTTGAAGGACGTCGGATACGAGACGCCCTCCGCCATCCAGGCCGCGACCATTCCCCCGCTTCTGGCGGGTCGAGACGTCGTCGGTCTCGCGCAGACGGGCACGGGGAAGACGGCCGCGTTCGCCCTGCCGATCCTCTCCCGGCTGGATCTGTCGCAGAAGACTCCGCAGGCGCTCGTGCTCGCCCCCACCCGTGAACTGGCCCTGCAGGTCTGCGAGGCGTTCGAGAAGTACGCGTCGCACCTGCGCGGCGTCCACGTCCTCCCCGTCTACGGCGGCCAGGGCTACGGCCAGCAGCTCTCGGCGCTCCGCCGAGGCGTCCATATCGTCGTCGGCACGCCGGGCCGCATCATGGACCACCTCGAGAAGCGCACGCTCGACCTCTCCGAGCTCAAGTACCTCGTGCTCGACGAGGCCGACGAGATGCTCAAGATGGGCTTCGCCGAGGATGTCGAGACGATCCTTGCCGACACCCCCAAGACCAAGCAGGTCGCCCTGTTCTCCGCCACGATGCCGGCGCAGATCCGCCGCATCTCGGCGCAGTATCTGAACGACCCCGAAGAGATCACGGTCAAGACCAAGACCACGACGTCCGCGAACATCACGCAGCGGTACCTGATCGTGTCGTACCCGCAGAAGGTCGATGCGCTCACCCGCATCCTCGAGGTCGAGAACTTCGAGGGCATGATCGTGTTCACGCGCACGAAGAACGAGACCGAGACGCTCGCCGAGAAGCTGCGCGCCCGCGGTTACACGGCAGCGGCGATCAGCGGCGACGTCGCCCAGGCGCAGCGCGAACGCACGGTCAACCAGCTCAAGAGCGGCAAGCTCGACATCCTGGTCGCCACGGATGTCGCGGCGCGAGGCCTCGACGTCGACCGCATCAGCCACGTGGTCAACTACGACCTGCCGATCGACACCGAGTCGTACGTCCACCGTGTCGGACGCACGGGTCGCGCCGGCCGGACGGGCGCCGCGATCAGCTTCGTCACCCCGCGCGAGCGCCGCATGCTGACCTCGATCGAGCGGGCCACGCGCCAGCCGCTGACCGGGATGAAGCTGCCGAGCGTCGACGACGTCAACGCGACCCGACTGACGCGGTTCGACGACGCGATCACCGCAGCCCTCGCCGACCCGGCACAGATCGGGCTCTTCCGCGACATCGTCGCGCACTACGTCGAGCACCACGACGTTCCCGAGGCGGACGTCGCCGCGGCGCTTGCCGTCGTGGCGCAGGGCGACACCCCGTTGCTTCTCGACCCGGATGCCGCACCCGAGCCCCGCTTCTCGCGCGACGAGCAGGATCGTCCCGACCGGGGCGGACGCGAGCGCGGCGCACGCTCCGAGCGGGGCCCGCGCAGCGGCGGCGGGGCACGAGTCACCTACCGGATCGCGGTCGGGCGCCGGCACAAGGTCGAGCCGCGCCAGATCGTCGGGGCGCTCGCGAACGAAGGCGGACTGCGGCGCGAGGACTTCGGAGCCATCCAGATCCGGCCCGACTTCTCGCTCGTGGAGCTGCCCGCCGACCTGTCCCGCGACACCCTCAAGCGGCTCGAGAACACGCGCATCAGCGGCAAGCTGATCGAGCTGAAGCCCGACCGCTTCGGGGGTTCGGCCAAGCGCGAGGATCGACCGCCGCGGCGCTGACGGGCTTTTCGGGCTCAGGGAGTCAGAGGCGCCGCGGGGAGCGCGCCCAGCGGGGACAAACACGAAAGCCCGCGATAATCCGCGGGCTTTCGGTATTTCACTGTCTCAACACAGTGTGCGCTCGAAGGGACTCGAACCCCCAACCTTCTGATCCGTAGTCAGATGCTCTATCCATTGAGCTACGAGCGCGATCCTGATCCCGCGGCATCCGAAGACCCGCGCAGACCAGCGTCCAGGATACCCCACGCGCGGGGCGCCCGCGAATCGTGCTCCATCCGCGTCCGCCTCAGTCTTCCACTCCGACGCTCTCGGCGCGCTCGGCCTCGGTCGCGCGGCGCTGCCGTTGCACAGCAGAGAGCTTGCTGAGATCGACGAGGCGGAGCGCCTGCATCCGCGCCTCGCGCATCTTCTCGTAACCGGGCTCGAGATCGGGCCGTGCGGCCTCGACCCGCAGGCTCCGGTCGATGTTCTCGGCCAACTCGCTCCACGCCGCGTCGCGCGCGGCCTCGACCAGTCGGCGCAGTTCCTGGTCGTCCTCGGCGCGCGCCCGCAGCTCCTTCGCGACGCGCTGCGACTGACGGCGTCTGCGGCGCAGGTTGCCGACATCGCGGCTGCCGTAGTCGTGCGTGCCATCCGGATCGCTGAACCGGTGCCAGGCGTCCTTGCGTTCCTTCTTGATGCGCTCGGCCGCAGCATCGGCCTCGTCGGCGAGCGCCAACAGCGCCGCGCGCGCGTCGGGCATGAACTTGTCGACGTCGTACCCCGCGCCGCCGCCGATCGTGTCCATCAAGATGCGGTTCTTCAGCGACAACCGGATCGCGGCAGAGGCGATGTACAGACCCTCCGAGACGATCTCGGAGAGTTTCGGGCGCGCGGGCGGGGCCGCGACGACCACCGAGTCGTCGGGTGTGTCAGCCGGTGAGGCTTTCGGGCCCACGTCCCCTCCCACTTCGAGGTTAGCCCTCGGCGCCCGAGGATGCGCATCGGGTGCCGGCGGCTGGGAGCGCGACCGCTACCCGGACACGACGATGGCGCCGAGGGAAGTCCCCGGCGCCATCGGTGAAGCGGGATCAGACCTTACGGAATCGCTCGACGATGTAGCAGTCGAATGGATCGCGAGCCGCCAGCCCGACACGGTTGAGGTACGCGACGACGATGCCGTACGAGCGCCAGAGCGTCGTCTCGGTGTACGGCACGTCGAGCGTCTCGCAGTGGTCGCGCACGATCTCACGCGTCTTCGCGAGATGGGTGCGAGCCATGCTCGGGAAGAGATGGTGCTCGACCTGGTAGTTGAGGCCACCCATGAGCCAGGTCGCCCACCAACCACCGGACACGTTGCGCGACGTGCGAACCTGCTTGGTGAAGAAGTCGAGCTTCGCGTCCTTGTCGATGATCGGCATGCCCTTGTGGTTCGGCGCGAACGCCGCCCCCATGTAGACGCCGAAGACGGCGAGCTGAACACCGAGGAACGCGAAGGCCATGCCGAGCGGGAGCATCCAGAACACGATCGTGAACAGGACGGCGAAACGCAGGGCGATCAGCGCGAGCTCGTACCAACGACCCTTGACGCCCGGTGTCGTGACCAGGTGCTTGATGCTCAGGAAGTGGAGGTTGATGCCCTCGAGCGTGAGGAGCGGGAAGAAGAAGTAGCCCTGGCGGCGCGTGATGAAGCCGAGCAGACCGGATGCCTTGGCCGCGTCCTCTTCGACGAACGAGATCGTGTCGATCTCGATGTCGGGGTCGCGGCTGATGCGGTTCGGGTTGGCGTGGTGGCGCGTGTGCTTGGAGCCCCACCAGGAGTAGCTCATGCCGACGATGCCGTTGCCGAGGATCTTGGCGAGACGGTCGTTCGCCTTGCCCGAGGTGAAGATCGCCTTGTGCGCGGCCTCGTGCGACAGGAACGCGACCTGCGTGAGGAGGATGCCGAGGACGCCGGCGACGATGAGCTGGAACCAGCTGTCGCCCAGCAGAACGAAGGCGGCCGCGCACGCCGCGAAAGCGACGAACAACGCCGAGCCGACGAGCAAGTAGAACTTGGGGGCACGAGCCAGCAACCCGGTCTCGCGAACAACCTGCGAAACCTCGGTGTACGCACGCGTGAGGTTCGGATACGTGTCCGTTTTCGCGTACGTCTGACGCACGGGCCCCAGCTGGGCTGCGGGGGGAGCAATAGTAGAGATGCTTCACCTACTCGATCGGCGCCCACTCACGTGTTGGGCCGGGCCTACGCCAACGGCAAGTGCCGATCGCTGTTGTTCACACTACGCATACCCGCATTCCGTTCCGAGAATGCTGGGGTGATGCCCAGGAGACTGACACGTCACGTTCGTTCTCCGCGCGTGTTAGTGTTGCCATGGCGGTTTGTTCCGCCTGCGTCGTCGTGACGCTTCCCGGCCTTCTCGGCCGTGGCTCTACACGAACGGCGAACCGATGCGCGATCCCGCGCCGTCGCCCACTTCGCGCCTCTCTCAGGCCTTTCCGGCCTCATGTTTCGGTGCGCACTTCACCCGAAAGCACAACCATGTCTACTTTCCTTGAGCTCGGCGTGCCCGCGCCGCTCGCCTCCGTTCTCGAAGCCTCCGGCAAGACCGAGGCATTCGCCATCCAGCGCGACACCCTGCCCGACTCGCTCGCGGGTCGCGACGTACTCGGCCGCGGCCGCACCGGCAGCGGCAAGACCATTGCGTTCGCCCTTCCGCTCGTCGCGCGCCTGAGCGGCGCATCCGCCGCACGCCGCACCCCGGGCCAGCCGCGCGGGCTCGTGCTGGCTCCGACGCGTGAGCTCGCGACGCAGATCGCCGCGACCCTCATCCCCCTCGCGGAGGCCGTCGGCCTGCGCGTAACCACCGTCTTCGGTGGCGTCAGCCAGCGCCCGCAGGAGCAGGCGTTCCGCAACGGTGTCGACATCGTCGTCGCCTGCCCGGGCCGCCTCGAAGACCTCATGAAGCAGGGCGTCGTGCGCCTGGACCGCATCGAGATCACCGTTCTCGACGAGGCCGACCACATGGCCGACCTCGGGTTCCTGCCCGGCGTCACCCGAATCCTCGCCGCAACGCCCCAGGGCGGGCAGCGGATGCTGTTCAGCGCCACGCTCGACCGCGGCGTCGACAGCCTCGTGCGTCGCTTCCTGCGCGACGAGGTCCGTCACGAGGTCGACGACGAGAGCGTCCCCCAGGGCGAGATGATCCACCGCGTCTTCGTCATCGACGGCACCGACGAGAAGACCGCACTCGTGCAGCGCCTCGCGTCGGGCACCGGCCGACGCATCCTCTTCACCCGCACGAAGCACCAGGCCAAGAAGCTCGCGAAGCAGCTGACCGCGGCGGGCATCCCCGCCGTCGACCTGCACGGCAACCTGGCGCAGGGCGCGCGCGAACGCAACCTCGCCGCCTTCGGCGCCGACGTCGCGAAGGGCGGCGTGCGCGTGCTCGTCGCCACCGACGTCGCCGCGCGCGGCGTACACGTGGATGACGTCGAGCTCGTCGTGCACGTCGACCCGCCCGTCGAGCACAAGGCGTACCTGCACCGTTCGGGCCGCACCGCCCGCGCGGGCGCCGAGGGCACCGTCGTCACGGTGACCCTCGAGGCCCAGCGTCGCGATGTCACCGACCTGCTGCGCAAGGCACACATCGACGCGCCGCTCGAGAAGGTCCGCGCCGACGACGCCCGCGTCGTCACGCTGGTCGGCGAGACCGCCGCGTACGTCAAGCCCGCACCGATCGTCGCGAGCACTCACGCCCCGCAGCGCCCCCGTGGCGCCTCGGGTCGCGGGAACGCGGGAGGCAGCGGCGCGGGTCGCTCCGGCGCGCACCGCGGTGACGGCAACCGCGCCCCTCGTGGCGACGGTGCCCACGGCGACGCGGCACGTCCCGCGGCCGGCGGCGGTCGCCGCGGCGGCTCGCGCGGACGCTCGTACTCCACCGGCTCGCGCGGCTGAACACCCGGCACAGAGTCGAACCCGGACGAACGAATGGCGGGGCACCGGTTGGTGCCCCGCCATTCGTGTTCCCGTCGCGGATCAGCGCGCGGGCTGGTACTGCGAGCTTCCGTATCCGAGGATCAGGTAGCCGATCGGCTGCAGCAGGAACAGCAGGAAGAACGAGAAGACGCCGCCCTTGCCGAAGTTCTTGCCGACCTTGAAGGCCACGACGATAGCGAAGATGACATTGACGATGGGGATGATGTAGAGCAGGCCGAGCCATGCCGACATCCCACCGACCTTCACGAGAATGAAGATGTTCACGATCGGGATGATCGCGAGGATGCCGGGCCAACCGGCCTTGGTGAAGGTACGCCAGAGGGCGATCGCCAGGATGATGTACCAGATCAGCCCCCAGACGCCCGAAATCGTATAGAGCGCGGAGAGGTCCGCCTGGTCGGTGATCTGCATCGAAGTCATGGCCACATGTTAGGGGGCGCGAGACACGCGGCGCGAGCACGTCACGACACGTCGACGCACTAGAGTCGGCGCCGTGACTCCCCCGTACACGCTCGCCCGACGTCTCGGCCTCGGCGATGCCGTGTTCATCGGCCTCGGTTCGATGATCGGCGCCGGGGTCTTCGCGGCGTTCGCGCCGGCGGCACAGGCAGCCGGTGCCGGCCTGCTGGTCGGCCTCGCGATCGCGGGCTTCGTCGCGTACTGCAACGCCGCCGCATCCGCTCAGCTCGCCGCTGCGCACCCGACGTCGGGCGGCACCTACGCCTATGGCCGGGCGGAGATCGGGCCGTGGTCGGGATTCGTCGCGGGCTGGGCCTTCATCATCGGCAAACTCGCCAGCTGCGCCGCGATGGCGCTCACATTCGCGGCCTACGCGGCACCCCCGGGCTGGGAACGGCCCGTCGCGATCGCGGCCGTAGCGGCCCTTGCCGTCGTGAACCTGCTGGGCGTCACCCGCACGGCCCAGCTCACCCGCGTGCTCGTCGTGATCGTGCTGCTCGCACTCGCGGTCGTCGTGGCCGCCGGATGGTCCAGCACGGCGGGCGCCGAGGGCCTGTCGGACATGGACCTCTGGACGGGCGGAGGCTACGGCATCCTGCAGTCCGCCGGTCTGTTGTTCTTCGCGTTCGCCGGGTACGCCAGGATCGCGACGATGGGCGAGGAGGTGCGCGACCCCTCCCGGACCATTCCGAGGGCGATCATGCTCGCCCTCGGGCTCGCGCTCGTCGTCTACGCCATCGTCGGCGTCACGGTTCTCATGGCGCTCGGCCCCGGCGGCACGGCCGCGTCATCCGCGCCCCTCTTTGACACGGTCGCCGCCTCGGGCTGGGCGTGGGCCCAGCCGGTCGTCCGCATCGGAGCCGCGGTCGCGTCACTCGGTGCCCTGCTCGCGCTCATCGCGGGTATCGGACGCACGACTCTCGCGATGGCCCGCGAGGACGATCTGCCCCGCAGCCTCGCCGCGATACACCCCCGGTACCGCGTGCCGCACCGCGCCGAGATCGCGATCGCGGTCGTCGTGATCGTCGCGGTCGCGACCGTCGATCTGCGGGGCGCGATCGGATTCTCGTCGTTCGGCGTTCTCGTCTACTACTTCATCGCGAACGCGGCGGCGTTCCGTCAGAGCGGCAGCGCACGACGGTTCCCCCGCATCCTGCAGGTCCTCGGCGCGGTGGGGTGCGGCATGCTGGCACTGACTCTTCCCCTGGCGGCCGTGATCGGCGGGGCAGTGGTCATCCTGGTGGGCATCGGCGGCCGACTGGTGGTGCTCGAGCTGAGGCAACGCCGCGCGCTGTGAGAGCGGTCGGCGGCCGGCATTCGCCAGAAGCCGTATCAACCGCCGCGGCCGAACGCAACCCCCCGCCCCGCGCGTCGGATCTCGCCTACCGTCGACACACGAACACTCGAAAGGAGCCAGACATGGGATTCATCGATGACGCCAAAGAGACCGCCGAGACCGCTGGCCGCAAGGCGAAAGACGCGTTCGAAGACACCAAGGACCGTATCGGCGACAAGGTCGACGAGGTCAAGGCAGACGCCGAGGTGAAGAAGGCCGAAGCCGAGCGCGACTCGGTCAAGACTCGCAACGAGGTCAAGGAGAACATCCGCGACGCCTGACCCGTCTGCGCACGAACGGGGGACCTCGGAGAGTACTCCGGGGTCTCTTGCTTTTGCCAGAGAACCCCGGAGTACCGTCTCGAGGTCAGCCGGCCCGGTAGTTGTCTCGCGCGAAGGCGGAGTACGGCGCGGGCTCGACCGTGGCCCGGACCGCGATCTGGCGGTGCGGCTCGACGGCGGGCTTCTGCGAGTTCGGCTCTTCGCCCCACAGGATGTGGACTTCGGTGCCCGGTGCGGCGTGCTCCGTCGCAATGCTCGCGAGCGAAACGAATGCGTGCTCGTTGGTGATGTACCCGACATCGTGCGAGATGCCGACGTCCTCGCCATCGATCAGCACCCGGTCGACCTGGTACAGGCCATAGCGCGCCTTCGGGAAGTCGATGTACTTCGCGGGCACGCCCGGCTCGAGCAGGGACTGCACGGCGTCCGCGACATCCTCTTCGTTCCAGACCAGGGTCACCTTGGTGCGGGGAGCCTCCGCCGCGTGACGCTCCAGCGCCGCGCGGCCGATGAAGTCGTGGTCGAAGGCAACGCTGCGACCGTAGCCGATGTCGTACGGCGTGACGTAGTAGTCGGTGATGTCGTCGGAGGCGAGGCTGCCCGCCAGCGACCCGGCTCGCGCCACCGGAAGCCACTCCCGGTAGGCCGCCGTGCCCTCGCCCGTGAAGATCGCGGGAAGCGGGGACGGCACCCAGGCCGACTCGAGGTTGGCGGACGAATAGGCCTTGGACCCCACCAGCACGAGGTCGAACTCCTCGCCCGCCTCGATCAGAGCCGAGCGCACGCGCTCGCCCTCGGCCCACGGGCCGAACAACTCGAAGCCCGGCTGACCCGCCATGCCGTGGCGGAGCGAGCGTACTGTCACACCGTCGATCGTGAAGGTCGCCATGTGGAAGAACTTCGTCGGCGGTACGGGCGCGCCGGTGACCTTCTCCATGAGGGCGAGTGCGTGCGGCCCCTGCAACTCGTAGCGGTACAGCTTCGGATCCCCGGCTCGCACGATCGAGTTGCCGTCACGCTCGAACGTGGCGTCGTAATCGCCCGTCTCGAGGTGGTACTGCACCCAGTCGATGACCATCGGGTGCCCGACCAGGTCGAAAGACTCCTCGGCGAGGTAGAAGAGGATGGCGTCGCCGATCAGGTACCCGTCGCTGTTCACGGCGATGAACTGCTTGGCGTTGTCGACCCGGAAGTTGGCGAAGCTGTTGACCCCCACGTCGCTGAGCAGCTTCAGCGCGTCGGGCCCCGTCAGGAAAAGATCGGTCATGTGATGCGACTGATCGAGCAGGGCGACGGAGGTGCGCCACGACAACTGCTCGGAGCGCCAGTTGCTGAACTCGGGCGTGACGGGGAAGACCGTGGGGCGAGCCGGTGCATTGCGGAGCACATCGACCGGGTTTCCGACGCGGGCGATCGCTTCGGCAAGGGATTCGGGACGGGATGCGGACACGGGAACTCCTTCGTTCGCGGCGGGCGACCCGCCGACTTCGGCTCACGTCAGCCTAGGCATCGGGAAGCGCGTTGCGCATAAGCACTGCTTATGCTGTGGGAAGGATGTCTTAGCCGAGGCGTCCGTCATCGTGAGGGAGTGCGTCCATGGACCTGAACCTGCTGCGCAGCTTCGTCGCCATCTACGAAACACGGAGTCTGACCGCCGCCGCGGAAGGCCTGTACGTGACCCAACCCGCGGTGAGCCAGGCGCTCGGACGCCTGCGGCGAGAACTCGACGACCCCCTCTTCCGCCGTGTCGGGCGCGTCATGGAACCGAGCGAACTCGCGAGTTCGCTCTACCCCGACTTCCGCGACGCTCTCGCCCGCATAGACCGCACGCTCGACGCGGTGCACGGGTTCGATCCGTCCGCGTTCGATCGCGTATTCCGGATAGCGCTCTCCGAACTCGGCGAGATCGGCTACTTTCCCGCCATCCTCGACGCCGTCCGCACGGCCGCACCACACGCACGCCTCGAGGTGGTGCCGCTCGACGTCGACCGCCTGCCCGGCTGGCTCGCCCGCGGCAGCATCGATCTCGCCGTGACGTCATCGCCCGTCACGGGCGAGTTTCCGCACGTCGTGCTGAAGTCGCAGGGCTACGCGATCCTGATGTCGCAGGATCATCAGCTCGCCCGCGGCGACGTCGGCCTCGACGATTACCTCGCCGCGACGCACGTCGTCGTCGCGAGCGACTCGGGGCGGCCGAACCTGCGCACGGCTCTCAGCAGATTGGGCGTGCGCCTGGACGAGCCGGTCAGCGTGAATCATTTCGCGTCGATCCCGCCGCTGCTCGCCGCGCGGCCCGACATGATCGCGACGGTGCCCGACACGATCGGCGCGGGCTGGGCGACAACGTGGCCGCTCGTCGTTCGGCAGCTCCCGTTCGAGATGGCGAGCGTCGACGTCTCGCTGTTCGCGCGGACCACGGCGCAGCACTCCGCGGCGCTCGACTGGGCCTTCGAAACCGTACGTCGTGCCATCTCGGGGACGCACGGCGAATTCTTCGCCATCCACGGCTACCCGGCTCGCGGGTAAGGGAGCGCCCCACCTGTGCATGTGCTGCTCATCTGCGGCGAGGCCCGAACGCGGGCTTACCCTGGCGCCATACGCCCCCGACCTCGGCCGCCCACGCGTACACATCGATACATGACTGCACCGGGAGGGATGATCATGGAACCGATCTCGTTCACCGCCGAGTAACGCGTCGGCCTGGGTGAGCGCGACCCCTTCGAGGGCCCGATGATCGCACAGCGCGCCGCGTTCAGATCACACGATCTGCGGGTCGCGAGACGCTACTCCTCGTCGAGGTCCTTCTCGAGCTCGTCCTCGGAGAGCGTCGCACCCGGGGTGGGCGTGCGGAACGCGGCATTGACCGGGAAGTCGGGGGCCGGGAAGTCGGCAGCCGGGAACTCGGAGCCGTCCTCGCCCCCGTCCCGGATGATGTCGACATCCGTGTCGATGTCGCGATCGGTGGGCGGAGCCTCGGGACGCGGTTCGTCGGCGGGCATGAACGGTTCGGACATCGACATGGCGGTCATCTTCCTGCCCACAGGTTACGCGGGGGTGAATTCCTGCAGCACCGTGGTGATCGTCGGAGTCAGTTCCCGGGCGAGATCACCAGCTAGGAACCCGAGTCCCGGATGCTTCGTCAGCCGGTCACCCGCCGTTGCGTGCACCCAGCTCGCCCACACCGCCGCACGCTCCGGCGGCAATCCGCGCGCGGCCATCCCGGCCATCGCACCCGCGAGCACGTCACCACTGCCGGACGTGCCGAGCCCCGCACCGCCGCCCGAGACACGCCAGGTTGTGCCGGACGGGTCGACGATATCGCCATAGCAATTGACGACGGCCTCGTACCGCCGGGCGATCTCTCGGAGGTCCGCGATGCGGTCATCGCCGAGACCGCGGCCGAGCAACCGAGCCGCCTCCTCCTCGTTCGGGTTCAGAACGAGGGCCTGCGGCAGCCGTGCACGATCGATCTCCGGCAGCACGCCGAGGCCGAACGCGTCCAGCACGAGACACGAGACACCGACGTCGACGATGGCTTCGAGGGTCGCGCGCGTCTCGTCCGGTTCGTCGAAACCGGGCCCGACGAGCACGGTGTCAGCCGCGGCGAGTTCGTCACGCAGGTGTCCTTCGATCGGATCCGCCGCTCGTTCGGGCAGAGAGAAGACCGCCGCCTCGCGGATCACGACGCCGATCTGGGCCTCGATCGAACCGGGTACGACCAACCCCAGGCGACCCGCGCCGACCCGCAGGGCCGCTTCGCCCGCCAGCAGGACCGCGCCCGGCGAGCGCCGCGAACCGCCCACGACCATGACGCGACCGCGCGTCTTCTTCGAGTTGCCCGGGTCGGGCAGCCCCCAGGCGCGGAGCACATCCGCTGTGACGTTCTCACTCGGGCTGGACATCGGGGCTCCCCGCGTGCTCGGTGACGGGTGCGCCCTCGCGTTCGAGGTGCGTCACGTTCGAGAAGTCCACCAACTCCCAACCCGCTTCGGTGGCGCGCAGGTGGGTGACCGACGCATTCTCGACCGTGTTGGATGCGGCGAAATCGAGCAGTTCGTCCTCGCTCAGCGGGAGCAGCACGTATAGCAGGAGCATCACGACGGCGTCGTGCGCGACGACCAGCGCCCGGTCGCCGGGGCCCGCGCTCTCGGGACGGGGGCCAGGCAGCGCATCGCGCAGGAACGAACGCAGCCGTAGCGCGACATCCGCCCACGACTCCCCGCCCGGCGGGCGGTGATAGAACTTGCCGAGGTGCCTGCGGCGTGCGGCCTCCTCGGGGTGCAGGCGCTCCACGCCTGCTCTCGTCAGGAGATCGAGGATGCCGAGCTCTCGATCACGCAGACGCTCGTCGACGACGACGGGCACGGAGACGGATGCCTCGCCGCTCGCGATCGCCAGCGTTTCGCGAGCCCGGGCGTACGGCGACACCCAGCACACATCGATCAGCTCGCGGTGCTCTGCGAACCACGCCCCCAGAGCCTGAGCCTGGCGGACGCCGACCGGCGAGAGGGGCACGTCGGCGTCGCGGGATTCGAGAGGGATGATCTCGAGTCCCTCCCGCTGCGCGCGCGTCGCCGCAACGTTGCCGACGCTCTCGCCGTGCCTGACCAACCACAATTCCGTCACTGACATTCCGCGAGCGTACGGCGGTGGGCGACAGAAGTGGACCCGGTTGACAAGCTCTCCACCCCACAGCTCGCTGTCAACCCCCGTGCGCCGCGTGCTCGGACCGGGTTGTCTGAAGGTCCGCGGATTCACCACCATCCGAAACCGTCGTTCACAGACGAGGAGACCTCATGTCGAACAATGCAGACAGCGGCAACCCCGATACGGACCGCGCCTATCTCCAGGACGTGCCCCCCGTGCACGTCGATCCCGACGCACCGGCAACGCCCGCCGACACTTCCGGCGATGAGCCCGGCACCGACGCCGATGCCGCTCGCAGCTGAATGAGAGGAACACCCATGACCGATGACCGCGATCTCGAGAACACGTCCGACGCCGAGGACGACGAGGCGACGCCGAAGCAGGGCGGGCTCGGCAAGGACGGCACGATCCCGGATGCACCGGGCGGAGTAGCCGCGGGCCACACCGGCACCAGCTCGACGTTCGAACCGGAAGAAGACGAGGAAGCGGACGCCTAGGCGCGAAAGCCCGACTCAGGCCGAGGGCCGCGGTGCGGGCGCGACAGGAGCCGGCGCCGGGGCCGAGAGATCCCGAATGGCATCGCGGTAGGACTCGCGAAGTTGCGCCGGTTCGACGCCCGACAGGATGAGGAACTGCAGACCGCGCAAGAGGGCGACGACCCGTGTCGCCCCCGACAGCGCACGCTCGGGCGTGAACCCGTCCGCCAGCAAGGTGTCGCGCACCTCTTCGATCCATTCGCGGCCAACGAGTTCGATGAACTCACCCCACTCACCGGGATCGCGCATGGCGATGCCGAAGCGTTGGAAGAACAGCCGGACATACGGGCGGCTGTCCGGATCGGCCAGGTCGTCCCACGCCGTGAGCAGACGTTGCTCGAGGTCTCCGGGTCCGCGCAACCGGGCGAACATTCCCCGCAATCGGGGAAAGCTGTCGAACGCGACGTGCGCCGCCTCGCCGATCAGCGCCTGCTTCGACCCGAAGTAGTAGAGAAGCATGCGGTTGTTCGACCCGATCGCTCGGGCGATCGCGCTCAGGCTGAGGTCGATCACCCCGTCTCGCAGAATGAGGTCGACCACCAGACCCAGCAGCCGCTGGCGTTCCGGAGTGCTTTCCATCCGGCTCATCCTAGGCGCGGCGAATCGACGCACGGGTCACGCGACCCATCCGCTTCCGAACACGGGAACGCGATCAGTTGACCGCCGCGGAGGTTGCGAGCACCGGGTGCGCGGAACCCAGACGATCGTTGCCCGGAACCTCCGAGAGCCGCGCACGCAGGGTGTTACCGACCTCTCCGTCACGCAGCCGCCCGCGTTCGCGCAGGATCGGCAGGACCAACCGCCCGAAGTCCTCGAGGTCGTGCGGCGGGTACACCGGCTCGATCAGGAAACCGTCGAGGTCGGTGGCTGCGATGAGCGCCTCGATCTGGTCGGCCACCTGCACCGGGCTCCCGACGATGCGGAACCCTCGCGTGCCCCGGCCGCGCAACTGGTCGAGGATTTCGCGGACGGTGGGCGCATCATCCCCGAGGAATCGGTCGATGTTGCTCGTACCCATCTGACCGATCGGTCCCCCGGCATCCAGGACCTGGTGCAGCGTCTTGTCGGGATCGAGCGCCAGCAGATCGATTCCGGTGTTTCCGGCGTACAGCGACGCCACGATCTCGTCGGTCTGCATCGCATCGAACTCGGACTCGTACCGCAGGGCGTCCGCTTCGGTTTCGCCGACGAACACCGTCAGGCCCACCATCAGCTTCAGGGCATGCGGGTCGCGGCCGGCCTCGGCCGCAAGGCGGCGAATATCGGCCACCGCGCTGGCCGTGCGGGCGGGAGTCGTCCCCTGCACGAACACGCACTCGGCGTTGGCCGCCGCGAACGCCCGGCCCGCGGGCGAGGTACCGGCCTGGAAGAGCACCGGCGTACGTTGCTGCGACGGCGGAGAGCCGAAGTATCCGCGCGAACGATAGTGCTCGCCGTCGTAGGTGACGCGGTGCACTCCGCCACGTTGCGCGAACACACCCGCGGCGGAGTCGCCGACGAAAGCATCGTCGTCCCATCCCGTCTCCCACAGGCGGGAGGCGAGTTCGACGTACTCCGCCGCCATCTCGTAACGAGTGTCGTGCGGCACCATGCTGGCGTGACCGAACACGTCGGCAATCGCGTTCTGTGACGCGCCCGTGACGATGTTCCACCCGATTCGCCCGTTCGTCAGGTGATCGAGCGTCGAGAAGCGACGGGCGAGCTGAACCGGATGATCGAGACCCGTCGACTGCGTGATCACGAAGCCGAGACGGTCGGTGTGCTGCGCGAGGATCGGAATCAGGTAGTCCGGGTCGAGGCTCGGAAAGTTGATGCCCTTCTCGACCGCCACCCGTGGCAGATCACCGTCGATCAGCGGATAGCCGTAGCCGCCGGCGAAGAAGAGGAAGTCGAAACCGGTGTCTTCGAGGATCCGCACCATGCGGATCCAGTGCTGGGGGTCGAGGTATGACAGACCTTGACTGCGCGGATGCGCCCAGCTGTAGGTGCCGCCCACCTGCGGACCCATCACCTCGAACACTCCGAAGTGCAGTGTCTTCTGCACACCAGGACCCGTGAGGGGCTCGTTCAGGGACATGCGCTTCTCTCTCACTACGGTCGAAGACTCCGGCACCGAGACCCGCACGCATACTGCTCGGCTCGAGTGAATTGGTTAGTTCAACCGTAGGAATGTCCTGTTTCGACCACGTGACGCGATCGTGCGGACCTTGTTACGTTCTCGACCGCCTGCTGCACCATGCCCGTGAGGCCGCCTGCCAGATCCGTCCACGGCACCCGCGGCTGCCACCGACGTATCCATCGCTTCGGGCGCAAGCGAACCCGGGGTCGGTGCTCACAGTTCCAGGACGAGGCGCGTGCCCTTGCAGCGCGAAACACAGATCATCATGACCTCCGACTCTTCCCGCTCCTGCGCGTTGAGCACCGCATCCCGATGATCCGGCTCGCCTTCTACGACGAAGGTCTCGCAGGTACCGCACGTTCCGCCGCGACAGGACGACGGCGCGGGCACACCCGCCTCGGCCACCTTGTCCAGGATCGACTCGCCCGGCAGCACCGTCATGGTCACGCCCGTGAGCGACAACTCCACCTCGAACGGATGATCCGCCTCGGTCGCAACGAGGTTCGCGTTCGCGAACCGTTCGACGTGCAACGATGCACCCGCCGCGGCCGCTGCCTCTTCCAGCGCGTCGAGAAGTCGTTCCGGCCCGCAGGCATAGACGGGCGCCGTCCCTGCTTCCGCCACGATCTCCGGCAGCGCCATCCGCTGCCCCGCGGCGCTCACATAGACCCGGACGTGTTCGCCGAAGCGCTGCAGATCGGCACCGAACGCCATCGTCCCCGGCTCGCGTCCGGCATAGTGCAGGGTCCACGCCACGCCCGCCGCCTCCGCGGCCCTGACCATCGGCAGGATCGGGGTGATACCGATCCCGCCCGCCACGAACACCATGCGGTCCCGCAGCTCGAATCCGAAGAGGTCACGCGGCGAAGAAACGCGCACCAGCTGGCCCGGCCGCACATCGTCGTGCAGGTGGAGCGAGCCGCCCTCGCCATCGTCCTCGCGCAGCACGGCGATGCGATACGACGAGAGGTCGGCGGGGTCGCCGCACAGGGAGTACTGGCGCACGATTGGCGCCTGACCCACGCGGTCGATGTGGACGTCGATGTGCGCGCCGGGCGCCCAGGACGGCAGGGACCGCCCCTGGGGATCGGTGAGGACGAGACCCGCGATCCCACTCGCCTCGTCGACACGCGCGGCGACCTGCAGCGTGAGCGTCATGATTTCGTGGCGTCGCTCGCCAGCGCCTCGAATTGCACGGCAATCGCCACCGCACCGGGGTCGGGGACCCCGACCGCGCGGTCGCCGACGTAGCTGCTCCGTCCCAGCGAGGGCAGAAGCTGGGCCGTACCCGCCGCGCCCTCGCGCGCCGCGGAAGCGGCCGCCGCGAGGTCGCCGCGCGCGACGAGCGCGTCGACCGCCGGCTGCAGCGCATCGACCATGGTGCTGTCGCCGGGTGCGGCGCCGCCGATCTCGCGCACCATCGCGACGCCCGCAGCCGCGGCGCTCACCCAATCCGCCACGCTCGGCTCGCGATCGTCCGGAAGCGCGTCAGCCGCGGCCAGGACGAACAGGCTGTAGAGCGGACCCGAGGTGCCGCCCACCTCGCTCCGTATCCGCTCCGCGACGGCCCGCAGGAGCGCCGAGGGCGAGGACGATGCGTCGAGATCACGCTCCGCCGCGAGCAGCGAGCGCGCGCCACGAGCGAGATTGATGCCGAGGTCGCCGTCGCCGACCCGGCGATCGAGTTCGGTGAGTTCGTCCTCCGCACGCACGAGGGCATTCGCGATGGTGCGGACAGACGCGTGAGCTCTCTCCACGCCGTCGATGCGGTTGTCGTCACGCGTCGCCGAGGCTCGCGGCGGGAACCGCAGGACGGCGGGTGCCTCGAGCATTCGTGTGTGAGACGGGAAGGCGAGCACGTCCGCGGGCTCCGACAGGAGCTCGAGCATCTCGGCGTCCACGGCCGCGATCGTGACGGAGGCGCCCGGCATCTCCAGGGAGGTGAGAAACGGTCCGGCCCAGGTCATCCGCACGCGCAGCCGGCGCGACTCGAGTTCACGGAGCACATCGCCCTGGAGTATCCGCAGTTCGAGGTCCGGCGTCCCGCCCAACGAGTTGATCATCACGACGACGTCGCTGTCGCGATCCCACTCCCGATCGGCGCAGAGAATCTCGGTCAACCGGGCGGCGATGACGGCCGACGGGACCATCGCGCCCCGCTCCTTGCCTGCCTCGCCGTGGATTCCCAGACCCCACTCGACCTCGTCATCGCCGAGCGAGAAGTTGGCGCCCTGTCCACCCGGCACCGTGCAAGCGCCCAGTGCGACGCCCATGGTCGCCGCACCCGCGAGCACCCGCCGGGCGACCTCTGCCGTCTCCGAGAGCGACCGGCCGTTCTCGGCCGCCGCCCCCGCGACCTTGTGCACGAGCACCGTCGCGGTGAGACCGCGACGCCCCGCACGGGATGCATCCCCCAGGGCCGCGTCCTCGGCGACCAGAACCATCTCGACATCGAACCCGTCCGCGCGCGCCATCTCGGCTGCGAGGCCGAAGTTGAGGCGATCGCCGGTGTAGTTCTTCACGATCAGGAGCACGCCCGCGGATGTGGCGACCGCCCGGATGGCCGCGTGAATACTGTCGACCGACGGCGAGGTGAACACCGGCCCGAGTACGGCCGCGTCCAGCATCCCCGTGCCGACATAGCCGGCGTGTGCCGGTTCGTGGCCCGAGCCGCCGCCGGAGATGAGGACGACACGCTCGTCGGACTTGCGGAATCGGTCTGATCGGACCACGACGGGCCAACCCTCGACGCGCGCCAGATGCGGCGTGGACGCCACCAGGCCCTCGATGTAGTCCTCGATGAGCGCATCGGGTTCATTGATGATCTTCTTCATGTGTACCGCTCCGGGTCGTCGTGCACGGGCCCCATGTCATCTGCGGGCGACGGGGCTCAGACGAGCGTGACCCGTACGGGCAGCTCTTCGAATCCCCGCAACCAGTTCGAATAGAACGGAACGGGGTCGCCCGCGATCTCGATCGTTTCGACACGTCGGGCGAGCGCCGTCAGGAGGCACGTCGCCTCCATCCGAGCCATCATCTGGCCCACGCATCCGTGGATGCCCGTACCGAAAGCGAGGTGGCCGCTCGGATCGCGCGAGATGTCGAACGCGTCCGGATCGTCCCAGCGCCGCGGGTCGCGGTTCGCCGCGGCGAGGGACATGATCACCTTCTCGCCCGCCCCGATCGGTGTGCCACCGATCGCGGTCGCGCGCGATGTCGTGCGGCCGATGTAGGGGCTCGACGGAGTCCAGCGCAGCGCCTCTTCGAAGACCCGTCGCGCGAGGGTCGGGTCCTGCCGGAGCGCCGTCCAGGCCTCGGGATGCTCGGCGAGTGCCTTGAGCGTGAACTGGATCGCGAAGATGGTCGTGTCGACCCCCGCCGAGAGGAAGGTGCGGACCAGCATCCCGGCGTCTTCCTCGGTGATCTCGCCCTCGTCGACGTAGGCGTAGATCTTGTGTCCCAGACCGCTCGGGTCGAGTGCCTCGCGGCGCATCTGCCAGTTGACGAAAGCGGATGCCTCACCCGCGGCCTCGGCGGCCGCTGCGTAGAACTCGTTGCGCGGTCCCATCGCCTGAAAGTTCAGGTTCGAATAGGGCAGCAGGTGCTCGCGCCCCTCGGGCGAGAACCCGACGGCGTCCGGGAGCACGGTGAGCGGAAAGGCCTCGGCCAGCTCGGTCGCGGCGTTGAACTCCAGCTTCGGGACGACGGTATCGACGAGTTCGTCGGCACGCGCCTGGAAGTCCTCGGTCAGTCGGCGCACGACGCGCTGGCTGAGCACCGAGGTCATGATGCGGCGGTACTTCGTGTGTCCCGGCGGATCGTTCTCGAGGATCACGCTAGGCTTGCGCCAGTTCTCGGTCTTCTTGGTGTTCGTCATGCCTGTGCCCGCCGACGACTCGAAGGTCTCGTAGTCGCGGAACACGGCGTCGGCCACAGCGTAACGACCGGTGAACCACACCCCGTGCTGCTCGCTCCACACGACCTCGGCCGTCTCGCGGATCACCTCGTCCACGACCAGCGGGTCAGCGAGTGACGCCTGGGAGAACGGGTCGATCTCGAGGGTGGCGACCCCGCCCGCGGCCATTCGGTCACTCATGCAAACTCCCTCGTCCTTCGCCCATCACGTCATGAGCACTGAGATTCACCAAGATTAGATATAATCATGTTCAATATCAATCTTCTTGGCTAGACTCCCCGAACGGGACTCGGCAGACCCCGAGAGGATGTCCGGCATGAGCAAATACGTGGGCGCGTCGACCGAGGTGATGACGCGCGCCGGCGAGCAGGGGTTGGTCGCCGAGCGCCTGCCACACACGATCGAGCGGGACGACTACACCCCCGCGCTCCTGCAGCTGCTCTCGAACGTGCTGGTGTGGGGCGGATCGCGGGTCTTCCACCACCTGCACGGCATCGGCACCAATGAGTGGCGCATCATCAGCGCGCTCGGCAATCACCCCGGCGCGACATCGGGAGAGCTCTGCGACATCCTCGGCGTCAACAAGTCGATCGCATCCAAGAGCGTGAACGCGCTGCTGGACCGCGAACTCATCGCCCAGCTCAACGGCCCCCGTGGGTCCCGGCACCTGTTCCTCACCGCCCGGGGCGTGCAAGTGCACGACGACCTCATGCCGATCGCCCTCACCCGCCAGCAGATCCTCCATGACGCGCTCAGCGAAGAGGAGGTCGTCCTCCTGAACGAACTGCTGGTCCGCATGCTCGGCTCCGCCGAGGCGATGCAGCGCTACGAGGCGGACGTGCTCGCCGGCGTGCTGGACGTCGGTGCCGGACCGGCAGAGACATCTAGCTCTCGTTGAAGCGGATCCGCAGCGGGTCGAAATCGCTGCCCGGCAGGTAGTTGTACATGAACAGCGCGTCGGCCGTCGATGCCAGTCGCGTGCCGAACATGACCACTCCCGTGTCGCTTTCCACGATCTCCGGGGCAACCAGGTCCACGAGCGCGAGGCGCACGTCGTGAGATCCTTCGGATGACGCGGGGTCTGCGATCGTCAGGGCGCGACCGTCGATGCGAACATCGATGAGCGGCACCAGCAGGGCGCCGACGTGGGCGCGCAACACGACCGATCCATCCAGGCGCAGCACACCGTGCTCGTCCACCCGCCCCGTCATCCGCGCACCGGCGGGGAGGGAGAAGGTCGCACGCCCGGACGTTTCGACCTCGAAGTCCGGCGCCCCCGCCATATAGGTCAGGAGTGACGCGCGGATGCCCCACTCGACGACGGCGTCGGTCTGTGGCGGCAGTCCATTCACGCGCCGACTCTACCGTCGGCGAGAACCAGCGGTTGACGGGTTCTCCCCGCACCCACACGGTGCCTCGCGAACCGCGGCGACGGTTTGTCGCCCGACCGCGTGAGTCGCGGACGCTCTCAGTGTTTCGCGCGATCCGCGGCTCGTACGAGCAGCCAGGCCCCGGGGATGATCAGCGCTGCGAAAGCGGCCTTGATGAGGCCCGGCACCACGAACGGCCAGACTCCAGCATCCAGGACTCCCGACAGCGTCACGTCAACGCCCATCACTGTTCCCAGGATCACGGCCAAGTACGGCACACCGATCAGGAACGGCACGATCGAGGCACCGACGAAGCCGACGAACGCGAGGCCGGGGTTGCGGTCCCACGCGCGCTCTGCAACCCAGCCAGCGAGATAGGCGGCGGGGATGAACCCCAGGACGAACCCGAACGAGGGCGCGAGCACGTAGGCGGGTCCCGCCGTCGCGCCGGCGAAGACCGGCAGACCCGCGAGCCCGACGAGCATGTATGTCGTGAGCGATGCAGCCGCGCGCTTGGCTCCGAGAGCAGCTCCGACGACGATCACGCCGAGCGTCTGCCCCGAGATCGGCACGGGGCCGATGAAGAACGACACCTTGGCCAAGAGCGCGACCAATGCAACGCCGGCGACCACGAGGGCAACGTCCACGGCGAAGGCGCGAGCGCGGCCCGCGGGTCGCGCGATGAGATCGGCGAGCACGGCCTGACGGGTGCTCGGATTGCTGGCAATGGACATGACTGTCACTCCTTACTTCCGGGGGCGACGAGTGTCGCCACAGGCGGGGTTGATACGCGGGCAGCGAGATGATCTGCCACGAAAGCCGTGTTGAACTCGCCGCTGCGGAACCGCTCGCTCGCCACGATCTCCTGATGGAATGCCGCGGTGGTCGTGACGCCGTCGATCTCCATCTCACGGAGCGCGCGCAGCGTGCGCTCGATGGCTTCGTCGCGGTCCGCTCCCCAGCAGATGAGCTTGCCGACCATGGAGTCATAGAACGGGGGGATCGTGTATCCCGACTCGATGTGAGTATCGATCCGGACGCCGAAGCCCCCGGGTGCGCGGAAGCGTGCGATGGTTCCGGGGTTCGGAGCAAAGCCGCGCTCCGGGTCCTCCGCATTGATACGACACTCGATCGCGTGGCCACGCACGACGATCTGCTCCTGCGTGAGGGTGAGAGCCTCGCCGCCCGCGATCTTCAGCTGCAGCTTGATGAGGTCGATGCCCGTCACCATCTCGGTAACGGGGTGCTCCACCTGGATTCGCGTGTTCATCTCGATGAAGTAGTACGCCCGCTCGATGTTGTCGTAGACGAACTCGATCGTGCCGGCGTTCCGATAGCCGACTTCCCGGCACAGCGCCACCGCCGACGCCGCGAGCGCTTCGCGCACCTCGGAGGTGAGCACCGGCGAAGGCGACTCCTCGATGAGCTTCTGATTGCGCCGCTGCGCCGTGCAGTCGCGCTCGCCGAGATGGAGGGTGGTCTCGCCGTCCGAGATCACCTGCACCTCGATGTGACGGATGTCGGTGAGATAGCGCTCGATGTAGACGGACGGGTCACCGAACGCGACCTCGGCCTCCGCCATGATCGCGGTGAGATCCTCCTCGAGGGTCTCCGCGGTCTCGACGACGCGCATTCCCCGTCCTCCACCGCCCGCGGAAGCCTTGATGAGCAGCGGGAACCCGACATCGCGCGCGACGCTCAACGCCTCGGAGAACTCCGTGACGGCGCCCAACGAGCCGGGGACCGTGGGAACGCCGGCTCGCCTCGCGATCTCCGTCGCCTCGATCTTGTCGCCCATCCGTCGGATGACGTCCGACGCCGGTCCGACGAAGCGCAGTCCCTCCGACTCGCAGAGAGCCGCGAAGTCCGCGTTCTCGGACAGAAAGCCGTAACCGGGATGGATGGCGTCGACACCGAGCGCGAGAGCCGCTCCGACGATCGCTTGCGGGTTGCGGTAACTCTGGTTGACCTGCGCGGGTCCGATGCAGATGGCCTGATCTGCGAGCTTGACCGGGAGGGACCCCGCGTCTCCTTCGGAGTACACCACGACACTGCGGATGCCGAGCTCCTGGCACGCGCGGACGACACGCAGAGCAATCTCACCGCGGTTGGCGATGAGTACGCTCTTGAGCTTTTCAGGCATCGCGCCGGATCACCAACATCGGCTGGCCGTACTCGACCGTCTGATTGTTCTCCACGAGGATCTGCGTCACGACACCGGCGGCGGGCGCCTCGATGTTGTTCATGAGCTTCATGACCTCAACGATGCAGAGCACCGCCCCGGCCTCGACCCGGCCGCCGACCTCGACGAACGCGGGTGCGCCCGGCTTCGGCGCGGCGTAGTAGGTACCGACCATGGGCGCACGGACGAGCACCTCGTCGGCGGCGAGCGAGACGTCGCCGCTCGACCCGCCTGTGTTCGCGGCGGCCGGTGGCTCCGGCGCGGACGCGGCCGCGGCAGGCAGCGCGGCGGGGGCTGGGGGGGCCGGCACGGGCTGCGCGACCGGAGCAGGGGTCGGGACGGGGGCCGCGGCGGGACCCCTCGTGCCCTCGTTCCGCGTGATGAAGAGCTCGACGTCGCCGTACTTGAGCGTCAGCTCGCGCACGTCCTCGCTGAGGTTGACCCAGTCGATGATCGCCTTGAGTTCTTTGATGTCAGGGGGGTTAAGCGGCATCTCGTGCTCCCTTGTCGATGCTGATGCGGATGTCTCCGGCGCTGAGTTCGCGACGGCCGGACGCGGTGGCGCCTGCCAGTGTGCGGATCAGGTCGAGGACCGGCCAACTGATGTTGTCGGGGTTGCCGCCGGCGGCGACGGCAGCCTTCATCTCGTCCACCTGCGCGCCCGCGAACATCGCGCGCAGCAGAAGAGTGTCGATGTCTTCATCCGGGTACTGGGCCCGGAGGTCGTCGAGCATCGGCGGAATGACGGTCGGTGGTTCGAGGGGGATATTGGCGGATCCGTTCGCCAGGATCTTCTCGAGTACTCCGGGATCGATGTCGGCCAGCAGCGTGCCGAAATAGCCGAGGGCGTACTTCTTGATCTCGTTGGGCACCACCGAATATCGGTCGCCGGTGATGACATTCATGACCGCCTGTACACCGACGAACTGCGCGAACGGGGTGATCATGATCGGGTATGCCAGTTCCTCACGGACCCGGGCTACCTCGACGAGAAGATCGTCGTACCGGTCGGACAGACCCGCGGTCTCGAGTTGCGAGCGGAAATTCGCGAGCATGCCGCCCGGGATCTGGTGCATGTAGTGGAGTCCGTTGTACTCGACGGGCGCGCCGACGGCCTTTCCCTCCGTCTCGGCGATCTCGAGGAGTCGCTCACTGATGCGATCGACTCGATCGAGGTCGACGTCGACCTGGTATCCGAGTGCCCGCAGATCGCGCACGAGCGTCTGGGTGGACGGCTGCGCGTTGCCGGTGGCGAGCGGCCACACCGACGTGTGGATCTGGTCCGCGCCGAGTTCGACGGCCTCGAGGCAGACGAGCGGGGCGAGACCGGTGAGTGAGTGAGTGTGGACTTCGAGGATGCGGTCGCCTATGACCTCCCGGAGGGCGGGGACGAGGGTGCGCACGCGGTCCGGGGTGAGCAGGCCCGCGGCATCCTTGAGCATGATCGCGTCGACGTCCGCTTTCTCGATGAGCTCCTGCGCCTTACGCACGAACAGCTCGTCGGTGTGCACGGGGCTCTCCGAGAAGGACACCGCGCCGAAGGTCGATGCGCCGAGCTCCTTCGCGCGGACGAGGGCCGGAACGATGTTCCCCATGTCATTGAGGCCGTCGAACGAACCGATCACGCGGAATCCGTTGGCGTAGAGCCGTTCGACCCATGCCTCGATGATGTCGTCCGGGAGGAAGTCGAAGGCGGCGATGTTGCGCGAGCGGATGAGTGCCCGAAGGCGGGTGCGCGGCATGGCCTCGTGCGCCAGACGCACGCGTTCCCACGGGTTCTCCTTGAGGTAGCGAACCGCGACGTCGAACTGAATGGGAGCGACGAGGTCGACCTGCTCGAATCCCGCCTGATCGTAGTCTTCGGCCATCGCGAGGATGTGCTCGGTGCGCATGCGGGTCGCCCACAGGCTCTGATGCCCATCCCGCAGGGAGGTCTCGACGATCTTGATCGGCCGGCGGCTGTTCGCGGGTCGACCTCCCCCGCTCATGATCGACGTGATCGACTCCGCGTTCGTCGTTGACATCGCAACCCCTCGTCGTTGAAGTCTGAGTCCCGTGGCGCCGTCCGGCCGAACCGCGATTCGACACCCGTGCTCTCGAATTAGCACCGACACTAGCGGCGTTAGACGCAAAAGCAAGTAGAGTGACTTGCGTGGAGCGCAATTTCGAACCCATACAGTCGGTACACAGGGCTCTTGCCCTGATCAAACTGGTCCTTGACGAGGGCTCCTTGAGCGTGACCGAGGCCGCCTCTGCGCTCGATGTCAATCCATCTACCGCGCTTCGGCTGCTGAGAACGATGGCTGCCGATGGCTTCGTCGTGCGCGGTCCGCAGAAGCGCTACCACGTGGGAGCCACGCTCCGGCATGCGCACGGTGCGTTCCCCCAGCCCACGCTGGTGATGACGCTGCGCCCATTCCTCGAGCAGCTGTTCGCACGAACCGACGAGACCGTCCACATCGCGACTCTCGCCGGGACTCAGATCCAACACCTCGACGGCATCGAGGCGACATCGCACTCACTCCGATTCGGCCTGCGCGTGGGCGTTTGGCTCCCCGCCCATCGGACATCCGCGGGCAAGGCGCTCCTCGCCGAGCTGCCCGATGAGGAGATCGACGCTCGTTACAAGATGGCGCTCGCCAGTCCGCGCGGACGGCACATCGATGTCGATCTTCCGTCACTGCACGAGCAGATCGATGATGTTCGCGACACACGAATCGGATGGAACTTCGAAGAGAGCGAGCCCGGCATCGCCGCGATGGCCATCGCGACAGGAGAACTCAACGGCCAGCACGCAGCGATCAGCATCTCGATGCCGATCGCGAGATTCACCCGAGAGAAGGGCGAGAACTGGTCTGCGGAACTCATCCGTCTCGTCGACGAGCTCCGAAGCGCCTAGGCGTCACGGAATCGTCTGCGGAACATCTCGACCATGACGGTTTCCCTCCGATGCAACCGCCCGTTTCGAGGCTTGGACTACCCGGGAACCTGCTCGCCCAGGGCGGCGATGCCCGCAACGTACGATTTCACGCCGATGAGAGAGGTTAGTTCGAGCGTCGCCATCACTTCTCGCGGGCTCGCGCCGAACGCAAGCGCGAGCTCGATGTGACGCTGAGCGTTCGCGTACATGTGCGTCGTCGAGGTGTCGATGGCGGTGAAGATGAGTTCGCGAGTCTTTGCGTCGATCTCGCCCTCATAGGCAAGATCCTGGAACTGCGCGCTCGCCTCGAAGAAGTCGGGGTCGAGCCGAAGCAGCGGCTCGAAGACCTCGGGCCAATAGCCCCGCCGCTCCAGCATCTCCGCTTTGATCCGCGCCTGACGCGCGGTCAGTTCTCCCTCGAAGGCCTCCGGCGCGTGCGCGGCCAAGGCCGGTGCGCCGATCACGATGGTGTGCATGCCGAGCACGCTCGCCAACTGGAGCACCTCGATGAGCTGACGCTCTGATGCCCCGGCATCGCGAGCCGCGGCGATGTGCTGGCGCATCGCATCTCGGTCCAGGTGCGTGACCGCTGCCGAAACCGCCAATCCGATCAGATGCTGTGTGAGCACATCGAGATGCGCCGGATCAGTCGCCGCGGCGACCATGGCGCGGTGAGCCGCGGCGAACTGGGGCGAGAGCGCCGACGACTCGTCATCGAGACCGTAGTCGAATACGGACACGAGCGACCTCCTATCTCTGGAGACTGATACCGCGCATCGGCGCGAGCTTGGTCTTGATCAGGAAGCGCAGATGACTCATCGGCCACTGTGTCACGTTGCGTCCGGATTCGGCGAAATAGTAGTTGTTGCACCCCGCCGAGAGGGCCGACCACTTCATCTCGTTCTTCTCGTCGACCCACTTCGTGAAGGACTTCATCGCCTTGCGCGAGGTGACCATGATGCGCCCCTTCTTCTTCATCGCCGCACACATCCGAGCGACGAGCTCGGCCTGGCGTTCCAGTTGCGCGGTCATGGGGCCGCCGCCGTTGGTATTCGGGCCGTACATGATGAACAGGTTCGGGAACCCGGCAACCGTCGTACCCACGTAGGCCTCCGGGTTTCCATTCCAGGCCTCCTGCAGGCTTACTCCGTCAGGTCCGATGACGGGGAGACTCGACAGGTACTCGGTGGCCTTGAAGCCGACCGCGAGAACGACGACATCGAAGTCCCTGCGTCCCCCTGCGACATCGACGAGGCCCGTTGGCGTCACCGCTGAGACCGCCGCGGGGACCACATCGACATGCGGCTGATTGAGCGCGGGATAGAAATCGGACGTCTTCACCGGACGCTTGCAGCCGTAGGGGTACGTCGGCGTCATGATCTCCCTCAAGGCAGGGTCCTCGATGGTCCGGTTGATGAGGTCACGGCAGCTCTGCTCGAGCTGCTGGTGCTTCTTGGATCCCACGGTGAAACCGGAGAGATAGGTGCTGATCGAGTGAAAGGCGCGCAGACGCTGCATCTTGATGCCCAGCCCACCCCTGGCCAACTCCGCCTGCCGTTCGGGGCTGAACACCTCGACCACCCGCGGAAGCACCCAGTGCGGCTCACGCTGGTAAAGCGTGAGATGCGCGACCTGAGGCGCCAGTGCCGGAACCAGCTGAGCGGCCGTCGCACCCGTTCCCACGACCGCCACCCGCTTGCCCGTGGGGTCGAGTTCGGCAGGCCACTGCGAACTGTGAAACATCGTTCCTTCGAAGGAGTCGAAGCCCGGCCACTGCGGCAACGCGGGATCACTGAGCATGCCGACGGCACTGACGAGCACGTCGTAGTGTTCTCGCTCGCCGGTGCTCAGGTGAAGCTCGTAGCCGCGCGTCGCGTCATCCCACACTGCTTTCTCGATCTCGGTGGAGAACCGGAAGTTCGATCCGATGTCGTAGTTGTCGATGACGTCTTGAACGTACTGCTGCAACTCCGGCTGGGTTCCGTGGCTCCGCTTCCACCCGTACGGCATGAACGAGAAGGAATACCCGAGCGAGTCGGTGTCCACCCCACAGCCGGGATAGGTGTTGGCCCACCACACCCCGCCTGGCCCCTCCGCCTTTTCGAAGACGGTGAAGTCGATGCCTCGCTTGCGGAGATTGACGGCAGCCGCGACCCCACCCAACCCACTCCCGACGATGGCAACTCGAAAAGTCCGACTATTGGGGTCTTTAGACGCATCCCTGAGCATATTTGGATAGTAACACGAACGGACGTTTAAATAACTGATCCTACTGATCGCTTTATTGGTTGCTTCGATCGACTATCGCCGATACGCTCGGCTGAGGGTGAAGGCGTGCGGACGCGCCTTCGGATGAACGGAGACGAACCATGTCACCTCTGCAACCTCGACTGGTCGAGACGCCGCGGCTCATCTTTCCGGAGGGCCCTCGCTGGAAGGGCGGGAAGCTCTGGTTCACCGACGTGCACGCAAAGGCCGTCTACACCTGGGAGCCGCGCACCAGCGCGATGGAGAAGATCGCGGACGTCGAAGGGTGGCCGGCCGGCATCGGCTTCCGCACCGACGGGCGGATGATCGTGTCGTCCATGCTCGACGGCCTACTCCTTCAGCAGGATGGCCACGGCGGTCTCGAGGTGCTCACCGATCTCAGCCCGCTCGCGACGCCGTTGTTCGGAATCCTCTACATCAACGATCTCGTGGTCGACTCACGCGGCAACTCCTACGTCAACATCTATGGACTCGGCGGCGAGCAGGACAACGGCGGCATCGCACTCGTGCGCCCCGACGGCGAGATCGAGATCGTGGCCGAGAATCTGGCCTTCCCGAACGGGATGGTGGTCACACCGGACCTCCGCACACTCATCGTGGCCGAGCTGCACTCCGATGTCCTCACCGCGTACGACGTAGATGACGACGGTCGACTGTCGAACCGCCGGCTCTGGGCGCAGATCCCGGGTGCGACCCCGGACGGCATCTGCCTGGACGCCGAGGGGGCCGTGTGGGTCGGATCAGCGTATACGGGCCACTTCTACCGGGTCGCCGAGGGGGGCGATGTCTTGGCCGACATCGTCATGCCCGACACCTGGACCGTCGCGCCCGCGCTCGGAGGCGACGACGGGAAGACCCTCTTCCTGATGACATGCGTGGCCACCCGTGAAGAGCAGGCCGCGGGAAAGGGCAAGGGCTATCTGCACCAGCTGACCGTGGATGTCGCCGGCGTCGGCTGCCCCTAGCGTTCAGAAGACCGGAGATTCCGCGTAGATCGTCCCCGGGCGGCGACCGTTGATCTCACGCATGACCTGATCGGCCGAGCGCATCACGGCGTTCGAGAGCATCGGGAGATCCTCCGCCGTGTAGTCCGAACCGGGAATCAACGTCAGGATGCACAGCAGGCGCGATTGGGCATCGAAGATGGGCGTCGAGATGTTGGCCAGCCGCTTCGATGCGTCAGGCTGCTCATCGACGAGGTACTCCTGCTGGGTCAGGTTGGCGAGGATGGTGGCCATGCTCACCTCCTCGATGTTCCCGGCTGCGCCAACCCGATCCGAGCTGTAGAGCTCGCCCATGTCCGAGATCGCGCTCACCATGTAGGTCACGATGTACCCGCGCGCCTGCGCCATCCGAAGCACCTTGCGGAACTTCGCCTTCCGGTTGTTCTCGTCATCGGGCAGCCGCGCCAGCCACTCCTCCATCTGCTCCTCACCCGCCCAGGCCATGAAGGCGCTCCCCATCGGCGGAATCATGGGGAGACGCTGACCGGCCTCGACCGCCAGGCCGAACGGCTGTGGCACACCGGCGTGGAACACGATGAGCGCCTGGTCGTCGGAGGCAACCGAAGCGATGCACTCGGCCCCCAGAGACGTCGCGAGGTTCTCGATCTCCTGCTGAAGGAGTTGTGCGGCGGGGAACTCGCGCTCGGCCGCCCTGCCCAGTGGGATGAAGGCGGGGCCGAGGGAGAACTTTCCGTCGGTGCTCGTGACGTAGCCGCCGTATTGCAGACGCTTCATGATGATGTGCCCGGTCGCCTTGTTCAGTCCCAGTTGCCTACTCAGTTCGGACAGGGTGTACGACTGCCCCACATGGGTCGCTAGGAAATTCAGAACCGTAAACACACGATCAATTGCAGACGCCATACCTCAACCTAATCATCAATTTTCTGACCGACTGACTACGAGTTTGACACGTCCCCGTGCACAATTGGCGCATCCGTGTAAAACCCCCACGGAACACCGATCGATTGCGCCGGATCGGAAACGATCGCCGTCTCTGATCGATGGAGCCACGGGATACCGCAGCGCTCGAGTGTTCGGGCGACGCGATCGAGGTCATCGACGAGGAATCCGATCGAGTAGTACGAGTCGAGCGGATCCCTTCGGGCGAGGTCTGCGGCGAGGTGCGACGTTTCGTCCAGTGGCACGGCCAACTCGTGAGTGTCATCACCGATCCGGACGAATGTGCTCTCCGAGCCCCAGACCGGATTGTGCCGCACGTCCACGATCTCACCACCAAGGATGCCGACGAGAAGACGGAGCGCGCGCACCGGATCCCTCGTGGCGACGGTGTGGTGCGAGGTCCTCACGATGGCCAGCGGGTCGTGCCGGCTCACCGGCGGCAAGGACCAACCCGGCGCGGACCGGTGGTCGTAGGGTCCGATACTCGATGCGGGGTAGAACTCGTACCGCAGTCCCGTGTCCTCCTGAAGCGTCCAGAACAGGGGCGCGGACTTGAAGGATGCGGAGGGGATCACCGGCGAATCGACGACCTGATTCCATTGGTCGGTCAACCGGATCCCACCGGCCCGGCACCTGTCCCAGATCTCCTGAATTCCCTCCCCGACCCCCCACCCATAGCCGTCGAGGTGCGGACTCTCGATCGACGGGTATCGCTGCACGCCGCCCCAGACGTAGCGCGCCGGGTCGAGCGAATCGAAGAACAGATCCGCGATCGGCGTGAAAGTACAGTAGTCCGCGGGGAATTCCGGGGGCTGCTGGACGAGTCCCGCCATGATCAGGCTGTGCCGGGGGAGGCTGTGGCGGCCGAAGACCGTACGGAAGAACCGCTCCACTTCTCCGAGGTCGGTAACCCGGTGGCTGGGGTGGTAGATGCGATCCAGGAGTATCGTCATGGCTTCCTGCCCCGGTTGCCGCGCACGGACGCAAAGCGATCGTAATCCTCCGGAAGCGCCTCGTGGCGGTGGCCAAGCGCCGCCGAGACGTCCCGCCGGCCGATGAGCCACTCCCCGTCGATCCGCTCCAAACGATCGAGGTAGGTGCCCGTCGTGCCGTACATCACCCCGTCGGTCGTCTGTGCCACGCTGTAGAGGTACGAGATGGCGGTCGCGCGGTCGTTCGTTTCGAAGGCGATCTGCGTGCTCAAGACCAGGTGCCGCCGCTCTCCGAGCGCTGCGACCAGCGATCCGATGGATGCCGCGATCGCGGCGCGTCCGTTCGACTCACCGAGGAGGTTGTTCAGCACGCCATTCGGCGCGAAGAGTCGTGCCACGGCGTCGATGTCTCCGGCGTCGTAGAAGTAGGCGTAAGAGTCGAGGACGAGCCGGATCGCTTCGCGGGACTCTATTCGCTCGACCCTCGCCGCGAGCGCCGTGGGGCGTCGGCGCGCCTGGGCGAGGACCTCTCCGGCCGCCGCGTAGAAAGTGCTCGCGTCCCTCATGCTCCCGAGGCCCCTCCGTCGACAGAGATCGTGCTGCCTGTGACGAATGACGCGAGGTCACTCGCGGCGAACAGGGCCGCTCGCGCGACCTCGTCCGGCGATCCGGCCCGGCCCATGGGAATACCGGCGATCGCGCGATCCATCATCTGGGTCCACAGCCCGCGGTCGGTCGAGGAGTCCTCGCCGCTCCCATCGGCCAGTGCGGTGGCGGTCACCGACGGGGCTATTCCCACCACGCGCACGCCCGCGCTGCCGAGTTCGGTGCTGAGCGCACGGACGAGGCCGTTCACCCCGTGCTTGGCTGCGACGTAGTGACTGCGCCCGACCCTGCCACGGAAGGCGCTGAGCGAGGTGATGAGGATGATGACCCCGCGAGACCGGTCGGACATGACGCGCGCGGCTTCGCGCGCGCAGTAGAAGCTGCCGTCGAGGTCGACCTTCATCACCGTGTCCCAATCGTCATCGCTCATCTCGAGCACACCGACGGTGCTGACCACTGCAGCGCAATTGACCCAGATCTCGAGCGGATCCCGAAACGATCCGGCGGCTCCGGCCAGTCGCCGCACCGACCCGGAGTCGGCCACGTCCACCTGCGCCGCAGCCGCCGTGTGTCCCCGACGGGTGATGGACTCCGCGACCCGCTCAGCACGGCTGAGATCGAGGTCAGCGACGACGACCGCGGCACCCGCCTCGGCGAGACGAGACGCCACTGCTTCACCGATACCTTGACCGGCCCCGGTGACGATCGCGGTGCGGCCATGCAGGCTCAGCAGATCGGCCAGGGCGGGCTGCCCGGTGCTCAAGAAGGTGCCGGTCACGTGGTCTCCTCTCCATGGTGGGTTCCCGAGCGAACGATGTCTCGTTCTGGGAGGGTGATGTCTCGCACGAAGCGGCCGATCGCGTCGAGAGCGCGCTCGGTCTGCGGATGTTCGCCGAACAGACTCACGAAGCCATGGATCATTCCCGGGCAGTCGACGATCTCGGAGCGCACACCCGATCGCGCGAGGCGCTCCGCGAATTCCACACCTTCGTCGTGCAGGGGGTCGAGCTCGGCCACGATCGTGAGAGTCGGTGGAAGGCCCGACAGCTCCTCGGCATCATTCGGGGAGAGTCCGGCGGGCGAGGGCGCATCTGCCGGCACGGCCCCGGCATACTGCTCCCAGAACCACTCCAACTGCGCGGCCGTCGTGAGAAAGCCCGTGCCATGGCGCCGGTAGGAGCGGGATCGGCGAGAACGATCGAGCACGGGGTAGATCAGGACCTGATACGCGGGTAGTGAACCGAGGCCGTCGCGGCCCAGAAGCGCCGCTGCTGCGGCGAGGTTGCCACCCGCGCTCACCCCGATGAGGCCGACATCTCCGGAGATGCCCAGACTCTCCCGGCTGCGCACCGCCCAATCGATCATGGCGGATGTCTCGCGAAGGGCCGCGGGATACGGCGACTCGGGGGCAAGGGCATAGTCCACGCTGAGGACGGCCGTGCCGGTGAGTTCTACCAGTCGGACGCAGAGTTCGTCATAGTGCTCCGGCCGGCCTGCCACCCAACCACCGCCGTGCAGGAACACCGAGATCCCGTTCTCCCCCGCGTATCGCGCCCGATACAACCGCGCCGGCCTCTCGGCAGGGCCGCCGGGGGGTGCGATGGACTCGATGGTCACGGTGTCAGCCGTGCCGAGGGAACGCACCGGGAATCCGTCCCGCAGCCGCATCAGGTACGCGGCGGGGCGATCCCGATCGTCGTCCGAGAATTCCCTCCCACGGTGGGCGAGGACATAGCGCGCGACGACTGGATCGAGGGACCCCTGATGCTCCCCGTCCGGGCTCATGACGCCACCGCGCGCTGGATGCTCGCAACGATCGCCTCCGAGGTCACGGTTCCCGTATGGGTGTGCATCTCTTCGGCGATCCGGCCGTCGTGGAAGACCAACACCCGGTCGCTGGCCTCGACGAGTTCCTCCAGCTCGCCCGAGGCGATGAGGACGGCGACCCCTTCTGCGGCGAGCCGCTTGAGGATCTGCATGATCTCGTCCTTCGCGCCGATGTCGATCCCCTTCGTCGGCTCGTTCGCGAGAAGCACACGGACCGGGTGGTGCATCCAGCGCGCGACGAGGAGCTTCTGCTGGGTACCCCCGGAGAGCTTGCCGGCCGCGACCCCCCAGCGGTGATCCGGGACGCGGAGACCCTGGGCCGCCTTCCTGCCGTATCGCTCCTCGCGTCCGCGGGGCAATAGGCCTGCCGTGGAACAGGCCCAGAGGTCGGTGAGCACCACGTTGGATGCGGAGGTGAGCTCGGGCACGACACCGGTACGGCGGCGATCATCCGAGATGTATCCGATTCCTCGGGTCTTCGCCCGCCGCGGCGTCCGCGGCAGCGGAATCGAGCGTCCGTCGATTGTCAGTCGTCCCGTGGCCCGTTTGACATCCCCGGCGAGCGCTCGCAGCACGTCATGATGTCCAGCGCCGACGATGCCCGTGATCCCGACGATCTCGCCGGGTTTCAGATCGAGGTCGATGCCGTCGACGAGGTGCGGAATGCGCAACTCGCGCAGGCGCAGAACTGCCTCGCGCCCTGGTTCGAGTACGGGACGTGCGACCGGAGTCGCCGATACCGACTCGGTGTGACTCGAGCCGCGGATTGCGGTCCCCAGCTCACGAGCGGTCCAGTCTGCCGTGCCGCGGTCGTCGACGAGTCGGCCGTCGCGGAACACGGTGATTCGATCGGCGATGGCCAGCACCTCGGGAAGGTCGTGGCTCACCAGAATCTGCGTGACGCCCTGTTCGCGCAGTCGAAACATGACGCCCGCGAGCGCCCGCCGCTCCCGGAAAGTGAGGGAGGCCGTGGGCTCGTCGTAGATCACGAGCCGGGGATCCCCCAGCTGCGCACGGAGGATCTCGAGGATCTGCTGATCGGCGATGGGGAGCGTGGACACGGCGACATCCGGTGTGATTCGCACCCCGAGTCGCTGGCCCAGCTCGCGAAGCGTCTGCCGCATCTCCTTCTCGGAGAGGAAGCCCGCCCTGTTCCGCCACTGACCGAGGAAGAGGTTGGCCTGTGTGCTCAGCGTCGGTACGAGAGTGAGCTCTTGATAGATCATCGCAACACCCTCGGACTTGAGCGCCTTCGGATTCCCGACGGGCGAGGGCTTGCCGAAGAGCGTCACCGATCCCGCCGTCGGCGTCACCTTCCCGGACAGAATGCCCGCCATCGTCGATGTGCCCGCCCCGTTCTCACCCACGAAGGCGTGAATGAGGCCTGCCGGAATTCCGAGATCGATATCGGTGAGCGCGTGCGTTCCGCCGTACACCTTGGAGACTCCCGCGAACCGCACGGCCTCCGTCACTTCTGTTTGCAGCATCCTCACCCTTTCCGACTAGGAGGTGCGCCGAGGGAGAACCTGTCTCCCTCGGCGCATCCGATCAGTACTCGGCTTTCCTGAAATCGGCGATGTTGTCCTTCGTCACCCACACCGGATCGGTGGTGTCGCCGACCGCGGGGCGGCCGTCGTTGAGGATGATGCGAGGAACGCTCTCCCCCTGCGAAGCGAGGATCAGCGAGGACATCGCGACGTACGCCGATGTGTAGGGGAAGTAGGGCTGAGTTGCTCGGACGGTGCCGGCGTCGACAGCGTCGAGAATCGCCTGGTTGGCACCGTAGTCATAGATCACGAGGTCGTCTCGACCCAGGCTCTTCGCGGCCTCGAGCGCACCCTCGGTGGTCTCGGAGAAGTCGGCGATCACGACGTTGACGTCGGGGTTTGCGGTGAGCAACGCCTCCGCCGCGGTGAGGCCGTACTGATAGGAGCCCTGCTCGTCTCGGGCAACCGCGACGATCTCCAGGTCGGACCCCGCGGATTGCTTCTGAAGCTCGCCCACCATCATGTCTGAGGCCGGCTGCCCGATGGGACCGGCGATGACGATCGCCTTCGACGGAGACTTCGTATCGGCGATCACGCGCTCCGCGAAGGTCCGGTATGCCGCAGCCGTTGCCGAGCCGAACACCCCGTTCATGTATCCGTCGGCCAGCATCTGGTCGTTCGGGAGGTTCGAGCCGTTGCAGTCGGAGACGTTGACGAGGGTCGTCACGATGCCGGCGGCGGCAGCCTCCTTGCCGAGGCACGAGCTGACGTTCATCATCTGCACCATCAGCAGCGGGTAATCCCCGCTGTTGATGATGGTCTCGATCTGATCGCGTTGCTTGCTGGCGTCGAAACCCGCGTCGAAGACGGTGAGGTCGTAGCCGTAGAAATCCGCTGCATCTTGCGCAGCCTTGACCGAAGTGGCGGTGAACGAGTTGCCCTGGCCCATGCTGGCAAAGGCCACCTTGGGTTTCGTTGCGGTGTCGATCTCGACGACCTGACCGCCGACGACCTCGATGGACACGGTGTCACCGTCTTTGGTGACCGGCACCATGCCGCCGACCGACGGCGCGGCGAATACGTCCCATGTGGGCTCACCGGCCGGGGAACCGGAGTTGCCGTCCCCCTGTTGTCCTCCCGAGGAGGGTGCGCACGCTGAGAACGCGAGCGCGGAAACCATGAGCATGGCGACCGCTGTGCCCTTCGCTACACGTCGTGTGCGGGGCGAGACCGATACGGAAAAAACCACGGTGACTCCAATCTTCGTTGATCTTCTTGTGGTGCAGGGTGTCGTGCGGGAGGAGGACGCTGGGAGGGGGTTCCGAGGTCAGGAGAATCGACGGGACCGCGCGTAGGAGTCGGCGGCAACGGCGAAGATCAGGACGAGCGCCTTGATGATGTCGGAGAAGGCCGAGGGCACCGCCAGCGAGTTGAAGATGTTGGAGAGTGTGGCGAAGACTGCCAGGCCGACGGCCGTGCGCCAGATCGCACCCTCACCCCCGAAGAGCGAGGTGCCGCCGATGACGACGATGGCGATCGCGTCGAGCGTCAGGCGCGCCTCGGTCTGGATCATCGTCGGGGTCACGGAGCCGACATTGGCGGCGAGGAAGACACCCGCCAGGCCGGCCAGACCGGCCGATACGAGGAAGGCAGTGATCCGCAGGCCGTTCACGCGGATCCCGGCGAGCCGAGAGGCCTCAAGATTTCCGCCGACGCTCAGGAGCGACCGACCGTACACCGTCGATCCGAGCACGATCTGCCCCAGAACGAATGCGAGGATCAGGACGAGCACCATGATCGAAGGTCCGAGAATGGAGGGCTCCGCCCAGAACCGTGCCTCGGAAACCACCCGCAGGTTCAGCGAGCCGAGAGCGAGCAGCACGATACCGCCGACCAATCCGGCTGTGGCGAGGGTCGCGATGAACGAACTCACCTTGACGTTCGCTACCAGAACCCCGTTGAGGAGTCCCACCGTGAGCGCCGCCAGGATCGCCGCAACGAGCGCGATCGGCCAGCCCATCGTGCTCGCCAGCGACGCGTAGATCGCAGCGCTCAGCACGTAGACGCTCACGACCGACAGGTCGAAGTTCCCGGTCACGATCACGAAGGTGGCCCCGATCGCGATCAACCCCAGGCCCGTGTTCTGACGGAGCATCAGCATCAGATTCTCGATGCTGAAGAAGTTCGGGTAGACGGCCACCGCGATGACCACGACGACCAACAGCACCAGCACCATCACGTACTTGAGCAGAAGTCCGAATCCATCGCGCCGCCTCGTGGAGTCGGCGAGCGATAGTTCGCCGCTCTCCGCCTGGACCTTGAGATCGGTCACGTCGTGCTCCTCGCCTCATGCGGTCACCTGAGGTGAGTAACCGCGCTGTTCGGCTAATCGAAGCGTACGTTCAGGATTTTGTCAATGTATGACCCATTATCGAAACGATTGGCGCCTTCTGTTCAGTAAACAAAGCAGGCTGGGCGTCGTCGCCCAGCCTGCATTCGCGAAGATTCATGCTCAGCGTCGAGTGACGCGGTAGCTCCTCACTCCCTTCGCCCGGAGGTTGGGCGAGTCCGCGATAGCAGCCTGACCCTCCGGCGAGGCCATGCCGCTGGTCGCACTTCCCTCGTCGTCGAAGGTCATGCGTACGACCATGAAGGTGTCGTCCTCATTCTCCGTCAGGCCCCAGACGAACTCCCGAAGTCCGGGAATCTTGCGACAGAGCACCGCGTGAACGCTTTCGTAGTGGTCTGTGAAGTGCTCGGGATCGTCCGGGCGATTGTAGAGAGCGTAGATGTCGAGCACAGCGGCCCCTCTCGGGAGGTGATTTGCGGTACGAAAACACGACAGGTCGATCCGTGAACAACACCCGGGTAGCGCCGCGCCTTCGCGTTCGATTACGCACTAATTTATAACAGTTGTATAGGTTTTTGACCAGTTTTGCGTTGACTCTGCTCCATCGCGTGGATACTCTCAACCCATGATCGCGAATGGACGACTCACTGATCGCGTTGCACTCGTGACGGGCGGCGGTGGCGGAATCGGTCGTGCCACGGCTCTCCGCCTGGCCGCGGAAGGCGCACACGTCGTCGTGGTCGATATCGATGCCGAGGGAGCGGCGGAGACGGCAAGCATGATCGGCACGCACGGCCACGCCGTGGGCGCCGATCTCGCCGACGTGGCGGAGGTGCAGCGTGTCATCCGATTCGTCGACGAGAATCTGGGACAGCTCAATGTTCTGTTCTGCAATGCCGGCGTGTCAGGCGCCGCGGGGCTCGATGTCGATCTCGCCGCCTTCGACGCCGTCGTCGATGTGAACCTCAAGGGCGCCTTCTTCCTCACCTCAGCCGCCATGCCCCTGCTCAAGCGCGCGGCACCCAAGGCTTCGATCATCTATACGAGTTCCGCCTCGGGCCTCATCGGCTCGCCGAGCGGTGTCCTGTACTCGATGAGCAAGGGCGGCGTGCAGCTGATGATGCGCAGCGTCGCCAAGATGTACGGACCCGACGGCGTCCGCGCAAACGCCGTGAACCCCGGCACGATCGTCACAAGAATGGCGCAGGTGACGGCCGACCCGAATCGGGTGGGTGTGAGCGACGAAGCGTTTCGTGCTCACGCGGAACGGACGGCGCAGAACACGCCGCTGCGGCGGGTGGGCACCCCTGAGGACGTCGCGGACGTGGTTCTCTTTCTGGCCTCGGACGAATCGAGCTTCGTGACCGGGGTCGGCATCCCGGTCGACGGGGGTGCGCTCGCGTAATGGGTCCTGACTCACGGGTAGGAGCGCCGGCGCGCTTCGGCCCCGAGAACGTCCTCCGGGGGCTCAAGGCCGCGCTCACCGGTGAAGTGATCTCTCTCGACCTGGAACTCGACGATCCACACCCTCCATTCGGCCGACCGAGATTCGAGCGATCCGTCCGGCTGCACAACGACATTCGCGACCTCGGAGACGGCCGGTACGCGGTCATCAACGACGACCAGGTCACGATCGCCCTGCAGGGCGGCTCGCAGTGGGATGCATTCGCGCATTTCGGGATGATCGATGACGGTCCCGCCTCGGTTTACCTCGACGGGCATGGTCTCGAGGAGACGTACCGGCGGCCGTCGCCCTCGCATCTGGGTATTCAGGCACTCGGACCCGCGATCATCACCCGCGGGGTGCTGCTCGATCTCGTCGCGGTCCTGGCGCCGGACGGAGTGTTCCTGCCGGGTGAGACCCGCGTCGACCGCCTTGCCGTCGAGGCGGCGATCGATGCCCAGAACGTCTCGATCCACCCGGGCGACGCAGTCCTGCTGTACACGGGCTACCAGAACCGACGCGACGCACTCGGCGGGAAGCATCCGTCCGATTCAGCGGGTGCCGATGCGAGCACAGTGGCTCTGTGGGAGTTGCTCGACCCGCTCGCGCTGATCGCCGACAACCCGGCCTTCGAGGCGGTCCCCATCGACTACGCCGTACACGACGCAGCCCTCCGACGTCTCGGGATCCCCCTCGGCGAGCTCTGGGCGTTGCGGGAACTGGCTCTCGCCTGCCGCGCCGACGGGCGATACGACTTCCTCCTCGCGAGCGTCCCGCTGCGAATCCACGGAGCATTCGGGTCCACTGCGAACGCGGTAGCTGTGCGTTGATGCGCGCGTCCATCAGGGAAGAGACCAACTCGGCCGACGTATCGCCGGCCCGATGACACGTCTGCCGGCCACGGCGGCCGGCATCACAGACAGGAGTAACTCATGAGCTCGTACACAGGTCCACGCCTCCGCTTCGGGACCTTCCTCTCCCCGTACCACCGCGTCGGCACGAACCCGACGCTCGCGTTCGAGCGCAACCTGCAGCTGATCACATACCTCGAGGAGTTCGGCTACGACGAAGCGTGGATCGGCGAACACCACTCCGGCGGACTGAGCTTGAACGCCTCACCGGAGGTCTTCATCGCGGCCGCGGCCGAACGCACGTCGCGCATCCGACTCGGCACGGGTGTCGCTTCGCTTCCTTATCACAACCCGTTCCACACGGCAGCGCGCATCCGCCAGCTCGATCACATGACCCGAGGCAGGACGATGCTCGGTGTCGGGCCCGGACAGTTGGTGAAGGATGCCGAGATGATCGGCATCGACTCATCCCTCCTGCGCGTACGCATGGAAGAGGCCCTGAACGTCATCCTGCCGCTCTTGCGCGGAGAGACCGTGACCGCGAAGACCGACTGGTTCGAGTTGCGAGACGCCGTACTGCAGCTTCCCGCATATTCCGATGTCGAGGTGGCCGTGACCGCGGTGGTATCCCCGGCGGGTCCGCGCCTGGCGGGCCGGAACGGCATCAGCCTCCTCTCCGTCGCCGCTACCAATCCGCAGGGCATCGAGAAGCTCGCCGAGCACTGGGAGATCGTTCAGGCCGAAGCGGCCACCTTCGGGCAGAACGTTTCGAAGGCGACCTGGCGACTGATGGGTCCTATGCACGTCGCCGACAGCGTGGAGCAGGCCGCGAAGGACATGGAATACGGCCTGCACGCCATCTTCAGCTACTTCAACAAGGTCACCCCTGGTCAGCCCGCGTTCGACACCACCCGCGAATTCGTCGATTTCATCAACGATTCGGGATACGGCGTCATCGGCACCCCCGAGATGGCCCGACAGCAGTTGCTGCGGCTGACCGAGAAGTCCGGCGGCTTCGGCACGTACCTCTTCATGGGCGCCGACTTCGCCGATCCGGTGGCGACGCGGCGGAGCTACCAGATCTTCGCCGAGGAGGTGATGCCCGAATTCCAGGGCCAGAGCCAAGCCTCCGAACGTTCGTGGGCAGAGCTGGTCGGCTCCGATTTTCGGACCGCCAAGGCCACGGGTGCGGCACAGGCGGCAGCCGCCGAGCGGTATCGGAATGAACGCGCGTCCCGGGAGGCCGCCGCGTCAGCGCCGGTCTGAGACGACAAGACGCCCGCGTCGCGGCCTGGAAGCCGGTTCGCGGGCGTCTCTTCCGTGTCTCGGAACTCAAATGCTCGAGTGGCTCACGGCCACCCGGCACCGGGAACATCCACCTCTGTGACCTCGATCAGGCCGCCGCTGGATTTTCCGGCAAGCATCTCTTCTTTCGTCGTGTCTGCGGTCGCCAGGTACAGCGTCGTGCCAGCGGCACCGCCGAGCATGGGCGCCATCGCGAACTTCCCGACCGGAAGCCGCTCGACGATCTCTCCGCCTTCTCGGACGCGCAAGAACTCGTTGGTGTAGACGGAACCGGTCCAGATCATCCCCTCAGCGTCGAGGCAGATTCCGTCGGGTGTGGTGCCGGGCAGACTTGCCCAGATACGCGCCCCGGAAAGCGTGCCGTCGGCCGCGAGGTCGTAGGCGGTGATCTTCTCGCCATCGAGCTCCGCGGCAATGAGGGTCGAGCGATCCGGGGTGATCACCATGCCGTTTACGTACGCCAGTCCGTCGGCCACGAGTTGCGCGTCCCCGCCTGGCTCAACCAGCACGATCCCCGTGCTGTCCTGGTTCGGGCCTACCCCGTAGACGCCGATGTAGGCGCGACCATCAGGATCCACGACCATGTCATTGAGCATGAAACCGCCGAAGTTCGCCGCACTCCCCGCGGCGAGCGCGCTGAGGTCAGCCACCGTCTCGGGGCCCTCGGTCGTGTTTCGAATGAGCACGCCGTCCCGCATCGACGCGATCAGCGCTCTGCCCTGTGGATCGAAACCGAGTCCGGAGGGCAATCCCTCGACGTGCAACACCTCGGTGAGGTGCCCGTCGTCGCGGCACGTGAACAGCGTCTTGCCGTAGATGTCCGAGAACCACAGCATGCCGTCGTGCCAGCGGGGGCTCTCCGGGAAGTTGAGACCGCGGACGATGGTCCTTATTGTTCGCATGACTATTCCTTCGTGATCGTATTCGACGGCTTCTGGGGGACGACGCGGTCGTGGTCGCGATGCCGCGGGAGGGCGACTCCGGTCAGAGCCTCATGGCCGCTGTCGACGAACACCGTCTGGCCTGTTAGCGAGCGGTTGTCCGGTCCGACCAGCCAGGCCAGGAGGCTGCCGACCGTGCCGGGCAGACCGAACCCGGCCGGGTGCGGGATCCGCGCCAGTGCGTTCGATCGCGACTCCTCGCTGGTCAGCGTGTGCGCGGCCCCGGGCGTCATGACGATCCCCGGCGCGACGGCGTTCAGCATGATGCCCGCGCCGGCCCATTCAGACGTCACCGCCGTCGCGCGCACCCAGCGACTGAGCGCCCGTTTGGTGCCCTCGTAGGCGTAGATCAGGGCCGACGAAGCCTCCGCGATCGCGACGGCACGATCGCGGTCGCCGGCCAGCAGGGCTTCCACGAGCGCATCGTCATCCGCGATACGAAGCATCGCGATCGAGGAGACCACCGCGACGCCTGGCGTCCGGCTGCTCTTCAGCAGCGGGTAGAGGAGGTCGACGACGTCCCGCGTGCCGAAGTAGTTGACACCGATGATGAGCGCATCCGGGTTCACATCTCCGGCCACGCCAGCCGAAGTCACGAGCCCGTCGATCCGGTCCGTCAGCTCCCGCACACGCTCTGCCATCTCTTGGCACCCCGCGCGCGTCGACAGATCCGCGACCACGTCGGCATCCGCTCGGTCCACCGTGATGACGCGGTCTCCACGCGCCGCCGCCGCCTCGGCAGCAGCACGCCCGATCCCGGACGCCCCGCCTGTCACGACCGTGACGCGGGCCTGCTCCAAGGAGTCGTTCTTCTCGGAACCCATCGTCGCTCCTCAGAAGTCGCGGATGGCGGGAAGGACTTCGCGCGCGAGCAGCTTCATGCTGTGGTCGACCAGGTCGTACGGGATACCACCCCAGGTCAGTGTGAACTGCATGTCGAACGTGTCCTTGCCGAGCACCTCGACCCGCTCCTTGATCTTCGCGATCACCTGTTCGGGCGTTCCCGTCGCCTGAATGGCGTTGTAGCCGCGAACGTAGTCTTCGAGGCTCGTCTCACGCACGTACTTCGCCGACTCGGCATAGCTCTCATACCCCTTCGTCTTGCCGAAGTGATCGCCGTCGTAGGAGTAGTGATTGCGGAAGGACGAATACTGCTTGGTCTGATGCCGTTCGAGCACCTCCGCGGCGAACTCCGCGTCTTCGTGGCAGAAGCTGATGTCGCTGAAGATCGCCGGCGGCGCCTTGCGACCGTGCTTGTCTTCGAAGCTCTCTCGGTACGCGGCGATCGTCTTCGCCTCCTCTTCGAGGGGTTTCGAGGGGAAAAGCAGGATCGGCAGGCCCACCTCGGCCGCGGCCCGCGCGGAGTCCGGCGACATGGCGACCATGAACATGCGGTCCGTGAACGAGCGGGACGGGCGGGGTCGCAGTTCGGTCGCCGGTTGTGGGTAGTACTTGCCGTCGCCCTCCATGATGCCGGTATCCAGTGCCCGCATGATCATCGCGAGGCTCTCGTCGAAGCGCTCGCGCGATTCGTCCATGTCGGTGCGGAAGCCGTCGTACTCCATCTTGGCCAGACCGCGGCCCACTCCGAACCGCAGCCGACCACCGCTCATCTCGTCGAGCAGGATGACCCGCTCGGCCACGCGGAGAGGATCGTGCCAGGGCAGGATGACCGCGCCGGTCTGCAGCCCGATACGGCTCGTCTTGCCCGCCAGGTAGGCCAGGATCTGCATGTTGTCGGGCGACATCGAGTACGAGTCGAAGTGATGCTCGACCACCGAGACCCAGTCGAACCCGAGTTCTTCGGCCAGCACGCCGTGGCGCAGGTCTCCCTCGATGACCGCTCGATCGGTCAAGTCCTCATGCAGATTCTGAAAGAAGATCGATACGCCGGCTCTCATTGAACTCTCCTCCATTGGATGTTTTTCGTTTCCAGCAGCGGGCGCGCCATTGTCGCACCGCCGTCTGGAACGTCTCTCGAGCACCACACACCCTAAACGCATTGCGCCACACCGTGTCGTGCACTTCCGATAGTAGCGGGTTTATCCGAACATGTAACCCATAAATATGAACGCTCGGGCTGTTTTTCGTCATATCTCCTGTGTTAGCCTCCAGCACGAAAGCTCGCGATCGTTCCGTCGCGGGTGACCCGAAGAGCTGTTCAAGGAGTGGCGATGACGACAACTTCCTCATCGGGCGACGACTGGCTCGCCGCCGACGACTTCAAGTCCGCCTTCCGTAATCACCCCGCCGGAGTCGCCGTGATCACCGCCGACGTCGGGGACGGTCCGGTTGCCCTCACCGCCACCAGCGTGTTCTCCGTGAGCGTCACACCACCACTGCTGGTCTTCTCGATCTCGGAGTTGTCCTCCTCTACGCCCACCCTGCGCAGGGCCGACACCGTCGTGGTCCACCTGTTGGCGGCAGACCAGCTCGCGATTGCCAAGCTGGGCGCGACGAGCGGAATCGACCGCTTCGCCGACACAACGCTCTGGGCGCGACTGCCCACCGGAGAGCCGTACTTCCCGGCAGCGCACGCATGGATCCGGGGACGTGTGGTGAACAAGATGGAGGCGGGCGGCTCAACCGTGGTGGCCGCGCTCGCGCTTGAGTCGGAAGCGGCCGACCCGGGCGACTCGGCGAGTCAGCCGCTGGTCTACCACAACCGCGAGTGGCACCGGCTGACGGATCAGTCGAAGATCGCCTGATCCTCGAGAGTTCGTCGTGGACCGCGGGCGAACGGCGCGGGACCTTCGGCCCTGGCATGCGCCGCCCTGACCTACGAGTCTCGAAAGATGACAACCATCACTGTCGTCGACCGTCCTGAACAACTCACTGCGGGCGTCCGAGAGCGGGTGCCGATGTCCGAACTGACGCAGTTCTTCTCCCGCGCGTTCGAGCACACCATGAAGGCGCTCGAAGCTCAGGGCATCCACCCCAGCGGAGCGCCGTTCGGCAAGTACTACGGCCAGCCGGGCGAGACCGTGGATGTCGAAGCCGGTTTCCCTGTCGCCTCGGTGATCGCGTCGGTCGGTGACGTGAAGCCGGGCATGCTGCCGGGCGGGAGGACCGTCGAGGCGGTGCACGTCGGCCCGTTCGACACCATGGAGCGCACGTACGCCGAGTTGCAGCGCTACTTCACCGACACGCACCTCGACGTCGGCGACGTGATGTGGGAGAGCTACCTCACGGATCCGGAAGTCGAGCCCGATGCGACGAAGTGGCGCACGCAGATCTGCTGGCCCGTCCGCTGAGAGGCGGGTATGCGGCCCCGCCCGCCACCCCCGACGCATCTGCTCACCCGACCGACGAGCCCGTCAGCCCGCGAAGACTCCCGGAACGGCCCCTCGGGACACCTGCGCCGCGACGACGGCGGCGGCCGCGGACCAGGCCTGCGGGCGACACGCCGCGGGATACGGGGTCGGTGTACGCGTCTCCGAACGGGGGTCGCCGCTGTGCAACTCCGGCATCCGGAACCGGAAGGCCTCGGCCGCCTCGAGCAATCCGTCGACGACCGTCGCAGCGGCCTCCCCCAGGCCCGCACGCGCCATGCCGTGCGCGACGATCGCGGAGTCGTGGGTCCACACGCTGCCGCCGTGATAGCTGAGGGGCCAATACCCCGCGGCATCCGTCGACATCGTCCGCACCCCGAATCCCGACAGCATGCTCGGCCCGAGCAGGAGTTCTGCCACCGCGCGCTCGTCGGCCGGATCAAGAATGCCGGTGCCGAGCAGGTGGCCGATGTTGCTCGTCAGGGTATCGACCGGACGTTTGTGCGCATCGAGCGCGACGGCGGGATACCGCCCCTCCGGGGTCTCCACCCAGAACGACTCGGCGAAGCGCTCCCTCAGCCCCGCGGCCCAGGACCGCAGCTCGTCATATCCGGACTCGCCGAGGCGCTCGAGGATGGATGCGCCGGCGAGCGCGGCCTCGTACGCGTACCCCTGCACCTCGCACAGGGCTATCGGCCCCTCCGCGAGCTCTCCCGTGCGCCACTGGATCGAATCCCCCGAGTCCTTCCACCCCTGGTTCGCGAGACCGTGGCCGGACTCGTCGACGTAGTCGATGAACCCGTCGCCGTCGCTGTCGCCGTGATCGACGAGCCAACCGAGCGCGGATCGCAGCGCGGGCACGAGGGCGCGCACCTCGCCGTCGGGCATGCCCCACGCCCAGGCATCCGAGAGGAGGCACACCCATAGCGCGGTCGCATCGACCGTGCCGAAATACACCGGGGGCAGAACGATGCCCTCTCCCGGCATCTCGAGGGGCGTCGCCCGCAGCTCGTGCAGGATCTTGCCCGGCTGCTCGGCCGTCGCAGCATGGGTGTCCTCGCCCTGCATCCGGGCGAGGACGCGAAGCGTGGATGCCGCGATCCGCGTGTCGACGGGCAGGGCGAGCCGCGCGGCCCACAGCGAATCACGCCCGAAGAGGGTGAAGAACCACGGGGCGCCGGCCGCGTAGAACTCGTCGTGCGGATGATCGGGGAGAGCGAGCCGCAGCGCATCGAGATCGCCCAGGGCCGCGTCGAGCCAGCGCTCGACACGGGGGTCCACCCCGCGGCCGTCGTGCGTGCCCGCGGGCGACACGGGGCGCCACTCGATGGCGCTCGCGGCACCCTGCACCACGAGCGTCGGGTCCTCGAGCGCGACGGACCACGCGACCTCCACCGTGCCGCGCGCGGGAATCCGCACGCTCCACACGAGCGTGATCGCATCGTCAGTGACCTCGACGGATGCCTCGGGCGCGGTCACCGCGAAGGACTGGTCCATCGACGACACGGTGACGACGGGGGCCGCGCCCCGGGCGGTCCCTTGCTCGGCGGACCATGCGCGCGGCCCGGCCATGCCGCCCTTGACATCGTGGAGAGAGGCGAACTCGGGCACGAGCCGCACGCGCAGCACGGTCTCGATCGGGTGCCCGACGTGAGAGCGCAGCGAGATCGTCTCGTGCACGCTTCCCGCCTCCACGATCCGGTCGCGGACCACCCTCACCTTCGGGTCGGGTGTGGGGTCGTCCAAGCGCCGCATGATCCCGCCGAACAAGGCGCGCGAGGCACTCTCCGGGGATGCGGAGATCCACTCCGGCCTCGCGCCGTCGTATGTCAGGGATGCCTCCCGCAAGTACCGCACGTCTCCGTGGAACACCCCGTCGATCGCACGATCGGGATCGTCTGCGCGAACATCCCCGTCGCGTCCCGACCACACCTGGGTCGGGGCGCGCAGGACGATCAGGGCGTCGCTGATGAGTGGCTGCACGGGGGGCGCGTCGATGGACATGCGGGCATCGGTCATCCCTTTACTGCTCCTTCTGTGGTGTTCATGATGCGTTTCTGGAAGACGAAGAACACGATCGCGACGGGAATCGTCATGATCGCCGCGGCGGCGAGCTTGACCGGGTACTGACTGCCCTGGCTCAGCTGCCCCGAGGCGAGGGACGCCACGCCCTTCGTGAGCGTCGTCAGGTCTGGAGACTGGGTCGCGACGATGAAGTGGCTGAGCTCGTTCCACGATCCCTGGAAGGACAGGATGACGATCGTGATCAGCGCGGGGCGCGCCATCGGCAGCACGATCGACCAGAACACGCGGAACGGGCCCGCGCCGTCGATGCGGGCCTGCTCCTCGACCGAGGACGGGATCGATTCGAAGAAGTTCTTCATGATGAAGACCCCGGCGGCATCCACCAGCAGTGGCAGGATCATGCCCGCGTAGGTGTCGTAGAGGCCGATCTGGTTGAGCACGAGGAACTTGGGGATCAGGAGCACGACCCCCGGCACGGCCATGACCGCCACCACGAGCGCGAAGATCACGGTGCGCCCCCGGAACTGCAGCCGCGCCAGCGCATACCCCGCGAGGGATACGAAGAACACGCGCCCGAGCGTGACGGTGACGGTGACGATCGCGCTGTTCATGAACCAGAGCGGAAAGTCGCTGCGGGTGAACAGCAGGTCGTACGCCGCCAGCGACCAGATGCTCGGGATCAGCGAGATCGGGTCCGAGGCCGCCTCGGCATCCGTCTTGAACGAGGTCGCGACCTGCACGAGGAACGGATAGACGTACACGAGCGCGAGGGCGGCCAGCAGGGCGTAGAGCGCGAGCTGGGCCGCGATCACGCGCCCGCCGTAGCGCCGCACGCGGCGACGGGCGGGCCGGTCCTGGATCAGGACCTCGGCTTCAGCGAGGGCGGTGTCGGTCATAGCTTCGTCCCTTTGGGCTGATACTGCGCGGCGCGACGCTTCGTCCCTTTGGGCTGATACTGCGCGGCGCGACGCTTCGATACCGGGCGCTCACGCAGGACCCAGCGCTGCAGGATCGTGAACGCGATGATGATGACGAAGAGGATGAACGCGATCGCCGCGCCCTCTCCCCAGTCCTGACCGATGAATGCCGAGTCGTACGAGAGGTACGCCGGGGTCAGCGTCGTCTTCGCCGGTCCGCCCTGGGTTCCGGTGTAGATCTGGTCGAAGACCTGCCAGCAGCCGATCAATCCCAGCGTCAGCACGGTGAACAGCGTCGGACGCAACTGCGGCAGCGTGATGAGACGGAACCGCTGCCACCCGCTCGCGCCGTCCATCATGCCTGCCTCGCCGAGTTCCGTCCCGATGTTCTGCAACGCCGCGACGAAGAGAAGCATGAACGTGCCGCTCGTGGTGAAGACGGCCATCAGGATGAAGGCGCTCATCGCCACCGATGGACCGGAGAGCCATTCCCAGGCGCTGATGCCGAGGAACGAGCCCGAGGCGAGGAAATCGGGTCCCTCCTGCACGCCGACGGCTCCCAGCGCCACGTGGACGATCCCCCGCGGGTCGCTGAACCAGTTCGGACCCGAGATGCCGACCCACGAGAGCACCTGGTTGACGACCCCGGTCGTGGAGAACAGGAAGAGCCACAGGACCGTTATCGCGACGGAGCTCGTCATGGAGGGGAAGTAGAAGGCCGTGCGGAAGAAGCCGCGGCCGCGGAGGATCGCGCGGCTGACGAGCACCGCGAGGAACAACGACAGGATCGTCTGGAGCGGCACCACCAGCAGCACGTACCAGGCGTTGTTGCGCATCGCGATGCCGAAGTCCCGCTCGGCGAGACCGCCGCCGCTCGTGACGGCCGCGTAGTTGTCCAAGCCCACGAAGCCGACATCGCCGGAGAGGGGACTCCCCCTTCCCGTCCAGTCGGAGAAGCTCACCCAGAGCGCCATCAGCACCGGGACGAGCAGGAAGACGCCCAGGATGACGATCACGGGGGCCGTGAAGATCCATCCGGCGGCGGCCTCGCCGCGCCGGATCCCCGACCTGCGGGATCCGGCGCGGGAGGCGGTGACCCGAGTGGTCATGGTCAGCCGACCACGGCCTCGAGGTTCCCCTGCACGGAGTCGAGAATCGACGCGGGGTCACCCGTCTTCAGCGACTCCAGCTGGGCGTTGAAGTCCGCGATCACGTCGCTCGCGCCGTCGCTGTTCGGCGGGAACTGGGCATACTCCGCGCCGTTCAAGAACGCTGCCAGGTCGGGATTGGCTTCCGTCCAGGCATCCGCTGCCGACATGACGGATGGCATCGGACCGAACGCGTCGGAGAAGGCCAGTTGCTGATCCGCGGTCGTCAGGTGCTCGACGAGGTCGAGCGCCGCTTCCTGGTTGGGGCTGTCCGCCGACATTCCCCAGCAGTTCGTGAACTGCAGAGTTCCCTTGCCCGACGGGCCCGCCGGCAGCTCCGCAACGACGTACTCGACGTCGGGGAAGTCGTTGCTCATCGCCCCGCCGATCCAGTTGCCCTCGATGACCATGGCCGCCAGTCCCTTGCCAAAGGCCTCGCCGCCCCAGCCCGCGCCGAGATCCGACGCGTAGGCGAAGGTGCCCGCCTCGAGGCCCGCCTTGACGTACTCGAGCGCCTCGACGTTCTGGGAGCTGTTCGCCACGGCTTCCCCGTCGACCACGAGGCCGCCGCCGGCCTGAGCCATGAATGTGCCGATGCGCTGGTACTCCGTACCGAAGGCGAGGCCGGCCGTGCCACCCGAGCTCAGGGTCGCCGCCACCGCGTCGAGCTCTTCCCACGTCGTGGGGATGTCGGCATCCGTCAGTCCCGCCGCGGCCCACAGCTCGGTGTTGATGACGAGCGCGAGGGTGGAGAAGTCCTTGGGCGCACAGTAGAACTCGCCGTCCACCGTGAAGTTCTCGACGAGCGAGGGGTAGAAGTCGTCTTTGTTCGAGAGCAGATCGCCGTAGGGCATGAGCGAGCCGTTTCCCGCGTAGCCCGCGATCTGATCCGTCGACAGGTAGAACAGGTCGGGCGGGGACCCGGCAGCGAATCCCTGCGAGAGCTGCTGCGCGAGGTCGTTCGCGACCTGCACCGTCGCATCCACGCCGGATTCGGCGGACCAGGCCGCGACGGCCTCTTCGACGGCGACGGTCTCGGCCTCGCCGCTGGAGCCGATGAGGATCGTGAGGGCGTCGTCCGAGGACGTGAGTTCACCGTCGACGCCGGATGGATCGTCGAAGCTCGAGCCGCCGCATCCCGTGAGCGCGAGCGCGCCGACGAGGACGAACGCTCCCGCCCCGATGACGTTCCGGATGGTGTGCCGTGTCATGTCTCTCTCCTTTGATGAGGTCACGAGGGCCTCCCGCAGTGAGGCCGGAGGGACAAGTTTGAACGATCAAATTTGCCCGCTAAGAGCACGCTATGAGGGCATGACGATGCATGTCAAGTCACTCGGGGTAGCCTGGACGTAACGATTTGAACGTTCATGTGCGGGGGCGGCGCTGCCGCACTCTCCCCGCGCAGCCGAGGCCCGGGAGGCGCGGAGATGGCGAAGGCGCCCACCGTCGAGGACGTCGCCCGCGTCGCCGGGGTCTCGCGCCAGACCGTCTCCAATGTGCTCAACTCCCCCGAGATCGTCCGCGAGTCCACTCGGGAGCGCGTCGCCCATGTCATCGCGGAGCTGGGCTACCGCCCCCACGCGGCCGCGCGGCGCCTGCGCACGCGCCGCAGCTCGACCATCGGCATCCATCTCGATCCCTACACCGGCGGCATCTCGGGCGTGCTCCTCGACCGCTTCGTGCACGCCCTCACCGAGCGTGCGAGCGAACGAGGCATGCGCGTGCTGCTCTACAGCGCCCGGACGGCGGAGGAGGAGATGGAGCGTCTCGGCGACCTCATCGACGGCGGCGAGATCGACGCCGTCGTCGTGACGGGGACGTTCTTCGGCGACCCGCGCACCGGGTGGCTGGCAGAGCGGGACATGCCCTTCGTCTCCTTCGGGCGACCATGGGGAGGCGGCGACGTGTATCGCTCGACCCACACGTGGGTCGACGTCGACGGGGCCGCCGGTACCCGTGCCGCGACGCGTCACGCGCTGGCGACGGCGGGACCCCGCGTCGGGTTTCTCGGCTGGCCGAGCGACGGCGGCACGGGCGACGACCGCGAGCGGGGCTGGCGGGAGGCGATGGCGGAGGCCTCGGCCACCGGTCCGCGCTTCGAGACCGTCGACGGCCTCGCCGACGCCCGCGCCGTCATGACCGCGGCCTTCGCCGACGGCCGGACCATCGACGAGCTCGACGCCCTCGTGTGCGTCAGCGACGCCCTCGCGGTCGGCGCGCATCTCGCCGCCGCCGACGCCGGCCGCCGAGCGCTTCCGATCATCGGATTCGACAACACCCCCGTGGCCGAGGCCCTGGGCATCTCGAGCGTCGAGCAGTCGCCCGAGCTCGTCGCGGCGGGCGCGCTCGACCTGTTGATGGGGCCGACGGGGAACGTGATCGCGCTGCGCGACAGCGAGGCAGCGCCCGAGCACGTGCTCGTGGAGCCGCGGCTCATCGTCCGGCCGTAGCGGCGCGGCGCGTCAGAGCCCTTCGTGCATGTCCTTCGCGATGGCGTGCGCCGTCACCCGCAGCATCGAGGCGTACCGCCGCTCATCCCAGTGCTCCGAGGATGCAGCGATCGTGACGACGGCGGTCGGCGTGTCGAGACCGGACGGGATCGGCGCCGAGATGCCCGCGGCGCCGGCGTCCACCTCGCCCAGCTGCGTCGCATATCCGCGGCTCCGGGCCGCGGCGATCGTCGCGCGTAGACGCGCCTGCCCCACCGTGGAACGTTTCGTCTCACCGTCGAAGATCCGGGCGAGATAGCGTTCGATCCAGTCCGGCGACTGCGCCGAGACCAGCGCGCGCCCGCTGGCCGTCGTATGGAGAGGAAACCGCCCGCCTTCGTGGGCGAGCACCGGCACGGACCGCGGACCGCGGACGTGCCCGACGAACATCACCTGCGCCGTCTCGGGGATCGTCGTCGTCATGACCGCGATGAACACGTTCTCACCGCACGCCTCGTACAGCCGTGTCAGATGATCCTGCGCGGCCAGGCGTAGGCGCACACTGATGTGCGAGAACTGCCCGAGTTCCCAGACGAGGGTCCCCATCGCGTAACGCCCGCTCGCGGTCCGGGTGAGCAGGCCGAGGTGGACGAGGTCGCCCGTGATGCGATGCACGGTCGACCGGGGCAACCCGGAACGCTGAACCAGCTCACGCACCGACAGCGTGTCGTCCGCGTACGTGAAGCAGCGCAGCAGGTGCACGGTCCGAGCCAGCACCCTCGGCACGCCCTCGAATTCCGGGGTGTGCTCGTCCGGAATCGAGGACATGGGTTGAGCGTAGCCACTCGAGGGACCGTATCGCGCGCGCTCCCAGCCGTTTGCGGACACGACAGCCGGGCCCCCACGGCCTCGGGGGCCCGGTGCGTGCGTCAGGGAAACGTCACCACCGTTCGTCCGACATGCTCGTGGATGTGCGCGTAGGCATCGTTGACCTGCTCGAGTGAGATCGTGCGGGAGACGAGTTCGTCGAGGTGGAGCACGCCGCTGTTGTACAGCGAGACGTAACGCGGGATGTCCGTCTTGAAGTTGCCTGATCCGTTGAAGATCGGCCGGATGCGGACCTGGTTCCAGATGAACTCGGGTCCGATGCTGATCTCCAGCGTCGCCCCCGGCATGTTGATTCCGACGACGCCCAGCTCTCCCGCTCGACCGACCGAGTCGTATGCCTGCCGGGTCACCTCGGGGCGGCCCACGAAGTCGAAGACGAAGTCGGCCCCGCCCCCCGTCGCCTCGCGTACCGCGGCAACCGGTTCCGTCGTCGATGAGTTCACGCGGGCGGTCGCGCCCATGCGCACGGCGAGTTCGAGCTTGCTGTCAGAGATGTCCACGGCGACGATCGTCGAGGCTCCGGCGATACGTGCCGCCTGGATCGCTGCGAGGCCGAGGCCGCCGCAACCGTAGATGGCGACGGACGCACCGGCCGGCACTTTGGAGGCGTTGAGAACGGCGCCCGCGGCCGTCAGCACGCCGCAACCCAGGATGCATGCGACCTCGTGCGGAATGTCCTCGTCGATGCGTACGAGGTTGTTCTCGTGGACGAGGATCTGCTCGGAGAAGCCGCCGAGCTCGACGACGGGCGTGACGGCGGCGCCGTCCAGCGTGACGCGGGCCTCCTCGCCCGGTGCCCGTGTCACGAACGCCGGTTGGCTGCACATGTTGATGTCGCCACGCAGACAGGCGGCGCAACTGCCGCAGTGCGACTGCAGGGAGGCCACGACATGGTCACCCGGGACCAGGTCGACGACATCCGGACCTACCTGCTTCACGACGCCCGAGACCTCGTGTCCGAGAATTGCGGGTAGCGCGAAACCGCCGAGCGAACTCGCCGTCAGATCGCTGTGACACAGCCCGCTCGCCTTGACGTCTACGAGCACCTCACGACCGATCGGCGACGCGAGTCGCACATCCGCGGTGCGGAACGTGCCGCCCACCTCATCGAGTACGAGCGCCTGCACCATCGCGTCCTCCTTCGGCCGTACGAGCTTTGTCTCCACGCTAAACGCGATGCGCACGACCCCGTTTGACCGCGCTCGCACGACTGTTGACGGTGCGCGCACCAACCCGGGCGCTAAGCGGCCTGCTGTCCGGCGGCGCGGATGTCACGCGCGCTTCGACCGAAGTGGTCCTTGAAGACGCGGCTGAAGTGGGTCGGCTCGAGGAAGCCCCATCGGGCGGCGATACCCGCGATGGGCCACTGCGCCATGACAGGGTCCGTGAGATCGCGGCGGCAGCGTTCGAGCCGGCGCTGTCGAATCCAGGCGGATGTCGTCGTCCCCTCACGCTGGAACAACACCTGAAGATAGCGGACCGAGATGAAATGTGCCGCGGCGATCTTCCCCGGCCCCAGGGCGGGATCGCCGAGGTTGTCGTCAATGTATGCGCACACTCGCCGCAGGAGTGCCCGGCGCGATGTCTCCTCGTCGTCGATGTCCAGTTCACTCACAAGCATCGTCGTCACGAGATCGACGAGGTTGCGCGCGAGCCGGGCCCCGGCCGACGACTCGAATTGATGCAGGTCCGCGGCAAGCGACGCGATGAAGGGCGAGATGATCGAGGTCATGCCGTGATCGCTCGAGAGGCGGACGGCGGTGAGCTGGCGCACGATTCCCGGGGGCAGCTCGACCTGCTGCCTCGGCAGCATCACGACAGCGGTGCGGGCCCCCTCGGACGAGATCAGCGTGTACGGGCGAGTCGTGTCGTAAAGGGCGACATCGCCGACACCGAGCACGGCCTCGCGGTCGTCCTGGAGCACGATGGAGGTGCCGGAGAGCATCGTACTGAGCTTGTAGAACTCTCCCGTCGTGGTGGTCTCGATCATCCTCGGGGTGCGCTGCACGATGTGCTCGTTGGCGGCGATCTCGTAGCAGTAGACGTCGTCCCGCCGTGCGGCCCGGATGCGCCCCGTGAAATCGGGGCGCGAGGTCGTGACCTCCAACGGCATGAACGACGCCTGCACGAGGGCGTTGAACGCATCCATGCTGTGGGCGACGGATGTCATCACGCCCCGGGACTCCGAAGGCTCGACTGGATGCTGCATGGATGGCCTCGCTCCCGCTGTGCGTCGTTGCAATCAACTAGGTGGTGCAACGCTAGGGCGGCCCCTCGCCCGGCCGCCGAGATTGTCCCACAGCATGGGACGGTTCCATGCTGTGGGACAGCCGTGCGGCGGGCGTCGACCCTCAGAACGCGGTGACCACCGACCGCGCGACCTCCCCGCTCATGAGCCGGTCGTAACCCGCGTTCAGGTCCTCCAGGGCGATGCGCTGCGAGACGAGCGCGTCGAGCTGGAGTCGGCCCTGCAGATACAGCTCGGCGAACATCGGGATATCGACATGCGGGTTCGTCGACCCCATCGAGACGCCGATGATGCGTCGCTGCGGCAGGATGATGTCCGAGAACAGATCGACGTCGAGTACCGTTCCCGGCTTCTGCACACCGATGAGAAATGCGCCTCCACCGACGGCGAGCATCCGTACCGCCTGCTCCGCGGTCGTCTTGAGACCGATGACCTCGAACGCGTGGGTCACCCCTCCGCCGGTAAGCTCGCGCACCGCCTCGACCGCATTCGTACCGGATGCATCGACCACATCGGTCGCGCCGAACGACCGGGCAAGCGCGAGCTTGGCGGGATGCAGGTCGACCCCGATGATGCGAGACGCCCCGGCCAGGGCCGCACCCTGAATGGTGTTCAGCCCCACGCCGCCGCAGCCGATGACCGCGACGGTGTCTCCGGGGCGAACGCAGGCCGTGTTGATCGCCGCGCCCGCACCCGTGACGACACCGCAACCGAGCAGGCATGCCACCTCGAACGGCACGTCGGCATGCAGCCGTATCGCGAGGTTCTCGTGAACGAGCACACGCTCGGCGAACCCGCCCACCCCCATGAACTGCGTCACGCGCTCGCCGTCGACACCGAGCCGCGACGGATCGTCGGGTGAGCGCTCGAGGCGCGCCACCTGCGTGCAGCGGTACGGGCGCGCGCTACGGCACTCCGCGCAAAGGCCGCATCCGGCGACCATGCACACCACCACGCGGTCACCCACCGACACGGCGCTCGCATCCGGTCCGACCTCGACGACGACTCCCGCCACTTCGTGTCCGAGGAGGGCCGGCATGGGAAACCCCATGCCGTGCTGCGCAATCGAGAGGTCACTGTGGCAGAGTCCGCTGGCGCGTACCTCGATCACCACCTCGCGTCCGATCGGATCTGCAAGGTCGACGTCGGCGAGGCGGAAGCCGTCGCCGGGCGCGGCGACCAGTGCGGCCCTCATCGGTCCGCGGCAGCGAGCAGTTCACTGCCCGGGTCGTCGGGTCCCTCGTGTTTCACCGGGGGACCGGCGAGGAAGAAGAACCCGACCTCCCCGCGGCCCTCCTCGGGCGTCCCCGTGCACAGGAAGAGCCTGTCGTTCACCTTGCGCACCTCGTCCAGGAAGCCGATCGAACCGGCCGGGTTGTCGAAGTCGCTGTACTTGAGCAGGAGCGTGGGCTTGCCGTCGATCGGCGAGATGCCCCGGTGGATTCCGAACCGGTCCTTCCGGGACACCGAACCGTCCGCGTTGCGGATGCGGTTGTACCCGGATGCCCCGCCGTCCTCCTCCCCCGGGAAGCCCTTGCCCAGCCAGAATGTGCCCCCGCCGGCCTGGATGCGCCCGAGCGCCGCCGCGAAGGTGTCTTCGCTCTGTCCGAGGTAGTCGAAGCCGGCATACTCCCCCTTCATCTCTCCGACCGCGGGGGGCGACAACTCGGCGAACAGCTCGATCAGCGACGGCTTGTCGAGCGCGGACAGATGGGGCACCTGCCAGTCTTCTCTCGTGCCTGCATGGGTCATCATCGGTCTCCTCTATCTGGTGGGGTGGTCGGTGTGGCGAACAGATTGGATCGGAGCCGGGGTCATACGCGGTCCGCGAGTCTGCGTCCGCGTCCGTAGATGACCATCGCGAGAAGGATCACCAGCCCGTAGAGGATCTGCTGGTCACTCGTGGCGAGGCCATGCCCGATCAGGACGGTCGTGATGATGGTGAGCATCACCGCGCCGACGACGGTACGGGTGTAGTCGCCCGGGCCGCCGAACGCGGTTCCGCCGATGATGACCGCGGCCAGACTCTGGAACAGGTACGGGCCACCGATAGCGGTGTTGACCGTTCCCGAGAACGACGCGAGCGCGATTCCGGCGAGCGAAGCCATCAAGGCGCTGGTCGCGAAAACGAGGATCCAGACGCGCCTCACGCGGATGAGCGCGTACGACGCGGCCCGAGCATTCGCCCCGGTCGCCTGGAGCCGCCGGCCCGCCACCGTCCGGTGGATGAACACACCCATCGCGATGGTCAGCAGCAGCCAGATCGCGAGGATCGGAGGGAAAGGAAGCCCGAAGGTGGTCGAACGAAGAGAGGTGAGCGCGAGCAGCCACTCGGGCGCTCCGCCGGCGATCATGCCCTCGGTCGGCACCTGCACGAGCCCCAGCGCGAAGGTCCCCATCGCGAGCGTCACGATCAGAGGCTCGATCTTGAAGCGATGGCAGACCCACCCGACGAAGGCGCCGAGCACGAGCGTGAAAGGGATCAGGAGGAGAACGGAGACTCCGACCGGTATGCCGAAGGTCGCGGGCAGCTGGGTGACGGCGACAGCTCCGACGACGAGGAAGCTGGCTACCGACATGTCGAAGCCGCCGATCAGCACGACGAGCGTCTGTCCCATGCCCGCCAGCGCGACGAGCGATGCAAGCACGAGCACGGACACGATACTCGTGGGGCGGGCGAACCCGTCGAGCGTCGTCGCCCCCACGATGAATGCCGCGACCGCTATCGCCAGCTGGAGCACGGGAAACCGCTCCTGAAGACGCAGTGCGGCTGCCAGCATCCGTGGCCGCCTCTTCGCGATCTCGGTAGCGACGGCTTCGGTGGTCAGGGCGGTCATCGACGGTCCTCCTTCGGGGATGCTGCCAGCACGGCGCCCATGATGACCGCGAACAGCAGCAGGGCACCGAACACGAGGTTGAGCCACACCTGGGAGACGTTGAAGAGGGTGAGCATGTTCTGCACGAGGAAGATCACGGCAGCACCGACCAGAGCCCCGAGCATGCCGCCGCGGCCCCCGAGCAGGCTGATGCCGCCGAGGGCAACGGCCGCGATCGCCCCGATGGTGTAGGCGCCGCTGGCGGTTGCGTCCACGGAACTGACCAGCGCTGTCAGTGCGATACCACCGATCGAGGCGAGAATCCCTCCGATGGAATAGGCGATGAGGCGCACCACTGCCACGTTGATGCCTGCCGAGTACGCCGTGGCGTCATTGCCTCCAGCGGCGTAGAGGTTGCGCCCGTAGGCGGTCCGCATGAGGAGGTACCACAGCGCCAACGGGATCCCGACGAGGAACAGCGCTCCCGGAACGAACCACACCGTGCGCGCAAGATCGAGCACCCACCCTTCGAACAGGATGAACGGGGTAGGTGCGAGCCGCAGATTCACGCCCATGAGCACGAACATCGACGCGAGCGTCGCCACGATCGGCGGCAGCCGCAACCCGATGACGATGAGTCCGTTCACGGTACCGATGAGGGCGCCGACGGCGACGAGAATCGGAATCGCGACGTACCCGCCGAGCCCCGCCGGCGTGAGGTAGCCGACGAGGAGTATCGAGGAGAGCGTCATCTGCGGGCTGATCGAGAGGTCCACGCCGCCCCCGACGATCGTCGCACCCATCGCCATCGCGGCCAGCGCGAGCGGCGCGAAAGCGGCGAGCTGCTGAACCGGCCCGAAGTCGGGCTGGAGGACGAGATTCACGACGAGCATCAGAAGCGCGAGGATCGCGGCGAAGGCAGCCGGGTGTCGGCGAAAGAAGGCCCTCAGTGTTGTGGGGATCTGTCGTGATGGCGTGCCGCGCGGTGGCGCCAGGATGGTCATAGTGCGTTCTCCCTGCCGAAGAAGCTGGATACGAGGGCCTCGCGGGTGAGTTCCGCGTGGTCGAGGACGGCGCTGCACTCGTGACCGTTGAAGACGAGGACCCGGTCCATCAGTTCGATGTGCTCATCGACCTCCGTCGAGAGCATGACGACCGCCAGCCCCTCGGCGGTGAGATCGGCGAGCAGCCGGTACAGGTCGCGCTTCGCATTGATGTCGATGCCACGGGTCGGGTCATTGAGCAGCAGGATCCGAGGTCGTGTCGCCAGCCATCTGGCGATGACGACCTTCTGCTGGTTTCCTCCGCTCAGGGTCGTGATGGCGTCGGTCGCGCGCCCGTACTTGATGCGCAGCGGCTCGACGTACTCTTCGAAGCGACGTGTCGTCCGGCTCGCCCGCACGAATCCACCCCGTGCGTCGTCGGCGATCGTCGAGATCGCGAAGTTATCGAGGATCGACATCCACTCGAACAGCGACTCCGCCCGACGCTCACGTGGCACGTAGGCGATGCCTTCGCGGTGCGCCGAGGCGTGGCTCGTGATGACCCGCTCGTCGGAACCGTCGACCCTCACGACCTCGCCGGTCTCCTGGCCGAACCCGGCGAGGGCGCGAAGGAACACGTCCTGACCCTGGCCTTCCAGCCCGGCCAGGCCGAGCATCTCGCCCGCGCGCACGTCGAGCGTCACGGGCGCGCTCCCGGGGGCGAGGGCGACATCGCGGGCGCGCAGCACCACCTCGCCCGCGGGACGCCGCTCGCGAACCTCGGCCCGAACGTCGGCAGGAGCGAGATGGTCTCCTCCCGTCATCATCTCGACGAGGCCGGGAACGGTCCATTCCCCCTGATCGAGGGTTCCGACCGTGACGCCCGAACGGAGGACGGTGATGCGGTCGCCGATCTCCTCGACCTCATCCATGCGGTGGGTGATGAGCACCAACCCCTTGCCTTCGTCCCGAAGCCGACGCGCCGTGGCGAACAAGCGCGTGCGACTGTCGTAGTCCAGAGCGGACGTCGCCTCGTCGAGGATCAGCACCTGCGGGTCGCGGAGCAGCGCCCGCGCGATGGAGCACACCTGGCGCTCGCTCAAGGTGAGGTCCTCGACGAGAGCACTCAACGACGGCGGCGATTCGAGGAGTTCCGCGAGCACGTCCTCGGCACGACCCATCCGCTCTTCGCGGCTGAGTCGTGAAGCGAAGAGACCGTCGGAGCCGAGCCAGAGGTTCTCGAGCACGCTCCGGCTCTCGATCGAAAGCACTTCCTGGAAGACGGTGAAGATACCGGCTGCTTGAGCCTCGGCAGGCGAGCGGAACCGCCGCTCCGAGCGGCCTGTGACCGCGATTGTTCCGCTGGTCGGTGCGTGGACCCCGCTGAGGATCTTCACGAGAGTCGACTTTCCGGATCCGTTCTCTCCGACCAGAGCATGGATCTCGCCAGCGCGCACATCGAGGGATGCGTCACGAAGAGCGATGGTGGGGCCGAAACGCTTGCTCACCGATTCGACGCGCAGGATAGCGCGATCGGGATCGGCGGAAGCACGTGAGCCTTGTTCTGTTGGGGTGATCGTCACTGCCCTGCCTCCTTGTTGACGTCGCGGGCGGGGCGGCGCCGCGTCACCGCGGGCGCCGCCCCGATATCGATCAGGATGCGGGGTGCGTGAAGTAACCGTCGAGGTAGTCGGCCGGCAGGAGCGATCCGACCGTCTTGGTCTCTTCCGTGGATGTCGTGGTCGCACCGGGTACGAGGTATTCGTCGACGTTGTCGGCCGTGATGAACTGCGTCTGGAGGGCGATCTGATTGATCTTCGGTCCCTCGCCTCGCATCGTGCGCAGTGCGACATCCCACAACGCCTCACCGAACTGCGTGCCCGTGCCCGGCATCGCCAGTCCCTTGTACCCGTCGGGGCTCAGTTGCTCCCACCAGGCGAGTGATGCCGCGGTCGGGAGATTGTCCACGACGAGCGGCTGATCGTCACGACCCGTGTCGGCGAACGCAGCAAAGACTCCGGCGCCCATCGAGGCGACCTGGTACACCATGTCGACATCCTCCGGGTTCGAGGCGAGGAAGCTCACCATCGCGGACTTCGCACCCGGGTCGTTGAAGCTGCCGGCCGGCTTCCCCACGATCTCGATCCCCTCGCAGAGCGCGAGGGTCTGCTCGGCAGCGGACACGGAAGACGTGTTCACGGTCATGCCTTCGATGCCCTGCATGATCACGACGTTGCCCTCGCCGCCGATCATGTCGGCGCCGCGCGAGATGGCCTGCGCGACGCCGTCGAACGCGTTCGGGGTGATGTTGAGCGCATAAGGCGATGCGACATAGCCCGTGAAGGTCACGGTGGGTACGCCCTGCTCGCCCGCGCTGTTCACCGCCGCGACGAGCGCCTCGCCCGAGAGCGGCTGGGCGATGATGATGTCGGCACCCTTGCGCACGAGCTGCTCGAACGCCCGTACCTGATCAGCGGCGGTCACCGCGCCCCCCGTTCCACCGGGAGTCTCCACGATGAGGTCCGCGACGTCACCAGCCGACTTGGACTTCGCGAACAGTCGGTCGATCTCGGCGGCGAGCGAGGCCGCGACGGGGCTGCCGGAGTCCTGCTGCAGGTAGCCGACAGTGATCGGCCCATCGGCGATCTTCGACTCGAGGTCCGACCAGGCGCTCGCCTCGACCGTGTCGGGCCATCCGTTGAAGGCGGTCTGGATCTCCTCCGGCATCTTCGCGATGAGTCCATCCGGGTCCTTCGGAGCGACCACCGGCACGCTGCCGCATTCGGCGTCGATGGGTGCAGCGCTACCCGTCCCGCCACCCGCATTGGAGGATCCGCCGCCCCCGCACGAGGCGAGAACGAGCACGACCGGCAGCGCAAGGAGCGGTGCCAGTCGGCGATATCCGCCGCGAGGGGTGCGAGTTGCCGTGAGTTCTTCTCTGGTCATGTGATGCCGTCCTTCAAGAGTGTCGATGCGTGACGCCCATGTCATTCGCTTCGCGCGCCGTCGCGGCAGCGGTGCCGTCTCGGAGCGACCGGGCCCGGGTCGTAGGTGCCTGGATTCGCCACGCTATGGTTCATCGACCCCGGGGAGAAGACGTCGTCCGGCAACCGTGCGGCTCGGGTCAAGTCACGTGCGTACTCGGCTAATCGGCATGGCCCGTGAACGTCTGCGCCCTCGGCGATGCCTCTTTGACCACGCGCGCAGCCCGCTTTCCCTGCCGCGCACACGTGCTCGGGAGGGATGGCGGCCGCCGCCCTATTACGGGAGAGTCAGCGCCAGCCGACTACCGCTGGTCGGTAACTCGGAAGGAATACACCCCATGCCCGCAACCGAAATGACCCAACCCGCACTCATCGACGAGTCGGTCTTCTCCGGCCGGATCCACATCGATGGGGAATGGATCGTCGGGGAGGGCGGTGAAGCGGACTCCATCGAACCAGCTACCGGAAGAACTCTCGCCAAGGTCGGCTTGGCCTCACCCGGCGATGTCGCTCGCGCCGCCGAAGGCGCCGCCCGCGCGCAGGCGGAGTGGGCCGCGACGCCGCACCCGGTGCGCGCGGCCGTGATGCGCAGAGCCGCACAGCTGTGGGAACAGCACGCCGAGGAGATCATGGGATGGAACGTCCGGGAGGTGGGAGCCGTCCCGGCACTCGCCGGTTTCGCGCTGCACGTCACTGCTGCCGAGTGCTACGAGGCCTCAGCCCTCCCCTCTGCCCCGCTCGGCTCGATACTTTCCAGTGAAGAGCCGCGGCTGTCACTGGCCCAGCAGGTGCCCGTCGGCGTCGTCGGTGTCATCTCTCCGTTCAATGTCCCCCTGATCCTGGGCATTCGGGCGGTCGCCCCCGCGCTCGCACTCGGCAACGCCGTGCTCCTCAAGCCCGACCCCCGCACGGTGATCACGGGCGGTGTCTCGATGGTGCGGATCTTCGAAGAGGCGGGGCTTCCCGCAGGCCTGCTCCAGCTCGTTCCCGGCGGCGCCGATGTGAGCGAGGCGATGGTCGCCGACCCGCGCGTGCGCGTCATCGCGTTCACCGGCTCCACCCGGGCGGGCAGGATCGTGGGGGAACTCGCGGGCCGCCATCTGACGCGCGCCCACCTGGAACTCGGCGGGAACTCCGCCTTCATCGTTCGGGCGGATGCGGACGTCGACGAGGCGGTGAACTTGGCAGCCTGGGGCGCGTTCCTGCACCAGGGCCAGATCTGCATGACCGTCGGCAGGCACATCGTGCACGAATCGTTGTTCGATGAATACGTCGCGAAGCTCGCGGCCAAAGCGGAGTCGATGGCCGTTGGAGATCCTGCCACCGAGCACGTGCACCTGGGCCCGCTCATCGATGCATCCCAGCGAGACCGCGTGCACGCGCTCGTGCAGGAGTCGGTGGCACTGGGAGCGACTCTCGCGGCGGGCGGCACCTACGAGGGACTGTTCTATCGACCCACCGTGCTCGCCCACCCGTCGCGCGACGCGGCCGCCTACTGCGAAGAGGTATTCGGCCCGGTTGCCTCCGTGGTCGCCTATGCGACCGACGAGGAGGCCGTGCGCATCGCCGCCGACACCGACTACGGGCTGTCGCTCGGGATCGTCAGCCGTGATGCGCTCGGCGCGTACGAACTGGCGAAGCAGATTCCCACCGGCATCGTGCACATCAACGACCAGACCGTGAACGACGAGGCGAACGCGCCCTTCGGCGGCGTCGGCGCCTCCGGCACAGGCTCGCGTCACGGCGGAGAACGCGCGAACGTCGAGGCCTTCACGGAGACGCGCTGGATCACGATGCGCCGCGAGCCGGGGCAGTATCCGTTCTGACCCCCGTATCCCCGAGGCGGGGAGACCAGACCGCGAACCCCTGGCATGGCCCGAGTCATGCCAGGGGCCCGTCCCCGGCTCCAGAGGACGGGCGCGAACGCAACAACGACGTCAGTTCTAGGAGGAACCATGACCGAGCCAACGACGACACTTCTCGACGCCATCACCGTAGGCGAGCGCGAGGGCAGAGCGATCCCGGATGCCGCAACCGGTGAGACCATCGGATGGGCACGCGTGCACACCATCGAGGATCTCGACAGCGCGGTGGTGCGCGCGCATGCCGCGCAGCAGTCATGGGCGGGGCTCTCGTCGGGCGAGCGCGCCGACTACCTGCGCCGTGCGGCCGACGAGATCGACGCACACGCGGAGGAGCTCGCGCAGATCATCGCTCGAGAGCAGGGCAAACCGCTGAACGGCGCGGGAGCGCGCTTCGAGGCGGCCGGCTGCGCCGTCTGGCTGCGCAGCGCGGCAGACCTCGAACTCGAGCCCGAGGTGCTCTTCGAAGCAGGGGGAAACCGCTCGGAATTGCACTACGTGCCCTTGGGTGTCGTCGCGGCGATCAGCCCGTGGAACTGGCCCGCGCTCATCGCGATGTGGCAGATCGCTCCTGCCCTGCGCGTCGGCAACACGGTTGTGGCCAAGCCGAGCGAATACACCCCTCTCAGCGTGCTGGCGTTGATCGAGCTGATGAACCGTCACCTGCCGGAGGGAGTACTGATCGGAGTGTCGGGCGACCGCGAGGTGGGTGCGGGTTTGGCCGGTCACCGTGGTATCTCCAAGGTGATGTTCACGGGGTCGACGAAGACCGGCCGGGAGATCGTGAAGAGCTCGGCCGGCAATCTCGCGCGCCTCACGCTCGAACTCGGCGGAAACGATCCCGGGATCGTCCTGGCGAGCGCGGATCCCGCGGCGATCGCGCAGGGGCTGTTCTGGGGGATCTTCATCAACACCGGTCAGACGTGCGCGGCGCTCAAGAGGCTCTACGTACACGATGCGATCTACGACGACGTCGTGCGGGAGCTGGCGATGCTGGCCGAGGGCGCGGCGCTCGGACCCGGTCTGGATGAGACGAGCCAGCTCGGCCCGTTGTCCACCGACCAGCAGTTCGACATCGTCTCGCACCTGGTCGATGATGCACGCGCCCGGGGCGCACGTGTCGTGACGGGCGGCGAGGCCGCCCCCGAGCTCGGACCGCGCTTCTACCGCCCCACGATCGTCGCGGACATCGAGGACGGAGCCCCGCTGGTGGACGAGGAGCAGTTCGGTCCGGTGATACCGGTGATCCGCTACACCGATCTCGACGACGCCGTACGGCGGGCCAACGCATCCGAACAGGCACTCGGCGCTTCCGTGTGGGGCGACCCGGTCGAAGCGGAGCGAGTCGCCCACCGCCTCGAGAGCGGCACGGTGTGGATCAACCAGCACGGGACGCTCAATCCGGCCGTGCCCTTCGGGGGAACGAAGGCATCGGGATACGGTCTCGAGTTCGGCATGCACGGGATGAAGGGCCTCGTCGCACCGAAGGTGATCACGATCTGATCGGGTGGACGAGTCAGCCCTATCAAAGGGTGGCGACCGCCTCGGTCAGAGACTCGCTGTCATCAGGTCCGGGGTCGTCATCAGGGCATCGGACAGTCGCGCCTCGGCGGCTTCGAGCTCCTTCACCCATACGGGCAGGAGCCAGTCCATTCGCCCACTAGGAACCTCGTCAGCGAAGACGGTCTCAGCCAGGGGGGCGCCGATTCGAGATCGGTGCGATGCTGCACCGAGTCGAGGAATCGCTGCGCCCTCTGTCCCACTCACGGAAGGTGAGCCTCAGGATCGGCGGTGACGTCGCGACGATCGTCGAGGGCGACGAGGACCAGCTCGAACAGACCTTCACGCACGTGATCGAGAATGCGGTGAAATTCACGCCGGTTGCGGGATGCGTGGATGTCGAAGTGATGGCGGCCAGAAGGCTGAATGGGAGCCCGAGCGTCACGATCGACATCACCGACACGGGAATGGGCATCCCGGCCGATGACATCCCTCATGTTTTCGAGCGCTTCTTCCGAGCCACCAACGCCCAAGTTCAGGCGGTGCGGGAACAGGTCTGGGGCTCGCCATCGTCCGCGAAATCGTTCGCGCGCATCGAGGAGACGTCTCCGTATCGTCCGTTCTCGGCGAGGGAACGGCTCTGCGCATCGAACTCCCCGCGCGGCAAAGCGCGCCCGTGCAGGACCGGAGCAAAGTCCCCTCGATGCCGTCTCGTGAAAATTACCCTGATCAGTTGTATTCTCGCGGAGACGGAGGGATCTGAATCCGGTCCAGACGAGGCTGCTCGGTCCGGCAGGAGGGTTCAACTCGATGTAGCGCGGTTTCTCGATGATTCTCGTGGAGGTTCGTCTACGCCTGCGGGGATTCAGTTGTTCGCAGATCTTCGCACGTCTCATTGCCCGGAGGGCGAATGAGGGCATGTCGGCCACGGCATAGTCCGCTCACCCAGCGTCGCATCACGACCGCCGGGCTGGACAACGAGCCCGTCTGGTCAAGCGTGCAACGCGAGCAGCTTGACCGCACTGCCTGGAGCGATCCCCGACCTCACCGGAAAATTGATCCGCGCCGCAGGTCCGTGGCAGTCGGCGACGCTCGCCGGCTGGGGCGGCCCGCCGGCGCCCACAGCCGGTGCTGCCGAGTAAGCACGGACCCTATCGCTCGAGAAGCGACCACAGCGCGCGGTAGAGCGCCGTTGCCTCCGCGGGGTCCATGTGCTGGGTCAGCTCGCGCTGCACCTCAAGAACGAGCGGTGCGAGGCGACGACGCTCGCTCTCGCCCCGCTCGGTGAGGGTGACGACGTTACGTCGCGCGTCGCCGTCCGCGCGCTGCCTGCTGATGAGCCCGGCACGCTCCATCCGGCGAACGAGGTCAGTGATGGTGGAGCGGTCGAGGTCGACTTCATCGCACAACTCGCGCTGGCTCGCTCCGCCGAGGCGGTTCAACACAGCGAGGATGCTGTACTGCGCGCTGGTGATCTCCGCAGACACCGTGCGCGCCCACGTAGCCAAGTGCAACTGCTGGGCACGGCGGATCAGATTGCCGACGTGCCGCTGCGGCTCGGCAATCGATTCGGGGAGGTCGTGGGCGGTCACGGCATCAATCGTGTCAGCCAATCACACCGGGCGCAGGACACCGCCGAAGAACGCGCACAGCTGGTCGCGTGCAGTCAGCGGCAGCACGTGTGCGATGTATTGATCTGGACGCACGACGATCATCGCCCCGTCCGCGGCGATGCCGCGCCGCGCGAAGATGTCGTCGGCGGGGTCGGCCGCCCACGCCTTCTCCCAATCCTGCAAACCGAGAGGTCCCGAGATCGGCAGCAGAATCTCGGGCAGCGAGGTCATGTCGATGTCGTGATGCGAGCCCCGGAATACCGCGTGCACGTCGATAACGGCGTCGATGTCGGCATGCGGTGAGCGGAACGTGTTAACGGGAGAGCCCACGTCGCTGCCGAGCCAAGCGAGCAGGTCTTGTAGTTCGGCTCCGGATTCGTCACCGAACGCGTAGAGACGCCAGCGACCGTCGGCGCGGTGCGCGTGTCCGAGCTGCATCAGCCGGGCGTCAGCCACACGCCGCACCGGGGCAGAATGGAACCGCGCTCCGACCTCGAACCCCGTTGCGAGGGTTTGGTGATCGAGCGTTCCGGTGAGGATCGAGGTCGCATAGGTGGTGGCGAGGCCGGCGGTGTACCGGCCCTGCCGAGCGAACTCGGCTTGCATCTCCTCGGGCGAGACCCCGCCGCGCTCGGGATGCTCGGGATCGCGCGAAGGCTGGGCTATGAATGCAGACCAGTGTTTGTCGAACTCGATCAGATCGGTCGCGATCGCCTGGCGTTCCTCCGAGTATGTACGGAGGAGCGACGCATCCGAGCGTCCCTGCAGCACGGCGGCGAGCTTCCATCCGAGATTGAATGCATCCTGCATCGACACGTTCATGCCCTGCCCCGCCTTTGCACTGTGCGTGTGGCATGCGTCGCCCGCGAGGAACAGGTGGGGCACGGCGTTCGCCGGCGGCTCGGGACCGAGATCATCGAAGCCTCTGGCAACCCGCTGGCCGACCTCGTACACGCTCGACCAAGCGACTTCCTTCACATCGATCGAATAGGGATCCAGGATCGCGTTCGCAATCGCACGGAGCTGCTCTGCCGATGTGCCGCGGATGGCCCGGTCTCCCGCGGCTACCTCCCCCAGATCGACGTAGATGCGCACCATGTTCCCGCCCTCGCGCGGGATCATGAGAAGACTTCCCTTGCCTGCCGACTGCACAACGTTCTTCGTGCGCCAGTCGGGGAAGTCTGTCGTGGCGAGCACGTCCATCACGCCCCAGGCGTGGTTCGCCGCGTCGCCCTCGAGCCGTATACCGAGCGACCGGCGTACGTTGCTCCGGGCGCCGTCGCATCCGACGACGTAGCGGGCGTGGACGACGAATTCCTCACCCTCGTTCATCCCCGCGGTGCGCCGGAGGGTGACCGCCACGGGTCGATCGCCCTCGACCATCTCGAACCCAACGAACTCGAGGCCATAGTCGGCCTCAAGCCGGCTCGCCGAGCGCGCGGCATACTCCAGCAGGTACTGCTGCATACGCGCCTGGTTCACGATCACGTGAGGGAACTCACTGAGCCCCGCGGGGGTGTCCTCAACCCACCCAGTGCGCACGATCTTCGAACGATCGGTCTCCGACGGCCCCCAGAACCGCACCTCGTTCACCCAGTACGCCTCGCGCAGCAGCGCGTCGGCAAGACCGAACGCCTGGAACATTTCGACGGTGCGGCAAGCCACCCCATCCGCGTGGCCAGCCGCGAGAGGCTCGGCCCGACGTTCGATGATGCGGGTCGAGATGCCGGGGAACTCCGCCATCTGCGCGGCCAGCACCGTACCTGCGGGTCCGGTGCCGACGATCAGCACGTCGAGTTCCGCGGGGAACTCGTCCGATCGCGCGAGCGCTTCGGTCGCGGCAGGCTGGATATCGGGATCGCCGGGGCGGTATCCGTCTCGGTAAAACTGCACACGTTCTCCCTTGATCGTGGACGCGTATTTCGTTGGGGTACAAACTATAAGGAATCGGCGCTTCGCGCGATGTCGACCCTCGAAATCGCTGCAGCCACCGTCGGACCGAGCGGCCAGTCCTCGCAGCCCCGACGTCGGCACCACTGGTCGGGCTCACTGGCCTGCAGGCGCCTCAGGGCGCGGGGGTTGTCCCACCAGTGGACATTCCCCGTCAACACCACAGCCGCGGCACGGTTCGAGAAGAAGGATGCGCCGACGGCGATACTCGCTACGGACAGCCTTGTGGCGCTCTCCGCTCTGGCAGCCGCACGGAAAGCTGGACTACACATATCCGACGACCTATCGGTCAGCACCTTCGACAACAGCCCATGGAGTGGGGGATTCGAACGAGCTCTGTCCGTCGTATCTCAGCCTGTTCGGGAGCTGGGAGCACTTGCCGCTCGGATGGTCATGCAGCGGGTGAATGGCCTCGACGATCCCGCACGCGAAGTTCAGCTCCCGAGCGTCCTGATTGCCAGACAATCGTCGCGGCAAGCGCCGCATCTTCGAGTCACCTCGTAGTTCCCATCAATCGACCACGAAACACCTTGTCGCACTGCGGACCTATCTTCTCCCGGAGGCGGTGGACCCCAGGCTGACCAGCCGATCCACGACGGCCGGGAGCAGGCGCAAGTCGCTTATCGAGGGAACGCCATCTCCGGCTCGTGTCGCCGCGCCAGGGCCGTACGCCAGCACATACATACCGGCCCGTCGGGCCGCCTCGACCCCGAAAGCGCTGTCATCGATGGCTATGCAGCGCTCGGGCGCGACCCCCAGGATCTCCGCCGCTCGCAGATACACATCCGGTTCGGGTTTCCCTGCGACGACGTCTTCAGCGCTCGCGATCTTTCCGGCGAACCGCGGGAGCAGGCCGACGAGGTCGAGACTGCTCCGAATGCGCTCGCGTCCACTGTTGGATGCGACGGCGACAGGGAGCGCGATCTGCTCGAGCGCACTCTCGATCCCGGGCACCGCGGTGAGCTCGCACCGGAACGCTTCCATGAGCCAGCCCGCATACGGATCATCCCATCCGGGTTCCAATCGCCGCCCGATCCGTCGCTCGATCTCAGCGACGAAGAACTCCTGCGAGCAGCCGGTGAACAGCTCCATCAGTTCTTCGAGCGCGGCGTTCCAGCCGAGATCGCTCAGTATTCGCTGCGACACCCTCGCGGACAGCACCTCACTGTCGACGAGGACTCCGTCGCAGTCGAACACCACCGCATCGAAGTGGGTCATCACCGATGAGGCCGTCCCGGGACGCGAACCGTCCGATTCGTCATCCCCCGCACCAACCCAGTGCGGTGCGAACGATCATGCTCGCTGCCGCGGGGATCAGATTTACGTCGACGAACTCGTCTGCGGAGTGCGCGACCAGGAGATTTCCCGGTCCGCAGACGAGGGCCGGAATGCCTCGCGCCTCGTAGAAGGAAGCGTCGGACTGCGCACCATTGGTTTGCGGTGCCTCCAGCGACGGCGCTCCCAGGGCGGTCGCGACGGTGTTGCGTGCGTCGAGTGCGATCCTGGCGAAATCCGACGAAGGATCCGTGTAGGCAGGCGGCCACGTATCGATCCACTCGAACTCCACGGGGTGAGCGGCGAGCCACGGATCCAGCGCAGCCGCGGCGTTGATGTGCGCCTCGATCTCCTCTCGGATCTGCTCCGACGTCTCCCCCGGCGGGAACGAGAGGAGATAGTCGAACCGGGCACGGTCGGGAAAGTACGGAGCCGCTGCAAACCCGATGTCGGCATGCAGCACACCTGGATGGATGATGAACGCGCCGGCGGGGAACTGCGGATGCTTCTTGGTGAAGGCCCACTGCTCTTCGAGCTGACGCATGGCGCTGTAGATGTAGAAGCCCTTGTCGATGGCGTTGACCCCGACGGCGTCCCCGCCTCCGCCTGCCCGGATGGCGAGATTTCGCGAAGCCCAGTGGGTGGACTTCCCTCGCACCGTGAGCGAGAAGAGGTAGTTGCCCGCTGCCGTGTTCGCGAGACGGAACAGATCGGCGCCGCTGGAGGTGGGTTCCGGGATGAGGACGGCGTCGACATCGAACCCGGCGTCGAGAACCGCGGTCGTGCCGAGACCGTGGCTCATCGTCTCTTCACCGACGACGGAGTGGATATGCAGATCCCCATCCAGGACGACTCCCACATCGTTCAGAGCCTTCACGGCGAGCCATGCAGCCGCATGCGCGGCCTTCATGTCCGTCGCACCCAGCCCGTAGAGCAGGTTGCCGATGCGTTCCGCCTTCCACGGGTTCTCGAACCGCCCGCTCTGGGGGGCGACCGTGTCGATGTGAGCGTTGATCCCGAGCGATCGTCCGGCACCGCTTCCCCGACGGATGCCCACGAGGTTCGCCCTGCCGGTCTCGGCTTCTACGGTCTGCGTCTCCATACCGGCGCCTCGAAGCCATTCGCCGAAGAGCTCGTTGGCACGGGATTCGCCGCCCGCGTAGGTCTCGGCGTCAACGCCCGGTTGCAGCGGGTTCACGCTGGGGACGGCGACGAGGTCGATCAGGAGGCGCTCGGCCTCTTGTGCGTGCTCCAGGATCGCCGCATCGAGCGCCTCGAGTCTGGCGGTGGCGTTCTCGTTGGTCGAGCCCATCACGCGGCCCCGCTCAGCCCGGTGATCGCCTTGACGAGGCTGTCAGGCGTGAAGGTGCTCGTCGGCGCGTCGACCAGGACACGTCCGAGTCGCAAGACCACGATGCGATCCGTCACCTCGAGGACGTGCGGGAGCGTGTGCGAGATGAAGACGACCGCGAGCCCCTTCATCTTCGCCTGTTTGATGACTTCCAGGACCTCGGCGGACTGTCGCGCACCGAGGTGGTTGGTCGGTTCGTCCAGGATGATGACCTTGCTCGCCCATGCGGCGGCACGACCGATGGCAACGGCCTGGCGTTGCCCGCCAGAGAGGCGCGAGACCGTTCGGGTCGAGGACGGAACCGCGATCCCGACCTTCTCCAGTTCTTGTCGCGCCACCTCGTCCATTCGCCGGTTGGCGAGAAACCCCAGCCGACCCCAGAAGCCCGGCACCACTTCCTCCCGCCCCAGAAAGACATTGGCGCTCACCGTCAGGTCCGGGGCGAGAGACGAGTCCTGATAGAGGGTCTCGATTCCGCTCTCCAACGCCTGCTGCGGCGAGTGCCACTGCACGGGAGCGCCGTCGAGACGTATTTCGCCCCGATCGGGACGGTGTGCCCCGGACAAGACCTTGACGAGGGTCGACTTGCCCGCGCCGTTGTCGCCGACGAGACCGACGACTTCGCCTGCCGCGACGGAGAAGTCGACGTCCTCGAGTGCGAGGACGTTCCCGTACTTCTTGGTGACACCCGTCACCTGGTACACGGGCTCTGCGTTCATGTCGTGCTCCTTAGCTTCGGGAATTGGCGCGGCCGATGCCCTGAACGGCGACAGCCACGGCAATGAGCGCACCGACGACGATCTGCTGGGCGTTGGGCTCGATGCCGATGAGGATCAGTCCGCTCAGCACACTGGCGGTGATGAGCGCGCCCAGCGCGGTTCCGGTCACGCGTCCGACCCCGCCCATGAGACTCACGCCGCCGATGACCGCTGCGGCGATCGCCTGCAATTCGCCCCCGCGTCCCGAAGACGGTGAGCCCGAGCCGAGACGGAAGTAGACGAAGAGCCCGGCGACCGCAGCGAGAATGCCTCCGATGACGTAGACCTTCATGAGGTGTCGGTCCACGTTGATGCCAGCGACTCGCGCGGCGAACTGGTTGGACCCGATGGCGTAGGTGTGCCGCCCGAACCGCGTCCGCGACAGCGTCAGCCACGCGATCACGAGAATGCCGAAGACCACTATGAGGGGCACGGTGAGAATCTCGAGGAACCGCGTATTACCCAGAAGCACGACCTGCTTCGGAGCGCCAGCGATCTGCACTCCGCCGGTAATCACGAGTGTCGTGCCCAGGCAAACACCCATCGTCGCTAGCGTCGCGATGAATGGCGCAAGCCGGACCCGAGTGATCAAGAGACCATTGACGACTCCCACCGTCGCACCCACGGCGAGCGCGGCGATGATTCCCACCGTGATGCTCAGCGCCGGATCCATCCCGCTCTCCGTCGTGCTCCGGATGGCGAGCGCTGCGGAGACTCCGGAGAGCCCGAGCACGGCGCCGACCGACAGGTCGATCCCGCCCGTGATGATGACGAACGTCTGCCCGATCGCCATGAGCAGGACGGGCGCGAAGTCCTGGAGGATGTTCCCGAAGGACGCCGTGGAGAAATAGCGCGGATTCAGCAACGAGAAAACCAACACCATCACGATGTAAACGCCGATCAGAAGCGTCTCTTGCCGCGTCGCGAGCTCCTTCCATCGTTCGCCCCTCCCCGAGACGATCGGGCTCGTCTCGACGCTCGGACTATTCGATTTCGTGTCGTTGGTCATCGCGTTCACTCGGCGTACTGGTACTTGCGGGTCTCGTCGAGGTTGTCGAGGTTCATGACGACGTTGGGGATCACGACTTCTTCCTTGATCTCGTCCTCGCCGACGCCGGTCGCCCTGGCGTATGCGAACTGGAGAGCGAGCCGGGCCTCCTGGGCCGGGTCCTGCGCGATGAGCGCGGAGATCGCGCCGGCCTCCAGCTCTTCGACCTGCGCGGCGTAGGCGTCGTAGCAGATCAACTTGACCTTGCCGACCATGTTGGAGTTGTTCAGCGCGGCGACGGCTCCGGTGCAGGACGTGCCATCAACGGCGAAGACGCCCGCGAGATCGGGGTTTTCCAACAGTGTGGTGTTGAGGATGGTCGTCGCCTCGGAGGGCTGGCTGTATGCGAACTGCACGGGAAGCATTTCCAGGCCCTCGTAGTCGTCGGAGAGGGCCTGCTCGAATCCCTCCACGCGCTGTGTTCCTGTGGTGTTGGTCGGCGATGCAGAAATCACCAGAACCTTCCCGCTGCCGCCTGTCTGAGCAGCCATCTCCTCGGCAGCGCGCTCGCCACCGTCGCGGTTGTCGCCGGTGATGTGGGACACGAGGTCGGAGCGGTCAGACACGGTCGTGTCTACGGTGATCACGGGCACGCCCTGAGCCGTCGCCTTGGTCACGCTGGGCTGAAGTGCGTCAGCGTCGGTGGGAACGAGCACGAGCGCGTCGAGGTCCTCCGTCAGAGCCGCGTCGACGAAAGGCAGCTGCGACTGAGGCGAGTACTGATCGGCAGCGCCCTGCCAGATGAGACGAATCCCCAGCTCCTCGGCCTCCTCCTTGGCGGCGATCTCCATGGCCCGGAAGAACGGATCGGAGGCGATGCCCGGGATGAACGCGACCGTGATCTGCTCTGATCCACCGCTGCTCGACGCATCGCCGCTGCCGGCGCATCCCGCCAGGGCGAGAGCGGACGTCAGGATCCCGACGCCGATGCCGAAAGATGCGTGCTTGCTGTTTCTGTTCATGATTGGTCCTCGTTCTCTGTTCGCCGTTGATGTGGATGAGGCTGCTGCGGAGGCCGGTGTCCACTGACGAATGAGGACGGCCACGTCCGACAACAGCAAGGCTGGTGCGGGTACAACCTCGCAAGGAGGTTGACTAGCAACTTAGAGCGATGTCTGACAACAAGTCAAGACATCAGACCATGCGTAATTGGACTGAAACATAGTTGGGCTGTTCGTGCCGCGGAACCACAGCGTCGTGCCCCGTCCCGATCCCAGCGCAATGTGCACCACGCCGCGCTCCAGCGAAGGGTGGACACACGGGTCCGACCCAGGGGCGCGCGAGCGCTATCGCTGCCGGAGCACGCTGAAAGACATCTCGCTGCCGCGGTGGTAGTCGGCCGCGTAGAGGACACGCTCGCCCTGACGGCTCATCCCGACCTCCTTCACCAGCAGCCACGGGCCCAGCCCAGCGAGCTTGTAACGCTCCTGCCACTCCTGCGGAAGGTCGACGGCCGAGATCGTCGCGATAGACGCGTTGACGTGGTGCCCATGAGTGGCGAGCGCCGCAGTGAGTGAGCCGCCCCAGTCTCGGTGCTCGATCGGGCCGGGCAGGGTGGACCGCGGGAGGGTGTTGGCGCTCACGACGAGTGGCTCATCGTCTCCATAGCGAATCCTCAGCAACCGAATCACCTCGGCACCGGGCTGGATTCGCAGGGCCTCGGCTTCTTCATCGTCAGCGGCGCCGATCGACACGTCGAGGACCGCGCTGCTCACGCGATACCCGCGGGCGGTGAGTACCTCTGTGATGCTCTCGTACTTGGTCATCGGCCGTTCCACCCGCAGAGAAACGGACGCCGAGATGAAGCGCCCCTGCCCCTGGATCGCATGGACGACATCCTCCTGCTCGAGCAGGCGCAGGGCCTCGCGCACCGTCGAACGCGAGACTCCGAACAACTCGGAGAGCTCCGACTCGGTGTTCAGTCGGTCGCCCGGCTTGAGCCCCAGCTCCGAGATCAGTTCCTGCACCTGGTCGTAGACCCGCTCGACCATGCTCGCTTTTCCTGCGGGGTTCATTCGGCTCACCTTCTCGGACAGGACGCGCACATCTCGTTCCTGACATTGTCAGACAGTGGCGTCGCGCAATGCCTCGACCATAACAACCGATAGCCGGAGAGCGAAGCATCCTCCAGCGCATTCGGGTCGATCTTCTCGACATGACCGACCTCATGTATGGTTGTCCGACATCTAGTCTTTTGATCAGACAACATCCACGAAAGGTATGAGGTGCATGCTGAACTTCGATGAAGCCCGCTACGTAGACATTCAGAGCGGCGCCGTAGGGCTTGCAGCAGAGATTCGAGAGGCGCTCAAGAAGGAGCTCGACAACGGTGCGAAGAACATCTTCTTCGCGGGCGCCGGCGGAGTGAACTTCTTGACGCAGCCGGCTGCGCGCATCCTGCAGACCAAGTCCACGTTCCCGACATTCATCGACATGGCAGCCGAGTTGGTGAACTCCGGCAACGCCAACCTGGGTCCCGCCTCGATCGTCGTCTTCCCCTCGGTCTCCGGCACGACCAAGGAAGCCGTCGCCGCGTTGGAGTTCGTGCGCAGCAAGGGGGCCCGCGTGCTCACGCTCACAGCGAAGGCCGACTCCCCGCTCGCAGTAATGGCGGACATCAACTTCAGCAACTTCTGCGCCGACGACACGTCCAGCGAGAACTTCTACCTGCAGACGCTCTTCATCGCGCTCGCGATCATGGACCTCCGCGGTGAGTACGACGGCTACGACGATGTCGTCGCTGAACTGCAGACGCTGCCCGAGCTCCTGGTCGAGGTCAAGCGGGCGTTCGAGCCGAGGGCCGAGGCCTTCGCTCTGGAGATCAAGGACGAGCAGAATCACATCCTCACCGGCGCCGGCGGTGCTTGGTACGAGGCCTGGTATTACGGCATGTGCATCCTTGAAGAGATGCAGTGGATCTGGACGCGGCCGGTCCACGCTTCGGACTTCTTCCACGGCACGCTGGAACTGCTCGAGGAGGACACGAGCGTCATTCTCGTCAAGGGCGAGGATGAGCAGCGCGCACTAGCCGAGCGAGTGGAGCGCTTCGCCCCGACGGTGACGAGAAAGTTGCGCGTCTTCGACACGAAGGACTTCGCTCTGCCGGGCATCTCAGAGCGCGTCCGAGCACTCATCTCCCCCATCGTGCTCGCCGCGATCTTCGAGCGCCTGAGCGCTCACCTCGAGATCGTTCGAGACCACCCGCTGACGACTCGTCGCTACTACAAAAAGGGCGACTTCTAAGAGGGCGTACGTTGAGGGGGCCCGCTGCGTTTGTCCGCGCTGGGCCCCCTCAACAATCCGACCGGAACCGCAACTGAGGAGCTCCATGCCACCCGAGAGACTCGACGTCGCCGTCGTCGGTGACAACACCATCGATCGATTCCTCGACGAACCAGAACTGGGCGATCTGGTCGGAGGGAACGCCCTCAATGTCGCTGTCCAACTCGCCATGCTCGGCTTCCGAGTGGGCTACTTCGGTGCCGTCGGCACCGATGCGAACGCGGACATCGTACGCACGGCCGCACGTGCCCGTGGCGTGGATCTCTTCGACATGGTCACCGCCGACGGCGCTACCGCGCTGACGACGATTCGAAGAGACGCCAACGGAGACCGACGCTTCGAGTCCGAAGACTTCGGTGTCACCGCCGACTACTATCCGGACGAAACGGCGATGGACCGAATCTCCACCGCCCGCTGGGTGCATGTTGGGATGCTGAGCCGGTCACGATCGTTCGGTGAATACCTAGCTCGGCCGTCCGGCCCGCCCATGAGCCAGGACTGCAGCGTATCGCCCGAGTGGCACAGCCTCGCCGTCCACTTCGCCTCCGCGAGCGAGGACGAATCCGCGGCCGAGCGGAGCCTCACTCAGGCGCTCGCGACTTCCGCCCACATCGCTGTGGCCACGCTGGGCGCGCAGGGCGCTCGAGCCGGGCAGGCGTCCATGCGATGGCGTGTGCCGGCGCATCCTGTGGACGTTGTCGATACGACAGGTGCTGGCGACTCCTTCATGGCGGGGTTCATCGCGGCCCGACTGCGCGGCGAGGACGTCGAGCAATCGTTGCGGAGTGGAACCGAACGTGGATCGTTCACATGCCAGTACATGGGTGGGTGGCCACAGCTTCCCGACGACGTGGATCGATTCGGATAATGGGGGCGCACATGCATCGTCTGCAGCCGACTCTGAAGGAATACTCCTGGGGCTCGCGCTCTGCGATACAAAGCCTCACCGGGCTCGGCCGTGCCGGGGAACCACTCGCCGAGATCTGGTACGGCGCCCATCCCTCCGGGCCCTCACACCTGGACGACGGAGGAACACTCGAGGAACTGATCCGCGCAGACAACGTGAGCGTACTGGGCGAAGAGGTATCCGAGCGTTTCGATGGCGCGCTGCCATTCCTCGTGAAGTTCATCGCGCCGGGGCAGGCCGTCTCGCTGCAGGTTCATCCGAACCAGGCGCGGGCCCGTGCGGGCTATTCAGCAGAACTGCACGATCCGGCCGGAGAGCGGATGTTCGTGGACCCACGTCACAAGCCGGAGCAGATCTTCGCTCTGACCGCATTCGAGGGGCTGGTCGGGCTCCTCCCTCTGGATGAAGCGCTGCAGGCACTGGACATGTTCGACCATCCGGTTGCGCGTGCGGCACGTGCGGAGCTCTCCACCCACGGCACCTCGGGTATCGCGTCGGCGCTCGCAACGCTGGCACGAGCCTCCACGACGGACGTCCACGAGGTCGTGGCACAAGCACGTACCCTCGCTGACCATGGCTCCGTACCCGCGCAGACTCTCCTCGCCCTCGCGGAGCAGTACCCGGGCGACCCCGGCGTCGCGGTCAGCCTGATGCTTCGGAAAGTGCACCTCGATCCCGGTGATTCCGTGATGGTTGCCTCGGGCGTTCCCCACGCGTACATGTCCGGACTCGCCCTCGAGGTGATGGCCAACTCCGACAACGTCTTCCGGCTGGGCCTCACCTCCAAGCGCGTCGACATCGAGGAATCGATCGCGAACGTCCTCACCGACCCCGCCAACGTGAGCCGCCCCCACGATCCCGACGGACCCGGTGCCCGAGTATCGGAAGAGTTCCACCTGCGCGTCCACGATCTGCGCTCCGGCGAGGTCGCGATCGCCGGGGGCGGTCCCCGAATCGTTGTCGGCTTGCGGGGGGAAAGCACGATCAGTGATGGGGTCCGCAGCGTCCCGCTGTTTCCCGGCGCGGCGGCCTTCCTTCCCCATCGCACCGAGGCGAATGCGGACGGTTCGGGAAGCCTGGCCGTGATCTCTGTGCCGAACGTTGTCGGACCACGCTGATATGAGGATCGGCATCGTTACCGGCGGCGGGGACTGCCCTGGTCTCAATGCGGTCATCCGTGGAGCGGTTCTTCACGGCACGAAGGCACATGGATTTTCTTTCGCAGGCTTCCGTGGCGGATGGCGGGGCACCGCGACCGGCGATGTGATGAACCTCGAACGCAGCGACGTCCGAGGCATCGCTCGGCTCGGAGGTACCATCCTCGGCACGAGTCGGACCAACCCCTGGGAGTTCGGTGGCGAACAAGCGGTGAAACACGTCATGCGCGAACAGGGGATCGACGCCATCCTCGCCATCGGAGGCGATGGAACTCTTGCCGTCGCACACCGACTTCACACCGCAGGATTCCCCGTTCTGGGCGTACCGAAAACGGTGGACAACGACCTGAACGCAACCGATATGACGTTCGGATTCGACACAGCCGTGTCGATCGCGACCGATGCGATGGACCGGTTGCGCACGAGCGGCGACTCCCACGGCCGCTGCATGGTCGCCGAGGTCATGGGCCGTCACGCTGGTTGGATCGCGTTGCACTCCGGTATGGCGGCCGGAGCGCACGCGATCCTCATCCCCGAGCACGCTACGACCACCGCGGAACTCCTGGGTTGGGTCAACTCTGCGCGCACCCGCGGGCGCGCACCGCTCGTGGTCATCGCCGAGGGCTTCGTCCCGGAGGGTGCCGAGACTGCTCATTCGACCAGAGGCAACGACGCATTCGGGAGGCCCCGCCTCGGTGGGATCGGCGACCGTATGGCCTCGCTGATCGAGGAACACACCGGGATCGAAACACGCGCCTCCCTGCTCGGACACATCCAGCGCGGAGGCGTGCCGACCGCATTCGATCGGGTACTCGCAACGCGTTTTGGAATGGCAGCCGTCGAGCTGGCGGCAAACCGATCATGGGGACGCATGGTTGCCCTCCACGGGACCGAGGTGGATGACGTCCCACTCGAAAGCGCTCTGGGCGCATCGAAACGGGTGTCTGCGGAGCGCTACCTCGAGGCGAGTCGACTTTTCGGCTGAGCGAGGCGCGAGCCAGAGGTATCGGCCCTCGGTCTCAGGTGGGCAAAGCGTGGGCAGCTTGACTGAACTAACAAATCGAACCCGCCAGAGCACGCGTCTCGACACACGAGGCAGATACGTGCCACGCAGACTGCATAACGCTGAGCGCCGAGTGGAATAGGCACGCTGGCCAGGCGGTCTCTTTGCCCACGAACGAGTCGGGACCAGAAGCATCCAAGCCCAACGAAGCCGCGTGAAACAGGCTCAAAACGGGCGAAAGTGGCGGAGACGGAGGGATTTGAACTCCTTGCGCAGCGGCCCTACTCGATCAGATGAGCGGGTTCGGACCCAACTGACGCGGCACAGGTCGACTGGACGCCCTCTTCGCTTGTACTCGTTTCCGCTCAATGTTTCTCAAGTTGTTCTCAGTTCGACGGTCAGCTCGAGGACGACAGGTACGTCCCGTCCCCTAGAAATCTCAATCGTGGACCGCACCTGCTGATAGACCGGCGTCCACAAATCAACCTCGACTTCGGGTGACTCGATGCTGACGATCAGGTTGCGCCGACCGTCGATCAGCGACCCGAAAGCACCTCGACTAGCGCCCGAGCAGTCGCGATGCTGGACTGCGGATTCTGACCGCTTACGAGTGATCCGTCGGTGACGACGGTTACCGACCAGGGCTTGCCAGACTCGACAAGAACACCGAGTGCCCTCAGCCGGGACTCCACCAGATATGGCGACGCGTCGCCGAGTCCCCCCTGGCGCTCTTCGTCATCGGTGAACACGGCCAATCGGCGACCTGCGAACGCGAGCGACCCGTCTTGGCGCACCGCGCTGAGCAGCCCAGCCGGTCCATGACACAGCACCCCCACGACCGCATCGCGGTCAATCGCGTCTATGAGGAGGCGCCCGAGGTATGCATCGAACGCAAGGTCGACCATTGGCCCGTGGCCGCCCGGCAGAATGATCGCGTCGTACTGCCCTGAGCGAATGTCCGCGAGAGCACGCGGGCGCGCGAGGAATCCGTCGATCGAGGCGAGGTACGCCTTTAAGTCCTCGGCGTGTTCCCCGACGAGGCTGCCAGGGTCGACCACCGGATGCACACCGCCTGGCGTTGCAAGGTCCACGTCGTGACCGGCACTAACGAGGCCCCGATGCAGTTCGACAAGTTCCTCTGCCCAGAATCCGGTCGGGTGCGCCGTGGAGTCTGCGAGCGCGATGGAGTTCGCGCCGGTAACCACCAAAAGTGTGTGTGCCATGTCTTCTCCTTTTCGACGGCATGCTTGGGCCGTTGAGGTTGGAAACGAGGTATACATCACGTAAATTTCTTATGATCCTCGGTGAAGATCACTTTTCTGATGGGAGCAATCGATGCCCGACCTCGATCTGCTGCATACGTTCGTCGTCGTGCACCGCGCAGGTTCATTCACCGCTGCAGCGACCCGCCTTGGCCTTAGCCAGCCTGCGGTCAGCGACCGGATCGCCCGTCTGGAAGCGGACCTCGGCACGTCGCTCTTCATCCGCTCGGTCAGTGGATCGGTGGCGACCTCCGCGGGGGAAGCATTAGTGCTGAAGGTGGCGGCGGCCGTCGACCGACTGCAAGATGCCTGGACTGCGCCGCCGTCAGGTCTCGACTCAACGGTGCGTGTTGGCGGGGCGAGCGACGTCGTGGCTGCTCGGGTGATACCGACGCTCGCGCCCCTCACCGCCGATGGCATACGGCTCGAGTTCACCCTGGGCCTGGCAGAGGACCTGCTGAACCAGCTCGCTCAGGGCGCTCTCGATATCGTCGTGTCGTCAGTGCGGAAACCGATGAAGGGCATCCGATATCGCGGGCTCGTGGACGAGGAATTCGTTCTGGTCGGTGCTCCGTCACTTGCTCGCAGCATCGATCGAGACCACCTCGCGACCGATCCGGCGACAGCGTTACAGCATCTCCCCTTGGTAGCGTACGACGCCGACTTGTCAATCGTGCGGCGGTACTGGCGTAGCCAGTTCGGTCACAGACCAACTAACAGTCTTGCATTGATCGTTCCCGATCTGCGCGGCGTTCTCACCGCCGTTGTGGCGGGCGCGGGAATCTCTGCGCTGCCGCGATACCTCGCCGACGCGGCGATTGGCGCCGGGAGCGTGGAGGTGCTTCACCGCCCGGGAGAGAGACCGATAAACACCCTCCACCTCGCGATCGCGGCTGCCACGCCGTTGACGGCCCCCACGACGAGGGTGATTGACGGCCTTGTTGAACGTGCGCGCGACTGGGACGTTTTCTGACTTGGCTTATGACGAGAGGTGGAAGCGCGCGTCGATAGTGAAGGAGCCCCTGTCATTGAGGTCTGCCCGAGAGCAGTCTCGTGTCCGAGCGCTCGGTCCTGTTGGGACAAGGTGCGGTGACCGTGGGTCAAGGATTTGAGCAACTGATCCGGCCGCCCAGTCGCGCCTCTCTGCCGCGCGTGAGACTGATGCGAGCCCGCGGAGCGCAATACATAGATTCGAGCATCCGTCAGCCGTGCCAACCACGCGCGCAGATCGGCTGGTGCCGACCTGACTGAAGACCGCGTCCTGGCGCAACGTCGACGTGCCACTAAGCACTTCCACCAGGATCGAATGGGCCGGTTAGCCTTATCTACGCGACGGGGCTCGAGAAGCTCCGTCGCGTGCTCGAGGTAGTTCGAGCTCAGACGGAGTTAGGGCTGGCGCCCCACGCGAACGTTCCGATTGGCGGTTTTCGCCTGAAGGGAACGTGACGGTGGCGACAAGCCCTCCTTCTCGTCCTGGCTCGAGCCCCAAGTGGGCGTCGTGACGGTCGGCAATAGCCTCGATTATCGAGAGCCCGAGCCCACGTCCTTTCGACGTGGATGCCGTCGAGCGACCCTGCAGTCGAAAGAAAGGTGACGTCAGCGAATCGATTGCGGACTCGGGAACGTGGGCCCCGCTGTTCTTCACCTGGAGAACCGGGCAGCCCCTGCGTTCGAGGGAAGTAGTGACCACTATCCACCCGCCCTCCGAGTTGTGCCGGATTGCGTTTTGAATCAGGTTCAGCACCAGCTGACGGAGGAGGGTCGGGTCAGCGTTGACCGTCGCCGCCGAGAGCCGGTAATCAATCCGGATGCAGGCTTCGTCCGCCTCCTGTGCGACATCGGCGAGGACGAAGGATACGATCTGCTCCAGCTCGACAGGCTGTTGCACTGGGCGGGCAGCCTCGACCTCACTGAGGTCAAGGAGCGATTCAACCGTTTGAATGCTCCGCTCGTTAGTTTCTCGCAGGCGCTGAAGAAGGGGACGTTCGGCGTCCTCCGCGCCCGCGAGCGCGACGTCGAGCATCGCGCGAGTCGTCGCGAGGGGCGTCCTCAGTTCATGAGATGCGTTTGCCGCGAATCGACGATAAGTTGCGAACGAGCGCTCGAGTCCCTCCAGCATCTCGTCAAAGGTGTCTGCAAGATCAGAGATCTCGTCTCGTGGACCTCGTAGCGAGATGCGATGGTCAAGGTGCCCTCGGGCTGCCCGATGAGCCGCTGCATTCACCTCTTGCAACGGTCGCAGCATGCGTCCGGAAACAACCCACCCTACCCAACCGCCTCCTACCGCGAGGAGCACGAGGAGGATGCATGCGATGACGAGGATGAGTCGTAGCACATCGTCGCGAGATGACACGACGTAGCCCGGAGTCAGAGCCGTGCTCGCGATCCCCGGGTCGACCTCACCGACGGCGGGCGGGCCAGTCGTCCTGACTGAGGGCACTGCGAACGTGTATGTGGGCAAGAAGCCAACCACCAAATACACCACGAGCATCATGAGCGCGCCCGCCAGGGTGAGCAGCCCCGCGTAGGTGTAGGCCAGGCGAGCACGAAGCGTCAGCCGGAAGCGCTCCATGCGCATCCGGGGCCTCACGCGCATGAGGCATCTTCGTGACTCGGCGCGTTTCGTCGCTTGACCGTCTCTTGTTCAGTCCTCATTTAGCCCGACCTCCGATCACGTTTAGCCCGACCTTCCGATCACGTAGCCGCCCTGAACCGTATCGATTAGTCGCGGCTCCCCGAGCTTGCGACGTAGAGTGCTGATCGTGACCTTGACGGAGTTGGTGAACGGGTTTGCATTCTCGTCCCATGCCCGCTCGAGAAGTTGCTCGGCGCTGACGACGGCCCCGGGGTCACGCATCAGCACTTCGAGGACGGCGAATTCCTTGCGAGTGAGCTGGACGAACCTTCCCGACCGTGTCACCTCCCGACGCACCGAGTTGAGGCGGAGGTCGTTTAATTCCAGGGTTGGCGGCAGCGCCGTAAACCGGCGTCGGGCGAGCGCGCGGATGCGGGCAATCAGCTCAGCAAATTCGAACGGCTTCGACAGATAGTCGTCCGCACCCAGCGCCAGTCCCTCGACCTTGTCGTCGAGGCGGCGAGCTGCTGTGAGCATCAGGATCGCGGGTCGATCTGGGTTCACCGCGAGCCGATGGCATACCTCGTCGCCATCCACCACGGGGATATCCCTGTCAAGCAGGACAACCTCATAGTTGGTATCCGACACTGCCTGAAGCGCGGCCTCGCCGTCGTAGGTGACGTCCGCTGAAATCGCGTCGAGCGCCAGCCGCGCGCGAATAGCTTCGGCGAGGTACACCTCATCCTCAACAACCAAAACCCTCACGGTGATACTCCTCAACTCGTATTCCTATGCAACCACTGCACGGGTTCGCTGATCGTAAAGAGATCCCTTTACTCCCCTGCGACCGGGCTCACCGCCTATGGCGCGTAGCGCTTCTTGGTAGCGCGAGTCTGGCGAGTTGGTAGCGGTGTTGGGTGGTGTTGGTAGCGGCCCGGCCGTCGCTGACCGGGCCGCTGGTCGTTACTCCCAGTAGGTCTCTTCTGTTCGGGCGTGGTCGTGGCGGAGTCTGCGCATGTCGATTTGGCCGAGGTTGATGGTTCGGGCGTGGTTCGCGAGCCGGTTCACGATCGAGTCCGCCGCGACCCGGTCGGGTAGCTCGGTGACCCAGTGGCTGGGGCCGGTCTGCGAGGCGATCACGGTGGGGAGGCGGTGTTCACGGTTCGCGAGGATCGCGAACAGGTCGCTCGCGGCGTCGCTGTCGATCCCGACGGTGAGGAAGTCGTCGAGGATGAGCAGGTCGGTTTGCGAGAGCTCGTTGAGCAGCTTCTGGTGGGCGATGCCGTCGCCGCGGGCGATGACGAGCCTGCGGGCGAGGTCGTCCATGCGGGCGTAGGTGACGGCGTGGCCGTTGTGGCAGGCGGCGATCCCGAGCGCGCAGGCGAGGTAGGTCTTCCCGCCGCCGGTCGGGGAGATGATGAGCAGGTTCATCGGGTCGGCCCGCCAGTCGTGGGCGGCGTAGCGGCGCATCCGGACGGGGGTGATCCCTCGACCGTCCCGGTAGTCGATCTCCGCGACTGTCGCGTGCGGGATCGGGAACCCGGCCTGCCGGGTCAGCTTCTCGACCTTGTGTGCCCGCCGCTGTTCGAGCGCGTCGTCGACGGCGGTGAGGAACAGCTGCTCCGGGGTGAGGGTGTCGTTGACCTCGTCGGCGATGAGTTCCTCGAGGCGGGTCGCGACGTGCGTGACCCGTAGTGCCCGGAACTTCTCGTAGTCGATGCTCGTGAACGTCACCGGTCCGCCTCCCCGCTGGTGGCGTAGTGCGACGCGTCGCGGACGAACACGTCCGGGCCGTCGGCGACGTCGCCGCCGCGTTTCCGTGTCGACGCGGCCGGTGTCGCTGGTCGGGGCTTCTTGGTGTCGCTGTCGATGCCGGCCATGATCCGCTTCAGCGTCGTGTAGGTCGCCTGACCGCCCCGGTTGATCAGCTCCTGGCAGGCAGCTTCGAGTCGTTCCCGGTTCTGTTTCCCCAGCCCGCTGAGCACGTTCTGGCAGTCGAGGTAGCCTTGCGCCTCGATCTTCTGCCGGTCCAGGATCTGCTCGATCACCTCCACTGTCGCGGGTCCGAAGCTGCGGGCCCGGTCGGTGAACCAGCGTCTGGACCACAACCCGTCGATGTTGCGGTGCTGCGGCGGGACATGCTCGGGCAGCGTCGAGTACTGCCCCTTCCGGCCGACGAGGCGACGGTGTTCGCAGACGATGTCGTGGCCGTCGAACACGGTCACCCGGGTCTGCGTGAACCGGACCCGCAGCAACTGTCCGGCCAGCCGGTAGGGGACGGAGTAGCGTTGCGAATCCGCGGTGACATGGTAGTTGCGGCCGGCCTTGAGCTCCTTCCAGGTCACTTCCTCGAACGCGGCGTCGGGCAGCGCCGCGAGCAGGTGCGCCTCCTCGGCAGTGAACCGCTCCCACCGGGTCGAGTCGTCCGCCCGGCGCAGGTCGTGATTGATCTCCCGCACCCGCTCATCGATCGCGTCGTTGAGCTCGGACAGGGTCGTAAAGACGTCGTCCTCGAGGTAGCCGATGACACGCTTGTTGACGACGTTGACCGCGTTCTCGGCCGCCGCCTTGTCTCTCGGGCGCTTCGCCCTGGCGGGGACGATCGCGGTGCCGTAATGATCGGCGAGCTGCTGATAGCGGGCGTTGACCACTCGCTCCGCGTCGCCCTTGCGCGCCTGATGCGTCGAGGTCGCCGGGTTGTCCGGCACGACGATCTGCACTACTCCGCCATAGGACGCGAACGCCCGCACGTGCGCGTCCAGCCACGCCTCCGACCGCATGTCCGCGTAGGCGCGGCAGAACAACGCGCCCGAGAACGGCAGCACCGCGACGAACAGCACCGCCCGGGTGATCTCGCCGGTGACCGCGTCGACCAGGTCGATCGTGTCACCAGCCCAGTCCACGAGCATCGCCCGCCCCGGCTCGTGATGCAGCGTCGCGACCAGATCATTGGTGCGGACGTAGTCGGCGAACAGGGCGCAGAACTGCGAGTACCCATACTTCTTCCCCGCCCCACGCGCATCGGTGTAACGACGCCACGCCTGCAGCAACGTGAAGTGCCGGTTCTGCCGCATCGACGCCAGCACCCGCGCCAGATCCGGCTGGTCGTACTCGTCCGACACCCGCCGGCGCCCGTCCGGGAACCACTCCGCCAACTCGCGATCGCTGACCGCGATCGCCGACTCGATGCCATGCTCGACGATCGCCTGCCTCACACGCGCGACATCGCGATGCGAGCACCCCACGACCTCGGCCACGTCCCGGTAGCTGCGCCGCTCCAGCAGCAACGTGAGAATCCTCCGGTAGTCCGTCATGTTCCGCCTTCCACACAAGAACGGCGACGCCCATGCGTCACCGTTCCCTCAGCAGAGCACCACACCCCAGCCCGAGCGCTACCAACTCGCCGGAAAGCCGCTACCGACTCCGTGGACTCGCGCTACCAGGAAGCGCTACGCGCCAGCCTACTTGGCTGTGCCCACAAACGGGCCCACTCGAAAGGACATCTTCATGCGAAACATACGTAACCGTGGCTTGCACGCCCTTGCGGGCGTCGTGTTGCTGACCGGACTCGTCGCCTGCGCGCCCTCGCCCGCCACCGAGAAACCCGGCGAACTGGACTCTTCAAGTCAGCAACAGGATTACGAGGAGTGGCAGCTCGCCTGGGAGAAGTGCGTCGGGGATCAGGGAGTCGACCTCTCACAGTTCATGGTCAAGGCCGGCGAGGCTGGCGATGAGGGCTCGGCTCCGCCGCCTAAGCCGACTGAAGCCGATCGGGTCGCGATGGAAAAGGCGATGGAGTTCTGTGACGAGGAACTCGGGCAGGCTCCCACTCGGGACGACCTCCCGTCTAGCGAAGAGATGAATGAGATGGGACTCCTCCTCGCGGCATGCATGCGTGAAGCAGGATACGACTTCCCGGACCCTGAGATCGGTCCCGGCGGCACTGTCGCGGCGATGCCTTCCGGTGATTACGCACCCGAGGATCTGGACAAGTGCATCGAAGAAGCCGGATATCCAGGAGCGGAAGGATGAAGCGGCGAGTGACCCACCTCAAGCGCCCTCAGCATCCAAACGAATCCCCGGATGCGCTTCCAAGCCTTGAATCCTCTGATTCCGTGAAGGAGGACGATTCAGAGAACAGATCCCATTCACGGGGTGCTCGCCGCGGATGGATAGTCGCGGCGACGAGCGCTGCAGTGGTCATCGCAGTTGTTGCGGCCTTCCTCCTAGCCAGGCCGCCAGCGGAAGCGAACGACGAACGCGGTGCGCCGCCGACCGATACCACTGAAGTCAGTCGGGGGGATCTTGTGGAGCAGGTCCGGCTTACGGGCAAACTCGAGTTCGGAAACATCCGTGATCTGGGTTCCCTTCTTCAGGGCACCGTGACGGCCGTCCCAACTCCGGGAACAGTGGTTGGACGCGGGGGGGAGCTGTTTCGAGTGGACAACACCCCGGTGATCCTGATGCTGGGAGGGCTTCCTGCCTGGCGCGAGTTCGCTGAAGGGATGAGCGACGGCCCCGACGTTCGACAGCTTGAAGAGAACCTTGCTGCCCTCGGATTCTTCGGCGAAACACCCGATGAAAAGTTCAGGTGGTCAACCATCGTCGCCATCAGGAAGTGGCAGAACGCCCGTGGGCTCGAACGAACGGGAAGGATCGAGCAAGGTCGAATTGTGTTCGCGCCTGCGGACCTGCGAATACAGGACGTGGTGGCGGGCGTCGGAAGTGGAGCGGGCGGCGTAGTTCTGAAGGTTTCAGACACGAGCAAGCAGGCCAGCATCGACCTCGATCCGAGCATGGCAGCCAACGCTCCGCTGGGTGCGAAGGTAGTTGTCCAGCTCCCGAACGGAACGTCGGCCGAAGGAACCATCACTGCAGTTGGCTCGCCAGTCGAACGTGATAGCCCGAACGGTGGCACCTCGCTGAAGCTTCCACTGACACTCGTGCTCGATGACCCTTCTGTGGCGGCAGCTTTCGATACCGTGACGATCAGTGTCACCTTGCGCGACGTGATCGCCGAGGATGTGCTCCTCGTGCCGGTCACGGCGCTTCTCGCCGACGTCGGCGGAGTGTCGGCGGTTGAACGCGTCGGAAAGAACAAGAGCGAGGTCGTGCCCGTCGAGCTCGGAAAGTTCGCCGACGGAATGGTGGAGATCGTAGGTGGCGATGTCGCTGAGGGCGATGCAGTGGCGGTCGCAAAGTGAACGCCGTGATCGATCTTGCCAGGGTGACCCGTTCGTACGGGTCGCCCCCCACCCTCGCCTTGCGCGGTGTAGACCTCCGCATCGACAGGGGAGAGATGGTGGCCATTGTGGGCCCGAGCGGCTCGGGAAAGTCCACTCTGCTGAACCTGATGGGCACTCTTGACCGTGCGACGTCGGGACGCACATGTATCGCGGGCCATGACGTGGCGGAGCTTGGAGACGCTGAGCTGTCTGCGCTGCGCGCATATACGATCGGGTTCATATTCCAGCAGTTCCACCTCGCTGACGGCGTCACAGCCTTGGACAACGTCGCCACCGGGCTGATGTACACCGGTGGTCCCGTCGCGGAGCGAAGACGGCGTGCAGCGCTTGCGCTGGAGCGCGTAGGGCTGAAGCATCGCCTGCGCCACCAGCCCCGCCACCTGTCGGGAGGTGAACGCCAGCGTGTAGCTATAGCGCGAGCGGTCGTCGGGAAACCTGACCTGCTGCTTGCGGATGAGCCCACAGGAAGTCTCGACAGCCGGTCAGGGGCAGCAGTGGTGGAGATCCTGAGGGAACTGAACGAGGCAGGAACCACCGTGGTGGTCATCACCCACGATCAAGACCTCGCCGACAGGATGCCTCGACAGGTGCGCATCAGGGATGGAGAAGTCGTCAGTGACTCCGGTTCGGCGTTACGTAAGCTCGAGGTTCCCCCGGATCTGGAGGTGCTCACATGAGCAGATTCCTGCAGTCCCGCCTGCGTACTTCCGACCTGCTCAAGCTCGGTTTCCATGGGCTCAGGGCCAATCCCCTTCGCGCGGCGTTGTCAGCCCTCGGCATTGCGATAGGGATTGCGGCGATGGTCGCGGTGATCGGCATCTCGACATCCAGCGAGGCGCTCGTCAAGGAACGACTTTCGTCCCTCGGCACCAATCTCTTGACCGTGACCGCCGGATCAGACCTGTTCGGCTCCGATTCGAAGCTGCCTGCAGACGGCATTCAGCGAGTCCGCAATCTGTCCGGCGTCGAAACGGCAACTTGGACCGCGGCCCTCGCCGAGGTCAACGTCTACCGGAACCCCTCGATCGACGCGGAGGCAACGGGAGGTTTGACAGTTCTTGCCGCAGGAGACGAACTCCTGCCGGCGACCGGATCCAGCTTGCGCGCCGGTGTGTGGCTAAACCCTGCGACCGCAAACCTGCCGACCACAGTCTTGGGGGCGAAAGCAGCCGAGCGCCTCGGCATCCGCACGATCGGGAGCCAAGTATCGCTCGGGGGTCGGCTGTTCACTGTAGTAGGCATCTTGGAACCAGCTCCGCTCGCCCCTGAACTTGATGTCGCCGCACTCATCGGCGGCGAGATCGCCGGAGAGCTGTTCGTCTTCGATGGATCACCCACGACTATCTATGAGCGCTCCAGCGACGAGTCGGTTGCGGTCGTACGCGAGCTCCTCCCGCGGACAGTGAACCCTGAGTCACCCAACGAGGTGAAGGTGAGCCGTCCATCGGATGCACTCGCGGCGAAGAACACTATCGACCAAGCTTTCACAGGCCTCCTCGTAGGAGTGGGATCGATCGCGCTCCTGGTGGGCGGTATCGGCGTGGCGAACACGATGGTCATCACGGTACTTGAACGACGACGCGAGATCGGACTGCGCCGAGCGATTGGGGCTACCCGGGGGCACATCCGTTCCCAGTTCCTCGTGGAGGCTGTGCTGCTCGCTTCTCTTGGTGGGCTAGGGGGGTCGTTGATCGGCTGGTTGATCATCTGGCTGGTCGCCACCGCAAACGGATGGCTCGTTTCCATTCCGCCGTATGTATTGGTCGGGGGCGTGATCGTGACGATGCTCGTCGGGGCAATCGCTGGCTCGCTCCCGGCAATGCGCGCTGCTCGTACATCGCCAACCGCCGCTCTGAGTTCGTGAGTGGTCGTGGCCGGCTGCTATTCATGCAACCGGCCACGACCACGGAAGTCGGTGTCGTTCGAAGCCTGGGGCCACGGACTGTTCGCGTGGTCCGGGTGGTCGCGAGAGTACGCCTGTCTAGGCTCATCTGTGGGCGCGGGACACGGCGCAGAGTCCAACTGCGCAATCTTCGCTTTGGCGTTCCGCAATCCGCGCAGGCTCTTCGTCGATCTGCCCGATCTCGACAACTGGACGTTGAGGTCACTTCGGCGAGGTTAAGCGCGATCGGCGCATACCTGATTCGAGTCGCTGGCCTCAGCATCGAACCGTC
>NZ_PQBR01000024.1:0-21686 GCF_002911615.1 Microbacterium sp. CJ77 | reverse complement strand
CGTCGTGTTGCTCGGCGAGGACGGCGCCGACGAGCCGGATGATCGCGTCGCGGTTCGGGAAGATGCCCACGACGTCGGTGCGGCGGCGGATCTCCCGGTTGAGGCGTTCGTTCGGATTGTTGGACCAGATCTGCCGCCAGATGCTCTTCGGGAACGCGGTGAACGCGAGGATCTCCTCACGTGCGGCCTCGAGGTGCTCGAACGACCTGGGGAGCTTGTGCTCGAGCGCGTCCAGGACGCGGTCGAACTGGGCGTGCACGGACTCCGCGTCGGGCTGGTCGAAAACCGTGCCCAGCAGGGTCTTCACCCATGGCCACGAGGACTTTGGGGTCACGCTCATCAGGTTCGCCGCGTAGTGGGTTCTGCACCTCTGCCAGGACCCGCCGACGGTCGCGCCGATCGCTGCGACCAGACCTGCGTGTGCGTCGGACGTGACGAGCTTCACGCCGGTCAGGCCTCTCGCGACGAGGTCGCGCCAGAACGTCAGCCAGCCGGCGCCGTCTTCGGTCGAGTTGACTTGCAGACCGAGGATCTCGCGGTAGCCGTCGGCGTTCACGCCGGTCGCGACCAGCACCGCGACCTTCACGACCCGGCCGCCCTCGCGGACCTTCATGGTGAGCGCGTCGGCGGCGACGAACGAGTACGGGCCGGCGTCCAACGGCCGGGTGCGGAACGCGGTCACCTGCTCGTCAAGGTCGCGCGCCATCTCCGACACCTGCGACTTCGACAGCCCGGTGATCCCGAGGGTCTTCACCAGGTCATCCATCCGACGGGTGGACACGCCGAGGAGGTAGCTGGTCGCGACCACGGTGGTCAGTGCGGCCTCCGCGCGGCGGCGGCGTTCCAGCAGCCACTCCGGGAAGTAGGTGCCCTGCCGGAGCTTGGGGATCTTCACGTCGATGGTCCCGGCGCGGGTGTCGAAGTCGCGGTGGCGGTAACCGTTGCGACGGTTCACCCTGTCGTCGCTGATCGTGCCGTAAGCGGCGCCGCAGATCTGGTCCGCGTCCGCGGATAGCAGCTGGTTGATGAACGTGCCGAGCATCTCCCGCAGCAGATCGGGAGACGCCTGCGCGAGGTGGTCTTCGAGGAAGCGGGCAGGGTCGATATCGTGGGGTGAGACGGTCATCGTCGGGGTCCTTTCGAGATGGATGTGAAGAGTTCTCTCGAAGGATCACGCGGTGACCGTCGCTACGTCCGCAGCGACACGGTCACCCGATCCGTACACCACCTTGCCGGACGCCACCGATGCCGATTCGATGCCGATAGCCGATTCGATGAGAGGTAGCACTGGGCTCTTCCTTCCCAACCGGTCGAAGGTCTCGCTCACTTCGTCGGCTGACTCTGTCTTCGCGAGGACGACACCCTTCAGACCTTTGCAGCCACGTAGAGCATCGATGTCTCGCTGCCATTCCTCAGACGAACGCTCATTGATCCTGATCCAAGCGGAACTCTCCCTGAGCCAGTCCACGACATCGTCCCGTGCGGCGGCCTTATGCCGAGGGTCCACACCATCTTCGAGGTCCAGGACGATCTGGTCAGGCTGTGATTGAGCCGCGGCATCGAAGTCGCGTCCCCATGCCGACAGAAGCAGCCAAGATCGCGCTACCTGCGGGGAAACGGATGTGATCATGGCGGGCTCCCCGTCCTACTGTTCGTACCTAGACGCGAGGTCGACCGAACCGTTGGGCGAACCTGCTCCTCGCCGCACTTGCGCACCTTCACAGACGACTAGGCCATTTGGCCATCACCGCGCCGGCGAGTGCCTCGCGGACGGTGTTCTGCAGGTCGTGCCACGAGGCGATGAACTTGTCGACGCCTTCGTCTTCGAGCACCTGGGTGACGTCGGCGAAGTCGATGCCGACTGCTGCGAGGTCGGCGAAGACCTTGTGCGCGGCTTCGTAGGTGCCCGAGATCGTGTCACCCGCCACGACGCCGTGGTCGAAGGTCGCCTCGAGCGTCTTCTCGGGCATCGTGTTGACCGTGCCGGGGGCGACGAGCTCGGTGACGTAGAGCGTGTCGGGGAGGGCCGGGTCCTTGACCCCGGTCGATGCCCACAGCGGCCGCTGCAGTGTTCCTCCGGCGTCGAGGAGGGCGACGGCGCGGGGCTCGGCGAACTTCTGCTCGTACAGCTCGTACGCGAGGCGCGCGTTCGCGACGCCCGCGAGCGACTTGAGGCCGGCCGCCTCGTCGGTGCCGATCGCGGCGAGGCGCTTGTCGACCTCGGTATCGACGCGCGAGACGAAGAACGACGCGACGGAGTGGATCTTCGAGATGTCGTGCCCGTTCGCCTGCGCGAGTTCGAGGCCCGCGAGGTACGCGTCGATGACCTCGGCGTACCGGTCGAGGCTGAAGATCAGGGTCACGTTGACCGAGATGCCCTCGCCGATCACCTGGGTGATTGCGGGCAGGCCGGCCTTGGTCGCGGGGATCTTGATGAGCACGTTCGCACGGTCGACGGTGGCCGACAGCTCCTTGGCCTGCGCGATGGTCGCGTCGGTGTCGTGGGCGAGGTCGGGGGAGACCTCGATCGACACGCGCCCGTCGACGCCGTTCGAGGTTTCGAACACGGGAGTGAAGATGTCGGCCGCGTCGCGGACGTCGTCGGTCGTCGCGGCGAAGATCGTCTCGTCGACGGAGGCTCCGGATGCCGCGAGCTCCGCGATCTGCGCCGTGTAGGCCTCGGCGCCGCCGCCGACCGCGGCCTGGAAGATGCTCGGGTTCGTCGTGACGCCCACGACGTTGCGGGTGGCGATCAGCTCGGCGAGGTTGCCGGAGGTGATGCGCGAGCGCGAGAGGTCGTCGAGCCAGATGCTGACGCCCGCCGCGGACAGCTGCTCAGTGCGGGAGCTCATGCTGATTCGGGGACGAATGCGTACTTGGTGTCGAGATACTCGAAGATCCCCTCTCCTCCCCCTTCTCGCCCCATTCCAGAGTGCTTGGTGCCACCGAACGGGGCGGCTGCATTCGAAATCGCCCCCGCGTTCACGCCGAGCATCCCGGAGTCCACCGCAGCCATGACCCGATGCGCCCGCGAAAGGTCCGTGGTGTAGACGTACGCAGCCAGGCCGTAGGGTGTGCCGTTGGCCAACTCAATGGCCTCCTGCTCAGTCTCGAACTTCGTCACAGCCACCACTGGCCCAAAGATCTCCTCGGTGTACAGACGCGAAGTCACAGGAACATCTGTGATCAACGCCGGGCTGAAGTAGCTGCCTCCTCGCTCGTCGACTCCGCCGACGAGCTCATAGGCGCCGAGTTCGATGGCGTCGTCAATGAGCGCACGAATTCGGCGTGAGGCACTCTCGTTGATCAGCGGGCCGATGTCGATGCCTTCGTCAGATCCAGGCCCGACGCGAAGCTCGCGGACTCGCTCCGCCAACTTCTCAACGAACTCGTCGTGAACGGCCGCGTGCACCAGGAACCGGTTTGCGGCGGTGCAGGCTTGTCCGACATTGCGGAACTTCGCGACCATCGCGCCGTCGACGGCGGCGTCGATGTCCGCATCGTCGAAGACGAGGAACGGCGCGTTGCCGCCGAGTTCCATCGAAGTACGAAGGACGTTGTTGGCAGCCTGTCGGAGCAGAGTCTGTCCAACTTCCGTAGAACCGGTGAAGCTCACCTTTCTCAACCGTGGATCGTCCATGAGTGCCTTCGAAATATCAGACGAGCGGGAGGAAGTCACCACGTTGATGACACCCGCTGGAAGTCCCGCTCTCTCGAAGAGGCCGACGAGGTACAGCGTCGTCAACGGAGTGAGCGCCGCTGGTTTGATGACCACCGTGCATCCAGCTGCCAGGGCTGGCGCCAGCTTGCGCGTTGCCATCGCGAGTGGAAAGTTCCACGGGGTGATCAGATAGCAGGGCCCGACAGGTCGGTGGGAAATGATCATCGAGCCGGTGCCTTCCGGCGTTGCGCCCGTTCGACCGCCTACGCGCGGGCCCTCCTCCGCGAACCATCGCAGGAACTCGGCGCCGTAGTTGACCTCCGCGGCAGATTCCTTCAGTGGTTTCCCCATTTCGAGCGTGATGAGTCGCGCGATCTCGTCGGCGTTCTCCTTGACCAGATCGAAGGTGCGGGAGAGTACATCTGACCTCGCGCGTGCGCTCAAGGCTGCCCACGTGGCTCCAGCGTCGACGGCGGCATCGAGTGCGGACAGTGCGTCCTCTGGCGTCGCGTCCGCCACCTCCGTGAGGATCTCGCAGGTTGCGGGGTCTCGCACGGGAAAAGTTGCACCGCCGGTCGCTGACCGCCACTCTCCCGCGATGAACAGGCCAGACTCAACGTTTGTCAGGATCGTCATGCCACAACCTGCTCAACGGTCCCGGTGCCCGCAACGGGGCTGTTGAGCCACGCCCGCACCTGTTCGGCCACTCGCGACGGAGACAGGCCGTACTTTTCGAGAAGGAAGTCGTTGGGCCCAGACTCGGACCAACTGTCTGCCAGTCCCATTCGCGTGACTCGCGGCGCGTTGGGCAGTTCGCTGAGGACCTCGCTGACGAGCCCTCCCAGGCCACCGATGACGCTGTGCTCCTCGACGGTGATGACGATGCGGGAACCCTCGAGCGCGGCGATCAGGGATCCGACGTCCAGCGGCTTGATAGTTGGAACGTGGATGACTCTCGTGTGAATCCCTGCCTGGCTCAGAAGCTCGGCAGCCTCAAGAACGCGGGAGCTCTGCACGCCTGTTGAGACGAGGGAGATGACTCCCCCGGTACGGAGCTGGACCACGCTTCCAAGTTTGAACTCGTAGCTGTCGTCGAGCACTGGACGGACCGCGTCTCGAGCGATTCGCATGTACACCGGCCCATTGTGTTCGGCGGCCCATCGTGTAGCTGCCTCCGCTTCGAATTCATCGACGGGCGCGAGCACGGTCATGTTGGGCATCGCTCGCATGATGGCCAGATCTTCAATGTCCTGATGAGTCTTGCCGCTGCTGCCATTGAGCAAGCCGCTGTACGCGCCGGCAATGCGTACGGGCGCCTCGGTCTGCGATACAAGCATCCGAATCGGGTCAAGCGCGCGATGCGTCATGAAGACGCCGAAGGTCGAAAGCCAGGGACGATAGCCCGCCGTCGACAGCCCGAACGCGATTCCAACCATGTTCTGTTCGGCAATCCCGACTTCGATGAATCGGTCCGGGAAGGCTTCGGCGAACTTGTCCGCCTTTGTGGAGTTGGCGAGGTCGCCATCGACGACGACGATGGTCGGATCGTGATGTCCGATGTCGACGATCGTGTCGCCCCAGACATCTCTCTGTGCCTTCATCGGTTTGTCTCCTCGATCTGAAGTTCGTTCCGCGCAATCTGCAACTGCTCGTCTGTTGCGACGCCGTTGTGCCACTTGTATGTGCCCTGAGTGAATGAAAGGCCATGACCTTTCACAGTTCGGGCAAGGATGACGGTCGGCCGCGAGGTTCTGACCACGTTGTCCGAGGCGGCCGAATAGGCCTCGAGAATCGATGAGAAGTCGTGTCCATCCGCATCCAGCACGTTCCATCCGAATCCCTCGAAGACCCCGCGCAGGTTCACATGAGCCCAGGGGTCGCTCCGATCAAATCGGTCGCGCGAGGCATCTGCCGGCCAGCCGAACTGTTGAAGGCCGTTGAGGTCCACGATCGCAATCAGGTTGCTCAGCTCGTAGCGGCTGGCGGAGTTGACTGCCTCCCACACCATTCCCTCTTGAAGCTCACCATCCCCCAGAACCACCCAAGTGCGGTGGTCGGACTGCTGCTTGCGCGCAGCGAGAGCGATCCCGACCGCGGCCGATAGGCCTTGACCGAGCGACCCAGTCGACACGTCGATTCCCGGGGTGAGCTTCATGTCCGGGTGCCCTTGAAGCCTCGAGTTGCCGCGGTCGAAGGTGGCCAACTCGTCCACCGGGAAGTAGCCACGCAAGGCCAGAACGCCGTAGAGCCCGATGGCTGAGTGACCCTTCGAGAGCACAAAGCGATCGCGCGCGGGATCCAGTGGGTTCGCGGGGTCGATGCGCAACTCGGCGAAGTAGAGGGCCACGAGCAGATCGGTCATCGACATCGGCCCACCGATGTGGCCGGCCTTGCTCTGGGCCACCGTGTTGACGATGTGCCATCGGACCAATTGAGAGAGCCGCGCTAGCTCTTCGAGATCCGGGCTGTGGGGCAGTGCGACGCTTACGTCAGCTGCAGCATCCTTGCTCATGCGTCGATCCTATCATTTTCGGACAGTTGGTCCATATTTTGTCGCCAATAAAGATGACTGATGCCCTTGACGGGGGCTTCGGCCCACCGAACGGCCTTCTAGTTCAGTTGATGATCCTGGCTTTCCTCAACGCAGTGAGGTGCTCGATGAAGCTGTCGTGCGTGTCAATGCACTCTCCAAACCCGGCTTGGCGAATCTTGATGGTGCTCTGGATCATGCTGAAATCCGTCTGCCACCAACCTTCGATAAACGGCCAGGAAACGAAGTCAGCAAACCCCACGCTCCGAAGCCCGTCACGGACTACCAGTTCGTCCCACTCGTCGTCGCGGTTGGCCATGTGAGCCTCTAGGGAGAGCGGCTGCGGTACGTCATACGGCATGGCGAAGAACTCAGCGATAGCGGGCCACAGTTGCGACCATCTGAAGAGGTCACCATTCGTGACGTTGAAGATCTGCCCTCGCGCGCTTGTGCTGTCAAACGCCCACTCGACGGCCTTGGCCAGGATTCGAGCATCCGTCGCCTGGTGCAGCGCGTCCCACGCCCCCGGGCTTCCCGGAAAGCGGAGAGGGACCCGTTCCTGCTTGCTGAGCATCGCGAAAGCAGCCACCCCGGCAAGGATGTTCATCGGTGAACGGGGCGCGAATCCGATCACGCCGTCGGGTCGCAGAACAGTCCAGGACGATCCTCTCCGGGATGACCAATCCCAGATTGCGTCCTCTTGAGGGTTGTACAAGATCGGTCCGAGAAGCCGCGGATCTGATTCGCGAGCAGGAGTTCGGTACGGTCCGAGATGCTCACCGTATGACTTGCCACCACCGATGAGCACGATCTGCTCGACGGACGCGCGATCTCGGTCGAGCGCCTCCAGCAAGTTCTTGACCATCGCGGCATTCAGAGCCGTGGTCTCACGATGCGAGGAACCTTCGACATACGCCGCGTAGACCACATGGCGGATGTCCCCCAGGGCACCCTTCTCCACACCATTGGCTATTGAGAGATCTCCTCGGATGTTGTGCTCTGGTGCGGCGGCATTGGCCCTACATCCAGTTCTTGAGAGCCCAATGACCTGCCGACCCGCAGCCTCGAGGTAACGCGCAATCGCGCCACCGGTCACGCCACTCGCGCCGACGACGAGGCACCCGTGCCCGGTCACGTGGGGGCACTTTCACCCGGCGCCTGAGCCGTCCGCGATGTGGGCAGTCCGAGTGGTACCGCTGAGTTTGCTCGAACACCGAGACGCCGACGAATGCTCGCCAGAGTCTGGGGCGACGCGCTGATCTGAGGTGCACGGACAGACCGAACCCCCGGCACCGCCTCCACATAGGTCTGGACCAGTCCGGCGTAGGTAACCGCCATCGCAGGGCAACGCTCGCACGCGCCGTAGAACTCGATCGTCACGTTTCCTTCGTCGTCCACCACAGCCGTCATATCTCCCGCGTGGCCGCGGAGGCGCGGACGGACAAACTGGAGGGCACGCTGAAGCTCGTCTGGGTCGACGGCCACGATCAAGCCCCGCTCTGATACTCGGGCGGGATGTCATAGCCAAGACCCCGCGCGAAGCTCAGCCCGAAGACCTTCTCCTTGATCTCTCGCGTGAGCTCGGGATAGCCATATCGCTCCTGGAGTTCTTCCGGCATCTCCAAGTTCGCCCACATGTCGATGTACGACTGGATATCGGGCCAGATGAAGCCCTCCGACCCATACGCGAGGCGATCAGGACCGACGAACAAGAGTGCCTGACCGATGCGGTGGAGCATCGGGTAGGGCTGGAGGAAGTACTGGTTGAACCACAGCGGCAGCAGCAGATGCATGTTCTGGAACCGACCGGCGATTGAGATCATCTCGTCCACGTAGGGATCGCCCATGTGATGGATCCCGAAGTTGAGATCCGGAAAGTCGTAGGCCGCCATCTGGAGGTCGTTCGGCATGAATGCCTCTACCGGATGCATACCGAGGGGATACCCCTTGTGGAACTGCACCATTTTGATACCGAGTTCGAGCGCCTTCTCATACAAGGGATAGGCAACCTCGCGGTCGTCTGCCCGCCAATAGTGATCGCGGTCCTGGTACGTGTAGAACTTGAAGCTGATTGCGCCCATCTCGTGAACTTGGCGCTCCATCTCATGCAGAGCGAAGTCAAGTCCCTGCCAACTCGGGTCGACGCCCCCAGTGAACAGAAGACGCTTCGGATTCTTGCGCGTCAGGTCGTAACACAACTGTGCGGGGCCGAGCGAGTCCTTCCAAGGCCCGAACAGCGGCACGGTCTGCACCATCGCGATGTCCGTGTCAGAGCGCTTGAACAGCTGATCGTTGGCCCAGTCGGGGTCGACCGGGTCGTAGAAGTCCGCCTTAGGCGCTGGGCCACCCTTGCTGGCCATCAGCTCATTGAATCCGGCCTGATTGACGCGATGAGCTACGACGTTCTTTCCGTCCGTACCAGGGGCGATCTGACGATCCGTGAAGTCCTGAGTGTGCACCGCACAGTCGAACACGAACATTCCGTCTTTCATCTGTATCTCCTTAGACCTTCCAGTTACTGAACAAAGTCGCCGTTGGGTTGACCGTTCCAAGCGGTGACGCCGCCGTCAACAGGCACAATGGCACCCGTGATGAACGAGGCGCCGGGCGATGCGAGGAACACGGCAGCGTCTGCGATCTCTACGGCGTCTGCGATTCTCCCGAGCGGGATGAATTTGCCGAATGCCTGCTCGAGACCGGGCAGTGCTTCGAGGTTCCTCACCAGGAGCGGTGTGCGCACGGGACCGGGAGCTATGGCGTTTACGCGCACACCCGCTTTGCCGTAGTCGATCGCCATGCTGCGGGTGAAGTTGACAATGGCGCCTTTCGCGGCGTTATAGGCGGCGTAGTTGAAGTCAGCACCGAGCCCGGACACCGACGCGGTGTTGATGATGGCTCCGCCAGCGGTCTCGAGGTGCGGCAGCGCTGCCCGTGAGACGTAGAAGACGCCGTCCACATCTACGGACATCACCTTCCGCCACAGATCATCTGTGGTCTCGGTCACCGATCCGACTGGGGCGATGCCGGCGTTGTTGACCAGTACGTCCAGCCGACCGAGCTTGCTCACTATGGCGGTGATGTACGCGTCTGCGGACTGAGGATCAGAAACGTCGATCGAAAACGGGACGAGCCGACGACTGAGATCGGAGCCCAGCTCCTGCTCCAGGCGAGCGAAGAGCTCAATCTGCAGGTCTCCCGCCGCCACCGTTGCGCCCGCCTCCAGGAAGCGTCGGGCGATAGCCGCACCGATGCCAGATGCAGCGCCGGTGACGGCGACAACTTTGCCTGCGAAGAGATCAAGTGCCCACATTCCTAGCTGCCCTTTCGTCAGTGCGCGGTGGATCGGCCGCGGGATCGGATCATCGAGATGAGGCGACCGTCGCTCAGCACCGCGAGGATGATGACCGCACCGATGACGACCGGCTGCAGATGTGGGGACACGTTCAGCAGCGTGAGCCCGTTGTTGAGGACACCGATGATGAGAAGTCCAACGAACGTTCCCCACATCGACCCGATACCACCGGCGAGGCTCGCCCCACCGATGACAACCGCGGCGATCACGCTGAGCAAGTCGCTGGAGTTGCCAGCACCAGGCTGTGCCGCGTTCAGACGGGCGCCCACCACAAGGCCTGCCACAGCGGCAAGCAACCCGGCGATCGCGTAGACGCGCAGCTGCATCCGCTTGACTCGAATGCCCGACAGGCGGGCGACCTCTTCGTTGCTGCCGATGGCGTAAAGCGAGCGACCCGCGGGACGGTAGCGCAGCCACAATCCAGCGACGATGAATACAGCGAGCATGAGGTAAACCTGCAGCGAGATCCCCGCCAGGCGGAACTGCGACAGCCCCTGGAACCAGTCAGGCAGTCCAAGAATGGGGGTGCCGTTGGTGAGGTAGAGCGACAAACCGGTCGCGGCGAACATCGTGGCGAGGGTCGCAATGAAGGGCTGGATGTCTCCGTAGGCGATGAGTATGCCGTTGAGAAGGCCGATGCCGGCACCGACGGCGAGACCAACGATGATGGAGAGCCAGAACGGCCAACCGAGGTTCTGATAGGTCACAGCAACGACCATGAAGCTGAACCCGAGCACGGCTGCGACGGACAGGTCGATCCCGCCAAGGATGATGACCAGGGTCGCACCGGCCGCCATGATGCCGATGTAGGACACCTGAACCATGATGTTCACCAGGTTGTTCGGGGTCAGGAACACCGGCGACAAGAACGACATCGCAACGATGAGCAGGATCAGTCCGATGAGCGGTCCCGAGAGGACCTTCAGGCGATTCCTCACCTGCGCGACGCGAATCGCGGAGGTACTCGGCGTGGTGCCGGTATTTGCTCTGGTGGCCGTGTCGTCGGTGACTGGGGTAGACATGAGAACTCCTAAGGAATGTTGGCGAGGCGAGTCAGGACACTGACAACTGCATGACGCGCTCAGGGGTTGCTTCTTCGCGGGACAGGACGGCTCGCTGGCGTCCGCCTGCCACGACCATCACGCGGTGGGAGAGCATGAGGACTTCCTCTAGCTCGGAAGAGACGACGATGACCGCTACGCCCTGGGAGGCGAGGTCGCGAATGATCTCGTAGATCGCTTCCTTGGCGCCGACATCCACTCCTCGGGTCGGCTCGTCCAGAATGAGCACCTTCGGGGTGCGGACCAGCCACTTAGCGAGAAGCACTTTCTGCTGGTTCCCACCAGACAGCAACCCGACCGGCTTGTCGAGATTGCCTCGGATGTCGAGCTCCTTCGTCATCCGCTTCTTGAGCCGATTCAGGAAACGGATGGTGACGAATCCCCGCGGGACGAGCCGGGACTCCCAGGGCAGCGCCATGTTTTCAGCGCTGGTTCGGTTGAGGTTCAACCCCTGCGTCTTCCGGTCTTCGGGGACCATGTAGATACCCGCGGACACGGCATCAGACACCGATCGGATCTTCACGACGCGACCATTCACCGCGACCGTGCCCGAGAAGAAGCGGTCCGCGCCCGCAAGTGACCGCACGATCTCTGTCCGGCCGGCACCGACGAGACCCGACATCCCGAAGATCTCTCCGCGACGGAGTTCGAAGGTGATGTTGTCGAAGCGGTCGGAGCACAGTCCTTCCACGGCAGCTACTACTTCCTCATCGTGAGGTGGGGGTGCGACGTCCCGCTGTGAAAGCTCCCGGCCGACCATTGCTCGGATCATGCCATTGCGGTCGATTTCCTTCGCCGGCCATTCACCGACTTTTCGACCGTCGCGCAAGCAGAACACGCGGTCGGCGATGGCGGAGATCTCATCCAAGCGGTGACTGATGTAGACCACGCCAGTACCGCGCGACCGCAGCACCTCGATCTGCTCGAGAACACGCTTGGTCTCGTTCTGGCCAAGCGAGGCGGAAGGCTCGTCGAAGATCACAAAAGAGGGACGCCGCAAGATGGCTCGGGCGATCTCGATCTCTTGCTGTGTGGCGGTCGAAAGACCGGCGACCGGTCGACGCGGGTCTAGAGTCACACCGAGGTCCTTGAGCACGGCTCGTGCTTCGGTGACCATCTGCCGCGTCGCGACACGGCCGCCCCGCGTGGGCAGGCGTCCGAGGAACATGTTCTCGGCGACGGAGAGTTCAGGGATCATTTTGATCTCCTGATGGATGATCGCCACCCCGGAGTTCAACGCCTCGAGCGGACCGGTTGGCGCGTACGGCTGTCCATCGATCGTCATCGACCCTGCATCGGGTCGCTTGATCCCCGCGATGATGGAGCTGAGCGTCGACTTCCCGGCGCCGTTCTCACCGATCAGCCCGACGACCGACCCCGCCTCAATCGAAAAATCGATTCCATGCAGGACAGTGGTGTCGCCGTAACGCTTGGTGATGCCGGTTGCGGTGAGAACTCGCTTGTTCGTCGTTTCGCTCATGACCTTCTACTCCTCTGGCTTGCCGGCTCCAGCAACAGATCCGGAGCCGGCAAGCCATTCATGGATGGGTGGGATATCAGCCCTGCGAGCCGAAGTACTTCGCGGCTCGTGCTTCCTCGAGGTTGTCCTTCGTGACCAGAATCGACTCCTGGATCTGGTCCTTCTGAATGTCCGCCTCTTCACCGTTCATCGCTTTGATGGCATTCTGCACGGCGAGCTGACCCTCGAGATACGGCTGCTGGCTGATCGTCGCGGAGATCGCGCCCTTCTCGATGGCGTCGTACACGGCGGGGAACCCGTCGATCGTGACGACACTCAGGCCGCTGCGACCGGCAGTCTCCGCGGCGCTAGCAACACCCAGAGCCATGTCATCGTTCTGAGCGAAGACACCCTGCAGATCTTCGTTCGCGGTGAGGACGTTGGCGAAAACGCTGACGGCCTTGTTCTGATCCCAGTCGGCGCTAGTGGTGCTGACCACGTTGATGTCGGGGTTCGCGTCGAGCGACGTCTGGCAGCCCTCAGCGCGCTGCATCTGGGTGGACGAGGCCGGGATGCCCTCAACGATCGCGATGTTGCCAGAACCATCGAGCAGCTCCGCGAGATAGTCACACGCCTGCTCGGCCATGGCGACGTTGTCGCTGCCGATGAAGGTCACGTAGTCCCCGCCGGCGGGAAGCTGGTCCACGGCGATCACCGGAATGCTGGCGTCGTTCGCCTGGCTGACCGACGCTCCGCCGGACGCGGAGTCCAGCTGGATGAAGATGAGCGATCCGACACCCTGGCTGACGAGGTTCTGGACCTGGTTGACCTGAGTGGAGCTATTGCCCTGCGCGTTCAGGATTACCAGCTCATAGCCCTGCTTCTCCGCCTCGTCTTCCATGCCTTCCTGAACGGCGGCATAGAACTGGTTGACGAACGACATCGACACGCCGATCTTCTTCTTGGTGCCATCGCCGGAGCCGCTGTCTCCGCCGTCGCCTCCGCTGGAGCAACCTGCGAGAGCGAGAACTGCTGCTGTGGCGAGCGCGCCGATAGCAATGGCGATCGGGCGTCGCCTGTTGTATCCAAATCGAATCGACATCGACTCTCTACCTTCCTTGGTAAGGGACCTCACCCATCGGGTGAGCTTTGTAGGGCGCAGAGCGCCCTAGTTATAGGAGCGTGTACCCGCCATCGACCACGAGGTCCACGCCTGTGCAGTAGGACGCTGCATTCGAGAGGAGGAAGACCGCTGGCCCCACCATCTCCTCCGGTTCAGCGAAACGACCCGTCGGGATCTTCTCGCTGATTTCCTCGCGCATTGATGCGACTTCGGCGCGAGCGTTCATGGGGGTCAAGGTGAACCCGGGCGAGAGCGCGTTCACGCGAATCGAGTGCGCGGCCCATTCGGTGGCGAGCGAACGCGTGAGGTGCGCCACGGCGGCTTTCGAGCTGTTGTAGTGCGCCTGGAGCATCTCGCGGTGCGAGACGATGCCGCTGATCGATGCGAGGTTGAGGATTGACCCTCCACCGGATGCCATCATTGCGCGGGCCTCAGCCTGGCAACTCCTGAAGAGCCCAATCACATTGATCCTGTAGAGACGCTCGAACTGCTCCGCGCTGAGTTCCAATGCAGGCGTGGCCTGAGCAATGCCCGCGGCATTCACCGCCAGTGAGAGGGGCCCGAGCGCATGCACGGTCTTCTCGACCGCGGAAGTCATGCCGTCTTCGTCGGTGACGTCGGCGGCAATCGCGAGCGAGCCAACGCCCATCTCAGCCACGCGCGCGGCAGTCTCAGCGGCTCCTTCTGCAGCGAAGTCCACGATCCCGACGTTCGCGCCACGTTGGGCTAGACCCAGCGCGATCGCCTTACCGATGCCAGAGCCACCGCCCGTGACCACGGCGGTCTGGCCGGCCAACGTGAAGAGGTCAGCCGTGATGGGGCTCGGCTTCACTGCCTTACTGGCCATCTTCGTTCGCTTCCTTGCGGGTGACGCCATGTCGCTGTTTCCAGGACCTCAACGCGTCAGGTGGTTGATTACCTCGGAAATATAACTCAGAAGCTGAGCTTCTGTCTACTAAATCGGACAGACTGTTCATAAATTGGGTTTTTCTGGTCCCAGGGCGCTAGACGGCAAGTCCCCCCATCTGTAGAGTTTGTCCAGGAAATGGAAGGACGACGGTGTCGCCAACGACTTTGGATGCTGACGGCGCAGGCATGAGCGCGGTCTCAAAGGCCACCCGAGTCCTCGAGCGACTCGCGTCTCGCGGCGAGCTCACGGCATCGGATCTGGCTTCGCAGCTGAACGAGCCGATCACGACCGTCTACCGCATGCTCAACAACCTTGAATCGATTGGTTGGATAGAGCGAAGCGGCCGTAAAGGCGCCCCCGCCCGACTTGGCGTTGATCTGATTGCCATCGGACAGGCGATCGCCTCGACACTGGACTTGCGGGCGGTAGCGAGGTCGTCGCTCGCCCGTCTCGCTGATGCCACTTCGGAGACCGCATATCTTTGCGTCCCAGACGGACAACGAGCAGTGTGCATCGAACGAGTCGACGGTAAGTACATCCGAACAGCCGAGCTGGCGATCGGCGGGTCCTTGCCACTTCATCTCGGAGCCGGTCCTCGTGCGATCTTGGCGTTCTCTTCGGACGAGTTCCGGCGGGCGTACTTGAGAGCGCTCCGCGGATCACAGTCGAATCCGATAACCGAGCCCGATGCCGCACGTTTGGAGTCTGAGTTGAGTCGGATACGCGAGACTGGCCTCGCCGAATCAGATGGTGATATTACTGCCGGGGTCGTGAGCGTAGCGGCACCCGTGCGAGACCATCGCGGAGTTGTCACAGCCTCGGTCACCTTGAGTGCTCTCAAGGTTCAGGAGAACTTCTCCGCCGCGGAAGCGTTCGGGGAGCTCGTCCGGCGCGAAGCCATGGACGTGTCATCGTCTCTTGGGTACCGCGATGCCTAAGCCGGACAAGCCGAGTCGAGTACTTACCTCGCTCAAATCAGCGGTTGAGGTCCTTGCGCGGTCCGGGCCCATGACGCCACCTGAACTGGCCAAAGAGATCGGCATTCCGCGCCCCAGCGCGTATCGGCTGCTGGCGGCACTTGTCCAGGACGGACTCGGGACTCAACTGCCTGATGGCACGACTTCCCTCAGTACCAAGTGGCTGTTGTTCGGCGACCGTGCACTCGCTACGGCAGCACCCTGGTTCCATCGAGATGATCTTCTCCGTGAGCTGCGCGACCTCACCCACCTGACGGTGTTTCTCAGTGTCCCGCGCGAGCACCGAACTGTATGCATTCGGAGGCTGCACGGCCAGGGTGTCCAGGTTCTGGTTCTCGAACCCGGCGGCAGTCTGCCGCTTCATCTTGGAGGCGTCGGACGAATCACACTCGCCTTCGGCCCAGAAGATCCTGGGGCGTACCTCGATGCGCACCACCCCGAGCGTCTGACCAGCAACTCGCTCGAGAGTAAGAACGCGATTCTCGCTGACGTCACGTTGAGCCGCGAGCGTGGCTACTGCGTCTCCGACGAAGACGTGACGGTCGGGGTGGGTGCCGTTGCTGCACCAGTCCTTGATCCGTCGGGGGGGTTCCTCGCGGCGCTATCGGTGGCAGGCCGGCGAGCAGACGTCATCGGACGAGAGGCGCAGCTCGTCGAGGCGCTGCAGGATGTCGCCTCTCAGATCGGGGAATCTGCGGCTACGGAGTGATGGCGTCGACGTAGCCACCATCGACTCTGATCGCGCCGCCTGTCGTCGCGGACGCAAGGTCAGAGCTGAGGTAGACGATCATGTTCGCGACCTCTTGCGGGCGAATCACCCGCTGAATGAGCGACAGCGGGCGATGCTCTCTCATGAACGCTGCCTGGGCTTCGCCCCACGGCAGCTCGTCCCCCACAAGGCCGGCCGCGAAAGTGCGCAGCCCTTCCGACTCTGAAGGACCGACAATCACCGAGTTCACGGTGACCGACGACCCAGCGGTTGCCTTCGCAAAGCCCCTAGCCACGGCGAGGAGAGCGGTCTTGGAGGCGGAGTAGTGCACCATGTCCTTGGGAACCGACACAGCAGCGTCACTCGCGATGAAGAGGATTCGTCCCCACCCACGCTCCAGCATTCCAGGCAGCGCCACCTGGGTCATTCGAACTCCCGTGAGGACGTTCGTGTCGAAGTGATCAGCCCAGACCTGGTCCGAGGTCGAGAGAGCGTCTCCGACCTGATAGACGCCAACATTGTTGACCAGAATGTCGATGTTCGGGAACTGTCGTTCGACAGCTCGGGCAGCATCGATGGAGACAAGGTCCGCGACGACACCGTCGAACTCGGCGTTGGGGACTAACTCGCGGAGCTTCTCCAACGCACTCTCGACCGAGTCGACACTTCGCCCGTTGACTCCGACGCAGGCCCCCGCTTCCGCGAGGCGCGCGGCCATAGCGAAGCCCAGCCCCCGAGTCGAGCCAGTGACAAGCGCGCGTCGCCCTCGCAGATCCAGCGAGATCATCGCTCAGCCCTTAGCGGTGACGTGATCGTGCGGATCGCCCTTGCTTGCCCACACCCGTCGATACGATCCACGCACCAGGTCCTCCAGCAGGCTCGGGCCGACCGGCGCCCATCCGAGGTCAGTTCGAGCGCTCGTCGAGTCAACCCGACTGTTGCTGGCCAACGCCACGTCGACCCATCGCTCACCGAGTTCGGCGCGCGCCTCATCGATGTGTACGCCCTCGGCTTCACCCAGTCCGAGCACCTCGGCAATCCCCTCAGCAATCGAACGCATTTCGCATTCGCCCGAAGCAATGTTGTAGACGCTCCCAGGTGCAGCCTTCTCGAGCGCAAGAAGGTAGAACTCAGCAAGGTCATACAGGTAGACATTGCTCCAGCGGTTCTCGCCCGACCCCGCGTAGATAGACCGGCCGGTCCGCAGGGCGTATCGCAAGAGGAGCGGCAGCTGTTCTGACGCTCCATCGCCGTAAACCATCGCCGGGCGAATGACAATCGTCCGGATGCCCTGATCCCTCGCGCCGAGCACGAGCTCGTCAGACTGGTAGCGCGCGGAGACGACCGGGGCGGGAGTGAAACGGTCGGTTTCGCGGTAGACGACTTCAGAGCGCACGCCGCCACCCAAGTCGGTGTACACGCCCGTTCCGCTGGTGCGAATGAAGGGACGCTCGCTGCCGGCGAGCGCGGACAGGAACGCCGCCGTCGATGGGGCGTGATCGGCGGTCGCGGTGTCAATCACACCGTCGTACGACTCCAGATCGAGGGAAGCCACGTCGTCCAGTCCACCCAGGACCGGTGTGATTCCCAACGCAGAGAGTGACTTCGCGCCACTCTCGGATCGAACGAGGCTCGAGACTCTGTGTCCGGCCCGCAAGAGGCGCTGCCCGATGGCCTGCCCGAGGTACCCTGACCCACCCGTGATGAACAGATGCTGACTCACTTTGAGTTCTCCTTAGTAGCTCGCTCCGTTGAAGAAGCTGTCGGTGGCGTCAGTTGCTCGTTCGCAACGACCTCAACTTCGAGGGACTCAAACGCCGCGATCAATGTCTGGACGTGGTGGGAGTCGTCGTGCTCGCGCACGGCATTCTCATCTGCGAACACTTCGACGAGTATGCGCTCGTTATCCGCGGCGCCCGCGTAGATGCCCCAATGCACGAGCCCTACCTCAGCCGCGAAAGCGCTCTGCGCATCCTCAAGGACGGCATCCAAGGCTCGCGAGGCTTGGGGATCAACCCGCAGCCTGACAACTTTGGCGACTGACATGACTCTCCACTCTGCGGGTCGTGTTGCTACGGTTCGCACCGAAAAGCTCCGGTGCCGCGTCCCGAGTGATCAATGTACACTAGTTTCGGACAGTTCGTCCATTTTTCGGTTGGAGCGCTGATGCTTAGACTTGGGATACTCACCAGTGGAGGCGACTGCCCTGGGCTGAACGCGGTTATCAGGAGCGCTCATATCCGGTTGTCCCGCGAGCACCGAGGGCAACTTGTCGGTTTCCGTAACGGCTGGCGTGGTGTCGTCGAAAACGACGTCATACCGGTCTCGGAGGACAGCACCAGAGGCATTGCCGGGCTAGGTGGCACGATCCTCGGAACGTCGCGGACGAATCCGCTCGATGCAGACCCCACCGGCTCCAGGGTCAAACGCGCAATTTCCGACAATTCTCTGGACGGGATTATCGCGATCGGAGGCGAGGGGTCACTCTCGGCCGCGCACGCGCTTGTCCGTACGGGCGTCAATGTTGTCGGCGTTCCGAAGACGATTGACAACGACCTCAATGGGACGGATTACAGCTTTGGCTTCGACACGGCCGTTCAGATCGCGACTGACGCGATGGATCGTCTTCTCACGACTGGGGCATCTCATGCTCGCTGCATGGTCGTCGAGGTGATGGGTCGCGATTCTGGGTGGATCGCGCTGCATTCAGGAATCGCAACGGGAGCTCACGCCGTCCTGATTCCGGAACAGCCGGCGTCCATCGAGCAAGTGATCGGGTGGGTCGAGTCGGCGCGTGAGCGACACCAACCTCCCCTGGTGGTAGTCGCCGAAGGTTTTCCACTCGGCGATGTCGGGGTGGTTGCCGAACGAGGCCACGAGCCCTCCGGACGCCCGCGACTCGGCGGCGTCGGTGAGTTGCTGGCGAGGTTGATCGAGGGTCGGACGGGCATTGAGACGCGAGCCACCACGCTCGGACACATTCAACGCGGTGGGACGCCGACTGCCTACGATCGAGTGCTCGCGGCGAGGTTCGGCGCGGCAGCTGTCGACGCCGCAGCACGTGGCGAATGGGGGCGGATGGTGTCTCTGCGCGGAGAGACCATCGTGACAGCCGACCTCGCGGAGGCAATCGGCTCAGTGAAGAGCATCACCAGCCAGCGTTACCGACGAGCTGCCGTCTGTTTCGGTTAGTCGAACGGGTCCTGACGGACCACATGGTTTAGTCGGTCGACCTTCTATGGGCGGCGACGAGATTCGCGACAACCGCGGCCGCATCCGGACGCGGGCTCGCTCCGCGGCTCCACACGGCGCTAAGCCGTCTGCGGAGATCAACGTCCGATACCCGCAACGCGACGAGCTCACGTGCGGCAACCTCATCGGCGATCGCGAGCGATGAGACCACCGCGACGGCGCCCCCGTAGCGAACGGCGGTGAGAATGGCCGCGGTAGAGCCAAAGCTCGGCAGAGTCGTCGGAAGGCTGATCTTCGCGCGGGCGAAGGCGGCCTCCATCACTTCTCTAGTGCCTGACCCGCGCTCGCGAAGAACCAAACCGCTCTGAGCGAGTTCGCTGCCTCTCACTTCCGCCCAAGATCGCCATGGGTGTGATTGAGAAACGACTGCCACCAGCTCATCTTCGCCGACAAGCGCACTATCGAGACCGTGCGCGATCCGATTGCCCTCCACGAAACCGATGTCTGCTCGCCCGTCGTGAAGCCAATTCATCACTTCTGACGAATTCCCAACACAGAGCGTGGCGGCCGCCGGAGGTATAACGCCGGCAATCCGACGATCCGCGAGCCACCTAGGAACCAGGTGCTCAGCGATGGTCAGGCTTGCGGCGATGCGCAGCGGCGTTTTGGTGAGACTTGGCAAGCACGAGATTCGCTGCGCAAGCTCGCGCGCTGATTCGACGAGCGGAGTCGCCGCGGTCGCGATCGCTTCGCCCGCGGACGTGAGCGTGCTGCCCCGGGCTGAACGCAGAATGATGGACACGCCGAGTGCGTCCTCGAGCCTCGACAAGTTCATGGAGACGGTCGGCTGACTCACTCCGAGGTCGCGCGCGACCGCGCTAATGGATCCAAGTCTTTGAAGGGCTACGAGTTGCCGCAACACTGCGAGGGTCACCCGAGCATCCAGCTCGACCGCGTCGGGTAGTGCGTTTGGATTCTCACCTCCCATAGATACAGTCTATATGCGCGCCAGCCGTTTGACCCTTCTGTCATGTGATGTCACCGGTCAGTCTGATCGCATGACTACTTCGGTGTCCCAGCGGACTGTGCCCCTGTTCGTCGCAATCGCGATACTTTCAATAGCCGCGGCGACGATGTTCGCCACGGCGCTCACTCCGGGGGTTTCGCCGCTGCTAATCGCGATCTGCCTCGGGGTGCTGGTCGGGAATGCCCGCGTTGTTCCAGCCGCTGCGAGCAGGCCGATCTCGGAGGCGTCGAGGAAGTTTCTGCGCATCGGGATCGTGCTTCTTGGGTTTAAGTTGTCGCTTACGAGTCTGATGGTGATCGGATGGGGAGGAATCTTCGTTCTCGTCCTGACAGTCGCAGGCACGTTTCTGGGAACTCTCGCCATCGGGCGCCTGCTCCGAGTGTCACGTGTGACACGGATGCTGATTGCGACGGGATTCTCCATCTGCGGCGCTTCGGCGGTTGCCGCCATGAGCGGCGTGGTTGATAGGGAGGGAAAGCACGAGGAAGAGACCGCGCAAGCGGTTGCTCTCGTCACCATCTTCGGCACTGTGGCCATGTTCGCGATTCCTGCCCTGTCCCGAGCACTTGGGCTCAGCGATCTTCAAGCGGGGCTATGGATCGGTGCGAGCGTCCACGAGGTCGCACAAGTCGTCGCGGCGGGGGGCTTCGTTTCATCGGTGGCACTTGCACTCGCGACGATAGCCAAACTGGGCCGAGTCGTGATGCTTGCCCCCCTCATCGCGATCGTCAGTGCAACAAGTGGACGACGCTTCGGGACAGCGACCGCCGTCGGTAGACCTCCGGTGCTGCCGCTGTTCGTCGCTGGATTTCTCGCGGCAGTTCTTCTCAGGACGTTCGTTCCGTTTCCGGCCGAGGTCCTCGCCGTGCTGGAGTTTGGCGCGAATCTCCTTCTTACTGCCGCGATGCTCGGCCTAGGCTTTGCAGTCAACGTTCGGAAGCTCTTCGCCACCGGAGGGCGAGCGCTGGCGCTCGGGGCGATGTCCACATTGCTAGCCGCTTTAGTCGCACTCGGAGCGATCTTCGCTCTAAGCATCCGCTGACGATCACTGGCTGACGCCAACTAGCGACCGCGGTTTCGGCCGCCACTGCTCCGCTCGAGCGGCGCCGCTCGATCGGAGGGGTGGGCTGTAGCCGATAAGACACAGCTCACTCGTCGATTGTGTTGGCGACGGTTGAAAACGAGGCCATAGCGACGCGGTCGTCGACAGATTGCAGGGCGCGGCTTTGAGTAGTCCGGACGTGATCTCACCCACCCCAGGACGTCCTGAGCCTTTCCACGAATGAGGCACCCCAGAGTCTGGCCCGTTGACCGTCAGTCTTTGCATGTTGCTCGCGCGAATCTGGCTACCGCGCCCGCCCCCTCGGCCTGGCCCGAGGGGCTGATCAGTTTGGAGCTTCGATTGGCCGGCGCGACCGACGTCGCCGCCTGTCGCCACGCGGCAGTCAGGCTTACGCGATTCGCCATCACCCGTTCTCGCGAGGGACAGCCTCAGCATCTCCCCTAGCTGGCTTCACCCAAGACATAGAGAAGCACCCGGTCGCCACACACGCGCCGGCGCCGTTAATGGTCGCCCACCGGCGAGACTCCTCGCGTGTTTGTTCGAGCGACACGCCGCCGGGCCATGACTCGCTGACGGAGTCCCTGCCGCAGAGCGCCCAAGCGACCGACTAGATGTACCCGGC